>NZ_JBWVAZ010000030.1:0-1176 GCF_057220975.1 Ruegeria sp. HKCCD9138 | reverse complement strand
ATGGCAAAGGAAAAGTTTGAGCGTACAAAACCGCACGTCAACATCGGCACGATTGGCCACGTTGACCACGGCAAGACGACGCTGACCGCAGCAATCACCAAGTATTTCGGTGACTTCAAAG
Organism: Ruegeria sp. HKCCD9138; assembly: GCF_057220975.1. Lineage (NCBI taxonomy): Bacteria > Pseudomonadati > Pseudomonadota > Alphaproteobacteria > Rhodobacterales > Roseobacteraceae > Ruegeria > Ruegeria sp. HKCCD9138. Next base: position 1,055 of record NZ_JBWVAZ010000030.1, on the reverse strand, counting down.
CGTATGACCAGATTGACGGTGCGCCGGAAGAGAAAGCGCGCGGCATCACCATCTCGACCGCCCACGTGGAATACGAGACCGACAACCGCCACTACGCGCACGTCGACTGCCCCGGCCACGCCGACTACGTCAAGAACATGATCACCGGTGCTGCCCAGATGGACGGCGCGATCCTGGTTGTGAACGCAGCTGACGGCCCGATGCCGCAGACCCGCGAGCACATCCTGCTGGGCCGCCAGGTTGGCATCCCGAAGATGGTCGTGTTCCTGAACAAGGTTGACCAGGTTGACGACGAAGAGCTGCTGGAACTGGTTGAGATGGAAGTGCGCGAACTGCTGTCCAGCTACGACTACCCCGGCGACGATGTTCCGATCATCGCAGGTTCGGCTCTGGCCGCGATGGAAGGCAACAACCCGGAAATCGGCGAAGAGAAAATCAAGGAACTGATGGCGGCTGTTGATGACTACATCGACACCCCCGAGCGTGAAGTTGACAAGCCGTTCCTGATGCCGGTCGAAGACGTGTTCTCGATCTCGGGCCGTGGTACCGTTGTGACCGGTCGTGTCGAGCGTGGCGTGATCAACGTTGGCGACGAGATTGAAATCGTCGGCATCCGCGACACTCAGAAAACCACCTGTACCGGTGTTGAAATGTTCCGCAAGCTGCTGGATCGCGGTGAAGCGGGCGACAACATCGGCGCCCTGCTGCGCGGTATCGACCGTGACGGCGTTGAGCGTGGCCAGGTTCTGTGTAAGCCGGGTTCGGTGACCCCGCACACCAAGTTCGAAGCCGAAGCCTACATCCTGACCAAGGAAGAGGGCGGTCGTCACACCCCGTTCTTCGCGAACTACCGTCCGCAGTTCTACTTCCGGACCACTGACGTGACCGGCACCGTGACCCTGGCCGAAGGCACCGAGATGGTCATGCCTGGCGACAACGTCGGCTTCACCGTCGAGCTGATCGCGCCCATCGCGATGGAAGACGGCCTGCGCTTCGCCATCCGCGAAGGCGGCCGCACCGTCGGCGCCGGCGTCGTGTCGAAAATCATCGAGTAA
>NZ_JBWVAZ010000029.1:0-1219 GCF_057220975.1 Ruegeria sp. HKCCD9138 | reverse complement strand
TGTGAGCCTCCCCAACTGAACTGGTCCACCGTTATGTTTAGGAAACGGAGGACCAAGAATGGCAAACAAGAGACCGAAGCCCGAAGAGATTGTCTCTAAGTTACGGCGGGTTGAAGTTCTGATGGGGCAAGGGATGTCCCGTCTTGATGCGATCAGACAGATTGGCGTTGTTGAACAAACCTATTACCGCTGGCGAAAGAAGTACGGCGGAATGGGTGTAGATCAGTTGAAAGAACTGAAGCGGCTTCAGAAAGAGAACGAGCGGCTGAGACGCGCGGTTTCAGATCTGACGTTGGACAAACTGATCCTCACGGAGGCGGCCAAGGGAAACTACTGAGCCCCGCTCGTCGTCGCGCCTGCATCAGCCATGTACGCAACCAGCTGAACGTTTCCGAGAGACGCGCCTGCCGCGTGCTTGGACAACACCGGTCCACGCAACGGCGTGTCCCGCAAGGTCGCGCAGACGAAGACCGATTGGTGGCCGACATGATCGAGCTGACCCGTCAATACGGCCGATATGGCTATCGCAGGATCGCTGTACTGCTGAGAGAGGCTGGATGGTCTGTCAGCGATGGGCGGATTGAACGGCTTTGGCGACGAGAGGGGCTGAAAGTGCCAGTGAAACAACCAAAGAAAGGACGGCTCTGGCTGAACGATGGCTCGTGTGTTCGGCTGAGGCCGGAGTATCGCAATCATGTATGGAGCTATGACTTCGTTCATTGTCGAACCGATGATGGCAAAGCTTTTCGGACGCTGAACATCCTTGATGAGCACAGTCGAGAGTGCCTGGCGATCAGAGTGAAGCGCAAGCTGAACTCGGTCGATGTGATCGATGCCCTGACGGATCTGTTCATACTGCGGGGTGCACCCCGCTTCATACGATCAGACAATGGGCCAGAATTTATCGCCCAGGCCGTCCGAGACTGGATTGCCGCAGTTGGCGCCCAGACGGCTTACATTGAACCTGGGAGCCCGTGGGAGAACGGATACTGTGAAAGTTTCAATGGAAGGTTCAGGGATGAGCTACTCAACGGTGAAGTCTTCTACAGCCTACGCGAAGCACAAATCCTGATCGAACAATGGAGGAGACACTACAACACAAAGCGGCCCCACAGTGCACTGGGCTATCGCCCGCCAGCACCTGAAACCATGATCCCAATGGATTACAGGCCGACGATGCACTAACAATCAATTTGGACCAGTCAGATGAGGCTGCTCA
>NZ_JBWVAZ010000028.1:0-1271 GCF_057220975.1 Ruegeria sp. HKCCD9138 | reverse complement strand
GCGAAGGATCGCCTTGCCTGCGTATTCCGCAACCTCACCGAGGCTTTCTTCGATGCGGATCAGCTGGTTGTACTTGGCCAACCGGTCCGAGCGCGCCAGCGAGCCGGTTTTGATCTGGCCGCAATTGGTCGCCACAGCCAGATCCGCAATGGTGGCGTCCTCGGTCTCGCCCGAGCGGTGCGACATCACGTTGGTATAGCGCGCACGGTGCGCCATATCGACGGCGCGCAGGGTCTCGGTCAGCGAGCCGATCTGGTTCACCTTGACCAACATCGAGTTGGCACAGCCACGCTCGATCCCTTCGGTCAGACGCGCCGGGTTGGTCACGAACAGGTCGTCGCCCACCAGCTGCACCTTGTCGCCGATGGCGTCGGTCAGGGCCTTCCAGCCGTCCCAGTCATCCTCGGACATGCCGTCCTCGATCGAGATGATCGGGTAGTCATTGACCAGCGCCGCCAGGTAATCGGCGTTTTCCTCGGATGTCAGGCTCTTGCCTTCACCCGACAGGACGTATTTGCCGTCCTTGTAATACTCGGTCGCCGCACAATCGAGCGCCAGGTGGATCTCGTCTCCCGGCTTGTAGCCTGCCTTTTCGATGGATTTCAGGATGAAATCCAGCGCCTCGCGGGTGCTGGCGATGTTGGGGGCGAAACCGCCCTCGTCGCCCACGCCGGTGGCCAGACCTGCCGCCGAAAGCTCTTTCTTCAGCGTGTGGAACACTTCGGAACCCATGCGCACGGCTTCGCGGATATTGCTGGCCGAGACCGGCATGATCATGAATTCCTGGATGTCGATCGGGTTGTCGGCGTGTTCGCCCCCGTTGATGATGTTCATCATCGGCACCGGCAACACGCGCGCCGAAGTTCCACCCACGTAGCGGTACAGAGGCTGCGTGGTGAAATCCGCCGCCGCCTTGGCGGTGGCCAGCGAGACGCCCAGAATGGCGTTGGCGCCCAGACGCCCCTTGTTCTCGGTCCCGTCCAGTTCGATCATCGCCTGGTCGATGGCCACCTGTTCGGTCGCGTCGAAACCGACCAGCTCCTCGGCGATCTCACCGTTTACGGCGGCCACGGCCTCCAGCACGCCCTTGCCCAGATAGCGCGCCTTGTCGCCGTCACGCTTTTCCACCGCCTCATAAGCCCCGGTCGAGGCCCCGGACGGCACCGCCGCACGGCCCATCGTGCCGTCCTCAAGGATCACGTCCACCTCAACCGTCGGATTGCCCCGGCTGTCCAATATCTCGCGTGCGTGTATGTCGATGATCGTGCTCA
>NZ_JBWVAZ010000027.1:0-2192 GCF_057220975.1 Ruegeria sp. HKCCD9138 | reverse complement strand
CACCCAACGCGGCCTGGCCCGCGAAATCACCGGACAGGGCAGATACCGCTTCTGGGCCGCAGCAGTGTAGGGGGGGATGAATTTGAACGACGTCTGGTGTTCAACAGGCAATTGTATTTGCGGGATAACAGTATTCAGTTTGATGCAGACTGTGGTTGTCGAACACTGTTTTCGACACGACCTAAAGTCGCCTTGTTGGACTGAAGTTCATACGTTGGTCATACGAGAGGCTTCTTTCTAACCCGAGACGCTCCGCAAAGGCGTGGGGCATTGCGTGTGAGGCAAGTTTCTTAGTGATTGAGGCGTAACATAAATAATTGGAGCGACACCAAATATGCCAGATGAGATTGAAAGTGCTTTGGATCGAGCCCAAAAGCGTGGAAAACACGGGCGCCAGCAGGAAGAAGGTGTACTGGTCATCCGCACCATCGCGATGCCGGCGGACACAAACCCTTCCGGGGACATTTTTGGGGGCTGGTTGATGTCACAAATGGACCTCGCAGCTGGAAATATGGCGGGCAGAGTGTCTCAGGGACGAGGCGCCACGGTTGCCGTCGAGGCAATGCAGTTTTTGCGACCGGTAAAGGTCGGTGACGAAGTCACACTATATGCGACGCTATTGAGCATCGGTCGCACATCTATGCGCATTCATGTCGATGTTTGGGCGCGCGCCCGCTTTAAGGAAACATCCATGAAGGTGACAGACGCCGATTTTGTGTTCGTTGCGCTGGATGCAGACGGTCGACCAAGAGAGGTTGAAGACAAATGAGCAAAACCTGATGATTGGCTTTTAGCACTTACGACACATCCCATGTATGGCAAGGGGCGCAGGAGCATAGACACGGTTTTGTTGCGAAGTTTCTGACCGATCGAAGAGATCTCTCCGAACCATCGGATTAAACAGCCAATTCTGAAAAATGGCGAAAGTTAGAAGTGTAACAATTGTTGTGAAAGCGAGTAGAGGAACATGGAAGACTTGGTTGAAATCGGAAGAAGCTTCGTTCAGGCACTGCGCGATCGCAGGGGGCTCGTGAGTGTTGATGAAATGTATGCCGAAAACGCGCAGTCGATTGAGGCCGTGGTGCCTCCGGTTCGACAATTTCGCGTAACAAAGGGCCGAGAAGCCATCAAGGGCAAAAGAGAGGATTGGTCGGCAGCGTATGAAATACAAGAACTCGACATAGATGGCCCGTACGTCCACCCGCCCAACCGCTTTGGAGTGCGGTTCAGGGCTGAGGTCACTCAGAAGGCTACGGGTGAGCGGATGACCCTGCGCGAGATAGCCCTGTATTCGGTGGCAGATGGCAAGATTGTTCTGGAAGAGTTCTTCATGCTGCCGAAGTAAGAAAAGCGTCCGGCAACTGCTATTTGGTCTGGCACCAAAGCCTGCAACGCTTGTTGGTGAATGCCGGGGTCGTCAGTTATTCTAAAGTGCTAACCGGAGGTTGATGCTGGTTTGCCTGACCGTTTCCGTCAAGGAACCCTGTCACGATTGACGTTAGTTCGTCCCAATCAGTAAATTCCTGTGCCCCATCTCGTGGATCGATTTTCCGACCCAGCAAGACGACGTGCCGCACGATTTCCCTTTCAAAGTACCCATAGTTTTCGGGTCTCACCGCGCCCGCGACCAGCGCGGTCGCGTCGGGTTCAAATTCTGTTCGCATCAGCATTTCGTTGAGATAGTCTTGGGCTTCTTCGCGACCTGAGGCAAACGCTGCTTTCAGACCAACCGAAAGCACGAGAGATCTTCGTTTCAACAACTCGTCCTTGTTGGACGTGATAAACGCTTCGAAGGCTTCAGGGTGCCGACGCTCGTGAACAGGAGCTACAAGAATAATGCGGTCGACATCTTCCAAGGGCGCTGGACCGGACAATTCGTCGGTATTGATCAGCCTCATATTGCATCCGGCTTCCTTCGCGATATTGCTGATAAAACGCGCGATTTTGGCTGACTGGCCTTGAACGGTAGCGAAGGCGATAAGCACTGTCATTCCGATCCTCCCATAAATCGGCCTGAATAGCGTTCAGAGTATGATGAATTGGCTGGCGTTCGCCCTTGATTGAGATCAAGGGCGACTCTCAGTTGACTTGGAGAGAGTTGTAGAACGTCGTTGCGACGCAACCTACTGCTGCTGCTGGGCTGGCGCCGTTTCTGCCGGTCTCGAGCGGCCACCGGTTCGACCGCCACGCGC
>NZ_JBWVAZ010000026.1:0-4007 GCF_057220975.1 Ruegeria sp. HKCCD9138 | reverse complement strand
CGAAAGCAGCCTCATCCAGCGTGTTGAGATACGCGCGGACCGCGCGGGGCGCATCTTCTGGATCGATGGTTGATGCACCCCATTCTTCCTTTGGCGTTGAGTTTTGTTTGTTTGCATCGGCTTCGATCAGACTGGCGTCGATTGCCATGCGCTGGCCGCTGACCAGACCCTCTTTGATGCACCGCGCAACCGTCATCTCGAACAGATGACGCAGCAGCTCACTCTCGCGGAAGCGTCCATGCCGGTTCTTGGAGAAGGTCGAATGATCCGGGATACGGTCGGTCAGATCGAGACGGCAGAACCAACGGTAGGCGAGGTTTAGGTGCACCTCTTCGCACAGCCGTCGCTCAGAGCGGATGCTGAAGCAATAGCCGACCAGCAGCATCCGGATCAGCAGTTCGGGATCGACCGATGGACGACCCGTGTGACTGTAAAAATCCGCAAGGTGCGCTCGAATGCTGCTAAGATCAACAAAGCGATCAATCGAGCGCAGCAAGTGGTCTTGGGGAACATGATCCTCAAGAGAGAATTCGTAGAACAACGCCGCCTGCGCTTCCTGTTTCGGCCCCATCATCGCTCAGTCCTCCCATCCTCGGGGAGAATTGAATCAGCGACTTACCTCACGATCAAGCAAGAGTTTTTCAACGAAATAGGCCGTTCGTGCCGTATTTCAGCCCCCTACCCGTTCCGATCCAGCTTTAACCAATATCGCGTGTATCGAAGTTCACCCGTTCGGGTCAGAGCGCCCTTCTCGACCAGATCCTGGAGATCCCGCGTCGCTGTGGCGCGGGACGTTCCGGTGATCGAGATATAGTTCTCGGCGCTCAATCCGCCTTTGAACCCAACCGGCCCAGCCTTGAATAGCCGGGCGATTACCTTGCCTTGGCGGGCGTTGAACTGATCGCGATGCCGGTCATAGAAATGCGCCTTTGATATGAAGAAGCCGACGCGCTCAAGCGTCACCTGCTGCGCTGTAAGGACGGTCTCGGCAAACCAAACGAGCCAAGCTGTGACGTCTAGCGTCTTTTGATGACGTTCGAGCTGATCATAATATGTCTTCCGCTCTCGCTCGATCGTGAAAGCAAGAGCAATCAGGCTGGGCTGACCAATGTTTTGTGCCAGGGACTTTTCAGCCAGCGCCCTGCCCAACCGGCCATTGCCGTCTTCAAAGGGGTGAATGCTCTCGAAATACAGATGGCTCAATCCCGCTCGGATCAGTGCGCGCAATGGTTCGGGACCATCCGGTGCGGTCCGGTTGAACCAGGTCACGAACTGGTCCATTTCAGCCGGAACCTGACGTGAAGGTGGCGCTTCGAAATGAACCGTTGGACGGTCTAGCCTACCTGAGACGATTTGCATCGCATCCTCATGGCTCCGGTATGATCCAATCGTTTCCAGACGCCTGTCATGGGACAGAAGCATGTCATGCCACCGAAACAGGGTGTCGTGTGACAGTGGTTCCGAATAATTGGAATAAACATCCACCATCATTTCAGAAACGCCCTGCTCGCGCGGTTTGGATGGATAGCTGTCGGGAGTCAGTCCAAGATGCCGACGCAAGGAAGATTGCACGCTGAGACGATCCAGCATCTCACCTTCGATCGCGCTGGTCTTCATCGCTTCTTCGCTTAGCAGGTCGATACGCAATTGATCTCGATCCGATGTGTTCACATGATGAACCGCTCCAAGAACTTCCCCTGAAGACAACAGGAACTGTTGCTCGTATGGTTCGAGTCTTGTGGCATCGTAACGAAAAGTCGGCCAATCAGGGTTCTGCCAGTTCCACATCGTGAGGTATAAGCCTCCTTTCTATAACTCACTATTTATCGTTACATGATTTATAGAGGTCAATCCTATTGCTCACTTTTTTCAAACTCTTCGGTCCGATCATCGATTGGACGTGTAATCTGAAAACGGTAAATCTCATCCAGTTTCCCCAAATTTACGTAGCATTGGAGGTACTTGACAGCATTGCCTTTGGAGATAGTTCCCCCTTTTCGATTTTAGCCAGTAATGAAATCAGGTAAGCCCCTGGAGACTGTATGTTCTCAGCACGTTGAAAAATGTATCCGAGAACAATGAAGCGAATAGCTGGGCCAAACGCCGATTTCATTGCATACCAGGTTTGGCCAAGCCGCAGGTACTCGGCGATATCATCCATAAGCCGATCACAGTGGTGCTGATCCTTAGCAAAGCGTAGTTGGGGTCTGATGCCGGAGAGGGCAGGATCCTACGTTAAGACCGTCTGATCACCTTTTGGGCCACCTGTATTCACCTGTCAGGAGTATGTGGGCCCATCCAAGTGGCGAGATATGCGCCAGCAGGTTGGGCGAGCAGTCCAATCCTTCGCTGCGGCGCTCGGCGACAGCGTTTCCAAGGTGTTTGGTGTTCCAGTAGATGACAATCGCGGCGAGCAGGTTCAGGCCAGCCATGCGATAGTGCTGTCCTTCTGAAGTTCGGTCACGGATTTCGCCCTGCCGCCCGATGCGGAGCGCGTTCTTCAAAGCGTGGTGTGCCTCCCCTTTGTTGAGGCCGATCTGCGCCCGGCGCTGCATGTCGGCGTCAAGCAACCAGTCGATGATGAATAGTGTCCGTTCGACTCGTCCGATTTCTCTCAACGCCACCGCAAGCTCATGCTGGCGGGGATAGGCAGAAAATTTCCGCAACAATTGGCTTGGAGGCATGGCCCCTGCCACCATGGTTGCGGCGCTGCGCAGGATATCCGGCCAGTTCGCGGCGATGACAGGCTCCCTGATCTTACCCCCAATCAAGCCTTTCAGTTCCTTCGGACAGGATGTGGGGTCGAAGAGATAAAGGCGCTTGGACGGCAGGTCTCGGATGCAGGGAATGAACTGGAAGCCCAGCAGAGCGGTGACCGCGAAGACATGGTCGGTGAAGCCACCTGTATCAGCGTACTGTTCCCGGACTTTTTGACCCGCACCAGTCATCAACAAACCATCCAGAATGTAGGGTGCTTCGTTCACCGTGGCCGGGATGGTTTGGGTGGCGAAGGGACCGAACTGATCGAAGACATGAGTGTAGGCCTTCAGCCCAGGTTCGTGGCCGTATTTGGCATTAACGAGATTCATTGCCTCGCCTTGACGTGAAGTAGGGAAGAACTGGCCGTCGCTCGATGCGGCCTGCCCGGCGCCCCAGAACTGAGCCATCGGCAACGAAGATTGCCCCTCAATCACCACGGCCAGGGCGCGGGCCATTGCCTCGCTTTCAATGTGCCACCGTGACAAGCGGGAGAGCTAGAAATAATCGTGGGTGTTTGTGGCACCTGCCATTTTGCTGAGACCAATATTCAACCCTTCAGCAAGCAACACATTCAACATACCTATCCTGTCCTTGCAGGGTACGCCGGTGCGCAGATGAGTGAATGCCTCAGTAAAGCCAACCTCGTCATCCACCTCGAGCAGGAGATCGGTGATCCTAGTTTCCGGTAGTCGTCGATAAAGGTCGAGTACCATGGCGTCGGCCTCTTCTGGGACGGCAGCGGTCAGCCGGTCGAGTTTGAGATTACCGTTTTCGATAAGTCCTCCCGGAATCGCGCCAGCTCTGGCGGCACGGGCAAGTCTCTGCAAACCATTGGCTAAACGGGCCTTCCGATCTACCAGCCAGGCTTCCGGTTCAAACGGCATGGTCAGTCTCGGTGTGGACCGGGCGATCTCGGCGGGGACAAGCGCTTCCTTGAGATCGCCATAACGTCGGGAATGGGCAAGCCAGACGTCGCCGGATCGAAAACCCTCGCGCAGGTGGCACATGACGGCCACCTCCCATAGCCGGTGCCCGTTATCGTCCCTCAGGTGACGATGCCATTTTGAGGTGCGGCGCAGAAAACTTCGCGACCGGACGGCCGTTGTTTCGCCAATTGCGATGATTTCCGCAGCGGTCAGCAACGGTTCGGCAACCGGAGCTGCTTTGATGTTGAGTGCCCGCAACATGCGCGTGAGCAGCCTCATCTGACTGGTCCAAATTGATTGTTAGTGCATCGTCGGCCTGTA
>NZ_JBWVAZ010000025.1:0-4491 GCF_057220975.1 Ruegeria sp. HKCCD9138 | reverse complement strand
ACCCCGCCGTTTTACCGGCGGGGTATATTGATTGTGTTGTTTTATTCTGCGGCGTCTTCGTATTCCGACATTGGCGGGCAGGTGCAGACGAGGTTTCGGTCGCCGTAGGCGTTGTCGACGCGGTTGACGGGGGACCAGTATTTGTCGACGCCCATCGAGCCCGGCGGGAAGCAGGCCTGTTCGCGGGTGTAGGGGCGGTCCCAGCTGCCCACCAGATCGCGCACCGTGTGGGGGGCGTTTTTCAGCGGGTTGTTCTCGGCGTCGATCCTGCCGTCGATGATGTCCTGCGCTTCCGAGCGGATCGACAGCATGGCGTCGCAGAAGCGGTCCAGCTCGTCCTTGGGTTCGGATTCGGTCGGCTCGACCATCAGGGTGCCGGCCACCGGCCAGGACATGGTGGGCGCGTGGAAGCCTGAATCGACCAGACGCTTGGCCACATCGTCGACGCTCACATTGCCCTCGTCGGCCAGCGGGCGGGTGTCGAGGATGCATTCATGCGCCACCCGGCCCGACTCAGAGGTGTAGAGGATCGGATAGGCATCCTTCAGGCGCGCGGCGATGTAGTTGGCGTTCAGGATTGCCACCTTGGTCGCCTGGGTCAGGCCCGCGCCGCCCATCAGCAGCACATAGGCCCAGCTGACCGGCAGGATGGACGGAGACCCGAAGGGGGCGGCCGAGACCGGGCCGATGGCCTGGTTCAGCTCGGGGTGGCCGGGCAGATAGGGTTCCAGATGCGCCTTGACGCCGATCGGACCCATGCCGGGGCCGCCACCGCCATGGGGGATGCAGAAGGTCTTGTGCAGGTTCAGGTGGCTGACATCGCCGCCGATCTTGCCCGGCTGGGCCAGACCGACCATGGCGTTCATGTTCGCGCCGTCGATATAGACCTGGCCGCCATGATCATGGGTGATCTGGCAGACCTCCTGCACGGTTTCCTCGAACACGCCGTGGGTCGAGGGGTAGGTGATCATGCAGGCGGCCAGATGATCGCTGTGCTTCTCGGCCTTCTCGCGGAAATCGGCCACATCGATATTGCCGTTCTCATCCGATTTCACCGGCACGACCTGATAGCCCACCATCTGCGCCGAGGCGGGGTTGGTGCCATGCGCCGAGGTCGGGATCAGGCAGACGTTGCGCTGCCCCTCGCCGCGCGCGGCGTGATAGTTGCGGATGGTCAGCAGGCCGGCATATTCGCCCTGCGCGCCCGAGTTGGGCTGTTGGGAGATCGCGTCATAGCCGGTGATCCGGCACAGTTTGTCGTTCAGATCGGCAATCATCTCAAGATAACCCTGCGCCTGATCTTCCGGGCAGAACGGGTGCAGGTTGCCGAACTCGGGCCAGGTGACCGGGATCATCTCGATCGTGGCGTTCAGCTTCATGGTGCACGAGCCCAGCGGGATCATCGCCCGGTCCAGCGCCAGGTCGCGGTCGGCCAGACGGCGCATATAGCGGGTGATCTCGGCCTCGGCCCGGTTCTTGTGGAAGATCTCGTGGGTCAGATAGGCGCTTTCGCGCAGCGCGTAATCGGGCAGGCGATAGACCTTGTTCGAGCTGTCATCCTTGCGGTCGATGCCGAAGGCACCCCAGACCGCCTCGATGGTCTCGGGCCGGGTCTGTTCGTCCAGGCTGATGCCCACTTTGGTGTCGCCCACCTTGCGCAGGTTGACGCCACGGGCCACGGCGGCCTCCATCACGGTTTTCTGCAGGTGGCCGACCTCGACGGTGATGGTGTCGAAGAACACTTCCGGCTCGACCGCAAAGCCCGCCTCTTCCAGACCGGCGGCCATGCGCGAGGTCTTGCGGTGCACCGATTGCGCGATGGCCTTGATGCCATCGGGGCCGTGATACACGGCATACATCGAGGCAATCACCGCCAGCAGCGCCTGCGCGGTGCAGACGTTCGAGTTCGCCTTCTCGCGGCGGATATGCTGCTCACGCGTCTGCAGCGCCAGCCGGTAGGCCTTGTTGCCACGGCTGTCGATCGACACACCGATGATCCGGCCCGGCATCGCCCGCTTCAGCTTGTCGGTGGTCGCCATGTAAGCGGCGTGCGGGCCACCATAACCCATCGGCACGCCAAAGCGCTGGGTCGACCCGATGGCAATATCCGCGCCCATCTCACCCGGTGACTTCAGCAGTGCCAGCGACAGGATGTCGGCGGCGACGATGGCGATTGCCTTGTGTTCGTGCAGCGCGGCGATTTCCGATGTGAAGTCGCGCACATGACCATGGGTGCCCGGATACTGGAAGATGGCGCCAAAGACCGCGCCCGCGTCCAGCTGGTCCGGATCGGCAACCTGCACGTCGATGCCCAGAGGCTCGGCGCGGGTTTTGATGACCGCGATGGTCTGCGGGTGGCAGTTCTTGTCGACGAAGAAGGCCGCGTTGTTGGCCTTGGAGCGGCCGCCGCGCTTGGCCATCGCCATGGCTTCGGCGGCTGCGGTGGCTTCGTCCAGCAGCGAGGCGTTGGCCACGTCCAGACCGGTCAGGTCGCTGACCATGGTCTGGAAGTTCAGCAGCGCCTCGAGCCGGCCCTGGCTGATCTCGGGCTGATAAGGCGTGTAGGCGGTGTACCAGGCCGGGTTTTCCAGGATGTTGCGCAGGATCGGCGCCGGTGTGGTGGTGCCGTAATAGCCCTGACCGATCAGCGAGGTCAGAACCTTGTTCTTGCTCGCCACCTCTTTCATGTGAAAGAGCGCATCGCGTTCCGTCATCGCCGGACCCCAGTCCAGCGGTTCGGTCTGGCGGATCGCGGGCGGGACGGTGGCGTCGATCAGCTGGTCCAGCGTCCTGAAGCCGATCACCTTGAGCATGTCGCGCATCTCGGTGGGCGACGGGCCGATGTGGCGGCGATTGGCGAAGTCATAGGCTTCGTAGTCGGTCAGTTTGAAGGCCATGTGTGCGCTCCTCAAGGAATGTCTCGCCCGGCCGCTCTGGCAGGAGCCTCCGGCGGGAGTATTTGGAAAAAGATGAAGCGGGGAGCCCCAAGGACGAGGCTCCGAGATGGGTTTAGCCGATGAAGGCCTTGTAGCCGGCCTCATCCATCAGATCTTCCAGCTGCGATGCGTCCGCAATCTTGACCTTGTAGATCCAGGCCTCACCTTCCGGGTCTTCGTTCAGCGCGCCGGGGTTGTCGGCCAGCGCCTCGTTCACTTCCGTAATCTCGCCATCAACCGGCGCGTACAGTTCCGAGGCCGCCTTGACGGATTCGATCACCCCGATCTCACCGCCCTTTTCGAACTCGTCGCCCGCTTCCTGCTGCTCGACGAAGACCACCTCGCCCAGCTGCTCGGCCGCATGCGCGGTGATGCCCAGCGTGGCCGTGTCCCCTTCGACAGCCAGCCATTCATGCTCTTCGGAATAATAGGTTGCCATGTTGTCTCTCTCCTGACTTCAACGCTTGTAATTCTGTTTGACGAAGGGCAGCGCCACGATCTGCGCCGGTTGCGCCTTGCCCCGGATGATCAGGTTGACCTGCTCGCCCGGCTCGCCATGACCCTTGTTCACATAGCCCATCGCCACCGGCCCGCCGACCGTCGGGCCAAAGCTGCCCGAGGTGATCTGACCGATGGTGTTGCCTTCGAGGCATTGCACTTCCACGCCCTGACGCGCGGGGGCGCGGCCTGTCGGTTTGATGCCCACCAGCTTGCGCGCGGGGCCTTCGGCCAGTTCGCGTTGCACGCGCGCCGCGCCCGGAAAGCCACCCTCTTCCTTGCGCCGCTTCTGGATCGCCCAGCCAAGGGATGCCTCGATCGGCGAGGTGCTCTGGTCGATGTCATTGCCATAGAGGCACAGCCCCGCCTCCAGCCGCAGGCTGTCGCGCGCGCCCAGACCCGCCGGTTCGCAATCCTCATGCGCCAGGAAGGCGCGGGTGATCTCGATGGCCCTGTCCTCGGGGATCGAGATCTCGTACCCGTCCTCGCCGGTATAGCCCAGCCGCGAGATACGGCATTCGACACCGTTGATGTCCGCCAGGGTGGTTTCCATGAAGGTCAGATCGCGGGCGGCCGGGCAGAGCGCGCCCACCACATCCTCGGCCTTGGGGCCCTGGACCGCGACCAGCGCGCGGTCGAAGATCTCGGTCACTTCGACCCCGTCCAGATTGGCCTGCATATGCGGAATGTCCTGATGCCGCAGCGCCGCGTTCACCACCACGAAGTAGTGATCGCCCGCATTCGACACGATCAGGTCATCCATGATCCCGCCGTCCGCGTTGGTAAAGAACCCGTACCGCGCCTTGCCTTCCTTCAGGGTCGCATAAGCCTGCGGGCAAAGCGCTTCCAGCTTCTCCCCCACATTCTCGCCCCGCAGGATCACCTGACCCATATGGCTCACATCAAACAGAGCCGCCTTCTCGCGGCACTGCTTGTGCTCGCCCATGATCCCCAAAGGATACTGAACAGGCATCTCCCATCCCGCAAAATCAACCATCTTGCCACCCAACTCAACATGCAAAGCGTAAAGAGGCGTGCGCTTAATATCGGTCATCGG
>NZ_JBWVAZ010000024.1:0-5915 GCF_057220975.1 Ruegeria sp. HKCCD9138 | reverse complement strand
GATGTGCCAAGAGTTCCTGCACACCAGAACGACATTCATTGAGGATAGATGTCCGGTTAAGTCCGCACAGTCGACGTTGGAAGACCTGATGAGCGACCAAACAATGCGGATGACAGCTTTGAGCCCAACTGGTACTCCATTGCTACTTCAAGACCGTTTGCTCTCGCATTAGGATGAGTTTCATGACAACAGAAACCGCCCGAACTATCTCGACAAACGCAGACCTTCTCTGCGTTCTGCATGCGATAAATGATAGCGGTTATTGGTCAGAGAAAGATTTTTCGAACTGGGCGACTAAGGTGTTGATGCGGTCCACGGACCCTGTCTCGTGGCTCATGGACTTCGTTGTAGTTGAGCGCTCGGGCAAGATCGAAGAAATATTCCATAAGGCCTTACTTGATGCCCAAATACTTCTTCCCCAATGGGCACATTACTTGTCAGCAGGTTTTGTCATGATGCGGTATGGCAAGGGCGACCTTTCCGAAAAACAGGTTAGAGATTTGATCGCCGACCTGACCGATCCCGTCCCAATTTGCGAGATAACTATTGAGGAAGTCGCCGACATTTGTCTTGAAGACGATAGACTGCTTTGGCTTCGCGACGAAGCCACAGCGCTACTGGACCAAGTTGAGGCAAGTCAAATTTCGCCTCCCATCCTTACCGTGGTTCCCTAATAACACAGATACCTCTCGGAACGGCAGCAATGTCCGCATAGCGGTCGTTCTCACTAGTGATAGCTGACGTCTCGGATCACTCGTAACTAAACAAACCAAAGGGCTAGCGCAGGGCCGTGCGCAGGTCGGGTGATCGTCTGTGGCGCCACCCCGGGTATACCCAGCCGAGAGAAGACGACGCATTTATTGTTTCGATGCGATGGCGTATCCACCGGCCAACTTCGGAAAACAAGGTCGTAACCGGCAAGCGCAACATACAGAATTTGGCCCAAGAATATGGTTAATTCCCGATACTACGAAGAAACGTACTCAGAAGAAGACTTGGCGCGGTTGTGCGAGATTGGCGGACTCTTTCCGGAAGACATGAGCAAGTTTCACAAAGACTTGGAAGACTTCGCAGCGGTTTATAGGTGGGAAAACGCGCGTTATCAGAATCTCCCCTCCTACAAAGTAGTATCCGCCGATCTTAACAAAATCCAAAAACAGGCAGCACGGCTCCTAAACAGCTTGGAAAATATAGGTTGGGACGCCCAACTCGCACTCGAAATAGGCATGGATGCTGACAACGCGAGGATGATCACGCAAGGCGAAGCTGCCCCAGAACATCCGTCGCTTTTTCTGTCGCTAAGAAGTTTTTCCGATGACCTCATGGGAGTTACGTTAGATATTCCTGCTCTAAAGGCTATCATCGGCGGTCTTGAGGTTGCCGCATCCAACGGCCAGCAAAACCTTGGAAAGCGTCCCTCAAAGAAAATCCCTGATTATGGTCTGCGCCTTTGGCTACTCAACATCGAACAGCTTTGGTTTAAGTTGAGCGACCGTCCGTTTTCCCGTGACGTCGACAGCACCGGAGAACCTATTACTTATGCTGGTCGTTTCTGCGTTGCCGCGTTCGAGATGATTGAGCCAAATTATTCCGTCTCTCGCATTATGAACGGGATGAAAAACCTAAAGAAAGAAAAACGAAAGCCTACTGGCAAAGCTGGGGAAGAAATCTCCCCCTAGCTTTGCCAGTGGTTTCGCTCGAAAAGAAAAGGTGATCGCTCCTATGTTCGCCCCATAGCAACTTCCGCTGAAAGGACGAGCAACATGCAACAGCAGGCAATCGCCATCGAACAGATCATCCCCACATCAGATTATTGGGATGGTTTTATTACCGAGACCGAAGCGGCAGACTATCTCTGCCAAAGCGTGCGCACCATGCAGAAATGGCGCGTGACTGGCTTTGGTCCTTCCTTTTACAAACCGGGCCGGTCGGTGCGCTACCGCCGCCGCGATCTGCGCATTTGGGCTGAAGGTCGCCGCCGCCGTAACACCTCGCAAGTCTGAGTTTTGCCCGCGCGGGGTTGGCAGCGCCGTGCGGGATTTTGGGGCCGGAATGGCTCTGTAGGGGCGCGGGCGAAACGGTCCTGCGCCCCTTTCTTCAAACATCAACAGAAAGACACTGAACCATGACAAACCAGCCTGCACAGAAATTCAAAATTGGTCTGATCAACGCAACCATCTGGGACAATGACGGCTTTTACTCAGTCGATATGTCCCGTTCCTACAAGACCGATACCGGCGAATGGCGCAATTCGACCAGCTTCCACCACTCGGACCTGCTCAATATTGCCAAATGCGCGGAGCGCGCCGAAATCTGGATTGGCCGTCAAATCAATGCCCGGTAATGGCAGCGCCGGAGCGGCTTCGCTCCGGCCCCAAAACAAATGCTGCCCCGCCGGAGGCACTCAGGGGGCGTAAGCCCCCGCAGTCTTTTCCCCAACATCGCCAAACATCACAGCGGCAGGGCATGCTGCCCTAGAGGGGGGTCTTGTAACACCCCCCTCCACGAATACGAAAGCGAAGGTCAGCGTAAATGGAAGCAACCATCCTGCATTCTGGCTTCGACGGGCTTAAATTCACTGTTCAGGCCGATATCCCGGAAGACTTTCGAGAAGAACTAGCATCGGCCAAGCAACAAGCCAAAGAGACCTTTGGCGATTGCGTCCTCAAATTCGGCTCAGTTTCTCTCAGCGTGACCAGCAAAGGTGCACGCGGTTTCACCGCTCACACAGGTGAACATGGGGCTGTATGGCTGTTCCAAGACCCTAACGACCGTATTCCCAACAATCCCGGCATAACCGTCGACTTCCGCGCCTTTGGCCTCGCCACAGGCGGTCTTGAAGGGACTGAGCAACACTTTCGTGAGTGTATGGAGGCATTCGGGATCAAGTACGTAGAAACGCAATTGCGGGTCGCGCGGGCTGACTTCGCCGTGGACTTGCTGGCCCCATGGTTTGAACCCGACCGCGAAGCCTTGGTTGTTCCACCCGGCACCAAGGTCACGGAATATACAGGTGTTGATGAAACAGCGACGTTTTCCAGCGGCGCGCGTGTGGTTGGCTTGCGCGCCGGTGCCGTCGCCAACAGGCAATTGGCGATCTATGACAAGCGGGCTGAGATTATCCAGCAAAAAAAGATGGGCTGGCTAACCATTTGGAACGCGGCGCTAGAGGCAGTGGGCAAACCGCCCCTTGACCTGACCGACCGGGCCACAAGTCAGGTCTGGCGCTTTGAGATGCGTCTAGGCTCCAAGCAGTTGCGTAACCGCTTCGAGATGCGCAACTGGCAGGACGTTCACGACATCATCGGAGACGCCTTCACAGACGCGCTCGGCCGCATTCGCTACTGCCTGCCAACTGCTGACAGAAACCGTGCTCGCTGGCCCACACATGAGCTTTGGCGGCAGTTTGAGGGAGTAGTTGGCAACGACCTTTTGCAGAACTGTGCAGGCGTTCTCCCAAGCGACGTGACCCAAGCCAACCGGGCCGCAAAGATGCGGGAGCTGGACGCGCAACTTGCCGGCCTATTTGTCACCCGCGCCGCGATATCCAAAGTACCGGCTGACGACTTTTTTGAGTTCATGGATAGACATGTTGAGGCACTAGCACGACAGGTCAAAAATCACCCAAAATCAATAGCTGAACGTCTATCAAGGGCTGGCACCAAATATGTACTGGAGTGAGTTTAACGTTGCTCCGTCAATCCTCGTCGCAATCACTTGTAACTTTACCTCAGCCTGAACCTCTGCCTTATCCCGAGGCCCAGCAAAAATAGAAATGGCAGGCTGAGCACAGTCTGAAAACCTGAAATTATTTTAACTCCCGCGGACAAATTCAACAGGTATGCCGATCCAAAGTACAATCTTTTGAAGCCAAACAGTGGGAAAATATTTGAGAAACTCAGCATCCATGGGGCACCAATGATTTGACCGCCTGTACATCCGCGCAAAAAGTCTAGGCAATGTGACGAACAGGCCCAAATACTCACACCACCAAAAAACCAAACAGCGGCCAGCCACCAAAACGGCTTGGAGATTGAATTACCGAAATCAGAGAAGAGTCCAAATAGGTAATATGGTAAGCGGTGGTAGAGTGACCCAATTCGACTTGATAACTCCATCTCTTTCCGGAAGAAAAAATGCTCATCCTCCGGAGAACCTTGCTTATTCAGCAAATGGCGAAGAGTGGAACAAGATTTTTTCGCGTTAACTAAGTCTTCTTCATCTACTGAAATTGGCCAGCATATCTCGTTTGTTGAGACAACACTTTTATCATGGAGCACAGAACCGGCAAGAATCGGATATTTGTCGACAAATTTTGTCATTCGAAAGCTGACCGGTCGCAGGAAGTAGCTATCTGAAAAATCAACTTCACAACAGACCTTTGAATCTTCCAACCCAAAAGCGGCTCGATTAAAACGTGTCGTACTTCTAAACTCCGTGGACCGAAAGCTCACGGGACCATCAAATTCTGTGTCCTGAAAGTTAACTGACTTACCAAAAGTCGTTCCTTCGCACCTAAAACCAGATGCAAATCGTTTGCCACTTAAGTCCACAGGCTCGTTGAAAACGGCATTGCTGAGGTCGACATGGTCGGAAAAAGTGCACTCCGAGAACTTTGTTGCAGATTTAAACAATACTGACTGAAAACTGACCTTCTGCAAAAAATTTGCAAATTCGAAACTTGCCGACCCTTCAAACTTCGCACCGTCAAATTTGACAACTTCAAAGTGCTCAGAAGAGAATGCTGCATGGTTCCCGAAATGACAGTTGCTAAAATCACCAACTGTATGAATTTCGCAAAGCGGATCGATGTAAATGGCATCAGAAAATTCAACATCCTGAAAGCAGACGCCCCCACAAAAACTTGCACCACTAAAACTTAGTTCCGACCCAAACTTTGCCCATCGGAAATTGGCTTTTTCTTGAAAAATCGCCTGCGAAAAACTGACACGAGAAAGAAAATTTGCGTGTGAAAAATCTACCTTCTTCCTGAATTCTGTATGCTTTAGATGCACACTCCCAAGAAACTTCGCGTTCGAAAAATTCACTTCCCCGTGGAACTTCCAAGGGCAAAAAGATACCTCTTTTAGGAAGATAGCATTACTAAAATCTAAGAGCTCAAAATTCCAGTTGTGCTCAATTCCAGGGTGTAAACCATCAGTACCGCCGACTACCATCGGGAAAAGAAACCCCTGTAAAGCCAAGAGACTTTTCTTCTCCGGCAGACGTGCTTCGGAAAAGAATTCAGCGCTTCTTGGGTCGGGAAAGCCGGGGTAAACGAAGCTACTAGCATTTCGCTTCAACATTTCTGCTTTGTGCTGGTCCTGAATTTTTTTTAGAAATGCTTCCGAAGTGTCTAAATCAGAGAGACTGAATTCAGAATTAGCCTCCAAGTACCTAATTTCTGCGTTGGATAGAGCTTGAAATGCCCAAGCGTTCCACGCGCTGCGATTTAGATCATGGGTTCTTGTGTCAAAGGTCTTTTTCTCTTGTTCACCAAACAACGTCATTAAGACATAGATTGGATTGCTGTTCGCCGTATCTTTGCTCATCACGTTCTCTTGTGCTCAAAGTCACCATCAACTTGCCTGAGCATCCGCTCTCCATCAAATTTAAACTGCCCGTCACTTCAGGTTTTCAACGGCAGCAGGCGCGAGAAAACTTGTCTTGGCATGAAACAACTAGAGATTATGAGAAGACAAACATTTCTTTGTCATTCGCATTTTTCCGAAAAGGTTGCTGCCCCGCCACACTCCGGTTCCTGCATCGCTTGCTTCCACAGTGCTTCCAGTTGTGCAGTAGCCCTGAACGCAGAAAGCGCCCCTTGGGGCGTTAGTGCGCTGTAATCATGTAGGTATTTTTGGTTGCGGGGAGAGGATTTGAACCTCTGACCTTCAGGTTATGAGCCTGACGAG
>NZ_JBWVAZ010000023.1:2500-6199 GCF_057220975.1 Ruegeria sp. HKCCD9138 | reverse complement strand
TTGGTTGCGGGGAGAGGATTTGAACCTCTGACCTTCAGGTTATGAGCCTGACGAGCTACCGGACTGCTCCACCCCGCGCCAGGTGTTTTGTTTTCATCGATAGAGAGAAGTATTGGGATTTTTCTAGGTTTGGCGGTGACCTACTCTCCCGGGGCTTAAGCCCAAGTACCATTGGCGCGGCAGTGCTTAACTTCCGGGTTCGGGATGGGACCGGGTGTTTCACTTGCGCTATGACCACCAAACCGAGGAAAATCCCCACGTCGCTGTTTTTGCGGAGCAAAAAAGCGACGGGCGGCAGGCAGCGTATTCGCGAAGCGAATGCGCGTTGCCGCACGGTTGTTATGTCACCCCTTACGGGGTTTCACATCAATCAACACCGTGCAATCCGCTTTGCGGATTGTCACGTCATTGTCCAACTCAAGGTCAGTGTATGCTTTTGGTGATTTGTCTTTCCATTACTGGATCAAATCAAGCCTATCGGGCGATTAGTACCGGTCAACTGAACGCATTACTGCGCTTACATCTCCGGCCTATTGACGTGGTGGTCTTCCACGGCCCTCAGGGAGACCTTGTTTTGAGGGGGGCTTCCCGCTTAGATGCCTTCAGCGGTTATCCTGTCCGATCATAGCTACCCAGCACTGCCGTTGGCACGACAACTGGTCCACCAGTGGATCGTTCACCCCGGTCCTCTCGTACTAGGGGCAACTCCTCTCAAGTCTCCTACACCCACGGCAGATAGGGACCGAACTGTCTCACGACGTTCTAAACCCAGCTCACGTACCTCTTTAAACGGCGAACAGCCGTACCCTTGGGACCTGCTCCAGCCCCAGGATGAGATGAGCCGACATCGAGGTGCCAAACACTGCCGTCGATATGGACTCTTGGGCAGTATCAGCCTGTTATCCCCGGCGTACCTTTTATCCGTTGAGCGATGGCCCTTCCACTCGGGACCACCGGATCACTATGGCCGTCTTTCGACTCTGCTCGACTTGTCAGTCTCGCAGTCAGGCTGGCTTCTGCCATTGCACTCAACGAGCGATTTCCGACCGCTCTGAGCCAACCTTCGCGCGCCTCCGTTACGCTTTAGGAGGCGACCGCCCCAGTCAAACTACCCGCCACGCAGGGTCCCGGATCCGGATAACGGACCGCGGTTAGACATCAAGAGTGCGAAGGGTGGTATCTCAAGGGAGGCTCCACGGATACTTGCGTTTCCGCTTCAAAGCCTACCACCTATCCTGCACATCACAATCCTGATGCCAGTGCGAAGCTGTAGTAAAGGTGCACGGGGTCTTTCCGTCTAACCGCGGGAAGCCTGCATCTTGACAGGCAATTCAATTTCGCTGAGTCGATGTTGGAGACAGCGGGGAAGTCGTTACGCCATTCGTGCAGGTCGGAACTTACCCGACAAGGAATTTCGCTACCTTAGGACCGTTATAGTTACGGCCGCCGTTTACCTGGGCTTCAATTCAAGGCTCTCACCTCTCCTTTTAACCTTCAGGCACCGGGCAGGCGTCAGACCCTATACGTCGTCTTGCGACTTCGCAGAGCCCTGTGTTTTTAATAAACAGTCGCCACCCCCTGGTTTGTGCCCCCAGCCCCTAGTTGCCTAGGAACCGGGCCTCCTTCTCGCGAACTTACGGAGGTATTTTGCCGAGTTCCTTCAACATCGTTCTCTCAAGCGCCTTGGTATGCTCTACCAGTCCACCTGTGTCGGTTTAGGGTACGGTCTGATGGAGGGCTATTTCCAGGAACCACTCAGCAGCCCAATCAATCCGATAAGATTGAACTACACCTGTGATCCGTCACATCCTCCTGGCCTAGGAATATTAACCTAGTTCCCATCGCCTACGCCTTTCGGCCTCGGCTTAGGGGCCGGCTTACCCTGCTCAGATTAGCTTTAAGCAGGAACCCTTGGACTTTCGGCGAGAGTGTCTCTCACACTCTTTGTCGCTACTCATGTCATCATTCTCACTAGTGATCTCTCCACCGGATGGCTCACGCCCCGGCTTCATCGAAAGAACTCGATCCTGCGCTACCGCCTATTCGGCTACTTGAGCGCGGTTGCCCGCGCCACATAACCGGCGGCAATACAGGATGAGTTCTATGTCACACTACGCTCTGCTACCATGCCTTACGGCATCCTAAGCTTCGGCTCATGGCTTGAGCCCCGTTACATCTTCGCCGCAGGACAACTTATTTAGACCAGTGAGCTGTTACGCTATCTTTAAAGGATGGCTGCTTCTAAGCCAACCTCCTGGTTGTTTTGGTCGTCCCACCTGCTTTCCCACTTAGCCATGAATTGGGGGCCTTAGCTGTAGGTCAGGGTTGTTTCCCTCTCCACTACGGACGTTAGCATCCGCAGTGTGTCTGCCATCTAGTACTCCCGGGTATTCGGAGTTTGGTTAGGATCAGTAAGCCTGTGGGGCCCCATTACCCATCCAGTGCTCTACCCCCCGGGGTATTCGGATGACGCTCTACCTAAATAGATTTCGCAGAGAACCAGCTATCTCCGAGTTTGATTGGCCTTTCACCCCTAGGCACAGCTCATCCCGATCCTTTTCAACGGATGTGGGTTCGGTCCTCCAGTAAGTGTTACCTTACCTTCAACCTGGCCATGCCTAGATCACTCGGTTTCGGGTCTGATCCCACGAACTCATACGCCCTATTAAGACTCGCTTTCGCTACGCCTACACCTAACGGCTTAAGCTTGCTCGTGAGACCAAGTCGATGACCCATTATACAAAAGGTACGCCGTCAGCTCGCTAGGAGCCTCCGACTGATTGTAGGCGTTCGGTTTCAGGTACTGTTTCACTCCCCTCGTCGGGGTGCTTTTCACCTTTCCCTCACGGTACTGGTTCGCTATCGGTCAGCAAGGAGTACTTAGCCTTCGAAGGTGGTCCTCCGATCTTCAGACAGAATTTCACGTGTTCCGCCCTACTTAATACGTCCGTCAAAGCTTCCTATACGGGGCTGTCACCCGCTATGGCCACGCTTCCCAACGTGTTCTAGTCACTTATCCGGCTCGGCTGGTCCCCGTTCGCTCGCCGCTACTGGGGGAGTATCAATTGATTTCCTTTCCTCCGGGTACTTAGATGTTTCAGTTCCCCGGGTTTGCTCTTAAAACCCTATGTATTCAGGTCTTAAGTACCTGTTCATGCTCATTATTGATCAGCTGTGCTAACAATAACAAACATTCAGGTGGGTTGCCCCATTCAGAGATCCATGGATCAAAGCTTATTCTCAGCTCCCCATGGCTTATCGCAGAGTATCACGTCTTTCATCGCCTCTTGCTGCCAAGGCATTCACCAAACGCCCTTCTCGCGCTTGATTTGATCCAGAAAAAGAAAGACACGACCTTTTTGTCCTACCGCCTATTCGGCTACTTGAGGACATGAACTCTTCCGGCCTTCGGCCTTCACAGTTCGGGGGTCGGATCGATCGAGACCGCCCAGCTGGTAACTAAAGGCAGTCATTCTTCTGAACCAAAAACATACATTTCCCGCCCCCGCCACCTGGACGAGGACAATTGAGCAACCCCATATGGTCTCTCAGCCGTGCAGCTGATCAACGCAGGTCGCTCGGGTTAGTATATTTGACTTGGACAACTCTGTTCGTTTCAGTCGCGATACGCATTCCAGGCCGGCTAGACCCAAACTGCGCCGCTTATCCGAAGATAAGAACGACTGAGATCAGCGCCAC
>NZ_JBWVAZ010000022.1:0-13005 GCF_057220975.1 Ruegeria sp. HKCCD9138 | reverse complement strand
ACTCGAAGGCACCGCCGGTCGTGGCCTATTTTTCGGGTTTAGTTGAAAAGTAATTTGCACGGCTGTCCTATTGAATTCAGTTGGCTGTAAGTTTTTGCCAGACGCTGACCGAAGGCAGTATGAATGTCGGTTTGGTCCGCACAACAGGCTTTGGGGCCGGTAGAACCGCGTCAATGTCCTACTGAATATGTCAGATGACCGTTCTCGAGCCCGAAGCGGAAATCCTTGCCTGGTTGCGTCCATCTGGTAATCTCCCAATTTGGGGAAGAATGATCCTATGGAACGTCGCCTCAGTGCGATATTCGCCGCCGACATGGTTGGCTACTCGCGGCTCATGGAAGCCGATGAGGTCGGCACGTTTGAACGCCAGAAGGCTCATCGCCAGGAACTCATCAACCCAACCTTTGAGAAGTTCCACGGCCGCATTGTCAAGGAGATGGGCGACGGGCTGCTCGTCGAGTTCCCGTCCGTGGTGGAGGCAGTGCAATGCGCGATCACCATCCAGCGCACCATGGCCAAAAGAGAGTCCGGTGTTCCGGAAGAGCGCCGCATCACCTACCGGGTCGGTATCAACTTGGGCGATATCATCGTCGAGGGAGACGACATTTACGGCGATGGCGTAAATATTGCAGCGCGATTGGAAGGAATCGCGGTACCTGGTGGTGTGTGTATCGCCGAAAAGGTCGGTGCGGAAATTGCTAAAAAGATCGATGTCTGTTTTCAAGACGGTGGCGAACATAGCGTCAAGAATATCGTCCAGCCTGTACACGTTTTGCACTGGCACCCGGACCAGAATGTGATCTTGCCAGCAAGAACGGGAGCGTCTGACGAAAGTGACGGCAAAGCGGAGAGGAAGCCCAATTTGGCAGTAATGCCTCTCGAACCGGTTGGCGGTGCCGATGAAACCGCGAACCTGGCCGCAACCATTGATAACGAGGTGTCGGGAGCCCTCGCCAAACTGACTGGTATCTCGCTGGTCACCAATGAAGAAAATGCGAACTATGTGGCCACGGGAAGCGTTCAAGAATCAGGGAAGCGCTTTCGCGCAACGGTTCATCTCCAGGATCAGGCCAAGAAGGACAAGTTCTGGTCCGGGCGCTTCGACGGAAACCTTGAAAACATATTCGAGGCGATGGACGAACTGGTCATGCGCATCAGCAACTCGTTGCGGTACGAAGTCTACGGACGAGAAGCGCAAAAATTGAAACAACGCCCAATTGAAGAACAGAGCAACCAGGAATTGATGAGCCAGGCTGGGCATATTCTTTTTCAGCCACGGCGTGTCAATTACGAAGAATCATGGAAGCTGATCTCGATCGTTATCGAGCGCGAACCCGACAATGCCATGGCGCTGGCAATAGCTGCCGTCAGCCGCGCACTGTTGGAAGTGTTCTGTGGCTATGGTCCGATCGCACCTGCGGACGCAGCAACTGGCATGGCGTATATCCGTCGCTCGTTGGAGCTCAACGAGCTTTCGGACTTTGCCCATATGGTTCAAGGCAGGCTCCATCTACACTATGAGCATGATGCATCAGCTGCCATGCTCGAAGCCGAACGTTGCCTGGAACTCAATCCAAGTTATACATTGGCATTGGGTCTGTTGGGCGAAGCCAAGTGCTTTTTGGGTGAGCCGGAAGCTGGGATCGAATACAGCACCAGGGCGGTTGAAACCGATGCACGTTTTCCAGGCAACTTCTGGTTTATGGAGGACATTGCGCTCGGCAATTTCGTTCGCGAAGACTACGCGGCAGCCATCAAATGGGCAAATCGCGCCGACCACCGACAGCGCGATGTTCCAAGAATACTGCTTGTTCTGACCTCTGCCTATGCGCACGCCGGGCAAGGTGACGCTGCCGCCAGGTCGGCTCAAAGACTGATCGACCTATGTCCAAATATCAGTGTTGGCGCTCTAAGGCGATGGCCCTTTCAGAAATCGGCACACTGGGATCGCTTTACGAGTGGGCTGGTCGAAGCTGGCTTGCAGGAAAACTGATGCCCGGATGGCATGCTTCATAGCGAGGGTCGTCGAACTGTGTGAACGTCTGTTTTGTCCGCACTTGAGACCTTGGCCACTATCGAAATCGAGCGGGTGCAGCCAACGGCGGCTATGCGGGCTGCGACCGCAGAAATTTAGGTGGGTGGTGAATGTCTCTTATGGGCCGCGATGTCGGGATTCGAACCGGATCTCTCCTATCACGCCTAAGGCCCAAGATGTCGCAGCCCAATGATCTGGTCAGTCATATCACTCCACTGCAAAGTGGCTCGCGGTTAGGTTCCCCTAATCGATCTGCCCCAAAAACTCAGGTCCGTGTCAGTGCCCAGAACCGCAGGGGCAGGGCAATCGCCGCCGCAACCAAACCCAGAGTATAACCGATCCAGACGCCGACGGCTCCGAGATCAAAAAGGAACCCCAGCGCATAGCTGGCCGGCAAAGCAAGTGGCCAATAGGCCGTCAGGGTAATTATCGTCGGCAGGTTCATGTCTGACATTCCCCGTAGCGCACCCAGCGCGGTGCCCTGAACGCCATCCGCAACCTGCAGCAGTGCCACGATAAAAAACAACGTGACCGCGAGGTCAACGACGGCCGGGTCATCCGACATGGTTTCCGCGATCATCCGGCCAGCAGTAATGAAGACGATGGCGGCAACCGCCTGCCAGAGCGTGACCATCACAAAGGACGCCATCAGGATCGGTCTTAGCCTTTCTTGACTTCCTGCACCGACTGCAAGGCCCACACGGATCGAGGCAGCACCCGCCATGCCAAGCGGGATCATATAGGCCAGCCCCGCAAGCGCGTTGACGATCTGATGGGCGGCCAGCGCCTCGGCCCCCAACCAGCCCATCATCAGGCCCACTACGGCGTAAGCTCCGCCTTCACCCGCATAGCCAAGACAGAGCGGGAGGGCGTCTTTGGCCTGTGACCAGACATCCGCCCAGGCAACGGTCACCCGCTGGCGAAAGGCGGCCAGCCTAGGCGCGCGTATCAACACGTAAATCCCGGCAACCAGCGACGTACATTGTGAGAGTATGCTGGCCAGACCAGCGCCCAGAATTCCAAGATCAAGGATGTGAATGAAGGCATAGTTTGCGGGTACGTTGAACAGGACGCCCAGATAAGACAGCGCCACGGCTGTCCAGGGCCGCCCAACGGCGTCGAACAGTGCTTTCAGGCCGAAAAAAAGTGTAAAAGGTACGATCCAGATCGCCATCGACATCCAGTACGGCAGCAGGATCGCCAGAACCTCTTTGGGTTGTCCCAAAGGCCCCAGCAACGGATAGAGCGCCATCATCACCAGTGCCGCGCCGCCGCCGCCCAGAAGACATAGCAACAGCCCGCTGCGCAACGCCAGAGCAACCCGCACGGCATCGCGTGCGCCCTCGGCTTGGCTGATCTGTACGGAAATAGCGGTGATCACGCCCCAAAGAGCGGAAATCAGGATGATCAGAACAGCCGTGGTCACACCGGCCGCCGCCAGCGGGACCGTTCCGAGCGGAGAAATCATCGCCGTATCTACGACGCCGATCAATAGCGCTGCGGCCAGCCCAACCATCAGCGGAACGGCCAACCGGATCAACGGCGTGAATTCGGCGCGGGTGGGTGCCTGCGAAATCAGGATTTGGTCTGTCATGGGTCACCTGCCGGACAAGGTCCGGCGACAAAGTCGCGGTAAGGAGCTTTAGGCTCAGAATGAAGAGGGGCTGTTCAGCCCTGCGACGGGAACACCATGAAATTGGTCCATTTAGGGACAAGATAACAAGTAAGGTTCTAGGGGAAGAATTGTTCGGCGTCCAGATCGCTTTTGCAGGGCTGCTTGCCGAGTCCTAGAGAGGTCAGGAGTGAGCGGATTTCACCGGGGCGCGGTGAGGCTCTGGTCAAACCATCATCTAATTAGCAGCCACGAGGGCAAGGTCACGCAGAAATTTGGCACTTTGGTCGTCGGCCGGAAAAAACAGCTCAATCTTCAAATCGTCCAGCGTGACGTCCGTGACTGTGCTGAATTGCGCAATGGTTCCAAACAGGGAAAGCCGCTGACCACCAAAGCGGTAGATCGTAGAAATTGTCGGCCCGATGACCGCATCGCTGCGGGCGTGCCCCTGTTGCGACAAAGCGCGCGCCGCGGCGTCCAGCGCGGGTATGCCTCCTGCGTTGGCGCTTTCAGCGCGCAGCCTTAACATCGTGTGATGCGCGACCTCGGACCAGTTTTCAACAAGCTCAGGCATCAGCGGACTGGCCAGCAGCTCCAGCAGGCTTTGCCCCTCGCCGATCCCCAGTGGCTTGAACAGCCTTTGTGCTCCGCTGTTGAGCATTACAACATTCCAGAGCCGGTCCAGAACCATTCCTGGGTAAGGGTCATGCTGCTGAAGTGTCCATTCGACCGCATCCCGGATGGGTGACATCGCCGCGTCATCAATCGGCGTCGCCGCAAAACGCGGCGCGAAGCCTTCGGCGCGCATCATCTGATTTCGGGTTTCGACCGGAAGGTTCATGACCTCGGACAGATGAAGGATCATGTCTGGGCTGGGCCGGGACCGCCCGGTTTCAAGAAAGGAGATATGGCGCGCGCTGACCTCAGCCTCGACCGCAAGGTCCAACTGGCTCATCCTGCGTCGTTTTCGCCAGTCTTTCAGCATGCTTGGATAAGGAGTCATGACCTGAGTTTAGCAAGGGTCCTAACAGAATTCACTTACCTCAGAGGTAATTGATTTGCACCCGCCGCAAGTCGCATGAAGAGCATATACCTAAAGGAGAAGGTCATGACCCAACAACAGTCAGCAATGCGAATTTCAGGCGGAGTTCTTGTTGTAACCGGGGTGCTCTTTGCTCTGGCCGCGTTTCAGTTTCTTCATCCCGTTGCACATATCTTTCTGCAGATCGCGTATTGGCCAATTCACGATGTTCCCGCGGAACTGATGGTTCCGTCACCTTTATTACTGGTGATTACCGGTGGCCTGACGGTTGGCTTGGGAGGAATGCAGTGGGCGCTGGGAACCTATGTTGCTCCGGTATCGGCGGCAGCCGCGACCAAGACCGCTCAGATTACGGTATGGTCCTGGTTTTGCGCCGACAGTTCAGGCTCCATTCTGGTAGGGGCGCCCTTCAACGTCGTACTAAACCTGTCCTTTTTGGTCCTGATCCTGTTGTCTTGCCGTCCCGGCACAGCAAGCAAACACGCAACATCCTGAGGTGAAATGGAATTCACTGGGTTTGAAAGGAAGGCCTGGCTATTTCAGAAAACCTTCAATGATCGAGGCGACTTCAACGGCAGTTTTTGCATCGGAAATGCTGGTGTTCTCAAGGGCGCTGCTGTTTTCGCACTTGGTTTGAGTTGGTCGAATATGGACAGAATTTCCTATTCCAGTTTGGCTGGCTTTTCTTCGGACCAGCCGACCTTGGTCTTTGCAGGTTGCAGGACGAGTGCGAAACGATCTCTCCGGCGACCTTGAACAATCGTCTAAAGAAACTGCAAGCCGCAGGGTTCGTTTATCGCGCGGAAGGAGGATACGCATCACTCAGGACACGGAACGATTGTTAAGAGCAAGGGCAGCTTAATGCCCTTGCTTGGTCGGTTCCTTAAAAAGGGAACCGATAATGCGAAGGAGGTGGGTGTTCAACCTCCGGCGGAAGGCCAACGTCCTTCCTCAGGTGAGCCGGCAACTCGGATCTTTTGTGCAGAATCGGCCGTTCCACACCGGGTCGCCTCGCGAAGACAGCCGCTAGCCGCAGAAAGAGGCCACGCGACCGGCTGATTGGTATGTAAAGTGATAAGCTTGGCATTGTTCTCTCCATGAATTGATGGAAAGCCGCCACATGAGGAAAACACAAAAAGGCCGCTCACGAGGCGGCCTTCAGATCGGAAACCTGTCAGACCGCTTTAACGGGCTACTGCGCCTACCGCGCGAAGCATTGAGGTCTGACAATTCAGCATATCTGATCTCTTGTATCAGGGTTTCCGGTTCGTCCAGTTACCAGACGAGTGGTCTCAATTCAACATCCCACACATGTATTGGTCGAATTCCGCCGGATAGCCAGCTCGCAAGCGTTGGGAAAAAACCAACGTATTGTTCTATTTTCAACCAGTGGTGACAGCGGCGGCATTTGACATTTCTCAAACTTTGCGTTCGCAGCGAACGGCAGCTGTGCGGGCTGCAAGCGCAGCAAAATTACTAATCAGTGTGAGCAGGTTTGGGCCGTAGGTGGGTGAGGCGAGACGCTTCTCTTTGTCAGGTTGAGGCGTTCGCGGCCCTCAAGCATAGCTGCTTAAGTGTGTCGAGCTGTTGCAAGAGGTGTTCGCGGTCCCTCGCGTAGCCTTTGGCGGCGCGGGCTGATCGCTGCACAAACTCCGCGAGATCCTTGGATGATGTTCCACTGTCTTTGAGTGCATTTTCGAATGGCTTGAGAATGCCTTTTATCACTGACTGATAGCGTTGCGCTGCGGCCTCTAGTTCTTCGAGTGATCCATCTTCGAACTCCTCTTCGATTTCTTGCCCGCTAGGAGTGGCGTGCACGAGGTCAAAGCTCGCAACTGTCATCACTTGAAAGACCACATCCAACTGCTGTTCCAGCCCCTCAGTATTGGCCAAAGCTGACTCCATCTGTTCAGCCACCTTCGTTGTATACAGGCGGAGATGGGTGCGCAGCACATCGTCTTTGCTACGAAAGGACTTATAGAGCGTTTGGCGGGAAATCCCCGCTTCTCTGGCGATATCGGCCATGCTTGTGCGCTTCACGCCAAAACGTGTGAAGGCCCGCAGCGCGGCTTGCAGGATGTTTTGGTCGCGATCCGTCATGGATGACATATTGACAAGTACAGACAACCTGTCAATATTGACACATGTACAGATTCTGTCATTCCGACACTTTGATAGGGGTGACCGTGCAAAAGGACCGACACGATGCTCTATGGAATGCTAGCTGACCTGGCGACGAAGACCCGTGCGCCGCTCTTTGATAGTCCCGCAAACTGGGATCTTCCCTATGAGGATGTAGAGTTCGAAACCGCCGATGGGGTGACGCTGCGCGGCTGGCTGGTCAACCCTGGTGAGAGCAAAGTAATCATCCAAAACCATTTTGGTTTGATGTGCTCGCGCGCGGGATACACTAACGACGGAAAGCCACGCATGTTGCAGGGCTGGCCAACGGATGTTCCGTTTCTACGGCACATCCAGGCATTCGCACAGCAAGGCTACACGGTTCTGGCCTATGATCTACGCAATCATGGTGCCAGTGAAACTGGTCCTTCCAAATATGCGTGGGACGGCCAGGCAGAGTATCAAGATGTGTTGGCCGCTGTGCATTTCATAACGTCGCATGCAGATTACAAGAACGCACCCATTGGCATGCTCAACATCTGCATGTCGTCGAGCGCTGCAACCTTGGCCCATGGCGTTGAAGATGGGTTAGAAACTGTAGCGAACATCAAAGCCCATGTCGTCCTACAACCACTCTACAGCGGTGCATGGTTCCGGCAAATGCGTATCCCGGGTTTCATGATCCGGGGTGCCATCCGAAAGAGTCGGAGTCGAGGCGGCCCGGACTTTGATCAATCGCCCATCGACCGCGTTAACATCATCAACAAGCCCACGATGGTGATCCAGAACAAGAACGATCCAATGGCCGACATGGAGTACGTGCGGTCCTACTTCGACAACTTACAGGTCGAGAAAGAGATGGTTTGGACAGATGTCGGAAAGAGCCGAGTCGCCGGATACGCTGACCTCGGCGACCACCCTGAAAAAGCCATCGAATGGTTCAATAGATTTGTGCCCCATAGCAAGACCGAGAAGTCCACAGCATCTAGCAGATAGAGTCCGCTTTTGCCGGTAGCAGCGCAGCATTTAGTCCCGCTGGTCAATGTCTAGAACGGGCCGTCCACTGCGCTAACTCAGGCCTGGTTTTCCGCGATGCTGCAAAACATCCGATGTCCGCGATGAGCCCCATTTGTTGACGTTCGCCGGGTAAGTTGCCTCGGTCATGCAGGGCGATGAGATCGCACTCGCTGCGTGAACCCACACATCACAAGTGGGGTCAAAATCGGACGCTAGTTTTTCAACCTTCGCTAAAAAAATCTGTATCGCCGCTAGGCAACATAATTGCCCAGAACACATTCGCCAATTGGCGCAAGTATCAAGACTCCCCGCATTCGAAGGCTATCGATGAACTTGCAATCTTCCTTAGGATACTGCTTGCAAAGGCGCTCCGTTTGGATCGCACTGATCTTGCCGCTCTGTGAAATTCCTTGCGAAACAAGTGTTAGAGTGGGCAGACTTACATAGTCACAAAGAGGAAAAGCCGGACAGAGACTGGGGAAATCAGAAGATGCCACACTTTAGCGTGGCCGCCCTCACAGGTGACATGACGGTTCCCGGCTCAAAGCTGGCAGCTGGACAAATATGGGAGGAAAGACTTTGAAAAATCTGACAAACACACTTGCTGGCTCGCTGATCGCATTCACCGCTTCGATGGGTGCTGCGCAAGCCGACAAGCTGACATTCTACTGTTCGGCGCAGGAAGACTGGTGCCAGCTGATGGCGCGCAGCTTCGAGGACGCCACTGGAATTGACGTGAACATGACCCGCAAATCCTCGGGCGAGACTTTTGCGCAAATCCGTGCGGAAAGCTCGAACCCCAAAGGCGATGTTTGGTGGGGCGGAACAGGTGACCCGCACCTTCAGGCGGCCGAAGAAGGTTTGACTATGGAATATGTCTCGCCCATGCGTGACCAGCTGCATGACTGGGCGATTTCACAGGCCGAAAGTGCCGGCAACAAGACCATCGGTATCTATTCGGGTGCGTTGGGCTATGGCTACAACTCTGACCTCTTGGCGGCCAACAACCTGCCTGAACCCGCCTGCTGGAAGGACCTACTCAAGCCAGAGTATAAAGGGCACGTTCAGATGGCGAACCCGAATTCGTCCGGAACTGCCTACACGACGCTGGCGTCGATGGTGCAGATATTTGGCGAGGACGAGGGCTTTGAATTCATGAAAGGCCTCCACGCCAACATCAACCAGTACACCAAATCCGGCTCGGCACCCATCAAGGCCGCGGGGCGTGGTGAGAACACGATCGGCATTGTCTTCATGCATGACGCCGTCAAGCAGGCGGTGTCAGGCTTCCCTGTAAAGGTTGTCGCCCCGTGCGAAGGCACTGGTTATGAGATCGGTTCGATGTCGATCATTGAAGGCGCTCGCAACGAAGAAGAAGCCAAAAAGTTCTACGACTGGGCGCTGAGTGCCGAAGCGCAGAACCTCGCACTTGAAGTCAATGCCTTCCAGGTCCCGTCCAACAAGGGTGCGCAAACATCTGAAAGCGCCCCGGATATGAGCCAGATCAAGCTGATCGACTACGACTTCAAAAAGTATGGCTCCTCTGATGAGCGCAAGCGTCTGCTGCAAAAGTGGGACGAAGACGTTTCGGTGCTGCCGCAGTAAGTGACTAACAAAGCGAAAACCAGGACCCACCCGGTATTGATCTTCTGGATCATTGTCGGTTGGGCCGGCTACGTCCTGCTGCCATGGTACATGGTTGAGGATGGCCTTTGGTCATTTGAATGGCTCTTTAACGGCTATCCGTTTGACGAAGATTTTGCGCCCGCTCTATTTCTGATCGGGCGGGGTGAAAAGCTCTGGCTTGCACCCTTGCTGATCCCGCTGGCATTGCCAATTCTGGTGCTGGGGAAACCTAAATCTGATCCGATCTACGCTAAGATCCTGATTCTTGCCGGTGCACTGGGCTTTGGCTGGCTGATTGCGCAAGGCTTCGGGATCGGCATTCGCGGCTTCAACTTCGACTGGCTCACGGCCCTCTTTGGTGAGCCGAAAATCCGACAGTTCGGCATGGGGTATGGAGCGATGCTCTGTGCGTCGGCCTTCCTGTTCCTGCTCACGCAAGGCATCGCGGCGCGCGGTGCAGTCAACGGCGATGTGTTTGTCGTCAGCGCAATTGGCGGCGTCATTACAATCGTCACCGCCTTCGTGTTCTTTCCAATTGCCAACATGCTGTTTTCGGCCTTTGTGACCGAAAACGGCGCCTATTCGGTATCTGTTTTTGCCTCAAAATTTTTTGATGACCGTCTCTGGGGATTGGGGTGTTTTTGGGGTGCTAAATGCGGCGCCGCGTGGAACTCCCTCTTTTTGGCCATTCTCGTCGGCCTGATCACCACGGTTCTGGGACTTTGTTTTGCACTTGTGGTCACCAGGTCAGGGTTTCGGTTCAAGCGTGGGATGCGCGCGCTGACGGTTTTGCCAATCATCACGCCCCCCTTCGTAATCGGGCTGGCCTTGATCCTACTCTTCGGTTTATCCGGGTCGGTCACAGTCTTTTTCGCTGATCTTTTTGGCGTGCAACCGTCGCGGTGGCTCTATGGAATGCCGGGTGTCCTGATCGCCCAGACGCTGGCCTTCACCCCCATCGCATTTCTGGTGCTGATTGGTGTTGTCGAAGGCGTGTCGCCGTCGATGGAGGAAGCCGCCCAAACGCTGCGCGCCAATAGGTGGCAAACCTTCCGAACGGTGTCGCTGCCCCTGATGAGACCCGGTCTGGCGAATGCCTTTCTGCTCGGCTTCATCGAAAGCATGGCCGACTTCGGCAACCCGCTTGTTCTAGGCGGTAATTTTGACGTTCTGTCGACCGAGATTTTCTTTGCCATCGTCGGCGCGCAATATGATCAGGGTCGGGCCGCCGTTCTGGCCATGGTACTGCTCTTCTTCACGCTGTCTGCTTTTTACGCGCAGCGCGCCTGGCTCGGTAGGAAAAGCTACACCACCGTTTCCGGCAAGGGGGACGCCGGCGTGCATCCGCTGATGCCCAATGGGCTGGCAATACCCGTGCTGGCCATCGCGACCATCTGGGCGCTGTTTACAGCGGTTGTGTACGGCATGATCATTTACGGCAGCGTCGTTGAGCTTTGGGGCGTCAACAACACGCTCACCTTCAAACACTATGTCACCGCCTTCTCAGTGCGTTTTGAAGAGGAAGGCATCCGCTGGACGGGTGCTGCATGGGACAGTTTCTGGACCACCATCAGCATTGCGGCCATAGCGGCTCCACTGACGGCAGCTGTAGGACTGGTGACCGCCTACTTGCTCACGCGCCAAAATTTCGCCGGAAAGAACGCCTTCGAATTCGGAACGATGCTGTCCTTCGCCATTCCCGGTACCGTCATCGGGGTCAGCTACATCCTGGCTTTCAACGTTCCCCCGATCGAAATCACAGGCACCGGTGTGATCCTCGTGGTCAGCTTCATTTTCCGCAACATGCCCGTCGGCGTGCGTGCGGGCATTGCATCCATGTCGCAACTGGACAAGTCGCTTGATGAATCCTCGCTGACGCTGGGCGCAAACTCTTGGCAGACGTTTAGACGCGTGATCCTGCCCCTGCTCAAACCCGCCATTCTGGCTGCGCTCGTCTACAGTTTTGTCCGCGCTATGACCGCGATCTCGGCGGTCATTTTTCTAGTGTCGGCCGAGTACGACATGGCGACCAGCTACATCATCGGGCGTGTCGAGAACAATGATTACGGCCTTGCCATCGCCTATTCCACCACGCTGATCTTCGTGATGCTGGCAGCGGTGGGGCTTTTGCAATTCCTCGTGGGCCGCGTGCAGATCGGACGGCGTACCCAAATAGGAGCGGAAAGAACGACATGACGGATACCAACATTGCTAGTAAAGCCGCGCCGGTTCGGTTCGAAGGGGTGTCAAAAGTGTTTGGCAAAGATGTTGTGGCCGTCGACAACATCGACCTGCACGTGGAAGCAGGTAAACTGGTGACGCTGCTGGGGCCGTCGGGCTGCGGTAAAACAACGACGCTGCGCATGATTGCCGGTTTGGAAATGGCGAGCTCAGGCCGGATCGTGATTGGCGACCGAGATGTGACAAAACTGCCTGCGACCGATCGCGACGTTTCCATGGTTTTCCAGTCTTACGCCCTGTTCCCACATATGAGTGTGCTAGAAAACGTGATGTACGGGCTCACCTTCTCCGGCTTTGACAAGGGAGAGGCCAGATCGCGCGCGCTCAACGGGTTGGAACTGGTGGGCCTCAAAGGCTTTGACAACCGCTTGCCAAGCGAGCTGTCCGGTGGCCAACAGCAAAGGGTCGCCGTCGCCCGCGCTCTGGTGCTGGAACCGCAGGTTCTACTCTTTGATGAGCCCCTATCGAACCTCGATGCTAAACTGCGCCGACAAGTGCGTGAGGACATCCGCTCTATTCAGCAGGACCTCGGACTGACGGTTGTCTACGTGACCCACGATCAGGAAGAAGCGTTGGCCGTCTCGGACGAGATTGTCGTCATGCGCAACGCCGCCATCGCCCAGATTGGGACCCCGCGACAACTCTATGACGCGCCAATCGACCGCTTCGTAGCCGACTTTATCGGTGAAGCGAACCTGATCGACTGCAAAATCGTCGAAGTCGACGGCGATCAGGCGACAATAGAAATCGAAGGACACCGCCACAGTTTGCTTTCGCGCGATTTGCCCGTGGGTCCAGCGACTCTAGCGGTGCGTCCTTCCCGCATCCTTATCGGATCTGAAACCGGCATCCCGGCAAGAGTCGCCAAGGCAACCTATGTCGGCGTGCGCATGGAATACACGCTGACCGGCGCATTCGGACAGGTGTTTGCCGTGCAGGACAACGTGGATGACCCGTTGCAACCGGGCATCCACGTCAAAATGGCCTTTGCAGACCGTGGGCCGGTTTTGCTGCCGGAAGGTTGATATTGGCGAAACTCGTTGTCATTTCGCACCCTGAAGTGCTGGTGGACCCAGAGATCGCGATCACCAACTGGGAACTGAGTGAGGTGGGCCGCACACGGGCCGAATCATTTGCAAATGCGCCGATCCTGGCCTCGGCCAGCGCCATCTGGTCCAGCAGCGAGCGCAAGGCAGAACAGACAGCTGCGATCCTGGCCAAACCGCACGGACTTGAGGTGAAGGTAAACCCGGCGCTGGGTGAAAACGACCGTAGTGCCACCGGTTTTCTGCCACCGCACCAGTTTGAAGC
>NZ_JBWVAZ010000021.1:0-14507 GCF_057220975.1 Ruegeria sp. HKCCD9138 | reverse complement strand
CGAAAGCAGCCTCATCCAGCGTGTTGAGATACGCGCGGACCGCGCGGGGCGCATCGGCCGGATCGATACTCGTCGCGTCCCAATCTTCCTTCGGTGTTGAATTCTGTTTGTTGGCATCCGCCTCGATCAGGCTGGCATCGACCGCCATGCGCTGCCCGCTCACCAGACCTTCCGCGATGCAACGGGCGACGGTCCTTTCGAACAGATGACGCAGAAGCTCACTCTCCCGGAAACGCCCGTGTCGGTTCTTGGAAAACGTGGAATGATCCGGGATACGGTCGGTCAGATCGAGACGGCAGAACCAACGGTAGGCGAGGTTTAGGTGCACCTCTTCGCACAGCCGTCGCTCAGAGCGGATGCCGAAGCAATAGCCGACCAGCAGCATCCGGATCAGCAGTTCCGGATCGATCGAAGGGCGTCCTGTGTGGCTGTAGAAATCTGCAAAGTACGAGCGGATGCTGTCCAGATCAACAAAACGATCAATCGACCGCAGCAGGTGACCTTGGGGAACGTGGTTCTCCAATGAGAACTCATAGAACAGCGACGATTGCGCTTCCTGCCTCGGTCCCATCATGGCTGATCCCCCCCTGCACTACAGGAATTGAATCAGCAGTTCAGCACTCGATCAAGGAAGAGTTTTTCAACAAAATAGACGGGCCAAAATGCAGCGATGACGGTTCCTAGTCAACGGCGGCTTTGGGCCGTCCTTGCGTGAGGTATTGGTACTTTTGGCTGAGATGCTGCATTCGCCCTAGCGGCCGCGGAGAGTCCAAAGCAGACAGTTTCGGATTCATAGTAACTTCTTTCGACCGGGAACCATCATTTTAACGCGGTCGATCGGTTTTTCGTTTCCCCCGCGCTCGGCCAGTCAGTCGCGCCGGTTGTTGGATCATACTTGTGTTTGTGCAAATAATTGCCGCATGCGTTGGTGATAAATCCGGCCATTTTAAGCGAGATCGAAGCATGGGAAGTCGTTTAGCAGTTATCATCGTAGCGGACATTGTCGGGTACTCCGGAATGATGGCCCGCGACGAAGCAACGGGCATAGCTGCCGTCAGAGAGATCAATGACACCAAATTGGTTCCGATCTGCAATCGACACGCGGGTGAAATCCTCAAGCGTTTGGGCGACGGTTGGATCCTTGCGTTCGGGTCGATCACGATGGCTCTGGACTGTGCAACTGAACTCCAGACTGAACTGGCCAAACATCCAATGATAAAGCTACGTATCGGCGGCCATTTGGGCGAAATTACCGAGGATGAAGACGAATTTTATGGTGCCGGAATCAACCTTGCGGCCCGGCTCGAGGCTGAGGCACCGCCGGGCGGCATCATGATTTCGCAAGACCTTTTTCGGCAGCTGACCGGCAGTCTGGCAGCGGAATTTGAAAGCGCGGGATCACTCGAGCTCAAGAATATTCCCGGCCCGATCGAAGGCTTCTACTGGTCACCTAAGAAAAAGGTCACACCAGAAGAGGACAAGCGACCCGTCATCGTTGTTGAGAAGATAGAGTTCGGCCCGAATGACGAAGACACCAAGGCAGCCGCGCTGGAGTTGCGCGATCAGCTCTTGATGAACCTGTCCAAACGCACCGGAATCCGGGTTGTTGACGCCCTCACAGCGATGACGCTTAACCCCTCATATTATCTTCGCGGCAGACTGCGAATGGCAGCGGGCCAAGCGCGGCTCAATGTAACTCTGGTGATGTCTGAAACCGGCGAGCCTGCGTTCTCGCAGAATTATCAGGGTGCAACAGCCGACATCTTTGCGTTCTTTGACCAGACAATCACGCAAGTGAACGCGGATATCCGTAACCACTTGAACAATTTTGACGCTGAGCGCGTGAAACATGTGCCAATCGAAGAAATGGGCATATCCGACCTCTTGGCGCGCGTCGCGAGTACCGGTCAGTCTGGAAAATACCAAGAGTGGATAGAGGCCAGGAAATATTTTGATCGGGCACTTGAACTGAGCCCGGACCATCCGATGGTTCAAGGGATGTCGTCCATGGGTGAGATCCTGTTCGCTCGCGCGAAATTCCAGGACATTGGACAAGAAACAGCTGACCAGCTGGAAAACGACGTCAACCGCGCCTTGGTATCGATGCCTAAGAGCGATTACCTGTTTGCGGTTCGGGGTATGTGCTTTTTGTTCGGCAAACGGGACATTGAAAGTGCAAAGCGCGATTGCCTGCACGCCCTGAAACTCAACCCCACCTACTATTTCGGTCGATTGATCCTCTCAATGGTCGAGATGGCGGAAGCGAAATTCGACGATGCGCTTGCGACATTGGAACAGGCAGAGGGATCGGCGACAGAGATGTCGTACGAACCAATGCGGCAGGTCAATCTTGCGTTCTGCCTGTATTGTTCCGGCGACTACCAGGGCTGCGCCAATGCCCTGGAAACCGCAATCCAACTTCAGCCCGGCTTTTGGACGCTCCATCGGTTCAAGGCAATCGTTCTAAGAAAACTCGGTAATTCAGACGCTGCCAACGCAAGCGATGCCGTTGCCGACGCGTTGCCAAAAGAACCGACAATGTTCTTTCTCAAGCCATCCCTGCCACCAGACTACTGCGACCTACTGGATGCGCTCGCTCCAACAGAAGATTTCTAGCTGTGGGACATGAGGTGACCAGCAGTAGCCGCATTGACAGAAGCGACCCAAACCGGACCCAATGTCATTTTGGCAAAGTCCGCTGTTCAGACCTCGATCATTACCAAAATTGAGCAAGTGCAGTGAATGACCGCTAAGCGGGCTGCGTCCGCAGCATTCGAGACCATGGTTGAGTGACCGGTATGGGCCACTACAGTCCAAACTCCATCGCGCCAAGGAATCCTTCAAACCCATCTGTACGCTCCGCTTCCTTGTAGGCTTCATTCAGCACGAAGAGCGCAGCTTTCATCAACTGGGTGTCGCGGTGGTTGTCGTGCTTTTTGTCACCATGAAACAAGTTATTTCGAGCGGTTTTGATGCTTTGGAAGAGGCTTGCTGTATCGTGTGGTACAACAGGGTTTCTTGACCAGTCCACGCCACCATCGTTGGTCGTGACGAGGTGATCTGGAGGTGCCTCGAAGTATATTTTCGCTTGGTCGGACCCCACCATTTTTTGAAAGAATTCTTGCGGTAGGCGCTGAGCAAAAGTGTGCCAAGCGGGGTCCGGGTAAGCCTCCCGGCGAAATCCGCCTTTCTTCATTGCGTACTCGAACCGGCTAAATACGGCCAAGAGATCGTATCCTGCTTCAGCCAGCCTAGGCCGATAGTATTCTTCAAGCTTCACCCTATGCCTCATTGACTTGATGCGGGAGTGTACAAGGTCACCCTTGTGAAATTGCGGTTTTTCTTGACTGCAGGCAATGTCTGCTATCGTGTTTACGGCGCAGCACATTTCAGAGGAATGGAAGGCAGCTCTGGACCGTGCGCACCGATGAATGTCGGTCCGCCCCACTGTGATGCCGCATTTGCGCCGGGGTCAGCTTCGAGCCGATATTGTTGAAAAACTCGAAAATCTGGGAGGCCCCGATATTCTGCGAACGGGCACTAAATCCGAAAAGTTCATTGCTGATACCGATGACTGGCGTTTCGGGGCCCACTGGTGGACAGTGCCAGATTTTGGCCGACCCCTCAGCTGAAAACTCCCGTCGG
The DNA here is from genome assembly GCF_057220975.1 of Ruegeria sp. HKCCD9138. Lineage (NCBI taxonomy): Bacteria > Pseudomonadati > Pseudomonadota > Alphaproteobacteria > Rhodobacterales > Roseobacteraceae > Ruegeria > Ruegeria sp. HKCCD9138. Next base: position 10,862 of record NZ_JBWVAZ010000021.1, on the reverse strand, counting down.
CCTTGTCCGGCCAATTTCTGACTCGAGTTTACGCAAATTGGGAGTTTTCCAACAAAATCAGCCCATCCTTGACGAATGCTGCGTCGACCAACGTCTGCTTGGCTAATAGAGGTATAACGTCTGGCGCAACGCTTTTTGATTGTCAGCTGAGATGTTTAATACCGAGCTGCGTTTCATCAGCCGCATAAGGAAAAATTAGGTGTTGGTATTTCTTGCCCATGCGATTGAACAACTTGACCTTGCTGCTGAGCATATTTCAAAGGGTGATCCGAACAACGCACGATTTGGGCTCATGTTGACAGACAATGTTCTGGAGCTTGTGTTACATCAAATGGCAAAGGACGAACAGCGTGAGCGAACTAACTTCTTGAATCGCGAGAAGACCTACGCCGACGAGTCGGACTTGAGAGCCGCACTTGGCAGGCATTTTGATGCCAAAGTCTCATTTTTCAGATCACACAACAAACTGAGTGCCGAAGAAGCAGAAAGTATCACAATCTGCCATAGCTATCGTAACGAGGTCTACCATATCGGCTTGCACCATCAGGACATCCTGCCTGCTCTTGCGCGTTTCTACTTCTATTTGGTTTGCGGTGTTCTTGGCCGCTATAAAACCAATACGATGAGCTATAGCCCTTCTATGGTGTTGCCAGAGCGAGCCCAGAAACACCTAGGATCAAAACCAATAGGTTTTCATGTATTTGACGAGTACCAAAGTGGTTGCCTGACGCTCCAAGAAGGCATCTCATTCGAAGCCTGCAATCTGGTTTCGTCACTGGCGGATCATATGACCGAAATCATAGAACAGCAGGACATTGGCGTTGGGATGATCGCCACGGCTGGACCGAGACAGATGACACGTGATGAAGCTATCGTTGAAAGCCAAGCTTGGCGGTTGGCGTTCAAGGAAGAAGGTAAGAAGTTTGCGACGGGAAAATGGTCCGGTGGCAGCGTGCTTGATTTTGTCAACTGGATTGGCGCAAACTACCCCTTCAAAAACAGGCGTGATCCTATTCCATCATGGCAAAAGCGCGAGCAATCTTTGCGCTTGGAAAAGAACCCGCACAAGGCGCTCAAGAAATACAAAGACTTCATGTCGCAAACTGAAAATATCCGGGATGTCATCGAAGAAAGCCACTTGCAGGTCGAGATGTACATTGATGAACAGATCGACAGAATGCGCGGCAAGTAATTCGGAGCAGCGACAACCCAAAACCCGTTTAACATCAGCGGCCAACTTTGGCGGCAAAAAAAATTAAGAGCTGACATCAAGATCGAATTGTCTAAGGTCAGCTTCGTCCCGCGCTTTAGACCTTCGACAGTCTGTTCGTTTTGCGAGTGCGGCGAACGACAGCTAAGACGCACCGCAGCGCAGCGTCGTGAACATCAATCGAAGGACCGGTTTGGGCCGACGTTATTTGTGTGACACGCTTTGCCAATACCCTGATCTTTTTGCCCTAACCCAACGGCAACTATCGAAGGTTCGCGAGACTTTTCGCGGGATCATTACGAACCAATATTTGACTTATCAGTCCTTGTGTCGCGAACCTTTAATCCTGCACCGATCAAAGGACAGACAATGCAGATCGCAATTCTAAGTACAGATAAGCTTCCGAAGTTCCTCGGAGATCGTCACCCGATGGAGGACTCTCTGTTCGCTGAGGATGACGTGCTTATAGCGGAACTTTCCCGCATTGGCGTATCGGCCAAGCGAATAAGTTGGAGAGCTCCAGACGTAGATTGGACCAGCTTCGAGGCAGTAGTGATCAGAAGCTCGTGGGACTACATTGACAGCCCCAGGTCATTCTTCGCGACCCTCAAACAAATTGAGAAGCTGGGAACCCGCATCTTAAATCCGGTCGAAACAGTGGGTTGGAACTTAGACAAGCGATATCTCGAAGATCTCGCAAAGTTGGGTTTGCCAGTTGTTCCAACGTGTTTCCTGAGACGCGATTCCGACACCAAGATTCCGCTGAGCTGGTTTTCGGGAGAAGGTAAGGTGGTTCTCAAGCCGACCGTAGGGGTAGGAGGATACGGAGTCAGAACACTCAAGACACCAACAGAATTGACGGAACAGTTGTCCAGTTATGATGGAATAGGCTCGCTCATGGCGCAACCGTTCCTGCCGTCGGTTATTAGTGAAGGTGAATGGTCATTCATATTTGGTGCTGGCGAATTGCTTTACAGCGTACTCAAAAAGCCAGCGGAGGGAGATTACCGTGTTCAGGTCATGTACGGCGCGACTACAACAGAAAAATCACCTAGCAAAGAGGACCGCGAAACCGCAAGACATATTGCGAGGAATCTACCAGTGACCGCATTCGTGATGCGCATAGATATGGCGAGGATGGAGGATGGGACACTTGCCCTCATGGAGGTCGAGCTGATCGAGCCACAATTGTATCTATTCGATGTACCTGAAGCTGCAAGAAAACTTGCTTGGGCCATCAAACGGTCTTTGGAGGCATACTGAAGACGACTTGAGGTTGCGAAGGTGTAGACGCTCCCGCTGGCCTCGATGTGCCGTTTTGGGTTTGCAAACGACCTGAATAGAGGCGTCTGTGGAATGGATTAGCATAATTGGCCTGGCGGCTTGGACCTGCGACTTGCCCATTCTCATCGTTGTAACGCTGCGCAGTGGCGCCAAGGTCCGGAATGACGGGCCGCCCGCGGCATAGCCCAATGCCTGGCAACGGCAGCTTTGGGCTGTTCAACCCGTAGCTCAAGTTAAAGACATTTGCCACGGCTGGGCCACTGCTGAAGTGATATGCATGGTCATTGAAACCGCAGCGCATGGGTGCCTAAAAAAGCGTTCACGCTTTACGAAAAAACTGAATTCACGCAGAATTACACTGTGAAATATGCATTCGATCAATACGTTCTGGACGCAAGCCGGCTGCAATTGACACGGGAAGACGTTCCCGTTGCTACCGAGCCGCAAGTGTTTGCGCTGCTTCGGCATCTTATCGAAAATCGCGAACGCGTTGTCTCGAAAGACGAGATTTTTTCGGTTATCTGGAAAGACCGGATCGTTTCGGATGCTGCTCTTAGCAGTCGGGTCAAAGCGGTAAGGGCTGCAATTGGAGATAATGGCGCGCGGCAGGTCTTAGTACGAACTGTGCACGGACACGGTTTCCAATTTGTTGGCGCGGTCGAGGAAACGCATGACAAGACCGGCTCTGCAGCAGTTTTGTCGCAACCCTCCATTGCCATCATGGCAACCAAAATGGTGCATCCAACAGATGCTCAAAGGGCCTTTGGTGAAGGGTTAGAGGACGATATTAGCGCAGCCATTGGTCGGGTGGGAACGATTTATGTTGCGCGGTATTCTGGTAAGGACGAAGCAAAGCAAGCAGCCGAGGAATTGGGCGTCCGGTACGTGCTTGGGCTCAAGTTGCGGTTTGCAGGTAGTGCATTTCGCCTAAACGCGTCTTTGTTGCATGCCGGGCGGCAAGCGGAGGTCTGGGCAGATCGTTTTGAAGGGCAGCTTGAAGATCCTTTTGAGGCGCAAGATCTTGTTGTTGCGGCCATTCTGGGCCGCCTCGTCCCGAATATCATGATGGTTGAAGTGCAACGCGCCTTGGCTGAGGCTGACTTGACGGATGCATATCATGAACTCCTGCGTGCAACACCGCTTTGCATGCGGATGGACGCGGATGACAATCGGCAGGCCGTGGTACATTTGCGACGTGCATTGGTGTCAGACCCCGAACATGCCTTATCCCGTGCCATGCTGGCATGGTGCCTTGGGCAACAGGCGATGTCCGATTGGGCTCCGGACGGCCCAGCTGCGCTTGCAGAGGCGATGGTACATGGCAAAAGCGCGCTTGACCTTGCCCCACGCGATGCTTTGGTTCTGACTTTCGTAGCGACCGCCGAGGTGGCTGCAGGGCAACATGTGGCAGCGCGCCATCATCTCGAGACGGCTCTGGAGCTGGATCCCAGCCTGGCCTGGGCGTGGGCCATGTTGGGAGCAGTGGAAACCTTTGCGGGCAACATGAACGAAGCGTTGGCAAACTACGAAAGAGCTTTGCGCCTGAGCCCGCATGACCCGATGCGATTTAGCTACTATTTTGGCATCGGCGCAGCTCGATACGGATTGGGTGAATATGAAGATGCTCTACCGCTGCTTGAGCAGGGCTATATTGAGGCGCCTGGCTCCACTTGGGCGCCACGCCTGATCTTGGCCTGTGCTGCCGAACTTGGTCTGACCGACAGGATGCAGGCCATGGCTGAAAAAGTCCGTAGCGTGAGGCCGGATGCCACTGCCGAAAAGCTTGTAGCAGCAAGTGTCGTGAAAGATCAGGCATACCGTGATCGCATGCTCAGTTCATTTCGCAAGGCAGGTTTTTGAAAACTCAGATCCCGCACCTATGGCTCAAGCGACCTTTCTGTTTGGTTGGTAGTGTTTCAGGCGCGCAATTTGCGTATCGCCAAATCCACGCAAAGAAACTGTCTCGGCCTCACTGAGCTTGAAATCGTCGATCAGTTCGTCGCGTATTGAGTCGCATATCGTGATCTCCATGGGGTTTGATTGAGCTTGCAAACGCGCGGCCATGTTCACGGCAGGGCCAAAGACATCATAGACGTATTTCTGAACACCGACCACTGAGCCTACGACAGAGCCGCTGGCGATGCCGATGCGAGCACGCCATGTGTGTGGGTGCGTTTGATTGCGTCTCTCCAGAAAGCGTATCATTTTAGCTGCAACCCGCGTGGCCGAAAGCGCGTGATCTGGCGTGGAATGCGGTAATCCAGTCACTGCCATGTAGCAGTCTCCGATGGTTTTTATACGCTCGCTGCCGTAAAGTTCGCCAATCTGATCGAATGCGGTGAAAATAGAGTTTAGTTCAGAAACGGTTACGTTAGGGTCGCCCGCTGCGGCCATCTTAGTAAAACCCACAAAGTCTAGCATGATGACCGTCACCGGCTCGAACAACCGTGGCGTGACACATCCGAATGTCATGAACTCCTCATAAACCGATTTTGGCATCATGTTCAAAAGCAGTTTTTCGACCCGCCTGTTTTCTCGCTCCAACTGGCGGGTGCGCTTGTCAACCATGGCCGCATAGCTGTCGATCATGGCTTCGGTCTCGCGCAGGCGCGAGATGTTATGACCTTCGATGACAATCAACGTGTTGCCCTCGTGTTCTGCTTCATGGGCACTGAGTTCAACGACCAAAGTACGATGTTTGACCTTCGTGCGAACCTCCGCCGGCTCCCTGTCTGGCAGGTCTTTCAATGTGAATGACGTATCCAAATTCAAAACTTGACCCAGTGCCGCGTCACTGAACCATGTCTCAAACGTTTGGTTCAGCGAAACGATGACGCCGGTGTCAGCGTCAACGATGCAGATTCCAACATTTATGGAACCAAGTAGCCTTGCACTAATTTCTTGGATTTGCATGGAATTACCTAACAATCAGCGAACGGCGCGCTTCAACAGCGCGCAGTGTTTTGGAAAGATCGTCTGGAGCAAAGCCCGCTTCGGTCAGCGTCTCGCTCAAAAGCGCGATAACTTCATCGAATTGAACGTTTGTTATGGTCATGTGAAGATGTGCACTCACCAGTCGTTGATCTGTGTATTTTGCGGGTCCTCCCAATATCGACGCGAAGAACTTCATCTGGTGATCAATCAGTTTGGCCATGTCGACATCGTCGAAGAAAGGGCCCACAATATCGCTGTCCAGCATGCGATCGTAGAAATTGATGATCACCGAATGCAAAGCACGCATGCCGCCATATTTGTCAAAAAGCGGGAGTGATCTTTGGTGTTCGGTACGCCCTAGCATGGAATGTCTCCTGAGAATGACTGCCCGGCGAAATCCCGCCGGGCTGTTGGTTTTTCAGGCTCGATGAATGATGATCTCGGCGTATTCCGCCGGAACAATCATAGCTTGAGTATCGGTCGAGTAATTCCGCGCAACTGCGATCAGGTCCGCTGCGAGTTGCGGTGCACGCTCGCCGACGGCGTCAAATGCTTTGTGCATTGGGCCGTAAATATCACGCCACCGTTCCACCCAATGTTGCGGTGAACGTTCACGGAAGGTGAAATGGCGTTTCGTGATTTTGATCTTTTGAGCTTGGGCCCCAAAGAGCTCTTGCAACCGCGACTCGGTTCCCCATTCCAACGGAGAACGAACGCCCGCAACCGGTGGCACATGCCGTCCGATGGTCCGAAACACTTCGCCTATGAAGCTTTCCGGCGTCCAGTTAGCAAGACCGATGGTGCCTCCGCTGCGGCAGACGCGCAGCATTTCATCGGCACCCGCCTGTTGATTGGCCGTAAACATGACGCCGAATGTAGATGTGACATGATCAAAAGACGCCGTTTCAAAAGGCAGATCTTCTGCATCGGCTTCTCGAAAAGCAACTGCTAGATGCTCGGCTTCGGCGCGGGCGGCACCAGCGCGCAACAAGCTTGCAACATAGTCCGTAGAAACGACATCGCAGTGTCTCCGTGCTGCAGCCAGGGTTGCATTGCCATTTCCGGCGGCAACGTCCAGAACGCGGGCGTCGGGTCGCAAATCCATCGCTTCTGCAAGGGTTTCACCAACGATTTGTAAGGTCGTGCCTACGGCGGCGTAATCACCTGACGACCATGTAGCGTGTTGCTTTGATTTAACCGCGGCCAGATCTGGTGCGGTGGCAAGTGAGGCGGCTGTATTCATTGTCTGTCTCCATTGATTTCGCATTCAATGGAACAACTCTTGCCAATAGTCGGGATTTGAAACTTGTAGAAGACCTGTAGAATGTCTGATGTTTTCTGCAGGTTTGTCGATTTCTAGTTGTTTCGATTGAGATCGGTGGGCTCCTCGACGTACGTGGCGCCCTGTCAAGTTAAGTTCGACGATTGCCGCTGACAAATGTCCAGTATGCGGGTGCGGCTGCAATATACGGATTGAGTGTTCAATGTCTGGAGTGGGCCGCGTGCTCAAACGGTTTGAGGATGAACAAGCTCCGTTGCTGCGCTATCACCGGGCTTTGTCGCAAACTTTTGGCTAGGAGGTCTTCGTGTTAATGGCGTCTCGGATTTTGATCGAGGTAGACAGTGACAATTTCATTCAAAGGCGCTCATTTCCCTAGGGACGTGATACTACACGCAGTGTTTTTCTATCTTCGTTATTCAGTGTCCTACCGGGATCTGGAAGAAATTCTGGCTGAGCGACGCGTTTCGGTTGATCACGCGACGCTGAACCGTTGGATCGTCAAATACGCACCTCTGGTCGCCGACCGGGCGCGTCGTAAGAAGCGTTGCTGCGATCGATCCTGGCGAATGGACGAAACCTACGTGCGCGTCAAAGGCGAATGGGTCTACTTGTACCGCGCTGTCGACAAACACGGTAAGACCCTTGATTTCATGCTGTCCAAACGGCGGAACAAAGCTGCGGCAACGAAGTTTTTCGCACGTGCGCTTGAGGTAAACGGGCTCCCAAGAAAGATCGTGATAGACAAAAGCGGCGCTAACACGGCGGGTATCAAGGCGATCAACAAGATGCTGAAAGGCTTTGGTTGCCCGATCCCAATCGAGATGGTGAGGCGGAAATTCCTAAACAACGTAATTGAACAAGACCACCGATTTATCAAACGCCGGATCCGACCAATGCTCGGCTTCAAATCGTTCGAATCTGCTTCCGCTACGCTTGAAGGAATTGAAGTTGCGCAGATGATCCGAAAGGGTCAGTTCGGACTCGGAATCTGCCCGTTCAAGCAGTTTGCGGAACTAGCCATCTAAACACAGCAACGTCTGGTGAGCATTCAGACTTCAGAAATGAATGCGACAAAGCCACGTCGGGTACACAGAACTTGGCGTGTATAGCGGCGGCAAAATTCGTGGAGCGCCAACAGCTAGCCTGGACCGTATGGCGGAAGAGGGCATGAAGTTTCTGTCCTTCTATTCGGAGGTCGAATGCTCGCCGTCGCGTGGCGCGGTTCTGACCGGGCGTCATCCCATCCGAAACGGCGTCTATAACATCACGCTACCGGGCGAGAGCGGAACTGGTTTGCATAGTGATGAGGTGACAATCGCCGAGTTGCTGTCGGACGCGGGTTACTACACTGGTTTTTTCGGCAAGTGGCATCTGGGCGACGACGACGGCAACCATCCGACAGAACAAGGTTTCGACGAGGCGGAATGGTCGGAAGGAAATCCTCCTTGGTGGGTTAACAACAAGAACGCTTCCAAAGATGACGATATTGGCGGATTCACACAGCGCGCTTTGATGCACTCGCCCGGCCCTGAGGGATTTCCCTATGACACCGGCGGCGTCATGCGGGCAAAGAAAGGCGAGGAGCCGGAACCTGTCTATGAATACTCAATGGAAAGGTACAATACTTACGACACGGAGGTCGCGGATAACGTCATCGAGTTCATCACGCGCCGCGCCAACACGGATCAGCCGTTCTTTGTGAACTTCTGGGGCAAGGGTAATCATTTCTGGGGCGCTCACCCGGATTTTCGCGACACACCTGCTGAAACCAATACCGCAGCTCAAATGGTGGAACATGACTACAATGTCGGGCGCGTTCTGAAAACGCTGGTCGATCTTGGGATCGCAGAGAACACCTTGGTGGTTTGGAGTTCGGACAATGGACCCATGTACACGGTGCACCCGCACGGCGGTTACTCCTTACTCCAAGGAGGCAAGGGGGAAACGCGGGAAGGCGGCATCCGCGTGCCGGCGATCGCGTGGTGGCCCGGCATGATCGAGCCGGGGCAAGACCCGCTCGACATCGTCCAGATCACGGACTTCTTTACCACATGGGCAAGCATCGGTGGCGTGCTCTCGGAGGTGCCCGGCGACCGGGTGATCGACGGTGTCGACCAATCTGGTTTGTTCCTGCTTGGAGAGGGCAACGGGCGTCGCGACTATGTCTTCCACTACAATCGCCAAAACTTGGAGGCGGTGCGCAAGGATCAGGTCAAACTGAACCTGAAGCCGAGGAATCCCGACTTTCATTTCTACGAGGTTTTCAATTTGTATCATGATCCCGCCGAGCGGTTCCCAAATGAGGCGCAAAACGGAATTTGGGCGGGCCCGGGCATCACCAAGATGATTCAGGAACACATGCTGCTGATCGAAGATTATCCGCATCGGTCAGTGAGCAGTTTCTACCGTGATTTTGACACGTCCTTCGATCCCGAACCGACGCCGCAGTATACGCCACAAAAGACAGTGGACTGGTAAGTTTCGTTTAAGAGAAGCTTGGAGCCATTGCAAATGGCTCCATCAACAAAATGTCTGCTTGGTTTGCACTTGAGACCTTGGTCACTATCGAATTCGAGCAGTCGCGGCGAATGGCAGCAATGCGGGTGCGAGTGCAGCATTGTCCGCCCGTGATTAATGTCGGCTCTGGGCCGTCCTCGAAAACTTCGGCACGACCAAAATCGCCAATGTTGCAAGTGTTCCGGCTGCAGTAGTGAGCCCCAAGACGGTCGTTCGATGCGCTGACATTGCTGCATCCATAATCAGAGTTCGGGCAAAACGCCGCGAAAGCGGGCGCAGAGCCCAGAGAAGGCATTTTCAGCAGTTTTTTGTGCCTTCCGTTGAGGCCGAAAAGAATGTGAGGCCGAGCCAACGGAAGAGTTAGTTGCCTTCGAACTCTTCTGTAAACTCATCAAGAGATAGAACAGGAATCACAGTGTTAACGTTCAAGTCGGTCCAATCGTGCAAGAGTTTTCCCAGTGCTGCCGCATTTTCAGCTTCAACTATCGTCCAGCCTTCCAGTTGGTTAACTGCAAACCACATACCAAGAATCTTAGTCCCGGGCACATCAACCGCCCCTTCCTTTTCTTTCAAACGCTTGTAGTTAGCATCTCGGTTCTCTGGGCTAATTTTCACATGAACCATGAACTGCATTTAGGTCTCCTCAAAAACTAAGTTTGCTTTTCAATCCTACTCATACGTTAGGTGACATGGTGGGTTTGACAAAACTCTAAAATCAGCGGTCACGCTTCGCGCAGCAAGGCAGCTTTGTCAGCAAAAACACCGTTGGTCGTATCGGGGCGGGCCGCAATCCCGACAGAATTCGACGGACGACCGCTCTTGAGCCATTGTTGCTTAAACGCGGTTAGGTCGTGCAACCAACTCCCTTATTGCTCGCCAACGCAGATAGACATCATCCAAATAGACCAAACACCGTCGATGAGTTAAAAAACACATGGACTACTTTTTTAGTGTCACACTCAGCAAATAAAGGATTTCCCTTAAGCAACTTGAAGGAAACAAGGAGCCGAGAAATGACCAGCGCTGATATTGAAACGTTACATCACAAACTAAGTATAAATGACCTAAACTCGCGATACGCTTTTTCTTTTGACAACGGGGATGCCGCTACTTTCGCCGATTGTTTTTCTCCGGAAGGTGTCCTGTGCTACCGGGGAGATGAGATTTCGGGCCGTGATAAGCTAATGCAACATGCGAATGCGCATAAGGTTTTACCAACACGTCACTGTTTGACTTGGCCTCTGTATGAGTTTTCTACAGACGGAATGTCCTGTTCAGGAAAGACTGCAGTTTTCGTTACGCTTGCCACGCACAAAGGTTATCGAATCTTCTTTTCAGGTCACTTTGAAGACGAGTTGGCCAACATTTCGGGCCGCTGGTATTTTACGCGTCGAGAAGCCGTGGATTTGGCCTTGCCGGGGTCGCCAGATGTTAAAGTTGGCGCTGCCGATCCACTTGTTTCGTCAGAATTGGACCTAATCTATCGCTCTTTTGAAGGGCTGGGTAACTCGAAATGAGATTATAAGAAGAGTTGTCAGAAAACGGAGACTTGTCACTATCCAGCTTTGGCATCTACCGATTGTGAGCCTCCCCAACTGAACTGGTCCACCGTTATGTTTAGGAAACGGAGGACCA
>NZ_JBWVAZ010000020.1:0-30868 GCF_057220975.1 Ruegeria sp. HKCCD9138 | reverse complement strand
GTCATTCACCCGCGGCATCTGACATCGTCAACAGCCAAAAGTTTGCAACAGATCCTAGCGTCAATCCATATGCGGTAGTCGGCCGTTGTTGACCGCTAAACAGGTTTTGCTGCGCTTTGGTGCAACTTCATAGGCCTGTCTTTATCGCAACACGCAGTTTCTAAACGCGACTTCATCGAGATGAGTGAATAAGATGTTTACTATCTACGGCAGGCCAACCTCCAGCAATGTACAGGCCGAGATGTGGTTGGTCTCGGAACTGGGCGTAGAATTCACAAGGCACGACGTGGGTGGCGCTTTTGGGGGCAATCGGGAGCCTCCGTTCCTGATGAAGAACCCGATGGGACGAGCGCCGGTGATCGAAGACGAACACGTCACCCTGTTCGAGAGTCAGGCCATATTGCGCTATCTTGCAGCACAGTATCGGGCAACGGGCCTTTGGCCCTCGGATCCCGCCGACCGCGCACCGGTTGATCAATGGATGGAATAGGCCAAAGTGAATGTTGCGCCCGCCCTGATCTACAAGGTCTTTTGGCAACTTGTGCGCACCAGTCAGGCGGAGCGCGACAGGCAGCGCCTTTCCGAGGGCGTCGAGGAGTTGCAAGCGCTGATGCCGATTGCCAAGGCCCAGATCCAGCGCCACGGGTGCTTGGCTGGACCGCAAATGTCCCTTGCCGACATTTCATTCGGCACGCAGTTGTTCCGGTACTTCACGGTTCCGTTTGAACGACCGGATTTACCGGCTTTGCGTGGGTATTACGACCGGCTGAGCACGCGCCCGGCCTATGCCGAGCACGTGATGGTTTCTTATGACTCGTTGCGCGCCGCAGGCGCCTGATCAGCCGTTGGATGTCATCGCTGTGGCCAGCGTTTCTCCGGCCTTATCCAAATCGAGAACGCTCCAGGCCGCGCGCAGCAGGCGATCTTGTTCAGCTTCGGTCAGGACACCCGCACAGCACGACCGCGCTTTGGCTTCGACTTCTGCATCGGTCAGCGGGTTCTCTGGCCCGCCGCGATAGCGCTCGTCCGCCCAGCCAGCAATCTCGCGCTCGTCTTTCAGCCTTATCGTGATGCGAGAGCGCATTTTGTCGAAACCCTGTGCTTCGATCTCGGGGTCCAACTCGGTCCGCACCCGCCGCTGCATCTCTTGCATCGGGGCGGAGCCGACAAAGGCGTCCGAGAACTCGATCTTGCCGGCCTTGCGGGCCAGAGCGATCATCGACAGCGCTGCAGGTAATGAGAATTTCGCCTGCAAGTGATTTGACGCAATGGGATAGCGGATGGGTTTGAGAATATTGGTGCCCGCGTAGACCGACACAGTGTCGATTTCCCCGGACTTGATGTCCGCGTCCGTGACAAGGCGCAGCATCAAGTCAATTGTCGGGTGAGTCAGCACCCCGCATGGGTAGGGTTTGATCGATACGCCGGGGTCAACGATAGTCCAGGTTCTGCCAAAGCCCTGCGAGATTTTTTCCGGGCTAGCACCACCGCCTTGTACAGCCATGAACCCCCATGGACCATCCAGAGCCTGCGGATCGGCTGTGTAGCCGCGCGCAGCCAATAGGGCTGCAGTGATCCCGTTTTCGGCAGCGCGCCCCACATGCAGGGGTTTTGTCATTGTGCCGAAATTGCAGCGGATGCCAGCGGCAAAGCTGGCAGCAATTCCGAACCCGTTGCGCAGTGCGTCGCCTTCAAGCCCCAATAGTTTCGCGGCTGTCGCATAGGCTCCGAAATGCCCAACGGTTCCACTGGAATGCATGCCTTGCATGTAATGTTGCGGCAGCATCCATTCCGAGATTTTGCACTCCACCTCGAAGCCGGTCAGAAACGCCAGCATGAATTCCTTGCCTGACACGTTGCCCAGCTTCTGAGACATGACAATAGCCGATGTCAGTGGTGGAATAGTTGGATGTGTGAGCAGGCCATAGATATGGGCCGGGTCGATGCTGACCTGACTGTCATCCCAGTCATGGGCATGGCCTGCCGTTCCCAAAACGCGCGCCGCCATTGGGGCGGGAACCTTGGTATTGCGTCCGAGCAGCAGGGCATCCTCGCGCCCGCCAAAATCCAGAGCCTCGTCTACGAGAATATCGATTGTGTGTTCTTCGGAGCCGGCAACATAAAGGCCAACACCATCCACGATACAACGCGTACCAATGCGCAAGGCCTCTTCGGGGATGTCTTCAAAACGGACTTTTTCAACAAACTCTGCTGCTTCGGCCGTGATGTTGGTATCCTGCGGCATTTCCGCAAATGCGTTCTGCACAGCTGACATGGGTGTCATCCTTTCGGGGTGATGGAAGTGTCGGATTGGGAAACAAGATTGCGCCAGACAACACCGGCGCAGGCGTTGACCAAGACGGCACGAACCGCTTGGAATGCGGCGACAAGGGCAACGTTTTGACCCAGAACCTTTGAGGTCAGAACCATTTCGGCCATTCCGCCTATGGAGAAACAAAGAACGAGAGTTGGCAGGCTGATGGGCATGACCAAACTTGCCAAACCGGCAGCGGCCGCCATTGCCGTCATGATCACAACAAGAACGGGCAATCCTGTGCTGAGCGCCCTCGGGATCGAAGACAAACGATCCCGCCGGAACCTGGCACCCAGCGAAATGCCGACCAGAACCTGCACTCCGGCCATCAGGGACGCTGGCATGCGACCGCTTGAGAAGCCCAAGGAAGACAGCAGACCAACCGCGATCAGCGCACCCAGCAGCCATGCAGCAGGCAGCCCCAATAGGGCAGCGGCCCACCCGCCAGAGACGCCGACAAGGATGACCATGGCCAGATGGGTCCAGCTCAGCAGTGCCACATCGTGCACAGCGTCGCCGGATGCAGGAAAGAACGCGTATAGTGCCAAGGGCAAAAGGCCGACAACCAGCGCCACGCGCACAGCATGCAACGCGGCGACAATCGTTCTGTCTGCACCGTGGCCTTCACCGACGTTCGCCATTTCAATGACGCCACCGGGTAGCAGCGAGAAAAACGCCGTGCTGCGTTCCATCCGTCCGAAGCGGGCAAGAAGCGGTGTCATAAGCACTGCGGCCCCAACACCCAAGCAACCGGCGACAACCATCACAGGTGCCCAGACCAGCAGAGCGGCTGCAACATCTGGCGTGATGGACAGCCCGACGCCAGCCCCCAAAGCCGCCAGCGATACGCTATAGAGCGGTTTTGGAACTACGACCTCGACATTGCACATGGCAAAGCAACCGGTCACTACCGCCGCGCCCATCAGCCAGCCGAGCGGGAGGCCAAGAGCTTCCCACAGGCTGCCCCCGATCGCGGCAGGCAAAAGGGCCAGTAGAAAGCCCTTGGTTATGCCGAGATCGTTCAAGGTCACTCGTTCAGGTCCCTGTACACGGGTGCATCAGCGCGACGACGACCTTTCAGCCAGTTGCTGAGTGGCGACGATGCGATGCTGAGGATTGCCAGAGCAAAGAAGAACAGCGCAATCGGGCGCGTCAGGAACTGGCTCATATCTTGATCGAACAGGATCATGGACTGGGCCAGAGAGTTCTCGACCAGATGCCCCAGCACAAGCCCCATGATGATCGGAGCGGGCGAGAACCCGGCGCGGTTCAGGAAGTAACCGACCAGACCGGCGACCAGCATGATGTAGACATCACTCATGGACTGCCCGACTCCATAGGCACCAACCACACACAGGCAGAACACTGTCGGCCAGAGGAACTGACGCGGGATCAGCGAAATGCGCGAGAAATGCTTGGCGCCGATTAGACCGAACCCAAGGAACACAAAGTTTGCGATCAGCATCGCAAAGAAGATCGCATAAAGCAGATTGGGCTGGTTCTCGAACAGGTACGGACCTGGGCGCAGGCCGTGGATCTGCAGGCCGCCCAAAATGACGGCGGCCGTTGCCGAGCCCGGAATCCCGAGCGCCAGCGTCGGAACCATCGCTCCACCGGTTGCCGCATTATTCGCGGCCTCCGGCCCGGCGACGCCTTCGATCTCACCCTTGCCGAAATTGTCCTTGTTCTTCGACCAGCGCTTGGCCTCGTTATAGCCCATCATCGCAGCAACGGTTGAACCTTCGGCCGGCAGGATGCCCACGAACGTCCCCAGACCCGAGCTGCGCAGGATGGTCTTCCAAACACGTTTGAAGTCATCGATTGTCGGAAGTTTCAGCGCCGACATGCTGAACCGTTCCAACGGCGTGTCTTTTTGCCCGGCCTGATCCAGCAATTCAGCCATGGCAAAAAGGCCAATCAATACAGGGATAAAGCTGATGCCTTCGTAAAGCTGGGGCACACCGAAAGTGAACCGCTCGACGCCGGTGGTCAGGTCCACGCCAACGGTGGCCAGCAGAACGCCAAAGGCACCGCCGATCAGGTTTTTTACCGCTGACTTACCGCTGATCGACGCCAGCATCGACAAGCCAAACACGGTCAGCGCGAAATACTCCGGCGGACCAAACCTATAAGCAATTGTTGCCAGTGCGGGCGCGGCCAGGATCAAAACGATCAGAGAGAAAATACCACCCGCGACGCTTGCAACCGCAGCCATGCCGAGGGCTTTGCCTGCCTCGCCCTTCTTGGCCAACGGATACCCGTCGAACGCGGTCGCCGCCGCAGGTGGCGCGCCCGGCGCATTGATGAGGATTGCAGTGATGCTGCCGCCAAACGTGCCAGCGCAATAAAGCGCTGCAAGCATCGCAATTGCGGGGATCGGTTCCAGATAGATGGTGAAAGGCAGCAACAACGCAACCGCCATTGAGCTCGACAAGCCGGGAAGCGCGCCGACCAGAACGCCTACGATAGTTCCCACCATAATCAACAGCAGGGTCGTGGGCTGAATAATTTCAAGAAGTCCGCCAAGAACGTCCATTTTTCCCTCCCTTCAGAGGCCAAGCGCCGCGAGTGGGCCCATAGGCAAGCGGAGTCCCAGCAACATTTTGAAGACGACGTAGATTGCGACCGGCACACCAATGGCAAAGGCAACTATCGTGCCATAGTTCCGCGCGCCCCACATCGCCGGCAAAACCAGGCAAATGCAGAAGAACACCAGCGGCACGCCAAGAACTGGAAAAAGAAAGGCCGCCAACCCTAGCACCGCTGCAGTTGCAGGCATCTGCCAAGGGGGCACTCCGCCCAGGGCGTCGCCGCCGCTTGCAAGGCTCTGCAGGATCATGATGACGGTAAGTCCGGCGATCACACCGAGGATCAGACGCGGCATATGCGTTGCGGGCATGCCCTGCGCCATGCCAAGCGGATCCGAGTCAAAGGTCGTCGTGACCCACCAGAGTATTGCCGACAGGACAAGGATCAGCCCGCCTGCGACAAGGTCGCGAGAGAGTTTCATGGGGTTTCCTTCCACTGAAACGAGTGACCGCCCGCGATAACGGCGGACGGTCGGGAGGTGGCCTTACTTGCGCAGGCCCAGCTCTTCGAGGGTCGCGTAGATGTTGTCGTACATCTCGCGGATCTGAGCGTCCCAGACCTCGGAGCCTGCAACCGAGCCTGCATCCAGGCCAATACCCTCGAGGTACGCCTGATACGTGCCATGCCCCATGCCTTTGATCAGCTTTTCTTCCAGCAGCGCCACACGATCCTCAGGAGTGTCCGCCATTACAATGATGCCGCGCACGGTCGAAAAATTGACACCATCAATCCCCAATTCGTTTAGCGTAGGGGTATCCGGCAGAACACCCAGACGCTCCTGCGCCATGATCGCCAGCGGCACGAAGTCTCCAGACTCAATTCCGTCGACCGCTTCGCCGTAGTTCAGACCCGCCGCCTGAATGTTCTTGCCCATCAGGTTGGTGATTATCGCACCGCCGCCATCGAAAGGCACGTATGCTACCTTGGCACCGGATTTGTTCGCAAAGGTCATCGCGGCGATATGGTCGATGCCACCGGCCTGCGTGCCGCCCCATTTAATCGGAGCTGATTTTGATGCCTCAATCAACTGCTCAAGGCTCTCGATTCCGGACTCCTTGTTGACAACAATAATAATCGGGTCATCAGTTGAACGGGCAACCCCTTTAATGTCGTCTATGCCAATCGGCGCGCGGCCCCGGGCCATGGTGATCAGATGTGTGGGGGTAATCGCCATCAAGGTGTGACCATCAGCTGGTTTGCCCGAGGCATAGCTCATAGCCACAGCACCCCCGCCCCCCTTTTTGATCTGCACAAAGGCATCCACGCCAAGTTCCTTGCGTGCCCGGATCAGCATCGTCCGCGCGGTCGTGTCAGTGCCGCCACCTGCAGATGCGTGGGTAACAACCTCGATCGGCTGCGATGGGTATTCTTCTGCCGCCGATGACGTGGCAAACGCCGCGACGATCATCGCACCAGCAGCGATACGCGAAAGTGTTTTCATGGTGTCCTCCCATAGATTTTCGCCCAGCCAGATACGGCCGTTGAATTTGACTGGTATCATTGCTGACTGTAAACTGTCAACAGTTTTCAATTTTGAAAGTCACCCGACCACGTTCAGATGGCTCTAAAGAGATGCGATCAGGCGTGTCAGCCCGTTGGAAACGTGGTCGCGTAGCGCCTTGCTTGCCGCAGAAGCATCGCGCTTGATAAGGGCTTCAACTATTTTTTTGTGTTCCGAATTTGAAACCTGAAGATTTCCTTCCTGGACAAGCCCACGCCTCCGCAGCAAGTGAAGCTGATTGACGATTTTTCGATAGGTATCTTCAAGCGCCGTGTTTCGGGCTGCCAGAACCAAAGCATCATGAAATTGCAAATTCAGTTTGTAGTAATCCGCTGTGTTACTCTTGTCCGCTGCCGCCTGCATCTGATCTACGAGACCACTTAGTTCTGCAATTTCAGCATCATCAGCGCGCTTGACTATCAATTCTCCTGCAAGCCCCGCGATGGCACCTCGCAGCTCATACAAATCTCTTGCTTCATCCAGTGAAACTTCACGCACATACATACCCCGGTTCACCATGCTGGTCAGAAGTCCGGCTTGTTCGAGGCTTCGGCATGCTTCGCGAATTGGGCCTCGGCTAATTCCGAGGCGCTCTGCCAGAGTACTCTCGTTTATCCGGTCTCCCGCAACCAACTCGCCTGAAACGATCATTTCTTCTATCGCGTCAACAGCTATGGACGTTATCGTGCTCGCGCGCCGCTGACTGATGGCTTGAGTTGCGGAATGTGTTGAAGGTGACGTTCTCATAGTAACAAATGTGATCATTCAACCGTTAACTGTCAACAGTAAGCGCGTCCGAACTGGGTTCGTCACCAAACTCGGAACCGGTCCAATATTGGTCTCAATGACCCGCCTCTAGCGGATAAAGATGTCCCAAAGCGACGTTCTCTGACCTTTGCTGACCTTGGTCCTGCATTCAGCACAGCAGTTCTTGCACTCTCGATTGTAATTGACCGCTTTCACAGATTGGAGGAGTTGCCCTCGCGGATACAGCGAAGGTCGTGTGTGGATGGCTCCTGCATAGCAAGACATTTTTGAGCTGATTTCGTGCATTTGTCAGAAGCAGTCGTGTGTCCGGCCTGTTTGCGCGGCTTTGACCGCTGGCCCTGATGGGTTCCGCAAACCAAGTCCCTTACGGCTTAGCGGGCCATGATGCCCGGGACCTTCGACGGGTTGTCCTGGTTTTGGCGGCTGACTTTTGCACCATCATTTCGCTGGTCTTGCTAACTCGTTGTTCTTTCTCCTCAGGCCATATGTGGGTTGTAGGGTGCGTTTCGGGTGAGAACGGCCCAGATGATCCGAGCCGTCTTGTTGGCCATAGCAACTGTAGCCAGGCGGGCAGGTTTGCGTTCGAGTGGCGATGTCAGCCATTTGCTGGCGCGCTCTGGATGTGATCGGGTTTGCCTGACCAGCGATGTCATCCCGACGACAAGCAACGATCTTAAGTACTGATCGCCCATTTTGGTGATCCGTCCCAGCTTCTCTTTTCCACCGCTGGATTTATTCGCGGGCGTCAAGCCAAGCCACGCCGCAAATTCGCTGCCATTTCTGAACTGGTGCCCGTCTCCGATGCTGGCGATGATCGCCGAGGCGGTCACCGCTCCAACGCCCGGGATGGTTCGCAACGGTCTTACCCGCTCATCTTCTTTGGCAACCTGCTTCAAACGTTCTTCGTACCAGCGGACGCGCCTATGCAACGCCGTAAGCTGTTCGGACAGGTTGCGGATCACCTCATTGGCGATGTCTGGCAGATCGAGCACCTCTCCGAAGGTGATGTCTTCAGCAAACTCAATGACGCGAGCCAACCCTCTGGGAATGTGGATGCCGAACTCAGCGACCAGCCCTCGCAGGCCATTTATGAGCTGCGTGCGTTGCCGCACCAAAAGATCGCGAGCAAGATGAAGCGATAACAGGGCTTGTTGCTCAACCGTCTTGGTCGCCACGAAACGCATGGTCGGACGGGTAACAGCCTCGCAGATTGCCTCTGCATCAATCGCATCCGATTTGCCGCGCTTCACGTAAGGTTTGACATACATCGGCGGGATCAAACGCACGTCGTAGCCCAAGGCCGTCAATTCACGAGCCCAATGGTGAGCCGTGCTGCAGGACTCCATACCAATCAGGCAGGGTTCTAACTTCGCGAAGAACGGCAAAACTTGTGCGCGGCGTAGCGGTTTGTTGAAGACGACACTGTCATCTCCTGCAATCCCGTGGACCTGAAACACGTTCTTCGCCAGATCAACGCCGATTGTGGTAACTTGAATGGGGTGGCTCCTCTCATAAGCAGACTTCGACGCCTGTACTATGGCGCATCGCGACGCCGGTTGGAGCAGGAGCCATCCACCCCATCGGGTTTCCGCCCATTTACAAAGCCACTTCGGTATTCTCCAAACTTGAAAGTCAGAAAAAAGTACTATATTTTCTGACAAGGAGACAGTTATGATCACTTCATCTATTAGACAACGCATCATCGGAAAAGGCCGGGGGGCAATCTTTGCGCCAACCGACTTTCTGGATATCGGCTCCCGCGCAAGCGTGGATCAGGCATTGTCGCGCTTGGCGGATCAAGGGGTGATCCGACGGTTGACGCGTGGGCTTTACGACTATCCAAGAAAGAGCGCCCGTTTAGGGCTGTTGTCTCCGTCAGCCGATGACATTGCCAAGGCGATTGCACGCAAGGATAATCAGGTTCTACAGCCCTCCCCTACCATGGCAGCCAATCAGTTGGGGCTGTCGACCCAAGTGCCGTCCAAGCCGATTTATATGACCGATGGTCCGACCCGCACCAAGAAAGTCGGTCGACAAGTCATCCAGTTCCGGAATGCATCATCCAAAACACTAGTTGGTGCAGGCCAGAAAACCGGTGCCGTATTTCAGGCGTTGCGCTATGTCGGCAAAAACCGGGTGGATCGCCGGGTTGTCGACACGCTTGCGCGCAATCTGGATGGTAAGGACCGGGCATTGCTTGCAAAACAAAGCAGATATGTTCCGGCTTGGATGCATCCGGTAGTGCAGCAAATCGTGGCGCGGATTTGATCTTGGACCAATTTGCCAACGATACTCCTGAGAACCGTGAAGAGGCGTTTCAGGTAACGGCCGCCCAGCGGATGTCCATTCCATCACATCCGTGAATGTTCGTTTCGGGCTGGCAAATTCCTGCCGAGGATTCGACTGGCCTCTTTCATAGCCGTCAGGTTCGCAATAGAGTTCCGCGACCACTCAAACCGGCAATGAAATTTCTTGCAAAACAGCAATTGCAAAACGAATACGAATTGGGCGCGCCTGACCGGCACTGCCCGCGCTGTGATTGCGATGGGGTTTGTTGCTTTTGTCTCTGCCTGCGCACAGAGCCCGAATGACGCGGATCTCGATCCTGAACGCCAAAAATTGGCGCTGCAAGAGGTCTCACAAAAGCAGGCTCAGGGGCAAAGGGTGTGGTGTGTGCCCTACGCACGTAACCTTAGCGGCATCGAAATTCGGGGCAATGCCAAGGATTGGTGGGGCAAAGCGCACAATATCTTTCAGCGGGGCAATGAACCAGTTGTCGGAGCGGTCATGTCGTTTCGCGCAACCCGCGGAATGCCCCTTGGTCATGTGGCCGTCGTGTCCGATGTTGTGACCGCGCGAGAGGTCGTCGTGAATCACGCCAACTGGCACCGCAACAAAGTATCGTTGAAAATGGGTGTCAGGGATGTATCCAAGAACAATGATTGGACGCTGGTCCGAGTTGAAAGCCATCCGGGCCGGTATGGCAATTTCTACCCGTTGAACGGATTCATATATCCGAAAGATGACGGGTAGACTAAATTAATATCTCTTTGCATCTGCCTCGAACCCATAGATTGCACCACCGGCGACCCTCACCTAGGACCTGAAGCATATCCACGAGCCGCCTGCGCGGGTCCGACGAATTGTTGCGGTTTCCAGTATCTAGGAGAGTGCAAAGCTCATTTTGGATGTCTGCTTTAGGCTGTCACTGGTCAATCGAGCGGGAAGCAGAGACGAACAAGGTCACTGATGCTGGACCCCAATGTGTAGATGCTGCGCGCAAGATCATCCGGAGCCTGAATGCTGATGCTCGGATCGTTGAAACCGATCACTCCGATGTGGCTGCTGATGTAATTTTAGATACTGGCCTTTTCGATTTCGAGAAAGCACATGAACACCCGATGTGGGCCAAAGAGCTTTATGGGTTTGCGGACCATGCCCCCGAAACCGAGGAATATGGAGTAACAAGTTTTGTCTACCGAGCACGGCAGCCTTTCGTGCCCGAAAAAATCCTGGCTGTGCTCAACGGTGAATTGCCTGGAGTGATCCGCGTCAAGGGGCATTTCTGGATTGCCACCCGCCCGGATTGGATTGCCGAGTTTTCACTTGCCGGCTCTCTGTCCTCGATCAGACCACTTGGCACATGGTGGGCTACTGTTCCGGAAGACCAGCGCCCTGATCATGAGAGTGCACGGGCTTACATGGCCGCACACTGGCAAGAGCCTTGGGGCGACCGGCGCCAGGAAATCGTGTTCATCGGAAGTGGTATCGACTGGCCGGAGTTGAAGGGCCGACTGAACGCAGCCCTGCTTCCCGCACTTGTTGCGGACCGACCCGAGGATTTGCCGAACCTGCCTGATCCGTTTCCAATGTGGCGCCGTTCGGAGGCAGCAGCATGATCTTTGGTCGAGAGATCAACAACAACGCTGCCATTGGCGTTGGTATCGCAGAAATTCCAGAGGGTTTGTCTGCGATCCAAAACGCGGGTTGTGCGGCTGTGGTCTGGCGAAGGAAACCTTTGCAACGCTTTCGATCTTGGATCGATGGGTTGCCATCGGAGAAGTTGCCAAAAGTGCGATTGATCCTGCGCCCGGAATCAGTTCGGCAAGCGGTTTCTGAGATATGTGACGCGTCGGGAACTCCGAAAGCCGACGAACGCGACCGCTTGATTGATGACGTCGCCGCGTTATCCGGTATCTTCGAAGAAGTAATGGGAGCGAAATGGCTGCGCCTGCGCTTGGATGTGGTGACCACGAATGCCTGTCGTAGGTTTCATGTTGATGCCGCCACCACGCGTCTTGTTTGCACGTATCGCGGAACGGGCACACAATATGGCAACTCGGTGAACGGCGCTGATCCAGGTCGTGTTTTCACTGTGCCCACCGGCGCGCCAATTCTTTTGCGCGGAACACTCTCGCCTGAAAACCCAAAAATAGGGCTATTGCATCGCTCGCCACCGATTGAAGGCGCCGGCAAGGCGCGACTACTGCTTGTCCTGGATCCGGTTGTCGATCCTGACGACGAGCTCAACCAAACGTCAATACTCTGACTCAGCAAGATACCGTCACACAGAAACCGGTGTAGCGGTGTTTGATACCGACGCTGAACCGAATTTTGTTCCAATTTCAGAGATGGCAGCATGGTCCGCGTTGTGTGAATTCAGGTGACGGTCAACTTCGCAGTCGCGGCGAAAGTCAGCAATGACGGGCTGCACCGCAACAATGCATCTCTGGGTCTAAGGTCCACAGTGGGCCGTCCGCGCAAGGGAGAGTCGTGCGGAGGAATGGGCTTTCACCGCGGTTCGGGACGTATTAGGCCGCGCACGGAGCGTGCAATCGGATCGAAGACCAGTGTTATGATAGCACGACACGCTTCACGCCTGTCCTATGCGGCGCTAGTCTCCGGTCATAGCAACGCTGAAAGGAGCCGCCCAATGTCCCTCTTCTCAAAACTCTTCGGTGGCGGCGAAAAGTCGGAGCCAGAGCCGGTCACTTACAAAGGGTTCGAAATCTTCCCCGACCTGATGCCCGAGGGTGGCAAATACCGCCTTTTGGCCCGTATAGAAAAAACCATCGACGGCGATCGCAAGACCCATACGGTGATCCGGGCAGATGTCTTTGAAACCCGGGATCAGGGCGAAAGCTTCAGCATCGCCAAGGCGAAGCAGGTGATTGACGAGCAGGGCGAACGCATTTTCGAATAAGAAAAAAGGCAGCCTGATGTAAGCGCTGCAATCGACGGGTGTCATTTGAACGGCGGTTGGCTAACCACCTCTCAGTAGGTTTCAACGTGCAAGTCGGACTGCACGCCTTATACGCCTTTGCGTGCGCCGCGAATGGCAGGCTCGACGTGCCGCAACGCAGAATCGCCACTTTAGATTATGGTCCACTTAGCGCTGTTATTTTCTGATCCCATTGCCGTATTACCTTCAACGGAATTCTGGTTTCCAATAAAAATTCAACACGTTCATCATCAATAGCCACTGACAATTGAACGTCGACAGTACGATAGTAAGATCGAAACCGTTCTCAGCAGAAAGCGATCAACGTGTCCCGGCTCAAACTCGAACACCTACAAACGTTTCTTGCTGTTGTGCGGTTCGGTAGTGTCAGCAAGGCAGCAGAAGTGCTTAACCTGACGCAGCCTGCCGTGACTACTCGCATCAAGTCCTTGGAAGATGGCTTGGGAACGTCGTTGTTCGAACGTGAAAGCGCTGGCATGCGCCTCACTAAGCGTGGCGATATGCTGGTCCACTATGCCGAGCAATTTCAGCACCTTTCAGATCTGGTCGAAGAGCACGTTGTGGATACGAGCGCCGTTGACAGGTTGATCCGCCTTGGCGTGTCCGAGACTATCGCCCAGAGTTGGCTGCCCGAATTTGTCGGCGCATTGCGAGCAAAGTACCCGTCTCTCAAGATCGAGATCAGCGTCGACATTTCGTTGAACCTCCGGGATCAGTTGCTGGGGCGTGAAATCGATCTGGGTATTCTGCTTGGGCCTGTTTCGGACTACACGGTGGACAATGTAGTTTTGCCGGATGTGCCACTGGCCTGGTTCCAGGCAGCGGGTGGACCTGTTGGGCAAAACGTCGATCTGGCTGGCATCCCAATCGCGACCTACGCCAAGAACACCCGGCCGTACCGGGAACTGAGGGCCGCACTTTTCGAACGATTCGGTTCCGAAATTTCCCTGTTTCCGTCCTCCTCTTTGTCTTCTTGTTTTCGGATGGTCGAGGCCGGGCTATGTGTTGGCGCGCTGCCGATCTCGCTGGCGAAGAAGCTGGTGCAAGAGGGAAAGCTGGTCGAATTCGACCCGGGCTGGGTCCCCGAACCTCTTCAATTTTCTGCCTCTTATCTTGGTGATCCGCGCAACCATCTGCTTGAGGCCGCGGCGGTCATCGCCCGGGAAATAGCGCTTCAACAGGTATAAAAAAATATTATGTAGAGAGCAAAAATAATACAATTTGATTTTATGCCCCAGTCGCACGAACGTATTCCAAATTAGGGAGGCGTCGAAATGAGCGATCTGTTTGAGCCGCTGAAATCTGCGACAACAGCGTCTGTGCGAGCGCAGATCAGGTCACGGGCCTATCGCGGCCACACAGCCGGATTGGGCGGGAATACCCTGCAGGCCAATCTTGCGATTTTGCCCGAACATTACGCGTTGGATTTCATGCGCTACTGCCAGCGAAACCCAAAACCCTGCCCGATTGTTGGCGTTTCCGATACGGGCAATCCAAACATGGACACCTTGGGTGTTGATATTGATATCCGCACCGATACTCCAGCTTACTGCGTATATCGCGACGGTATCCACGTCGACACAGTTCATGATCTTAAGCACCTGTGGCGCGATGATTTTGTGGCGTTCGCTTTGGGGTGCTCATTCACTTTCGAACATGCATTGCAACAGGCCGGTGTACCGCTCTGGCACATCGAAAACGACCGCACTGTGCCGATGTTCATTACCAATATCCAAACGATCAAATCTGGTCTTTTCGAAGGGCCGATGGTTGTCAGTATGCGGGCGATCCCTGATTCCAGGGTGAACGAGGTTGTCGAAATTTCGCGCAAGTTTCCTCTGGCGCACGGCGCGCCGGTGCATTGGGGCGAGCCAGAGAATATTGGTATCGCCGATGTAAGTAGCCCGGACTGGGGCGATCCGGCTCCGGTCTCAGACGGTACCACGCCAATGTTTTGGGCTTGTGGCGTCACACCGCAGGCTTCGATCAAGAATGCCAAACCTTCAATCGCGATCACGCACAAGCCGGGTCACATGCTGATCACCGACATCGCGGATGACGCTGAAACTCCCATCTATCAATCAAAATAATACAACAGGAGAGAAACCAGATGAATAAACTCGTAACAACGCTCGGCGCGCTCGCTGTCTCAGCAACTGCAACCTTTGCCGACAATCCCGTGGTTCTAAACGCCGTGGGAACATGGTCCAGCCTGACGAATTACCAAAAGCACGAAGAGCCATTCTTTAACCAGCGGCTCAACGAGGCTTCGGGCGGCGAAATAGTCGGAAAAATCCAGTCGCAATCCGGCTTGGGGCTGAAAGGTTTCGAGATCATGCGCATGGTCAAGAACGGTGTCTTCGACTTTGCCTTTGGCTTGCCCGGCTACGTCGCCGCTGAAAACGCGATTTTCGAAGGCGCTGATCTGTCCACTTTGACACAGGACATCGACACGCAGCGAAAGGTGGCCGACGCCTATTTCGACACTCTGTCTTCAGCGTTCGAAGAAATCTACAACGCCAAATTGCTGATGCTGTACCCGTTCCCAAGCCAAACGCTGTGGTGCAACGCCGAAGTGAACGGAATTTCAGACCTGGAAGGCAAAAAAATCCGCGTCTATTCGACGACTTTGGGTGATTTTGTAGAAGGCGTCGGGGGGACATCTGTAACCGTCGCTTTCTCTGAGGTTATCCCGGCGCTGGAAAAAGGTGTTGTAGACTGCGCGATCACCGGCACCATGTCAGCCTATACAGCCAAATGGAACCAGGTGGCCACTCATGCCTATACTTTGCGTGTTGGCTGGGGCCTGGCATTCGGAGCCATGAACCTGGACAAATGGAACAGCCTGACGCCAGAACAGCAAGCTTTGCTAGAAGCGGAACTTGCAGCCCTGACAGATTCCATGTGGGCAGAAACTGCGACCGAGGATGATGTTGCTATTTCCTGCATTACTGGTGGCACTTGTGAGATTGGTGAAGCCGGGTCAATGACATTGGTCGAACCCTCGGCAGACGATCTGACCGCACGGGACAAGATCGCGACCGATGTCGTGCTTGCCCGTTGGGCGGAACGCTGCGGCGCCGACTGTGCCGCGAACTGGAACGAAACCGTTGGCCCGATCCTTGGCCTGAAAGCTGAAGCTAAGTAATCCGGCCTATCCCGTGGGGCGGCCAGATTCCCGCCGCCCCACCACAAACCATCAGGTAATTGAAATGTTAGACAAGCTCTTAGGCGGCGCGCAAAGGTTGAGCCTTTGGATGACGTGGTTGGGCGGAACGCTGATTGTGGTTTCAGCCTTTCTCATCACTCTCGAAGTCTTTCTGCGCAAAGTTTTCAACATCTCGCTGGGCGGGGCGGACGAAATCTCGGGCTATGCCTTCGGTGTGGCAACCGCGTTGGCGCTGTCTTTTGCGTTGTTTGAACGCGCGCATATCCGGGTGGATGCCCTGCTTGGAACAATTCCGAAAGTGTTGCACCCGTTTATCAACCTGTTTGGCCTGGTGCTTCTGACAGGATTTGCCTTGGTCATCGTGGTGATGGTGTGGGGCATGGTAGGCGATACGCTGGCCAACGGTTCCCGGTCGATTACACCGATGCGCGTTCCGCTGGCCCTTCCCCAGATACCGTGGCTGCTGGGTTGGATGTTCTTTGTTGGCTCAGGCGTTCTGATCGCTCTGGTTGCAATCAGACAATATTTCCGAGGCGATCTGGCCGGAGTGCAGGATCTGATTGGCGTGAAGTCTTTGGACGAACAAATAGAAGACGAGACGGTGTAGGCCGATGCTGATCAAGACACTTCTGATCCTTCTTGCCCTCATCGGTCTGGCAGTTCCAATCGCTGCCTCGCTGGGTTGGCTGGGCCTGATCCTGCAATGGACCGACAGCCCGATGCCGCTGCATCGCGCAATATCAGACATGGCATGGCAGACCAGCACAGACTTTCTGCTGGTGGCAATCCCGATGTTCGTAATGATGGGAGAAATCCTTCTGCGCGCCGGCATCACCGAACGGATGTATGACGGTATCGTGAAATGGCTTGGTTGGTTGCCAGGTGGGTTGATGCACTCCAACATCGGATCCTCGGCCTTGTTCGCGGCCACGTCAGGGTCATCTGTGGCCACCGCGGCAACCATCGGAACGGTGGCTGTGCCGCAGATCAAAAAACGGGGTTACAACGAACGGTTGTTCCTCGGCACCGTGGCTGCAGGTGGAACGCTCGGCATTCTGATCCCGCCATCGATCAACCTGATCCTGTATGGGTTGTTGACCAATACATCGGTGCCGGAACTGTATCTGGCTGGGTTCCTGCCCGGATTTCTGCTGGCACTGCTGTTCATGGCAACCGTCGTCGTGGCATGTATGATCAGGCCGGAATGGGGTGGTGACCAATTGCGGCATAGCTGGTCAGAACGGCTTGCAGCGCTTCCTGCACTGATCCCCCCTCTTGGCATCTTCATGGTGGTCGTCGGCTCGATTTACGCGGGTCTGGCTACGCCAACCGAAGCTGCAGCATTGGGGGTTGTTGCCTCGATGGCGCTTGCGGTGTTCAACGGTAAGATGTCGATGGAAACCATGCGTCACGCGATCGAAGGCACGATGCGCACGACCGCCATGATCATGCTGATCATCATCGCTGCTGTTTTCCTGAACTTTGTCCTTTCGATCATCGGCCTAACCCAGGCTCTGACCGATTTCGTCACTGGGCTGGGCTGGAGCCCTATGCAAACCATGCTGATGATCGTAGCAGTGCTGATCCTGATCGGCTGTTTCATGGAGACGTTGTCCATGTTGTTGACCATGGCGCCGCTTGTTACGCCGATCGTTGTGGCTCTTGGCTTTGATCCGGTGTGGTTCGGCATCTTGTTGATGGTACTTCTGGAAACCGCTCTGATCACGCCGCCCATTGGGATCAACCTTTATGTGGTGCAAGGGATCAGGAAAGGAGGGCCAATGATGGATGTGATCCGCGGCGCATTGCCGTTTGTTGTCACCATGTTTGTCATGCTCGGGCTTCTGCTGGTATTCCCGAAGCTCGCAACCTGGTTGCCTTCCTTGGTGTACTAAATCGCCGAGGCTTCCTTCCCCCTTCATGAAATTCAATGCCGGTTTGCCCGGCAAACAGAGGAGTTATGTCCATGTGGCAGTTTTGGGTTGATCGGGGTGGCACGTTCACCGACATCGTTGCACGCAAGCCAGATGGGAGTTTGCAGACACATAAATTGCTGTCCGAGAATCCCGAATGCTATACCGACGCCGCTGTACAAGGTGTTCGTGAATTGCTGGGTCTGGAAAGCGATCAGGACATCCCGACAGGGTCAATTCGTGCGGTAAAGATGGGAACCACGGTTGCAACGAACGCGCTGCTGGAACGCAAAGGCGACCGAACCATTCTGTTCATAACGAAGGGGCTGCGTGATCTTTTACGGATCGGTTATCAGAACCGTCCGCGCCTGTTCGATCTGAACATCCAACTGCCCGAGCTTTTGTACGAAGACGTTGTCGAAGTCGAAGAACGCGTCGCGGTGGATGGCGAGGTCGTAACACAGCTGGACGTCGACAAAACGAAAACTGCGCTGGAAAAGGCATATTCGCGTGGCTTCCGTTCCGTTGCTGTCGCGCTAATGCATAGCTTCCAGCATCCCAATCATGAAAAACAGATCGGTGCGCTGGCACGTGCCGCTGGGTTTCCACAAGTCTCGCTCAGCCACGAGGTCAGCCCGCTGATTAAATTGGTGGGCCGCGGAGACACCGCGGTGGTTGATGCCTACTTGTCACCCATTCTTCGTCGATATGTAGAGCAGGTAGCGACAGCTCTGGGCGCGGATGAGGGCGGGTGTGATCAGTTGATGTTTATGCAGTCTAACGGCGGGTTGACAGGCGCGGATCTGTTCCAGGGTCGTGATGCAATCTTGTCCGGCCCGGCGGGCGGTGTGGTCGGGATGGTGCGAACCGCCGCCGATCATGGCTTTGACAAACTGATTGGTTTCGACATGGGCGGTACGTCTACGGACGTGTGTCACTATGCCGGTGAATATGAACGATCCTTTGAAACCGAAGTTGCTGGCGTTCGGATGCGCGCGCCGATGATGTCGATCCATACGGTCGCTGCAGGTGGTGGATCTATACTCTCCTTTCGAGATGGCAGGATGCAAGTTGGGCCGGAAAGCGCCGGAGCCAACCCCGGGCCCGCTGCCTACAGACGCGGCGGCCCGCTGACCGTCACGGACTGCAATGTCTTGCTGGGCAAACTGCAGCCCGAGCATTTTCCTTCAGTCTTCGGTCATAATGGTAATGAACCGTTGGATAAGGAAATCGTGCGCCAGAAATTTGAAGCTCTGGCGGCTGAAATGGGTACGGATAAGTCGATTGAAGAACTTGCCCAAGGATTCTTGCGCATCGCTGTTGAGAACATGGCGAATGCGATCAAGAAAATCAGTGTGCAACGCGGTTACGACGTTACCAAATATACCATGAACTGTTTTGGCGGTGCCGGGGGGCAGCACGCCTGTCTGGTTGCCGACGCGCTGGGGATGGAACGGATATTCATTCACCCTTATGCGGGCGTGTTGTCGGCCTTTGGCATGGGTTTGGCAGACATCACGGCAATACGGGAACATCAATTCCAGTCTTCTCTACTGGACCCGGAAGCAAAAAGCATTTGTAACGCTCTGGCACAGTCCGCAACGGCCGAGGTCATGGCCCAGGGTGTGGCCGATATTGACATTTCAGTCTCTGCGACCGCGCATATTCGTCCCGTGGACGCTCAGCAAAGTCTGTCGGTGCCGTTTTCCGACCCGGATACGATGCGCAACGCTTTCGTTGTGGCGCACAAGCAGCGCTTTGGATTTGCACCGGACACTAGCGATCTAATCATCGAGATGCTGGTGACAGAGGCAATCGGAAAGACGGGTGAGCAGGTCACCTTGCCCAACAACATCGCGGCCGAGGCCACTCAGATTCCGGTGACGCTTTATAGCAGTGGGCAACACCAACAGGTTCCCCTTATCGATCGGACGCAGCTTGGTGTTGGCCAATCGGTGAAAGGCCCTGCGATCCTGACAGAGCCGACCGGGACAAATGTCGTCGAAGACGGCTGGACCGCCACTTGCCTGAACGGTGGCAACCTGGTCCTGACACGTGAAACACCACTGCAACGGGTTGAGGCGGTCGGCACAAATGTCGATCCGGTCATGCTGGAAGTGTTTAACAACCTGTTCATGTCTATCGCTGAACAGATGGGGGCAACGCTCGCGAATACGGCGTATTCTGTGAATATCAAAGAACGGTATGATTTCTCATGCGCGATATTTGACCAAAACGGTGATCTGGTTGCCAACGCACCGCATGTGCCCGTGCACTTGGGATCGATGTCGGAAAGCGTTCGAACGATCCTGCGCCAAAACTATGGCAAGATCCGTCCAGGTGACGTGTTCATGATGAACAACCCGTATAATGGCGGCACCCACCTTCCCGACGTCACCGTCATCACCCCGGTTTTCGACGAAGCAGGTGACAATATTGTATTCACGGTCGCCTCGCGCGGCCACCACGCAGATATCGGAGGGAAAACTCCCGGTTCGGCCCCACCAGACAGCCGCAACATCGAAGAAGAAGGTGTGTTGATCGACAACTTCCTGCTGGTCGATCAGGGTGAGTTGCGTGACGAAGCAGCGCGCAAGCTGCTAAGCTCAGGACGCTACCCTTGTCGCAACGCCGATCAGAACATGGCCGATTTGGCAGCCCAAGTCGCCGCGAACGAAACCGGAGCGGTCGAACTGCGTAAGGTATCGGCGCAGTTCGGTCTGCCGACAGTTCACGCCTACATGAAACACGTTCAGGACAACGCTGAGGAAAGCGTGCGACAAGTTCTTGACGTCCTGCATGATTGCGACTTTTCTTATCCATTGGATGAAGGAGCGAAGATCGAAGTAGCGATTTCGGTGGACAAAGTGACCCGAACCGCGACCATCGATTTCTCAGGTACGTCAGAACAGTCTCCACTCAATTATAACGCACCTCTGGCGATTTGCCGGGCCGTTGTCTTGTACGTGTTCCGCACGTTAGTCGGTAGTGAGATTCCGATGAACGAAGGTTGTATGAAACCTTTGAATCTGGTTGTCCCAACAGGCACGATGATCAACCCCAACCCACCTGCAGCGGTCATATCTGGCAATACCGAAGTGTCTCAAGCTATTGCGGATGCACTATATGGCGCATTGGGAGTTGTCGCCGGCAGTCAGGGTACGATGAACAACTTTGTCTATGGCAACGCCGCTTACCAAAACTACGAAACCATCTGTGGCGGTACTGGAGCTGGCAAAGGTTTCAACGGAACAAGTGCCGTTCACAGCCATATGACAAATACAAGAATGACGGATCCGGAGATCCTCGAATGCCGGTTTCCCGTACGTCTGGAAGAGTTCTCAATCCGATCCGGTTCGGGTGGAAACGGTCAGTATCAGGGCGGCGATGGTATTCGCAGGCGGTTGCGGTTCTTGGAAGAGACGACTGTGACGGTCCTGTCATCTCACAGGGAGACGCAACCACACGGTGCCTCTGGCGGAGCCCCGGGTGCGATTGGGCAGAACGCTATTGTCCGAAGCGACGGGTTGGTCCAAGTGCTTAGCGGTAACGACCAGTCAGTGCTGCTTCCGGGAGACGTA
This sequence comes from Ruegeria sp. HKCCD9138, assembly GCF_057220975.1. Classification (NCBI taxonomy): domain Bacteria; kingdom Pseudomonadati; phylum Pseudomonadota; class Alphaproteobacteria; order Rhodobacterales; family Roseobacteraceae; genus Ruegeria; species Ruegeria sp. HKCCD9138. Next base: position 9,791 of record NZ_JBWVAZ010000020.1, on the reverse strand, counting down.
TTCGTAATGGAGACACCAGGCGGTGGGGGGTTCGGCCAACCAAACAAAACTGTATAAGTTGGAGATATACGATGAAAGATGGTTTTTGTAACACAAGGGTGCCCTTGGTTCGCTCGGCATGTAGTGAAACCGCATTGCGAACAACGGGAAAAAACGAAAAAAGTCAGCTTCGCCCTGCGGTGCTAGCCTTCTTCTGAGCGTTGGTCCCGTATGTGCGGCCAATGACTGCTTCGGGGATGCTGCATCGCTGCATTGAACCGGTAGGTGAAAGGCGCTTTTGGCCGGTCATTTGCAATAAGCCATGAAGTGGATTTCCGATAGTTCAAACATCTGAACTTGGATACTAATCGAGTTCACTTAGAACAATCGTCGGAACTCCGCTCGTTTGGTTCGTGGGTTGAAAAATCAACCTAAAAACCATTCAAGCATTGCAGCAAAAAATGGAACACAAACTCCAACAGTTATGTAACCTAAGCAAGGAAGCATCGTATAGAGACCGATCGGAAAATCGAACTTATGGCAGTGCAATCTAACCGAGGTTCGGAAGCATCGGAAGGAGATGTTCAACAGACATCTGCTCCCAAGAAACTTGGTCTGTTCGCCATGACTTTGCTGGTCGTGAGTGCGATGTTTGGCGGCGGAGTTTTCAATATTCCGCAAAACATGGCTGAGCAGGCCGCACTGGGCGCGATTCTCATCGCTTGGCTCATTAGCGGTCTGGGTATTTTCTTTGTTGCGAGAAGCTTTCAGGTTCTGGCCGATATCCACCCCGAGATGACCTCGGGTATCTACATGTACGCCCGCGCCGGGTTTGGCAGGCTGGCCGGGTTCCTGGTCGCCTGGGGCTACTGGCTGTCCGTTGCATTCGGAAATGTCAGCTATGCCGTTCTGCTGATGGACGCCCTAAATTACTTTTTCCCGCCTTACTTTCAGGATGGGAATACATGGCAGGCCACACTGGGTTCATCCCTGATTATCTGGGGCCTGTGTTTTCTGGTCATGCGTGGCGTGAAGGGTGCATCGCTTCTGAACAGCATCGGGACCGTAGCCAAGTTCCTACCGGTTCTTATGTTCTTGGCGGTCGTAGTTTTCTTCTCGTTCGGAAAGGGACTTATCACCGCGGATTTCTGGGGGAATGTTCCTAACACTCAGGATGCCGACAAAGCCTTGGGCAGTCTTCTCGACCAGATCAAAAGCACGATGCTTGTGACGCTCTGGATGTATATCGGCATCGAATGCGCAGTGGTGATGTCCGATAAGTCCGACGCCAAAACTGTCAGCCGGGCAACGATCCTTGGCTACTTCATCGTGACGGTTATCTTTGTTCTCATTTCTATCGTGCCATTCGGCGTGATGTCCCAGGGTGAGCTTGCAGCGCTGGCACCACCATCCACTGCGGGCATCATGATGACGCTTGTGGGTTATTGGGGCGAAGTGTTTATCAATGTCGGCGTCATCATCGCCTTACTCAGCTCCTGGCTGGTCTGGACGCTGCTTGTGGCGCAGCTGCCGTGGGTCTGTGCAAATGACGGGACCTTTCCAAAGTACTTTGCCAAAACAAACAAGGCCGGTATCGCGTCGAATTCACTGATTATTTCAACTGTAATCATGCAAGCAGCCATCATCGTTGTTTTTTTTGCCGACAACGCATGGAACCTGATGCTGTCGATTACTGGCGTGGTCATCCTGCCGGCTTACATAGGCTCTGCAGTTTTTCTTTGGAAAGTGATCTGGTCAGGCAATTACCCACGCAGCGCAAAGCTCAGCAGGAATACGGCCCTAATCACTAGCTTGCTTGCGACAGGCTTTGGTCTGTGGCTGGTCTACGCGGCGGGCATCCAGTTCATGCTGGCGGGTGCCATTATCTATGCGGCCGGATTGCCGGTTTTCTACTGGGCGCGGCGGACCGCTGCGGATTCAGCTGCCGCATTTGACCGGGTCGAGGCGTTGGTCGTCGCGGGACTGTTGTTGCTAGCGGGTGTCGCCCTGTGGATGTTGATCATCGGGCGGCTGCCTCAGGTGTTTTCGATTTAAAGAGTTGAGATTACCTGCGCGGTCCAACAGTTGCGATCCGTTGGTTAACCAGGATGTTCGTGCTGTCCAGTCCTGGTTCCTGCCCATACAGATCAAACTCGATATCAACGTCTGACTGAAAGACCAGGCAATGCGTCGAGCCACCAAAATGGAACATACCAATCTCGTCACCTTTAGTGACGTGCTGGCCTTCATAAACGGTGATGTCACAGGTTGAAACTTCTGCCATGCCGATGCCGACAAAACACATCAGGCCGATATCCGGATTGTCCGCCTCAATGAATATCAACGCGCGCGTGGCAACCTCGGCAATGTAACCCTGTGAGGCATTCGGACCAGCAGGGTCCAGCCCTTCCGGCATGATTTCCGAGTAATAGGTTCCTTCGATCCGACGGGTTTTGACGACCCGTCCCGAAACCGGCGCATGCCAGCGATGATAACTGAGCGCGCTCAGGAACGCCTGGTACACTGTGGCCGAGTCATAGTGATCAACCAGCGGATCGTTATCCAGCATGAATTGCAAGGCGTAAGGTTGCGCTTTGATCCAGAATTGATCGCGCAGCTTTACCTCTCGGGCGACGCGATAGGGCGCGGACTCGCAGGCGTTGATGACAACCGCATCATCGTCGGGCGCGGCAATGGGCCGGACACCGTCACGAAACCGGCGTGTGAAGAAGTCGTCCCAGGATTTGAACCCAAAATGAGGGAGCGACGAGTCGCAAATAAAGTCTTCTTTGAAGGTGGGCATCGCTTTTTGTGCATCTGCCCCGAACCACCCGGTTCTGGGATCATCAGTCAAAACCGATCTGCTTTCCGGTGATTGCAGAAAGACGGCCCATTCGTTCAGCATTTCGCGCAGGCAGGCATCAACCTTGTCATCCAGAAACCCGGCCCAACCGCCGACATTGGCCATTGACCAGTCGAGGATGGCATTGAACGGAAATCCGACCAGACCACTTTCATTGAATTCGGGTGCGTGGGTCATGATCGTGTTGAACAGCCGAAGCATGTGTTCATAGTTGCGCACCTGCGGTTTGCCCGAGGGCGAGGTTTTCTTGCTCTCAGGGACCTCCTGAAACATCTGCGAAAAGAACATATACGCCCTTGCATCCGTCTCGATCAGAGTCTTGAGCCGTTGTACGGATGGCAAAAGCGGGCTGGTGTCCTGCTGGGCCTTGGCAGCGATTTTGGCAGACCAAGCGTCCAGCACATCTTGATCCGAAGGCAACCATTTGCCGACTTTGTAATGAACGTTTACAGAAGTTTCTTTCGAAGTCATCGTAAGCACCTTTTCCAGCTACGTTCTGGTCGATCTCAACCCTGACGATATTATGTGTCCAGACGCCACGGAGTCCATTTAGTTGTAGACAACTCGAACTTTGCAATGTCCGCGGTCCTGACACTTATCACGACATAGATTGTTCACTTACAGCGAATGACCGTAATGCGGGCTGCTGTCGCAGCATTCGGGGAACCTTTTAAAGTCTGCTTTGGGCCGCACTGTCTAGTCGGCACCCATCACCTTCAATGCCGACACCCGAAGCGCAGTCAAAAGCTCAAGCAAGTGCTTTCTGCTTTTTGCGCTGTACTTGGCGGCAGTTGCTGAATGCTGTATGAAGTCCGCGAATTGGCCGACGGTCAGGCCGCTCTTCTCAATACTGCCGGAGAAGGGCTCCAGGACCCTTGCAATGATCTCAGTGTTTCTCTTGGCGCCTGCTTCAAGCTCTTCCTGACTGGATGCAGTGACACCTGCTATAATATCCTCGGCGTTGGGAGAGGATTGCAGGAAGTCATAGTGCTCAATGACTGCGTGTTTGAAGATGACGTCCAATTGAGCGCCAAGGCCTTCAGCATTTTCCAGATCGGCCTCGATATCCAGGACAACCTTGTCCGCCAGCGAACGTATCGTCGCCTGCAACACCTCATCCTTATTGGCGAAGGCCTTGTAGAGCGTTTGTCGTGAAATGCCTGCGGCCTCGGCAATGTCGTTCATGCCGGTGCGTTTCACTCCATAGCGCAGAAACAGGCCTTTCGCAGCCTCGATGATGTATGTGTGACGATCTTCCATTGATTTGCATATTGACAAATGGATGATTGGTGTCAATATTGACATTCATACATCAACTGTCAACTCGTCAGGATTTGGAATGTCTGCACAATCTGGAAGAACAGCCATCGTCACTGGTGCAAACAATGGCATCGGATTTGAAACGACGGTCGGCATGGCCGCCGCCGGCTTTCACGTCATCATGGCCTGCCGCAGTCAGGAAAAAGCCGAGGCGGCCAAAGCTGATGTTCTCGACCGAGTGCCTTCCGCCTCGCTCGACATTATCTTGCTGGACTTAAGCGATCTTGCCTCGGTTCGTGCCTTTGCCGAGACGTTTCGCGCCCGCTATGCGAAGCTCGATGTGCTGATCAACAACGCAGGTGTCTTGCTTTATTCGGTACGAACCAATGCCGAGGGCGTAGAGCTGCAATTCGCCACGAACCATCTGGGGCACTTCCTGCTGACGGCCCTGCTGGTCGACAGGGTTCCGGACGATCCCGCGTCGCGCATCGTTTCGCTCTCCAGCATCGCGCATAAGGGGGCGAGTCTCAACTTTGACGACCTGACTTGCGGGCAGGACCCCGGCCGGGCCTATGGGCAATCGAAGCTTAGCTGCCTTCTGTTCGGCGACGAATTGGACCGCCGCCTGAAAGCAGCCGGCAAGGCGGTGAAGTCTCTGACCGTGCATCCCGGCGGTTCCGATTCCGGCCTGTTCCAGGACCTGGATGACGCCTCGCGTGAGGCAATGAAGGCGCAAGTCGAACAACTACTGCACTCCAACGAAGACGCTGCCAAGCCGTCTCTGTTCGCCGCCTTGTCTGACGAGGTCGAGGGCGGGGATTACTACGGACCGACGGGCCCCGAGGAGATGAGCGGGGCGACCGGCGTCGCGATCCGCAATCCGATTTGCCACGATCATGATGTGGCTAGGCGCCTCTGGTTGCTCTCGGAAGAGATGACTGGTCAGATGTTTGCTGTCTAAGGGCGAAGCCATGAACAGCAATGGAAAAAGAGTTGCCCTCGTGACCGGCGCCTCTAGTGGCATCGGCAAGGCCACCGCGGAAGCCCTCGTGAAGGAGGGTTATGTTGTCTACCCGGTGGCACGCCGGGTTGAGATCATGGACGATCTGAAGGCGGTTGGGTGTATCCCGATCAAGATGGACGTCACCAAGGAGGAGGACGTTGTTGCCGTGGTCGAGCAAATCACGCGCGATCATGGCGGCGTCGATATCCTGGTGAACAACGCCGGCCTGTCGGTCTATGGATCGGTCGAAGAAACGGATATCGACAAGGCACGCTATCAGTTCGACGTCAATTTCTTTGGGCTTGGCCGACTGACCCAACTGGTTTTGCCGCATATGCGCCAGCAGGGGTGGGGCAAGATCATCAACGTTTCGTCTGGCGAGGGGAAGGTGCACGCACCGTTGGCAGCCTGGTACGTCTCGAGCAAGTTCGCGCTCGAAGGCTTCAGCGATTGTCTTCGTGCCGAAACAGCACAATTCGGGATTAATGTGGTGATCGTTCGCCCAGGCGCGATCGATACCGAGATCACGGGCGGCTTTATCGAGCCGCTACTCGAGACCTCAGGAAGCGGTCCATACAGCGCCATCGCGCGGAAGATGGCGAACTGGTTCCGCAACATGAGTGCGGAGAACGGCACAGCCTCGCCACCCAGCGTGATTGCCAATGTCATCGTCGGGGCGATTAAGGCGTCGAAACCCAAAACACGCTACGCCGCCGGTGTCGGCGTCAGACAGGCCATTTTCTTCCGTCGTATCCTGAGCGACCGCATGTTCGATCGGTTCATGATGCGGATGTTGGGGTGAGTCTGATGACGACACTAATGGACCGTATCTCGCAAGGCTTCGAGTTTCTGATCGTGCTCGCATCGATGATCATGCTGGGCTGGGGGTTGCTCGGGTTTCTGGAGTACTTCACGGGTTTCGCGCCCTTGATGCCGCTGCAGAACGCGACTTTCCCGGTCGGTATGCAGACCCTCCATTGGATATTGATCACCGCATCTGGGGCCACGTTTCTCCTTGGGTACTTCCTGTGCTGGAGGCTCACGCCGATTGCCATGCTGGTCATGTTCACAGCGCTTGCCACCATGTGCGCCGTGCAGACCTTTGACATGTTGGAAAGCCCGGATCGCTACCGGAACTTTGTTCAGGAGTGCGTCAATTACATCATCATCTCGATCTATCTCTTCCGATCCAAACGCATGCAGGATCGGTTCGGGCGGATCACAGTTCAGGGCAGGGATGGCCCGTCGCCAATCAGCGCCTGAGACTTAAGGAAGAAAATCATGGAAAACGGAACATCGGAAAAAGTGAGCTTCTCGCACCACAGGATTCACACCGACATCGTGATCAATGCGCCACCGGACACTGTTTGGTCGGTGCTGACCGACACGGCCAACTACGGCAATTGGGCGGCCTTCCTCGTGGGCATCAAGGGAGAGATCATGGATGGATCGAAGATCACAGTCGATTTCCAACTCGATCCTTCAAAGGAAAAGCTGACCACTCTGGATCATACGATCACAGTCGTGGACGGAGAGCAGTTCTACTGGGCCGAGAAAGGACCGGGTGGAATTCGGGATAACCATCATTTCCGTGTCGAGCCCTTGGACGGAGGAAAGACTCGCTTCGTGCAATCCGACGAGATCATAGGCGGCATCACCTTCCTTATGGGCGGTCGTTTGGCCAAGATGTACGTGGATGGCTACCAAGCCTTCAATCGCGGTCTGAAGGCCGAGGCAGAACGGCGTGCCCACTCCGACTGATAAGACACCGCGACCACTTGGGCGGGTTCTGCTGACCGGCGCGACCGGGATGGTGGGGTCATCGGTCCTCGCGGCATTGCTGAATGAGGATAGCGCGCGTGAAGTTGTGTCGCTTGGGCGCAGACTGTCAGGAAAAGAACACGCAAAGCTGACAGAAGTAGAATTCACGGCGTTCGGTGATGTTCAGGCACTCGAGCCTCACCTGAAGGGTATCGACGCGGTCTTTCACTGCCTTGCCACCTATTCTTCGCGCGTCAGCCGCGCGGAGTACCAAGAAATCACCATTGATTGGTTACGTGCATTGCTGACCGCCTGCGAAAAGGTCTCCCCAAAGGCCACGTTCTGCCTGTTTTCCGCTCAAGGTGCCCGGCCCGATGGCGGCGGCATGTCCTTTGCTTTGAAGATCAAAGGGCAGGCGGAGAGCGCACTGTTCGCGACCGCTCTCGAACGGAGGTTTGCTTTCCGTCCGGGCTATATTGCGCCGTCCGGGCCGAGGAGCAGTTGGAAACCTGCCGACTATGCCTTCAAGCCGCTCCAAAGGCTCGTGCCGCCCATAGGTGTGACGTCGGATGAACTCGCGCAGGCCATGTTGAGGACCGCGATGCACGACCCTCGAACATTCGCTGCTTTGGAGAATGGAGAAATGCGTGATCTGCTCATCTAGGGCGTGTCAAGTTGAGTAGGTGGGGGAGGTAGTTATGTCAGGCCCGTTGTCGTTTCTAGGAGGCTGTCAATGACTGCCGAATTCATGCTGATCACATTTATCCTATTTCTGGCGGGGGCCATTGCGGTGCCAGTCGCTTCGCGTCTGGGGCTGGGATCAGTGCTCGGATATCTGATTGCAGGCATTGCCATCAGTTCGATCCTTCGTGCCGTGGGGGCCGACGTCATCGCACTTCAGCATTTTGCAGAATTCGGTGTTGTGATGATGTTGTTCTTGATCGGTCTGGAAATGAACCCACGCGAATTGTGGGAATTGCGCAGTCGCATATTCGTCCTTGGTGGATTGCAAATCGGTATCACGACAGTCGCCGTTATGGCCATCGCCATGTTACTGGGCCAACCATGGACGGTCAGCCTGGTCATCGGGTTGGTTTTTGCCCTGTCGTCCACAGCCATTGTAAACCAGACCCTGAAAGAAAAGGGGCTATCACGCTCGGACGGCGGACAGTCGAGTTTTGCCGTACTCTTAGCGCAGGATATTGCGGTGATTCCCATGCTGGCGCTTGTCCCGTTGCTTGCGATGCCGGAACTGGTCGAGTCGCTGTCACACGCTGCTGATCACGGCGACGACCATGGTGACCACGGGTTGAGCATCTCTCTCGTTGATGGCCTTCCGGGCTGGCAAACAGCACTTGTCACGCTTGCAGCCATCGGTGGGGTTTTCGTGATCGGCAACTATGCTGTTACGCCTTTGTTCCGCTTCGTTGCTCGGGCGCGCCTGCGGGAGCTCTTCGTTTCTACCGCGCTTATGGTCGTTCTTGGCATCGCGCTCTTGATGACCATGGTTGGCCTCTCCCCGGCACTCGGCACGTTCCTCGCTGGCGTCGTTCTGGCAAGCAACGAATACCGGCACGAGTTAGAAAGCGACATCGACCCCTTCCGCGGGCTGTTCCTCGGCGTCTTCTTCATTACCGTGGGAGCCAGTATCAACTTTGAGCAATTGGCGGGCAGCTTTGCCACCGTCATGGGGCTGACCTTCGGACTGATCGCCCTGAAGGCCGTCGTCCTTTACGTTCTGGCAAAGCTCTTCGGGTTGCGTGGCAGCGATCAGTGGTTGTTCGCCTTAGGCTTGGCGCAGGCAGGCGAATTTGGCTTTGTGCTGTTGTCCTTCACCGTTGCCAATGCGGTCATCCCGACCGGCGTTTCGGATATTCTGTTGTTGGTCGTGGCACTTTCCATGCTGCTGACCCCGGCCTTGTTCATAATCTATGACAGGGTCATTGCGCCGCGTTATGTCTCGGAACAGGCCACAGAAGCCGACGAGATCGAAAGTGAAGCCAAGATCATCATTGCGGGGCACGGGCGCTTTGGCGGCATCGTCAACAGAGCACTTGTCGCAGCGGGCTACGGGACCACCGTCGTCGATTATAGCAGCGAACAGTTGGACATGCTGCGCAAGTTCGGTCTGAAGGTCTACTTCGGGGACGCCACGCGACCGGATCTTCTAGCGGCGGCCGGGATCGCTGAAGCAAAACTGTTGGTCGTCGCCATTGACGGCAAGGGCGCCACGACAGAGCTGACTCGCTATGTGCGAGAGACCTTTCCACACGTCCACGTCATCGCGCGCGCGTTTGACCGGCCACACGTCTATGATCTCTGGGCGGCAGGATGTCGAGACATCATACGGGAAACCTATGACAGTTCGGTGCGGATGGCGCGATCGGCATTCGAAGCCCTCGGCATTGATCGCGCTGCCGCCGAACGGATGATGTATGAGTTCGAAGCCGCCGATCGCAAAATGATGCTTGAGACTGCTGAACTACATGACATTGACACGCCCCTAGCCGAGAACCAGGCGATCATCGATATGATCAATGAGAAGCGCGACGAATGGGAAACGCAATTGGCCGAACGCATGAAAGCCGTTTGGGATCAGACCAATTGAGCGGCGATTGACGCCTACTTTGCACACGTCATCGCTTTTGGGAAACACCGATCTCTGTTCTATTTGGCGAAACCGGATTCGAGCGAGTACCGACATTGGAACCGTTGCGCTCGTTGCCGGTTTCATCCCGCAGATCGCGCCTTTGATTAACCCTTGATTTCGCACTTGCAGCGAACGGCAGGTTTAGACGCATTCTGTTGAAAAACAATGTGTTGCTGGCGCAGAATTGACGGTATTGAGCACGGCGCGAGCGCCTTTCTGATCAGGCTTTTCGCGTTTGCTGCGGTGCAGGAATGATCTTGGCCAATTTGCGGAGG
>NZ_JBWVAZ010000019.1:0-35638 GCF_057220975.1 Ruegeria sp. HKCCD9138 | reverse complement strand
CCGTCTCCGCCGTCTCCAGCGTCCCAGCAACCGCCTCAGCAGCGCCGGTGAAGGGCGTTCTAAGGATAACAATCAAAAGCCGCAAGTGGAAAATTACGGAAACCAGCAAAAAACCGCATTTCTGTTTTTTACGCTTTAAATCAAAGCATTATGAAAAAATCATTCTCAACGGAGCTTCAATGGGTAGCGTACTGAACCCCAGGAATGGCTTTTACACAGGGTTACCCACAGACTCAGCCCCGAGTCAGACGGAATCGGCCTGACGAAACCGAGTCAGCAGGGTTGGGAACGGAATACGCAGCAGCAGCAGACTGATGATCACAGACAGGTAGATCAGCGGTTCGATCTGAAAGCCCTTGGCAAGCATGACGTAATGCAATCCGCCCAATAACGCTGCCGGATAGACCAGGCGCTGCAGGCTGCGCCACAGGGGTCCCAGCCGACGAACAGACAAGTTGTTCGATGTCACCGCCAGCGGCAGCATCAGGACGAATGCCGCCATGCCAACCGTAATATAAGGTCGCTTCACGATATCCGCCCAAATCTGGCTTGGTACCTGCACGTCCAGAACCAGCCAGACCAGCAGATGCAGGCTGACATAGCCAAAAGTCAACACGCCCAGAGCCCGACGGAACTTCATCAGGTTCAGACCAAGAAACCGGCGCAACGGAGAGATCGCCAGTACAAAGATCAAAAGCTGCAGCGCCAGCTCTCCGTATCGGTGCTCCAGAGCTTCGATCGGATCGACGCCCAGACCACCCGTCAGACCCTGATAAAACAACCAGGGGCCGGGAATCGCACCCAGCACGTAAACCATCCAAACGGGAATACGGCGCAATATCTGGTTCAGGGTCTGCATAATCTTAATAGTTTTTCGCCAGGTCCATCCCTTCGTAAAGCCCGGCGACCTCTTCCTCGTAACCGTTGAACATCAGGGTCGGGATCCGCTTGGCAAAGAGACCACCGCCGATTTGACGTTCAGAGGCCTGAGACCAGCGCGGGTGATCCACATTCGGGTTCACATTACTATAGAACCCGTATTCGCGCGGGTTTGCCATGTTCCAGCTGGTCGGCGGTTCCACATCCGTCAGCGTGATGCGGACAATCGACTTGATGGATTTGAACCCGTATTTCCACGGCACCACCAGACGCAGCGGTGCGCCGTTCTGGTTCGGAATCGGACGGCCATAGATACCTGTGGCCATGATCGTCAGCGGGTGCATGGCCTCGTCCAATCTCAACCCTTCACGATACGGCCACTCCAGCACCGGATACTGAACACCGGGCATCTCGTCGGGACGATATGCGGTTTCAAACGCCACGTATTTGGCACCATCCTGCACGCCGGCCATGTTCAGCAAATCGGCCAGTTCGAAACCATTCCACGGAATGACCATCGACCAGGCCTCGACACAACGGAACCGATAGATGCGCTCTTCAACCGTCATCTCGGACATGATGTCCGTGAAGTCGTACTCACCGGGATTGTCGACCAGACCGTCGATCTTGACGCTCCACGGTTCGGTCACGAGCATATGGGCATATTTCGCCGGATCATCTTTCCGCGTCCCGAACTCATAATAATTGTTGTACGAGGTAATCTCTTCCCAGGTGTTGGGCTCCAATCCGTCTTCGGCCGCTGCGGGTCGAGCCATCGCAGTCAGTCCGACACCTGCCAGCCCCGCCATGATCTGCCGCCGGTTCAGGAACGCCGCCCTTGGGGTGACGTCGGCATGTGTCAAAGTATTGGTCCAGCGATGCGCCATCCGGATCTCCGTAATCAGTCCACCTCGGCAATGAGGTAATGTCTGATAGCACAGAGCCAAGGAAACAGGCGTCACGATTGAGCGAACGGATTGTAACGTTGCCCGACCAAAAGCGCATTGAGAAGATCCGGGGTATTGCGTTGACTTGCACCGCAGGGAGAGCGGACACTTACGGAAGTTTGGTAAAGTTCAGTCCGGTTATGCTTCAAGAGGCGGTCCACGATGAAGGTCATTGCCTGTTATTCCAACAAGGGTGGAGTGGGTAAAACAGCTACAGCGGTCAATCTGGCCTATTCCCTGTCCACGGCAGGTGTAAAAACGCTTCTGTGTGATCTCGATCCTCAGGGGGCTTCCGGGTTCTACTACCGCTTGAAACCTTCAAAAAGGCTTTCAAACGCAAAGTTCTTCAGAGGCAGCAACCAACTTGCGAAATCCATACGCGAAAGTGATTTTGAGAACCTCGACATTCTGCCCGCCAATCAAAGCTTTCGCAGTTTCGACGTTTTGCTGTCTCAAATGAACAACGGCAAATCGCAGCTTGAAACGGCCTTGGCTGGTGTTGCGCCCGATTATGAAGTCGTGGTTTTGGACTGCCCGCCGAATCTGTCCCTTTTGTCCGAAAGCGTTTTTCAGGCGTCGCATGCAATCGTGGTACCGGTCATTCCTTCGACGTTGTCGCGGCGCACTTTGGATCAATTGGTGAAGTTCTTCCGGAAGAACGACCTTCCAGTCAAAAAGCTGCATTGTTTCTTCTCGATGGTCCAGAGAGCCAAGACCCTGCACTCTGAAACGATTACCGAACTGAAAAAGGACTATGGCAATCGCTTTCTAGACGCGCAAATTCCCTTCGCAACCGATGTGGAAAGAATGGGCGTCCATCGCGCGCCGGTGATGGTGACCGCCAGAGGATGCGCCGCCAGTCAGGCCTATCTGTCTTTGTGTGAAGAAGTTCTTTCACGGGTCTTTCGAGCCTAAAACCCCGTACCAAACTTGGATACGTTAGCGTCATGGACGCAGAAAAGACCCGCCGAAATGGCGGGTCTTTGAAAGTCTCACATGGATCAATGTACCACGGCATCATCCGGACGGGGTCTTTCAGAAGTTCCCAACCGATCGCCGATGATCAAGCCATCGGAACCTGCGGTCACAGGAACGGTCTCACCGTCCTTGATTTCACCAGCCAGCAGTGCTTCGGCCAGCGGGTTCTGCAAAGCGCGCTGGATCACGCGTTTCAGGGGACGCGCGCCAAAGACCGGGTCATAGCCTTCGTTTGCCAGCCATTCCTTGGCACCTTCGTCCAAAGCCAGCTCGATCTTGCGGGCGGCCAGACGTTTCTGCAGGCGCGCCATCTGGATATCGACGATGCCGTCCATGTCGGCCCGCTTGAGCCGGTCAAAGATGATGGTCTCGTCCAGTCGGTTCAGGAACTCGGGCCGGAAGTGCGCCCGGACCGCATCCATCACGTCACGCTTGGCCTGCGCACTGTCCGCGCCTTCGGGCAATTGGCTCAGCGCCTGGGACCCCAGGTTCGACGTCAGGATGATCAGCGTCTGCTTGAAGTCCACAGTGCGGCCCTGACCATCGGTCAGCACACCATCATCGAGAACCTGCAACAGCACGTTGAACACATCCGGGTGTGCCTTTTCGACCTCGTCAAACAGCACGACCTGATATGGCCTGCGCCGCACGGCTTCGGTCAGCACACCGCCTTCATCATAGCCGACATAGCCCGGAGGGGCACCGATCAGACGGGCGACTGCGTGTTTCTCCATGAACTCGGACATGTCGATACGAACCATCGCGTTGTCGTCGTCGAACAGGAAGTTCGCCACAGCCTTGGTCAGCTCGGTCTTACCCACGCCGGTCGGGCCGAGGAACAGGAACGAGCCCAGAGGCCGATTCTCGTCGTTCAGTCCCGCACGCGCGCGGCGCACGGCGTTGGCGACGGCTGTCACGGCGGCATCCTGACCGATCACACGCGAATGCAGATCGTCTTCCATCCGCAGCAGTTTCTCGCGCTCACCTTCCAGCATTTTCGAGGTCGGGATACCGGTCCAGCGTTCGACCACGGATGCGATCTGTTCTGGACGCACCGTTTCCTCGGCCATCATGGCGTTGCTTTCGGCGTTTTCGGCCTCGGTCAGCTTTTTCTCAAGCTCAGGGATAACGCCGTAGGACAGCTCACCGGCTTTCGCCAGATTGCCTTCCCGCTTGGCAATCTCCAGATCAGCCCGCGCCTTGTCGAGCTGTTCCTTAAGATCACGCGCCCCGGCCAGCTTGTCGCGCTCGGCCTGCCATTGGGCGGTCATCTCGGCAGATTTCTCCTGCAAATCGGCCAGATCCTTTTGCAAGGTTTCCAGACGATCCTTCGAGGCCGCGTCGTCCTCAAGCTTCAGCGCCTCTTCCTCGATCTGCATCTGCAGGATCTGGCGATCCAACTGATCGAGTTCCTCGGGCTTGCTGTCCACCTCCATCCGCAACCGCGACGCCGCCTCATCGACCAAATCGATGGCCTTGTCGGGCAGGAAACGGTCTGTGATATAGCGATGCGACAGGGTTGCCGCCGATACCAGCGCCGAGTCCGAGATGCGCACGCCGTGGTGCAGTTCGTACTTCTCTTTAATACCCCGCAGAATGCTGATCGTATCCTCGACTGTCGGTTCAGTGACCATCACAGGCTGGAACCGGCGCGCAAGGGCCGCGTCTTTTTCGACGTATTTACGATACTCATCCAGCGTGGTCGCACCGATACAATGCAACTCACCCCGGGCAAGCGCAGGCTTGATCAGGTTGGCAGCATCCATCGCGCCGTCGGATTTACCGGCGCCGACCAGCGTGTGCATCTCGTCGATGAACAGGATGATCTCACCAGCGGCCTCGGTCACCTCGGTCAGAACGGCTTTAAGGCGTTCTTCAAACTCACCGCGGTATTTCGCACCGGCAATCAGCGCACCCATATCGAGCGCAAGCAGCTTTTTGTCCTTCAGTGATTCCGGCACGTCACCATTGATGATGCGCAGGGCCATGCCCTCCGCGATCGCGGTCTTACCGACACCGGGTTCGCCGATCAGAACCGGGTTGTTCTTGGTGCGGCGCGACAGAACCTGCATCGAGCGGCGGATTTCCTCATCCCGCCCGATGATCGGGTCGATCTTGCCCTCGGCCGCTGCCTCGGTCAGATCGCGCGCGTATTTCTTGAGCGCGTCATAACCTTCTTCCGCCGACGCCGTGTCAGCGGTTCGTCCCTTACGAATATCGTTAATCGCCTCATTGAGTTTTTGCGCGGATACGGCGCCAGCCTCCAAAGCATCCTTGGCCTTGGATTTAACCATGCAAAGCGCCATCAACACGCGTTCGACCGGTACAAAACTGTCGCCTGCTTTGGTGGCGATCTTCTCAGCCTCGTCCAGAACCTTGGCGGTCTGGCCATCCATGTAGATCTGGCTGGCGTCGCCACTGACTTTCGGGATTTTCCCCATGGCCGCATCCAGCGCTTCAACCACGCGGTTGGGCGCGCCACCGGCACGCGTGATCAGGTTGCTGGCCAGCCCCTGATCGTCATCCATCAATGCTTTCAGTATATGTGTGGGTTCCAGTCTCTGGTGCCCCTCGCGCAGTGCAATGGTCTGCGCCGCCTGCACGAATCCCCGTGCCCGCTCGGTGAACTTGTTCAAGTCCATTTTATTCTCCTTCTCTCAAGCGCCCCGTTTTGATGCGCCCGCTTGGCGGCACGCGTCGGTCGAAGCCTCACATTCAATCTGGGAAATATCTTTGACGGTTCAAGAGGCTAAGAGGGCAGATTCAGCGTTTATCTGCGGGGTACTGAATAGACCGAGTATCCTCCGCTTTCAGCCACCGGGCGCGCGCCGTACATATCTACCAGAGACTGCGCTGCGTCGCTGTCGTTCGGGCACGAGACAAGGTCAGCGGCATCATCCAGAAAATTGACTGTAAAGGCAGTTTCCCCGGTTAACTGACAATCATCATCGGTGGCGCGATAGCCGCCAACAAATCTCAGATCGTCATTTGGAGAAGTGACCGCGTCTGCTGCCGTTTCCGTCGGAGTTTCCTGACAGGCTGCCAAAACAAGGAATGGAACAAATAGCTTCTTCATCTCTGACCCTTTCAAAGAATGCGGCGACCTTAACACAGGAATCGCGCATTGCATGGACAGAACGGCCCGAACCCGCTAGGACGCAGACGTTTGCCAATTAGGAGCCTGCCCCATGTCCGATGACCGCCTGATCGTAGCCCTTGATGTTCCCAACGCCCTGCAGGGTCTGGCCATGGCCGAACGGCTGGGTGACAGTGTTTCGTTCTACAAAATCGGCCTGGGGATGCTGACCGGCGGTGGGTTGGCCTTGGCCAATGAGCTGAAGCAGGATCACGGCAAGCGCATCTTTCTGGACATGAAACTGTTCGACATCGGCAACACGGTGGAAAACGCCGTTCGCGGGCTGGCGCAGTTCGATCTGGATTTCCTGACTGTTCACGGCGACCCGCATGTGGTGCGGGCGGCAAAAGAGGGCGCCTCGGGCAAGGACCTCAAGATTTTGGCAGTGACTATCCTGACTTCGCTGAACCGCCAAGATCTGGATGCCAGCTTGTTGAAAGGTGGCGATGTGCAGGAACTGGTCGTCGAGCGCGCGGCCAAAGCATTCGAGGCCGGGGCCGATGGTGTAATCGCCAGCCCGCAGGAGGCCGCCCTGATCCGCGCCCTGCCCCAGTCCGAAGGACGATTGATCGTCACTCCCGGTGTCCGTCCGGCAGGTGCCGCCCTGGGGGATCAGAAACGTGTAGCGACCCCGGCCAGCGCTATCGGAGATGGAGCCGACCATATCGTCGTGGGACGCCCTATCTATCAGGCAGAGGACCCCAAAGCGGCGGCAGAGGCAGTTCTTGCTGAGTTAAATTCCTTGACCCGGCACTGAATCAAGCGGTCGAATTCGCAGGGATTTCAGGCAAAAACTGACCGACAACTGGTTGACCTTGCGTCAATTTTTGGCACCTCCGCGCCAAATCGTCCCTGTGCCCGAAAACACACATGATAAACTCGAGTTTTGTCCAAAGACCCTAAACCCTATCGAAAATGCAGGATTCGCGCGATTCTGGGGATGAAACACTCCCCAACGGACCATTTCTTCCTGAGGTCCGTTACCTCCCCCCGCCCTAATAGCGGGGGTTTTCTTTTTCGAGCAGAATCAAACGCGGACCTTTGATCGCCCGCTGAGGGTGTTATAAGTAGCCCCGGTACAAATGCAGAACGCGCGAGGACGCAGATGCCCGGCCTTTGCCGAGATTGCCTGACCCGTCTGACCGACGAAAGACGCTGCCCGTCCTGTGGCAGCCCACGCGTGACATTGCACCCGGAACTGTTCGACCTGACCATCGCCCACATGGATTGCGACGCATTTTATGCCTCGGTCGAAAAGCGCGACAACCCCGAGCTGGCGGACAAGCCGGTCATCATCGGCGGCGGCAAACGCGGCGTTGTGTCGACCGCCTGTTATGTTGCGCGCATTCGCGGTGTTCGTTCCGCAATGCCGATGTTCAAGGCCCTGAAGCTTTGCCCCGACGCCGTGGTCATCAAACCGCGCATGTCGGTTTATGCGAAAGCTTCGCGCGAAATCCGGGCGATGATGGATGAACTGACCCCTGTCGTCGAACCCCTGTCGCTGGACGAAGCCTTCATGGACTTGTCGGGCACCGAGCGGCTGCATGGCGCTCCACCTGCGCTTATGCTGGCGAAACTGGTCAGGCGCATGAAGGATGAATTGGGTCTGACCGGCTCGATTGGATTGAGTCACAACAAATTCCTGGCCAAGGTGGCCTCGGATCTCGACAAACCGCGTGGGTTTTCCGTGATCGGTCAGGCCGAAACGGCGAATTTCCTGTACGACAAACCTGTGCGCCTGATCTGGGGAATTGGACCCGCGGCGCAAGAGTCACTCGACCGCGCAGGTATTCGCACGTTCTCGGACCTGCTGCGCTGGGATCAGGAAGCACTAACGGCCCGGTTCGGCTCGATGGGGTATCGCCTGTGGCATTTGGCGCGGGGGCAGGACAAGCGGCGCGTTTCAGCACACGAGCCGATGAAATCGATCAGCAATGAGACCACGTTTTTCGAGGACACAGCAAACCTGGATATTCTGGACGGGCACCTGTGGCGCATGTCCGAAAAAGTGGCCGACCGGGCCAAGGCCAAAGGTCTGGCCGGGCGGATCGTGACATTGAAGCTGAAGCGGGCTAACCACAAGATCATCACTCGGCGGGTCTCTCTGCGGGATGCCACCCAGATTGCAGACAAGATCTACCGCACGGCGCGCGGGTTGTTCGATCAGGTCGGTGATCAGGGGTCCTATCGGCTACTGGGCTGCGGGTTGTCTGACCTGTGTTCAGAAGAGCAAGCAGACATTTCAGGTGATCTGCTGGACCCCGGCGCGGAACAGCGGTCCAAGGCGGAGCGCGCCACCGACGAGATACGGCGCAGATTTGGCACGGATGCCATTGTCAAAGGTCGCGCATTGCGGTGACTTCACTCGGCCGCCAGTGGCAGTTGTTCCCGGCCGATGCTCGCGATGTCCGAGATGACCCGACGCAACACCTGGCGAAATTCGGGAAAATTGGCGTTCGGCGCTATCGTGTCTTCGTTCATGTACAGCGCCCGGTCGATTTCGATCTGTATCGCGTGCTGATGGCGCGCCGGGCGGCCATAGGTCTGGGTCACATAAGCACCGGCAAAAGGCGCATTGCGGGCAACTTTCAGGCCGGCAGAGGTGAAGGCCGCTTCAATCTGGTCGACGATCACACCGGAAGCCGACGCACCAAATCGATCTCCCAAAACGACCTCGGGCCGCTTGGGCTGCGAGTTACTGGCCAGCGCCACCGCCTCATGCGGCATCGAATGACAGTCGATCAGAATCGCCTGTCCGAACATGGTATGCGATTCGGCCAGCAGCGACTTCAGGCGTCTGTGATAAGGCCGCCAATATGTGTCGATACGCAGACGAGCTTCGTCCATCGTCAGCTTGCCGCGATAAATCGAGCGCCCATTGGCGACGACCCGAGGGATGACACCCAGACCGGAAGCGACCCGTGGATTGTGTCCCTGTCGCTTAGCCCCCTGAATCAGTGCCGGATCCAGCTCATCCGCGCTGCGATTGAGGTCCAGATACGCGCGCGGCATGGCCGCAGCCAGCAGTGGCGCGCCAAAGTCAGGGGCCGGCGAAAACAACTGATCGACAAAGGCATCCTCGGACGACCGAATCATATTGCGGTTCAGAACCGAACGCCTCAGCAGGGTATCCGGATACAGCCGACCACTATGGGGCGAAGAAAACACCACGCATGAACTGCGGTTTTCTGGCATATCCAGTGCGTAGGCTGCGTTCGACATGGTCTCTCCTTGCTCGTGACCAACATAGACCGGAAAATAGTTCTTCCAAACCCCTTGATCCCCCAAACGACTCCTTTTATAGACCCCGCTACCGGCGCGGGGTTCCGCGCCCCATTTCGTTATGGGGCAGGTCTTGCAACGGTTCGTGGGCGGTTAGCTCAGCGGTAGAGCACTTCGTTGACATCGAAGGGGTCACAAGTTCGATCCTTGTACCGCCCACCATCTATTCACTGTTTCGGTTTTTCCGAGGCACCCGCTAACCCAGGCGCTGGCCACGTCCTTGATGAAGGCGCCGCAGATTGGAGACAGACCATGAAGGTCAGGAACTCGCTCCGCTCGCTCAAGAACCGGCACCGTGACTGCCGTGTTGTGCGTCGCAAAGGCCGCGTCTACGTGATCAACAAGACGCAGCGTAAGTTCAAAGCTCGTCAGGGCTAAGAACAGCTACTTTTGAATTCAAAGAACCGCGCCTTGGGGCGCGGTTTTTTTGTTCTCAGTCAATGCCAGATCGCATGTTACTCTTGCTCCATTCATTTGGAGCGCGAAATTCATGCAAGAACATGGCGTCGATATTCTGGTCGGAACAACCAAAGGTGCATTCATCGTTTCCAGTAACGGCGACAGGTCGGACTGGCAGGTATCGGGACCTCACTGTGATGGCTGGCCGATCAACCACGTCATAGCAGACGCAGTGACGGGAACGCTTTGGGCTGGCGGAGGAGGCGACTGGAATGGCGCGGGAATCTGGCGATCCGAGGACGGCGGAGCAACTTGGCAAGTCACGAAGTTGACCAGGGGCCAGGTGGACGAATTGGCTGCCAATGACCCTGACTTTGCCGAGATAATCGGGTGGTCAGACGAACCAGCGCCTTTTGCCGACGAGTTTTCCCAGATCTGGTCGCTGAACTACGCACACGGCGTATTGTATGCAGGAGCCAAACCAGCACGATTGCTGGCCAGCCAGGACAACGGACGAACGTGGACCACGGTCGAAGGACTGACCAACCATCCTTCGGCTCCGGACTGGAACCCGGGTGGCGCGGGGTTGGTGTTGCATTCGATCGTGACTGACCCGGAAGATGCGCAGAAACTCTGGGTCGGTATCTCGGCAGCCGGCGTCTTTGCATCAGAGGATGGCGGGGCAAACTGGGAGCGACGCAACCGGCTGTCCAACGCGGAAAGCTGCGGTCATCACGACCATCCTGCGGCCCCTCGGGATGGCGAGACCGGGCATTGCGTGCATAACATGGTCCAGGCTCCCGGAACCACGGATTTGCTGTATCAACAGAACCACCACGGTGTCTGGCGCTCAGCCGACGGGGGCCGCAGTTGGGAGGATATTACCAAAGGGTTGCCCTCTACATTTGGGTTTCCCATTCATGTCCATCCCCGCGACCCGGAGACGATCTGGACCCTGCCCTTGAACGGCGACAGTATCGGACGCTATCCACCCGACGCCGCAGCCGCGGTCTGGAAATCCACAAATGGCGGTGAAACGTGGATTGACCAGCGGCACGGCTTGCCGCAGCAAAACTGCTTTTTTACCGTTCTGCGACAGGCCATGGCCGGGGACCGCCGAGATCCCGCCGGGCTTTATTTTGGCACCAACAGCGGATCGGTGTTCGCCAGTGACGACGAGGGAGACTCCTGGACAGAGGCAGCCCGTCATCTGCCGACAATCCTGTCCGTCGAGGTTTTGGATCGCGGTTCACCCGACCAGAAATAGCCATCCAGATTCTGGGCAGTAAGGTTCGTTGCACGGGCCGGGGCCTGCACCCCTGATTCTGCCGCGGCCATTTGACCAACTAAATCTGTCGGATTTGCTTGCATCCATCTGAGAATCGTTTAATTGACCAATTCAGTCGGGTTATGCCCGCAACGAATTGAAATGTTGGGACACATGATGTTGAAATCCACCACTTGCGTTGCCGCCGCCCTTGCGGCCCTGATCACCACCTCAGCCGCTGCCGAAGGTGAGTTGAACCTGTATTCCTCGCGCCACTATGACACTGACGAGCGTCTCTACTCCGATTTCGAAGAGGCAACCGGCATCACCATCAACCGCATCGAAGGCAAAGCCGATGAGCTGATTGCCCGGATGGAAGCCGAAGGTGCGAACTCGCCCGCCGATATCCTGCTGACCGTGGATACTTCGCGCCTGGCCCGCGCCAAGAACGCAGGCATTCTGCAACCGGTTGACAGTGACGTTCTGGAACAGCGTATCCCGGCCAATCTGCAGGACGAAGACAATCAGTGGTTCGGCTTTTCGCAGAGGGCCCGGATAATCTTCTTTGACAAAGCGGAGGTCGCAAACCCACCGGCGAGCTATCTGGATCTGGCCAAGCCGGAATACAAAGGTCTGGTCTGCATTCGGTCGTCCAGCAACACCTACAACCAAACTTTGCTGGCCTCGATCATCACCAACCACGGAGCAGAAACCGCCAGGACCTGGGCCGAAGGCGTGGTCGCCAACATGGCGCGCGACCCTCAGGGCGGTGACACCGACCAGCTGCGCGGCATCGTTTCGGGTGAGTGCGAAATCGCCGTTTCGAACTCCTACTACTTTGCCCGCGCCCTGCGCAAAGACGTCAAAGGTCTCAGCGCCGATATCGATATGATCGGCGTGCAGTTCCCGGCGCAGGATGCCGAAGGCGCGCACATGAACCTGTCAGGCGCCGGCATTGCCGCCAACGCACCAAACCGTGACAACGCCGTCAAGTTCCTTGAATACCTGGCCAGCGATCAGGCGCAGGTCTACTTCTCGAACGGCAATGACGAATTCCCTGCGGTCGAAGGCGTCGCTTTGGCGGAAAACGTCGCCGCGCTTGGTGAGTTCAAAGCGGACGAGGTGAACTTGTCCGAGGTCGCCAAGAATATTCCGGAAGCACAGAAGATCTTTAACGAAGTTGGCTGGAAATAAGTCCTTCACCTAGTCGAGCAGCCAAAGGGCGCAGATTTTCTGCGCCCTTTTCCATTGCTCGTCTATAGATTTTATATGATACTCTCATATATGATCATGATTCTCGTATGTGAGCTATGCTGGACAACCTCTCAATCCGCCTCGCCAGTCGCTTGAATGAGCTGCGTCAGGGACGCGGTTGGTCGCTCGAACACTTAGCTGATCAAAGCGGCATCAGCCGCGCCACCCTGTCGCGGATGGAGAAAGGCGATGTCAGCCCGACCGCCGAATCTCTTGGCCGTCTGTGCGCCGCTTACGGGTTGCCCATGTCGCGGTTGTTGATGATGGTCGAAGACAGCTTTGATCCCAAGGTCCCTTTTGAACGCCAACCGGAATGGAGCGATCCTGAAACCGGGTTTACCCGACGGTCGGTCTCTCCTCCTGCGGCGGGTCTGAGCGGTGAGGTGATGGAAGGTCACCTGCCGCCTGCAACAGTCATTTCTTATGATGCACCGCCAAGACCCGGGCAGGAACACCATCTGATTGTAATGGATGGAGCCCTGACCCTGACAGTCGACGGTGTCGGCCACGCGCTGGGTGGCGGTGACTGCTTACGGTATCATCTGTCCGGTCCGACGCGGTTTGAAACCGGACCCGCTCGCGGTGCGCGTTATCTTCTGGTTCTGATATGATTACACGGTTGACCGACGCATATTTCGACAGCGCGCTGGATGATCTGGCCGAAATTCTGCATGGCTGCGTTCACTCCGGGGCCAGCATCGGTTTCATTCTGCCCTTTTCGATCGAAGACGCGTGCACCTATTGGCGGGATCGAGTGCAACCGGAGTTGCGATCAGGCAATCTGGATCTGTTCGTCCTTTACGGAGATGGACGCATTCAGGGAACCGTCCAGCTGATACCGGCAGCCATGCCGAACCAGCCACATCGCGCCGATGTGGCGAAACTGCTGGTGCACCCGGAAGCCCGACGTCGGGGGCTGGGTCGGGCGCTGATGGCGGCGCTCGAAACGCGGGCAGCGGAACTGGGCAAGTCCATGCTGGTACTGGATACGCGCAGTTCGGATCCATCGCGAATTCTGTATCAGTCGCTGGGTTTTCAGATTGCCGGAGAAATTCCGAACTACTGCCGCAACCCTTTCGAAAACCGATTGGAGCCCACGACCTACATGTACAAAGACCTGAGTTAGAGCGCTGTTTCCGCACATTTGAGCCAAAACAACTACCGATACCCCAGCGGATCAAGGTAAGTTTTTAAGTATATCGTGAGCTGCACATCATCGATGCCATGAGAATGCACTCTTCTCTCATCAAGAACTACCGAGCGAACCTGTCTGCTGGTACAGAGCTTCTGCATCCACCAAACTCCAGCGCGTGCTAGATACGGCTCCGTCTGGTTTCATGGGCGGACCTGTTCATCAAAACCGCAAAAAGCCCAAGGTCTGACCGGCTGGCATGGCCTCTGTATCGGCCGGGATAATGGCTAGCCCATCAGCCTCGGCCAGCAGGGCCACGCGCCCGCTATAGGAGTCCGCCATCAGGCGCAGCCTTGGGGTGCCGTCCGGTGACGTGCCCTCAATGCAAACCGGGCGATACTCCTGGCGTCCTGATTGCCGCCGCAGCGGTTCGGCCAAAACGGCCTGTTCCGGCGTTTGGCTCGTTCCTTGAAGCCCGGCGCGACGCGCCATCATGTGCGACCCGATGATCTGCCACGTCACAAATGCTGAAACCGGATTTCCCGGTAAACCAATGTAAAGCGCATTTCCACGTCGCCCGAACATGATCGGTTTGCCGGGCTTCATCGCCACTTTCATCACATCGGTCTCGCCGCCGATTTGGCTGAAGATACGCGGCATGTGATCCTCGTCCCCGACCGAAACGCCGCCTGTGGTGACGATTAGATCGGACGAGTCGCAAGCCTCGCGCAAGACCGGCTCCAACAGCACTGGGTCATCATCGACCGGCCCCTTGTCCATTAGGTCGATCCACGGTTTGTCCAACAATGCCAGCAGCATATAGCGGTTCGAGTTATAGATCTGCCCGGCATTCAATGGCACACCGGGCTGACACAACTCGCTGCCGGTCGAAAAGATCGTAACCCGCAGCTTGCGATAGACCGAGACCTGACCGTAACCCGCTGAGGCCAACGCGGCAATCTCACGCGGGCCGATCTCACTTCCCCGGCGCAGGATTGGTTCACCGGCCTTCAGGTCTTCGCCCGCCCGGCGTATATGCTGGCCATTCTTAGGGCGGCGGGTGAACCGGATTCCTTCAGCCGTGACTTCGCAGTCTTCCTGCATCACGATCGCATCGAAGTCCGCGGGGACCGGCGCGCCGGTAAAGATGCGCAGCGCGCTACCACTTGGCGCAGCATGCGCGCCGCCGTCGCCAGCAGCCACGCGCCCACCAATTTGCAGGTCGTAAGTCGGGCCTTCACCAAGATCGGTCAGACGGACGGCATAACCATCCATGGCCGAGTTGTCGAAGGCCGGCATGTCCACTTTGCTGACGCAATCCTCGGCCAGAACGCGCCCTATCACCTGTCCCAATGGCAAAATCTCAGTATCAATGATCGGCCGGGACGCGGCCAACCCCCGGCTCAGCGCTTCGGATACCGAGAGATACAGATTGGTTTGGCGGTCGCAGCCGCAGCCGTCAGCCATGTTGTGCCTCCAGTTGCACTAAATGTCCTTCAAACCCCCTGCGCTCGGCCTTGGCCACCGGGGCGACCCCCGCCGATCGTGCAAGCATCATGGCCATATCGGCCTTGTGGGCAAACTCCATCTATCCCTCCGGGTTCAGGCCGCCCGAGAGGGTTTCCCCGGCAGATCGGCCAAAGCGCTGGTCATCACTGGCCATTGCATGCGACGCACTTGGTCGCGTAGCCCGGCCATTTTTTCGCGGCCAATGAACACCACTGCTCGGATACTTTCATTGACATAGGTCACGCTTCGCTGCTCAGGGTTGGCCAGCAAGAAAGGTAAGATGGCAGCCTTGGCATACTCCGACGTGGTTTCCGGGAGAATACGAATGGTTTCCGGACGCGACTCAGAGGCAACCACTTCCGGCCCCGGTCGCTTGTTTGCCAATTTCGGTCCTTCATTTTCTGAACATAACTGTGGACCAGTTCAAATCGGGTGGCCTCGTTGGAATTTCGGTGGCGCTATCCCTTGGAACCCGCGGGAACGTTTGTAACCGCAAGCCGAGCAATAGGCGTGAAAACAGTGCCATTGGCCCAAAATACGCGCCAATCCTACGTTTATTTTGCCATTCTGTTGTGTACTACTCTACCAAAATGGCAATCTTTTGCTGGAGGGACTTGTGTTATGAAGTTGCGGCCATTGAACAGCGAACAGTGTTAGGCAAGAGATCAAAGCAGGTGAACGTTGTGGCCGAAACACGATCCAAGATCTTGCACCCAACACTTCTGGTTGTATTCCCCGAATTCAGTTGCCCTGCGGCTTCTAACAAGAAATGTCCCGTGGATAGTATTTGAGACCTCTCGGCAAAATTGGCTTTTTGTGCGTATTTGTGAGTGAAGGAAGGATATTGCTGTGAACTCCCGTTACTTGGTATGTTGCTTGGCCGCGCTCTCGATTTCGGGATTTGTTTTTGCATTCCTTTTTGGCTCTGCAATTGGTGACATGGCGTTGTCGTTTTCGCCCCTCACCGAAAACGGGTTGTCACGTGTCGCAGCTGACCCAGTGTTTTTTGTTCTGGTCTCTCCTGCCCTCACATTTTGCGCAACACTATGGCTGATCGGCCCAAGTACAATTGCCTATGTTGGCGCGAGGCGGCCGGAGAACATCCTGGATAGTGTCCTCGGCGGCATTGGAGTGGGCTTTATCGCGATGCCGGTGCTGGTACTGCTGCTCGGGGCCGTTATTTCAGAACCGCTTACATTAATTCACGTGCTCGTTGCTGGTGGTTTATTGTTGTTTCTTGGTCTGGTCCTTGTAGCTCGGCAGGACACCTTTGAAGTCAGTTGGACAGGCATAAGTGCCGTTGTTGCTGCCATCGCACTTACCTGGGTGCTCGTTGCAATCCTGGCTCCGAAAATCTACTTCGAAGCATTCAATGATGATGGCGCACAAGCATTGGAAAGCACCATACGGATTGTGCGTGCGGGTACACCTTTTTGGCCGCCGGGCTCCGGCGGATTGAATAGCTATCCTACGTTCAACACACTTATCAATCACGTCCCTTCGACACTGTATGCATTGTTCTTGGGCGAATCCGAGCCTGCCGTTCGTCTTGTTGGCCCGGTCGGATCCGGCATCCTGCTTCTGGCCATCTGTCGTCTGAGTGTGGCTATCCGAAAGCAATGGAACTTCCCAATCACAGATCTTGCGCTGATCGGCTCTACGCTCATCGTCTTTGCGATTTCACTTAGCTATTCAGGTAGCTACGAGCAATATGCCGACATGGCGATGCCCTATGCGCGCGAAGTCTTGTTCTGCGCGATGGTCCTGGCGGCGTTCGGATACATCGTCGCGGGGAAGCTTGCAGAAGCTGCGGTTTTCTCAGCCCTTTCAGTCATATCAGTGCCTACGGGCGGACCTCTCATATTATTTTTTTCGGGCCTGTTGTTTCTTTTCGCGGGACAAGGGCGGCGAGCGTTCTTAATAAAGGTTGCCGCTGCGGTCATTGCGGCACTTTTGATTTTGCAAGCCTGGTATGCACTCTCGCAGTCTATGGGCTGGCCGCTTCCCGGTTACGAGTTCGATGTGAGTGGAGCGCCGGGACGTTTTCGCTTCCTATCTTTTGTTGATTTCGAACGCTTGCCATACCTTCTATTGCCGGCGGCGATCGTTCCTGTTCTGGCGGCACCGATACTATTGGTTCGCGGCACGGTGATCGTAAAGATTCTGGTGTTCGTTGGGCTTTGCTACGCAGCGTTTTTCTACACTCAAGGTTTCCGCTCGTTGTTGCATCACATGGTCCCGGCCTGCGCAATACTTCTGGCAGCATGGTACGCTGGGCTAGGCCCTGGGACGTTGCCCCGATATGTTTGGGCGGCGGGTGTCATAGCAGCGCTGTTTCTTGTTCGCCCAGCAGTATGGGAGCTTGAGCACGGGCCTCAGCGTCAGGCTGCCGGGATTTGGATGCACGAGGAATTGCGAGGCGATTACAGTGTTCAGACCGTCTTGAACCTGAATTCAGCTCTCGGAGAGATACTGCCATACGTAAATTATCGGGATCGTTTTGACCGGGATGTGACCGGGAATGACATAATGGTCGCAAATGTTTATGCGCGGCGCAGTTGGGCGGACAAGTCGACTGCCGCCGTCATCATGTGCCCGGTCGGGCGCTGCGAAGAAAAACTTGCATCAAGTTTTGGCAACTTGTCGGTCCATGTCACAGCCGAGGACAAGCTCGCCGCTGTGGCTGAGCCACCGGCCACAACTTATCGTCTGTCGTCAATGCTTTGGTTTGCCCCGGAAAAAACATTCAGAAACTATTTTGCGGTTCAAAAACAATCCGATCGTTTGATCGACGCAAAAGAGACCCTGCTTTCTCTGATCGGGCGTTAGCCCGTCAGAAGGCAAGCGTCGCCCCTTGAAACCAATTGGGCCGTTTCCTATGTGGCGCACACTTAACCCGGTGCAATTCATCCTTTTGGGTGAGGGTCAAAGCCAGCAATGTTGAACGAATCAGCCAACAGCTGATCTTTCTCGTCACGGTTATTGAATTGCTTTGATCCCGGCATAGGACCGCCTGAATTTTTGATAGGACTCCTCGAAACCTTCTCTCAAGGTCTCATTCGTATCGAATTGAGCATGAAGCTCCGGCGCAAGCATGATCTCTTCCGGCTGACCCTGTCCTGCAGCAATCATGGCCAACCGTGCCGCGCCAAGCGCCGCACCGAATTCTCCTGACGCTGGCTTTGCCAGAGGCACCCCCAGAACCGTGGCAATCAACTCCAGCCAGTAGGGCGATGCGCTGCCACCGCCAATTGCCACCAGGCGATCGAACCTCACGCCTGTCGCGCGCAAGGCGTCGAAGCTGTCGCGCAACCCGAATGCCACCCCTTCGAGAACGGCGCGTGTCATGTCCTCTCGGCTCGTATCCGCGGACAGGCCAGTAAATCCACCGCGAATGGCCGCATCATTATGAGGTGTTCTTTCACCGAAAAGATACGGAAGAAAGCGCACCTCTCCGGGAGCCGAGATCGAATCGCCCAGAGCGGAAGTGAGCGACGAGGGCTTGTCACCGACTATGCGGGCCAGCCAATTCAGGCTTTCGGTGGCCGACAGCATGACGCCCATCTGATACCAACGCCCGGGAACAGCATGACAGAAGGTGTGCATGGCGGACTCCGGTGCGGGGCGACATCCATCTCGCGCGGCCAACAAGACGCCGGAGGTGCCCAGCGAGACAAACCCCTGCCCCTCTTCCAAGGCTCCGATACCGCAAGCCGCGGCCGCGTTGTCTCCGGCACCACCTGCAACGATGACAGGACGGGAAAGTCCCCATTTTTGCGCCAGTGTCGCGCGAAGCATGCCGGCACTCTGGGTTCCTTCTACCAATTTCGGCATCTGGTCCTTGCGCATTCCTCCAGCCTCAAGCAGCTGTTCCGACCAGCGACGCCGTCTGACATCGAGCCACGACGTGCCGGCACTGTCTGACATGTCAGCAATGAATTCGCCGGTCAGATAGTGGTTGAGAAACGCGGCTGGCAAAAGGACTTTCGAAACCCTTGCAAATGCCTCCGGTTCATGGGTTCTGATCCACGCCAGCTTTGGCGCGGTGAAGCCCGGAAAGACGATGTTGCCTGAAATACGCCGGACCTCGGGTTGTGCGTCAAGTTCTGCGGCCTCGGCATGGGAGCGGGAATCATTCCACAGAATGCAGGGACGTATCACGGCATCATTGGCGTCCAGCAGTGTCGCTCCGTGCATGTGTCCGGCGACGCCAATGCCGCATAGGTCGCCGAAGGCTGTGTAGCGGTGCCGCATTTCGTCGATGGCGCCTTCGAGCGCGACAATCCAGTCGGCAGGATTCTGTTCGGACCAGCCGGGGCGCGGATGCTGCGCATCATAGGGGCGTTCGGTCGAACCGATTGGCACGCCTTCCTTGTCGACCAGAAGGGCGCGCAGACCCGAGGTGCCCAGATCTATTCCCAGAATCGACATCCACCCCCCCCTTGCACAGGCGCGCACCATCTCCACGATACCTTGCGATTGAACCCTTCTGAAGGCTTTCGTAAAGGCTCGGAGGGTTTTTCGCCTCCGTTCGGGGTATTCGCAGGCCCATCAAGGCACCTTATGGCCTGACGATGCATCTGCATCGTCAGGGTCGACCGGGTAACATCAATTTTCTGATAAAGGTGTTCCAACCCCGTGGGACCGGCCGACATGACTTCCGCATTTTAGACAGATCGGATCAGGCATTGACCTGATTGCCTCAACACTTCAGCGGGCGCTGGGGATAACGGTAGGGCAATTCCCGATCAGCGGTTGATCGCGAAACGTGTTGCCCGGTTCAGACGTCGATATCCAGTGCCAGCGCGTGAATACGTGCAACGACGTCACCCAGCGCGGCGTGAACGGCCCGGTGCCGCGCTACGCGGGACTGACCCTGAAACGCCTCGGACCGGATGCGTACGTTGAAATGACTCTCTCCTCCGTCACGGTACCCCGCATGGCCGCGATGGCTCTCGCTGTCGTCGATCACTTCCAGCTCGCGCGGGTTGAAAGCCGCCTGCAGGCGGTCGCGGATTTCTTCGGTAACGGTCATTTTTCGCTCGGCGGCAAATTTTTTGCCGCTCCCCTCTTCTACTCTCTGTCCCTTACGTTAAACTGCCGCCTCCGAGTCGAAAAGACGCGTTCGCAGGAGCACGCCCATGGTGAAATCAGACCCGTTCGGATTCGATATGTCCGTTTCCAGCGCCAAAAAGAAGAATCCGCGCGGTCGTCGGGGCATGTCAGGTGCGTCGGAAACCTCGGTCCGAATCTGTGATCATGAGGGCTGCGAAGAAGCCGGAAAATTCCGCGCACCCAAGGCGCCGGACGTATTGGACGATTTCTACTGGTTCTGTCAGCAGCACGTACGCGAGTATAATCAGAAGTGGAATTTCTTCGACGGTACCACCGAGGCCGAACTGAACGCGCAACGTTCCAAGGACAAGGTTTGGGAGCGTGAGACCAAACCCATGGGCGACCCCGAGGCCCGCGCCTGGGCCCGTTTGGGTATTGAAGACCCGCATCAGGTTCTTGGTGGGAACGCAACCAAGAATCCCGGCCGTACCGCAGGTGGCGGCGGCCGTCGTTTGCCGCCGACCGAGCGGCGCGCAATTGAAATCCTCGAAGCCAAGGACAGCTGGACCAAGGCCGAAGTGCGCAAAGCCTACAAGAAGCTGATCAAGGTCCTGCACCCGGATATGAATGGCGGCGACCGCTCGCAGGAAGAGCAATTGCAGGAGGTTGTCTGGGCCTGGGATCAGATCAAGGACAGCCGGAACTTCAAGTAAATTCCCGGCATTCAACTCAAAAAGGGCGCCTGAACCGGCGCTCTTAAGCTCATTGGTATGTCCCGATCAGCCGCCCTGATTGCGCTGAAGCGACTCCAGAACCTGATCGATCGAGAAACTGGCCGGTTTCTGTCTTGGCGGGTAGTCATTGAACGTAGACAGGAACTGCGCGACAAACGCCTGCGCGGGAACCAGCAGGTAAGTACGGTCTAGGCGCCATTTCGGATAGCCTATCGATTCATGCTCGGCGCGCTCAAACGGGTCGGAATACAGATCGATGATCTTCGGCAGACGCAGGAATGTCAGCGGTTCCTGCCAGACATCAAACCCATGGGCACGTTGTTCGGCAAAGACCACTTTCCAACGGTTGTAGCGCAAGTTCACAAGATCGCCGCCGTCAGAGAAGTACAGAAACTCCCTGCGTGGTCCTTCGTCCGTTTCGCCCTTGAAATATGGCAGGAAATTGTAACCGTCGAGGTGCACCGGTTCGTTGCCATTTCCAAAAGGCGCCTCGGTCAGCATGATCTCTTTCATGTTTGCATCACCCTGCGCCGCCATGAATGTCGGGAACCAATCGAGGTGGCTGATGATCTCGTTGGACCGACGCCCCGGTTCGATCACCCCCGGCCATTTCAGCAGCAACGGAACGCGATAGCCGCCTTCCCAGTTGTCGTTCTTCTCGCCACGGAAGGGGGTTGTGCCGCCGTCTGGCCAACTGAACACTTCGGCCCCGTTGTCGGTCGAATACATGACCACGGTATTGTCGGCGATGCCAAGCTCATCCAGTTTGTCCAGCATCTGGCCGACCATCTTGTCGTGCTCAACCATGCCGTCCGGGTATACGCCCAAACCTGTCACGCCCTGACTTTCCTCCTTGAGGTGCGTGAAAATGTGCATGCGGGTGGTGTTATACCAAAGGAAGAATGGTTTTTCCTGCTCGACCGCTCTGTCGATGAAATCCAGCGCGCCGACCGTCACCTCTTCATCGATCGTTTCCATTCGCTTGCGGGTCAGGGGGCCGGTATCTTCGACATTTCCGTCCGCACTGGATCGGATCACACCGCGAGGGCCAAACTGTTCGCGGAATGCGGGGTCTTTGGGATAGTCCACATTCTCGGGCTCTTCCTCGGCATTGAGGTGATAGAGATTGCCGAAGAATTCGTCGAAACCATGATTGGTCGGCAAATGCTCGTCCAGATCGCCCAGATGGTTCTTGCCGTACTGACCGGTCATATATCCCTTGGACTTCATGTATTCGGCAATGGTTGGATCTTTTTCACTGATCCCCTCTTTTGCTCCCGGCAAACCGACCTTCAGCAAGCCGGTGCGAAAACCGGACTGCCCGGTGACAAAGCTTGCGCGGCCCGCTGTACAGGATTGCTCGCCATACGCATGGGTGAACAGCATGCCTTCGTTGGCGATGCGGTCGATATTGGGGGTTTCATACCCCATCATGCCCTGGTTGTAGGCGCTGACATTCCAGTAACCTATGTCATCGCCCCAGATGATCAGAAAATTCATTGGCTTGTCTTGAGCCAGAGCAGGAAAGGCTAATCCGATCCCCAATAGCCCAGCGGCAATGCGCCGTTTCGTACTTGCGAATTTCGACATTTCATTCCCTCAATTACGACCTTGAAAATTACGGCTTCCAAACGCGTGACATCACACACCTTGTAGCAGCCATTGTCATTATACATGAAACATTCGCGATTTGTGTTAAGCTTGCCGACTGGTGTTTGATCGGCCCTGTTCATGACCATGAACCACACTCTGCTCAAAGCACTGGCACGTCTGAAACCGCGACCGCAACGGTCGACCAAAAAGTTGAGGCGGTTCAATTGGGCGACAGTTTGGTTCAGTGCTTGATAAGGGCGCTGAGTTTTTTCAAGCTGTTACAAATAACCGTTACGGCCTGTCTCATGGGCCGCTTTGACAGCCCATATCCGAAAAAGACCTGTCCCAATTGGAACGCGATATGGAACACCTCATTTACCCTGTACATGCGATTTCTTTGTTGGTTGCTCTCGGCTCGGCCCTGTTGCTGAGCGCATATCTGGCGCTGAACCTGCGTCTCCCGCAGTTAGGATTGTGGCCTAGCGCCAGCGGATGGCGCCATCATACCGCCTTTGGCCTGTTCCGGCTGTTTTGCGGTGCGACGGTGGTTTTCGCATTCAGCGAAGTCTGGGTAAACGGTTGGGGGCATTGGGTGCGTTACATGATCGGTGTTCCGATCATGGTCCTGTCCTTCGGGATCACACTGTGGGGCTACCGTTTTCTGGGCCTGGACAACACCTATTGCGAGAGTGACGGCCTGGTGACGGGCGGCATGTATGCCTATTCCCGAAACCCGCAATATGTGACCTCGGTTCTGGCTACGGTCGGATTGGGCATCGCCAGCGGTTCGTGGGCAACCCTGGGATTGGCGGCGGCATTGTTCGTAATCTACTTCTTATTCGTGCTCAACGAAGAACGCTGGTTGCTGCAGGGCTATGGCCGCGCGTTTCACGAATACATGCAATCGACCCCGCGCTTCGTGGACGAACGCAGCCTGATCCGGGTGCGTGACGCGATCCTCGAATAACCGGCGCTTGCACGTCCATAAGTCCAGTTTCAAAGAAAGACCGCACTAGTCCGGGGCGCGCGCGGCTTTCCCTTGCCCTTGCCCGCAATATGTTGCACCACACACAGGTTCAAACCCGCCGGGCGGGGCAAAGGATAAGGACAAGACGCATGGCTGACGGATCGATCGACATCAACGCAAAACCCACCGAAGATATCTCGGTCCGTGACGTGTTCGGCATTGATACCGACATGAATGTCAAAGGCTTTGCAGAGAAAAGTGATCGTGTGCCGGTCGTCGACCACACTTACAAGTTCGACCCCGAAACGACGTTGGCCATTCTGGCGGGCTTTGCCCACAACCGCCGGGTGATGATCCAGGGCTATCACGGCACCGGGAAATCGACCCATATCGAACAGGTCGCCGCGCGCCTGAACTGGCCTGCTGTTCGCGTGAACCTCGACAGCCATATCAGCCGGATCGACCTGATCGGCAAAGACGCCATCAAGCTGCGCGACGGCAAGCAGGTCACCGAATTCCACGAAGGCATCCTGCCCTGGGCCCTGCGGAACCCGGTCGCAATCGTCTTCGACGAATACGACGCGGGCCGCGCCGACGTGATGTTCGTGATCCAGCGCGTGCTTGAGCATGACGGCAAGCTGACCTTGCTGGACCAGAACGAGATCATCACGCCGAACCCTAACTTCCGCCTGTTTGCCACGGCAAACACCGTCGGTCTGGGCGATACGACGGGTCTCTATCACGGCACGCAACAGATCAACCAGGCTCAGATGGACCGCTGGTCGCTGGTCTCGACGCTGAACTACCTCAGCCACGACGCAGAAACGATGATCGTGTTGTCGAAGGCACCGCATTACAACACCGAGAAGGGCCGCAAGACCGTCAGCCAGATGGTTACCGTCGCCGACCTGACCCGAACCGCCTTTATGAATGGTGACCTGTCCACCGTCATGAGCCCACGCACCGTGATCAACTGGGCGCAAAACGCCGAGATATTCCGCGACGTGGGCTATGCCTTCCGCCTGTCGTTCCTGAACAAGTGCGATGAGCTGGAGCGTCAGACCGTAGCCGAATTCTATCAGCGCTGCTTTGACGAGGAGCTGCCCGAAAGCGCGGCAAGTGTGAGCTTGGGGTGATGAACAGCACACATTATTCGTTGTCGCTGACGCGGGATAGCGTAGCTGCAGGGGATGATGTGTCTGCACCTCATCGTGCCACGCTTACCATTCCTTCGTCTGTAACGAGCCTTGATCTTTGTGAAGCTATTCAGTCGAAAAACTATCTGGCGTGCATTTCGGGAGGTAAAGCAACCTGGGTTGTAGAACTGGACGATGTGCCTGTAGGCGTCATAGCACAGCAGTGGAAGACGCCTAAGCCCATTGTATCGGACCTGAAACCAAGCCAGAATTCTCGGATACACTGCAGATATTTGTTGCAGCAAAACCCAGATGTTGTTTTTGCCCGGTACATTGATCGGGCTTCGGGGAAACCAGAATGAGCAAACCAAACGACAACCCCGCCGATCCGTTCAAGAAAGCCTTGGCCGAGGCCACCAAGGTCATGGCCGATGATCCCGAGCTGTCAGTAAGCTATACCGTCGATCCTTCGGGCCTGTCGGGTGAATCGATGCGGTTGCCGCAAGTTTCACGCCGGATGACGCGAGAGGAAGTGTTGTTGGCGCGGGGTACTGCGGATGCTTTGGCGTTGCAGCGCAGGTACCATGACGATGCGACCCATGCGCGTTATGCGCCGCCCGGAGATATGGCGCGCGATCTCTATGAGGCGATGGAAACCGCGAGGTGCGAAGCGATGGGCGCGCGCGATATGCCCGGAACGGCCAGCAACATCGACGTCAAGATCGGGCATGAGGCGATCCGGCGCGGCTATGACCAGTGCAAGCAGCCAGCCGATGCGCCTCTGTCCGTGGCGGCGGGGTATCTGATCCGGCATCTGGCCACCGGGCGCGATCTGCCCCCTGCCGCTGAAAACATCATGAACCTGTGGCGCGGGTTCATCGAAGAGCAGGCTGGCGGGACACTGGAGAATCTGGACGAGATACTCTCGGATCAGGCTGAGTTTGCCAAATTCGCTCGGCAAGTGATCAAGGATCTGGGATATGGCGATCAGTTGGGGGATGACCCCGATGAGCTGGACGACGAGCAGGAAGATCAGGCCGAGGACGACGCAGAGGAACAGCCGGATCCCGACAGCACCGGTCAGGATGATCAGGACGAGCAGGACGCGGATGCAACCCCTGAGCAGACGCAGGAAGAGCAGCAGGACCAGTCTCAGGCCCAGGTCTCGATGGACGAAATGGCCGAGGATGAAATGGGCGATGAGGCCGAGATGCCCGAAGGCGAGGCGCCGATGGAACCGCCCGCCCCGCCGCCGGCCTCCGAGGCCGATCCCGACTACAAGGTCTACCTGAACACATTCGACGAAGAGATCGCGGCCGAGGACCTGGCCGAGCCTGCGGAACTGGAACGTTTGCGTGCCTATCTGGATCAGCAACTCGAGCCGCTGAAAGGCGCGGTCAGCCGTCTGGCCAACAAGCTGCAACGCCGCCTGCAAGCACAACAGAACCGAAGCTGGGAGTTCGATCGCGAAGAAGGCATTCTGGACGCGGGCCGCCTGGCGCGGGTAGTGGCAAACCCGACCACGCCGCTCAGCTTCAAGGTCGAGAAGGATACCGAATTCCGCGATACGGTGGTGACGCTGCTGCTGGATAACTCGGGCTCGATGCGCGGCCGTCCGATTTCAATTGCCGCCATTTGTGCCGACGTTCTCGCGCGGACGCTGGAACGCTGCAACGTGAAAGTCGAGATTCTGGGCTTTACCACGCGGGCATGGAAAGGTGGTCAGGCGCGTGAGGCGTGGCTGAACGACGGGCGCCCTCAGCAGCCGGGACGTCTGAATGATCTGCGTCACATCATCTACAAAGGTGCGGACGCCCCTTGGCGTCGCGCGCGCCCGAATCTGGGCCTGATGATGAAAGAGGGCCTGCTGAAGGAAAACATCGACGGCGAGGCACTGGAATGGGCACATCGCCGGATGATCCAGCGGCGCGAGCAGCGCAAGATTCTGATGGTGATTTCGGACGGGGCTCCGGTCGATGATTCAACGCTGAGCGTGAACCCGGCCAATTATCTGGAAAAACACCTGCGCGACGTCATTGCCATGGTCGAAAAACGCAAGATGGTCGAGCTGCTGGCCATCGGCATCGGTCACGACGTGACCCGATACTATGACCGCGCGGTGACAATCACCGATGTCGAGCAGCTGGCCGGCGCGATGACCGAGCAACTGGCGGCCCTGTTCGACAGCGACCCGCGCGCGCGGGCCCGTGTGATGGGGATGAAACGGGCAAGTTAAACCCGTTGACCCCGCCCTGCCGGACGGAATAGCATCCCTATCAGCCAGTTCTTCACGACCGATCCTGTTTTTCGTTCGGTTCCGGGCTGGCGTGCCTTGTACCTGTGCCGAACGGCGGTGTGGTGCAACAATGCGGTGTCGAATGGCGGCATCATTTGTATCTCCTGTCTGTTGCCTTCAATCTGGCAACCGCGCTGCCTTCCCGCTTGAAGACAATCCTGAGAAATCCCCGAGAAACCTTTGGGAATGCCATTGAACCTTGTGGCTTCTAACGAAACGGAGTGTATTCGGCCCATGCGCTATGAGTTTGCAGATTGTGTTCTGGACGTGGACCGTCACGTGCTTCTGCGTGGCGGTCAGACTGTACCGGTCGAACCCCAGGTCTTTGATCTGTTGGAATTGCTGGCCGAACGCCCCGGCAAGCTGGTGGCCCGTGAAGAGATCATCGAGCGGGTCTGGAACGGTCGCTTCGTTTCGGAATCGACGATCAGTGCCCGCATCGCTGCGGCCCGCAAGGCGGTGGGCGACGATGGCAAGGCGCAGCGGATTATTCGGACGATTGTGCGGCGCGGGTTGCAAATGACGGCGGAGGTTCACCGCGAGCCCAAGCCCGAGCCCGAGCCCGATCCGAACGGCAACAGGCGAATGCAGCAACTGAAATACGCCCGAGGCCATGATGGCCAGGCGATAGCATTCGCCGTATCCGGCGAAGGTCTTCCGGTGCTGAGGGTGGGTTCGATCGTTTATGACCTTGAGGCGGAATGGCGGCTGACATCAGAACGCGCCTATCTGAAAGCGATGGACGCCAAATTCACGATGCTGCGTTACAACAAAAGCCAGCAGTCCCATTGGGGCGATCCCTGCCGGGCGAACTACGAAGGGGTGGCAGAGGATATACTGGCCGTGACACAGGCCGCAGGGTTCGACCGATTTGCCATCGTCTCGGAATTTGGCGGCGTATTCTCGGCCCTGCAATTTGCCACGAAATATCCCGAACGTGTCAGCAGGCTGGCCATCGTGGGCGGCTGGGCCGAGGGCCGTGATCACCGTGAAGGCGTGGCCGGGCCGGATTCGATCCGCAACCTGATCATTGAAGGCTGGAAGGATCCAGGCAGCGGTTATGCCGTCGGCTCACTGCTGAGCTATTTCCCTGAAGGCCCGCTTGAAACGGTGCGCGAGATCGTGGACGAGATGCAAGCGCTCTATTCCGTCGAACAGAAACTGTATCAGCGGGACAGCGGGAACACCGCTTCGATCCTGCATCTGCTTCCAAAGGTGCAATGCCCGACGTTGGTTCTGCACGGTCGCAACAGCGCTGTGCATCCCTTGTCAGAGGCGCGAAAGTTGGCAGCGGGTATTCCTGATGCGTCACTGGTCATACTGGAGACTGCCAATCACATTCCCCTGCCCGGCAACGATGTTTACGAAACCTATATCGAGACGCTGCAAGGCTTCCTCGGGGCAACTGAATAACGTCGGGCCGAGGTGCTGGACATTTGCCGCCGCAGGCCTCAGGTTCCCCGGCATCGAGACAAGAATGAGGCCACCATGTTCCAGTCCTTCGAAGTCACTGCGCGCCCGGAACAGGGGCCGCCTCGCCTGGCTGCCTTGCGCGCGGAGATGACGCGTGAAGGTTTGGACGGGTTCCTGATACCACGGTCAGATGCACATCAGGGGGAGTATGTGGCCCCTCGGGATGAGCGGCTGGCGTGGCTGACCGGGTTTACGGGTTCCGCCGGGTTCTGCGCGGCGCTCGCGGATATCGCCGGGGTGTTTATCGACGGGCGCTATCGCACTCAGGTCAAGGCGCAGGTGGCCAGCGACTATACACCGGTGCCCTGGCCCGATGTCAGCCTGAGCACCTGGCTGAAGGAGCAGTTGCCAAACGGAGGCAAAGTGGGGTTTGATCCGTGGCTGCATGCTGCGGGACAGGTTGCAACGGCCCAGAAAGAATTGAATGGCAGCAAGATCGAGCTGGTGCGATGTGACAATCTGGTAGACCGGATCTGGGAGAATCAGCCGGACCCGCCAATGAAACCGGTCAAGGCGCACCCCATTGAATTCGCCGGAGAAAGCGCCGACAGCAAAATCGGCAGACTGGCCGATGATCTGAAAAAGGCCGGGCATTCGGCAGCCGTTGTCACCCTGCCCGATTCCATCATGTGGTTGCTGAATATTCGGGGCTCGGACATTGCACGCAACCCGGTGGCACACGGATTTGCCATTCTGCATAGCGACGGTCGCGTGGATCTGTTCATGGCCGCGCAAAAACTCGCAGAACTTGAAGGGCATTTCGGACCGAA
This sequence comes from Ruegeria sp. HKCCD9138, assembly GCF_057220975.1. NCBI lineage: Bacteria > Pseudomonadati > Pseudomonadota > Alphaproteobacteria > Rhodobacterales > Roseobacteraceae > Ruegeria > Ruegeria sp. HKCCD9138. The sequence goes on along the minus strand of NZ_JBWVAZ010000019.1, from coordinate 6,831 downwards.
GGTGACACAATACGAGCCCGACGAATTTCTTGCGGCGGTCAGCCGATTGGGGGGCACCGTTCAGGTCGATCTCGGCACTCTGCCTCAGATCGTTGCGGACGCTCTGGGTGACCGGATGATCGACGGCGGTGATCCTTGCGCACTTCCCAAAGCCTGCAAGAACGAGGCTGAAATAGCCGGCAGCGCCGAGGCACATCTGCGCGACGCAGTTGCCGTCATAGAACTGTTGTGCTGGCTGGACGCTCAAGCCGCCGGCAGCCTGACCGAAACACAGGTGGTCACGCGGCTTGAGGAATTCCGCCGCAAAGACAACGCGCTTCAGGACATATCGTTTGAAACCATTGCCGGTACCGGGCCGAACGGCGCAATCATGCACTATCGGGTGACCGAAGAAACGGACAGCCGGTTGGAGAACGGTCATTTGCTGGTTCTGGACAGCGGCGGCCAGTATCTGGACGGCACAACCGATATCACCCGGACCATCGCAATCGGTAATGTCGCAGACGAAGAGAAAGCCTGCTTTACGCGGGTCCTGAAAGGCATGATCGCCATGTCTATGCTGCGCTGGCCCGTTGGTCTGGCAGGGCGCGACATTGAATGCGTCGCACGACTGCCAATCTGGATGGCCGGGCAGGATTTCAACCACGGTGTCGGGCACGGTGTCGGCGCTTACCTGAGCGTTCACGAAGGGCCTCAACGCCTGTCCCGGATCAGCCACGTACCGCTTGAACCCGGTATGATCCTGTCGAATGAGCCGGGGTATTATCGGGAAGGCGCGTTCGGTATTCGCCTCGAAAACCTCGTGGTGGTTCAGGAAGCACCGGCCTTACCGGGCGGAGACACGGAACGCGCGATGCTGTGCTGGCGCACACTGACCTACGTCCCCCTTGACCGTCGGTTGATCGTGGTCGACATGCTGACCGCAAGCGAGCGTGCCTGGTTGAATGAGTATCACCGCGACGTCGCGGAAAAACTGCGGCCCAGGCTGGGCCCTGACGCACAACTGTGGTTGGATGCCGCAACTGCCCCGTTGTGACATCGAACTGTTACATAAAGCGGGCACCAGATGGGGGCCCGACACGACGAAGGAGACCGAGGGAATGACAGATCACATCACGATCCGCCGCCTGCCAGGCAAATGGACCGTCCGCTCTGGAGGAGCAATTCTGGGCGAAACCAGCAATGCGCTGGAACTGCTTGAGGGCGATCTGGACCCCGTGATCTATTTCCCGCGCGCCGATATCGCCATGGCCTTTCTGGACCAGACCGACAAGGTGACTCACTGCCCCCACAAGGGCGACGCGACGCATTTCTCGATCGTCAACAAATCCTCGGTCACCGACAACGCCGTCTGGAGTTACGAGGAACCAATCCCCGCGGTCGCGGAGATCAAGGAACACCTGGCGTTTTATCCAAACGACTCGGTGAAGGTCGAACAGCTTTAACGCCCTCATGCAGGCCTTTTGCGTCAGATTTATTGGCGCAGCTCTTCGAGTTGCGCCAAGAGTTCTGTGCTGACGGCAACGCCGGTTCTTGTGGCCGAGGCCCGCTTTGACAGCCTGCCGTCCCCCGGCACCCGGGCCTCACCATTGCCTTCGATTTCCGCGCATATCCGGGTGATGTAGTCACCAAACACAGGGTTGCCAAATCGGGTCGGGTCAATGGCGATCATGGTGGCGCCGCCCTTGATATTCAGCGCTCCGTGAGCTTCGCGCGAAGCGTTGTCGACAGACAATGTTCCGCCAGCAAGCGCTGCGCCCAGAACCTCGATCAAGAAGGCAATGGCTGCGCCCTTGTGCTCGCCAAATGGCAACAGGCTGCGTGTCTCAAGGATGGCGTTGGGGTCGGTGCTGGGAGAGCCTGTCGTATCCAGGCCACCCGGACGTGGCAGATCATGCCCCTCGGCCGCAGCCATTCTGACATCCATAAGCGCCACAACTGAGGAAGCCTGATCCCAGACAATCGGCTCTTTCCCGTCGCGCGGGCAGGCAAATGACATCGGGTTTGTTCCGAATACAGGGCGAATACCGCCCTGCGGTACAACCATGGACAACGAGTTCACGACGCCCAAGGCTACCAACCCGGCCTGTGCCAGCGGTTCGGTGTCAAAGCGCAACGCCGCCAAGTGGTGACAGTTGCTGCAGGTAAAGGCGGCAATTCCGTTTTCACGCGCCAACGCTATCAGTTCGACCCGCGCCTTCTCGGCGGCGATCTGGTAATACCCGTTGTCACCATCGGCGCGCAGAACGCCAGGGGCCAGACGCTCAACCGTCGGGCTGGGCGTAGGATTGGCATATCCCGAAGTAAAGCTCTGCGCGTAGACCGGCAACATGCGCAGCCCATGGCTGCGTGGGCCGTCACGCTCGGACAGCATTACCAGATTTGCCAGAACGTTACTGCCTCGCTCGTCCATCCCGACTGATACCAGAACGGACTTGGCTAGGGTCCTGACCTCTTCAAGTGAGAGCGTTTTCGTCGAGATGTCGGCCATTTCCATAGTCCTGTCCTGTATTGGCGCTAAAGGGCGCAGGTGCCCTAGTTTGATCTTTGTTAGCTTTGGTATTCCGCGCGCTTTTTGGCAACAAATTCATCCAGCGCGCCGCGTTGATCGTCAGGCATGAAGGGCCGAACGTAATTGTCCAGAATGCGTCGCGCTTCTATCTGACCGACGATTTCGGCTGTCTTCGATCCCTCTGCTTCCCATTGTTCAAAACTGTCATTGTTCTGCAGTTGGTTCATATGCATCGGGTTTTCACGCGTATGATCGGTGCCAAGGAAGTGACCGCCGGGACCGATATTGCCAATATCCCCCAGAAGAGCGTCCAGGTCTTCGTCCTGAAGGCCGCTGAAGAAGCGATGGAAGTTTTCCAGTTGCAGGGCGTCCTGCACCCACTTGGAATAGCTGACGCCCAGTGCGCCTTCAAGAAACCCGGCCGAGTGAACGATGTAGTTGGCACCGCCCAACAGAACGGGCCACATGGAATTGGCTGAATCATACCCTGCTTGCATGTCGGGGGACTTCGAACCGGTCCACATGGTACAGGTCCGCCAGGGCACCTGATAGAAGCGGGCCATCTGCCCGACCAGCAGGTTCATCAGCCCCGGTTCAGGAGAGCCCATCATCGGCGCGCCGGTTTTCATCGAGACACCCATAATCGCCACGCCCAGAACCATCGGTGCGCCCCGGCGGATTATCTGGCTGTACGCCATGCCTGCAAGGCCCTCCGCGATCAACAGCGCGACGCCGCCCTGCGGACTTGCCGGAGTTGAGGCACCCGCCAGTACGAAAGGCGACAACAGGCAGGGCTGGTTGGCAGCCGCATAGACCCGCAGGCTTTGCAGCATGGTTTCGTCCCAGACCAGCGGGGTGTTGCAGTTCAGAAGGGCGGCCATGACCACATTATTGTCGACGAACTCCTCACCAAAGACGATACGGGCCATGTCAACACTGTCTCGGGCAGCCTGCTCGGACAGAACCGAGCCCTTGATGGGTTTGTCGGTCAGGGTCAGTGCCGCATGTACCAACTCCAAATGGCGCTGCGGAACCGGAACATCCTGCGGTTCGACGGGCAGGATACCCGGAACCATCATAGCCTGGCTCATCTGACTCATCTTGAAGAAGTTATGCGCGTCTTCCAGTGTCGAAGGGCGGCGAACACCGTCCAGGTCATAGACAAACGGGGCCCCGTAGGCGTTGGCAAAAACGGAATTTCGCCCCCCCACCCGCAAGGAGCGATCAGAATTGCGCGCGGCATAACCCCATTCCGAGGGCACGGACGAAATCAGATCCATCAGCATGTCGCGCCCAATCCGAACCCGCTGGCCATCGACATCCGCACCGTGTTTTTTCCAATCGGCCAGCGCTACAGGATCGCGAAACTCGATCCCGGTCGTTTCGAGGATGGTCATCGCCGCGTTGTGAAGCCTCTCGACGCCGTCCGGTCCAAGCAGATCGATGGGGCCCACCCGGCAATTCAAGGTCGACAGATACGCTGGCGGCGGGTTTGTGCGGGCGCGCACACGCGCGGCACGACCGCCGCGGGCTGAACGTGGATTTGGCTGTGTCATGTTTCCACCTCTCGCTCAGGCCCGCGCGCGGGCACTGGTGGGATCAACGGCGCAAATGTCGATGACCTCGGCATCTCGCATTTCGTTATGGATCAGCACCTTCAGTTCTGTGCCAGCGGCGGTCAGTTCCGGCGGGACCAGCGCCATTGCAATATCGTGATTGCAATAATACGAGAACCCGCCCGAGGTGACGCGCCCGATCAACTTGCCATCCTTGTAGACACCTTCGTCAAACATTACCGAGGTATCGCAGAACGGCAATTTCAACGTGACCAGGCGGTTGTATCCACCCTCATCCTTCTGTCTCAGAAGGGCCGCCTTGCCGATGAATTCCCTGCCTTCGGTCACGACAAATCGATCCAGGCTCGCCTCATACGGCGTCATGTCCTTGCAGATCTCGCGATTGATCGCGCGATAGGATTTTTCGAGGCGCATGGATTCCAACGCCTCAAGCCCAAAAGGTTTGACGCCCGCCTTCAACAGCAGGTCGACAAGATGGCGGTTGTAGCCGACCGGGTGGTGCAATTCCCATCCCAGCTCACCGGTATAAGAGACGCGCAGCAGGTGCACGTCTTTGGCGTACCCGACCTCACCCATTTGCGCCGAAAGCCAAGGGAAGGCCGCGTTCGACAAATCGTTGTCGGTCAGCGGTTGTAGAATCTCCCGCGCCTTTGGCCCGGCCAGAGCGATCACGCCTAGCTGTTCCGAGATATCCTCGATCACGACCGAGCCATCCTTGGGCAGAACGCGCTGCAACTGATCCCAGTTATACGCGCGCCAATTCGGCGTCGAGATCAGATAGAAATCATCCTCGGCGTAGCGCACGATCGTGTATTCCGCATCCATACCGCCCTTGTGGTTCAGCATCAGTGATAAGGTCATGCGGCCGACCTTGGGCAGCTTGTTGGCCATGATGCTGTCCAACCACGCCGCAGCACCGGGGCCGCGCACGGTGAATTTGGTCATCGGCGACATCTCGATGAACCCCGCCTCCTCGCGAGTTGTGCGCACTTCCTCCTGCACCCGTTCCATATGATCGGTGCGGCGGAAGCTGTGTTCGGGGATGGCCTCCTCCGGAGTCTGCGCAAACCAGCGTGGGAACTCATACCCGTTGAAACTGGTCCAGACCGCCCCCTGCGCGGTCAGCAGGTCATATGACCCCACGGTTTTCATAGGGCGCGCGTCAGGGAAATCCTCACCCGGGACATGGGCATCCATATGCGTGCCCCAGGTTTCGCGCACCTTGTCCATGGTCCAGCGCTTGGACGCATAGTCAGAGAAGCGACGCGGGTCCAGTTCCGACATGTCCATCCCCGGGTCGCCGTCGACAATCCACTTGGCCAGACGGTTCCCGACTGTGCCGCCCCAGAGAATACCACCGGGCATACCCTCGGCCAACCACAGGTTCTCATGTCCCGGAGCCGGCCCCGCCAGCGGCAGTTCGTCCGGTGTCATCTGGAACGGTCCACGGGTGTTGGCCTTGATGCCGATCTCTCCCAGCGTCGGCACACGTTCGATGGCGCGTTCCCACTGCGTTTCCACTGCGTCGAAGTCTTCGGGCAGCAAGTCTGCCCCGAAATCCGGCGGCACGCGGTCTTCCGCAAACAGCTTGAGGTCTTTGGTGAATTCATACGGGCCGAACTGAATTCCACCTACATCTTCTCGCAGATACGCTCCGTAATCTTCATCCCGAAGGATGGGAAATTCCGGCAAGCCTTGCGCGCGGCGCTCTTTCAGCAGCGGAACGGTTTCTGTGGTCCAGTACTGGTGGACAATCGGAATACAGGGCAGATCAAGACCGACGCGACGCGCGTTTTCGCGGGCATAGTTTCCAGTCGCGAAGATCAGGTGCTCGCAGGTGATGTCACCCTGATCGGTCGTGACTTTCCAGTGGCCGTTGTCCAGCTTTTCGTATGATTGCGCTTCTGTGTTCTGATAGACCTTGGCACCCGCATCGCGGGCCAGTTTGGCCAATGCCATAGTGATGTCCGCCGGGTTCACATACCCATCTTCGGTATGGAGGATCCCGCCACGAATCTGCTCGGACTGGTTCAGCAACGGGTGGATTTCGGCAATCTCCTCCGGTGTTACCAGTTTACAGGGAACCCCGGCGGCCTCGGCGATTGAGATGTAGGATTGAAATTCGTCCCAACGCTTCTCGGTATTTGCGATGCGCAACTGACCCACTTTGCGCAGACCGACCGAGCTTCCCAACTTTTGCTCGACTTCGGTATAGATGCGGATCGTCTCCATCGTCATCTTCGAGACGTTGTGCGAACGCACGAAAGTCACCAACAGACCCGCCGCATGCCATGTCGAACCCGATGTCAGGGTCGTCCGCTCCAGCATCACGGCATCCGTGCAGCCTTGTTCGGTCAGCCCGTAGAGGATCGACGCGCCCACGCATCCACCTCCGACAACCACGACTTTCGCATGTGATTTCATCTCAGGCTCCTCCATATGTTGCCGGGTAGATTTGGCGCGACCTGCATCGTCTGGCCTGGGCAGGCCAAAATCAAGTAAGCATGGCGATCCAAATGATACGAGACCTCAATAGGTTCACTGGATCAATTACAAAAAAAATAATGCTGGATTAGCTGACCTAAGGCATTGGTAATGCTTGGTTGGGCCCGAGTTTCGTTTGCGAACCGAATAACAATAATCCTTCCAACTCCAGTCCCGACCGCCACATTCCCCATCCCGCCCCGCTTGCTTCCACAGTGCTTTCACTTGTGTTGGCGGAATGCAAAAAGCCCTGCGGGT
>NZ_JBWVAZ010000018.1:0-65817 GCF_057220975.1 Ruegeria sp. HKCCD9138 | reverse complement strand
CACCCAACGCGGCCTGGCCCGCGAAATCACCGGACAGGGCAGATACCGCTTCTGGACCGCAGCTGTGTAAGGGACAAGCCAACGGGTCACAGAGTTGCTGTTTACTGCATCGTGATCGAAGATCTGCCTTGCGGATTTGAGGCGTGCCGCGACGATCATGAACAGACCGTGCGGCCCGCGTTGCTATCGACAATATTTCGCTGGTGTTCAGTAGACGAAAGGCAAGAACTTGGCTGTTTTCCGAGCGTAGGCCTTGAACTCTTCGCCATAGCGTTCGGCCAGATACGCATCGAGAGAGGGGATGTGATAGAAGACGAACAGAAATGTCATCAACGCTGGAATTGCAAAAGCCCAGAGCGAAGCCGTCAGGATTGCCCACCCGGTGAACAGGATGCTGTCACCAAGGTAGTTGATGTGCGTCGAATAGGAAAAAAGCCCACCGGTGTAACATCGACCCTTCGACCCGGGCAATCTCTTCCAGGCGTGCCGTTGCAGCTCGGACCCGGTGTTCAGATACGAACCGAGGATTAGCAGGGCAACGCCAAGAGTATCCCATGCTCCAAAAGGTGTCGCTTTGCCAGACAGCACCCCAGCGCCAAGCAAAAGAAAGCCAATCTCGAAAATGGCCATAAACGCGGCTAGCCCCAATCCTTCGGGCAATTCGACTTTGCGCTCAAGCAGAACAAACAGGGTTACCAGATGCCGTAGGAAGTAGAGCGCGGCAGCCCCGGTCAGTATTTTGGCCCGGATTGGGTCGGGCCATTCGAATGCGCCGAAAGCCAGCCAGAAACAGGTCGCCACGATCGCGCCGTGCAGCAAGGCGAAAACGAGTTTTGGGCCAAGAGAGTGATCGTGGGTGCGATCAACTCCACCGTATTTGGTCGTCATGGTCGTATCTTCCGCTCAGAACGGTTTGAATATCATCAGGATCAGGGTGATGAGGCTCATCACGAGGGCAGCACCACCGATGGGTGCAGCCTTGGCAAAGGTGTTTTGGTAAATGCCAGGCAGGGCGGGTAAACCTGCCTGAGATGCTTCTGTTGCGATGACATGCAACTGCCGCTCAACACGGTCTCCCACGACATAGGTCAGAAGCAGGGCCAGGCTAAGGGCGAGCGAGACCATGAGCCAGCCAGGCCACCAATCATGGCCCAGAAGCTCCATCATCCCCAATCCCGAAATGGGAACGATAAGAAGCGACGGCCTCATCAAGACAGTGTTTGTCTGCATTACCACTCGCAAAAGTGCCGTTGCCTCTGCCGGGCTCGAAGTCCGTGCATGGGAATGGACTACCCCATTGAAGATGGTCGCCCCAACCATGATGATCACGGCCAGGATGTGGATCAATTTCACGGAAAGGACGGGGTCCGGCATCACGTGCTCTTTTATTTCGACCATATGGACTATTTAAGAGCTATGGACCCCTTGTGCAACTCATGTCAATCCTAAATAGACCAACTGGACGATAAAAATGCCGAAGATTGTAGATCACGAAGCCTACAGCCAGGATCTGGCACAGCGGGCGGTCAAGTACTTCTCGGATCACGGCTATGCCGGAACCAGCATGCGCAAGGTTGCGGCCTATCTGGGTCTGTCCAAAAGTGCACTCTATCACTACTTCCCCACAAAGGAGGATCTGTTCCTGGCCTGCACCAGACAGGTGATGGCCGCGTTCGATGAAGACCTGGTAGATCCCGACGCAACGGAGGAGGAAAACCTGATGCGCCTCACGGATGTCCTGCGCCAGGATTTTGCGACCGAAATGGCCCTGACGTTCGACTACCTTCGCGGCAAATCAAGAGCCCAGATTGCAGAGGACGAGGCAATGCAGGTCGCCATGTCAACCTATCGCAGGATATTCGAGGCCATTGTCGGGGAGGAGCGGGCCGAAGGTGCTATGGCCCACCTCTTCGGTTCCTTGATGCTGGAATACATGTCCGGGAAAAGTCGCATCCGGTAATGCGACCACACATGCGACGCTCCATCATGCGGCGGTCGATGTCGACCGCGAAGACAACCATGCACCCGGCAGCCGGTCTCCTAAGTAAAAAACGACTTGATCTAGGCTGTACAATTAGACGACACCTTCAGATCCGTCTATTTGAGATTTGGAGAAACTAAGCCGCAGAATACCCCGCATCCGCCATAAGAAGCTGTCCGGTGATCCCACTTGCCGCGTCCGAGGCAAGGAAGGCAACCGCGACGATCGAACCTTGGTTATACTGCCGAAATGAACGTCTGACAGGAACTGGCCCCACCCCTCTCAATCACGCGCAAACAAGTTGGCAATACCCTCGACTGTTCACCTCAACTCCTGGAGCATATCTCGCCCCTCGGATGGGCACATATCCTATTCACGGGCGAGTACAGGTGGAAAAATCGATGACACCCAGCCCTAGGGTGTCATTCTGCCCCAGCCGAAGCAGACCCCTACAACCCAATTGGCTCAGACTGGACAAGCACGCCTGAAATGTGATCCATCTTTCAGATGAATCTGCGCTTTGATCTGGGAAAGAGTTTGCGCCACGAATCGGGATAAGAGTTTGGGACGCGTCAAAATCTCCGACATAGCCAATGCGGCAGGTGTTTCCAACGCGACTGTTTCTTATGCGTTGAGCGGTAGCGGACGCGTGTCAACCAAGACGCGGGAACGTATATTGGAAATATCCCGCGAACTGGGGTTCATTAGGGACGGCACAGCGGCGCAATTGCGAACGGGTCGATCATCGCTGATCGGCGTTGTGCTCAATACAGTTGTCAATCCGTTCTTTAGTGAACTTGTTGCCGCACTGGAAACCTCTGCCTACGAGGCCGGCTATCTGACCCTATTGGCGACCGCGCAAAACGATCCGGTCCGGCAGCGAAAACTGATCGCCTCGATGATTGCGCAAGGGGTGGCCGGAGTTGTGATCAGCCCGGTGCACGTGCCTAATGCGGATTCCATCGCAGAAACTTTGCGCCGCAACATCCCGACCGTCGTGTGCGTGCGCGACATCCCCGGATCCGGGGCCGCCTTTGTTGGTGCGGACGAAGAAATGTCTGGGTATCTGGCAGGGCGCCATCTAATTGAATATGGCCATCGCTCCTTTTGGTTTGTTGGCGGGTATGAGCAGACGACAACCTGGCAGGGACGCCGAAATGGCGTCTACAAGGCGCTTGCTGAGGCGGGCCTGCCGACGTCGGCCTGTGTGCTCAAGCCCGGCACTCAACTGCCAGATTTCGCTTGTGACAAGGTTCTTGACGCACACATGAAGAACCGTCTGCCAACAGCGGTTTTGTGTTTCAACGATGACCAGGCCACCGGGGTCTATCGGGCGGCCAAACAAGTGGGTGTGCTGGTGGGCCAGGATTTGTCGGTCATGGGGTTCGACAACATTCAACAAAATGATGCCATGATACCGGGCTTGTCGTCCGTTAACATTCATCCGAACCGGATCGGGCGCATATCAGCGGAACTTATTGTGAAACTTCTGCGCAACGACAATGCACCAGTCGACCCGGTTATTCTTAGGCCGGAACTGGTCATCCGCGACTCCGTCGCCCGCCTAGCTTGACGGAGTGTTGCTTCTGTGTGATGGTTTGTAACCAAACGGTTACTAATACTGGCACGGAGCAACGCATATGTCCCATGAAGGCTACGACTATGTGATCGTTGGTGGAGGGTCGTCCGGTTGCGTGCTGGCTGCCCGTCTCAGCGAAGACCCTGATATCAGCGTCGCGTTGATCGAGGCTGGGGGACGGGACAGCAACCCGCTTTTTCACATGCCCGCAGGCTTTGCCAAAATGACAAAGGGGATTGCCTCGTGGGGCTGGTCGACGGTGCCGCAGAAAGGGCTGAACGGCCGGTCTCTGTGGTACACACAGGCGCGGGTGATCGGAGGCGGATCGTCAATCAATGCGCAGATCTACACCCGTGGTAACCGCAAGGACTATGACAATTGGGTCGATGTGCATGGCTGCGAAGGCTGGAGCTATCGCGAGGTTCTGCCCTATTTCAAACGCGCCGAAGGGAATGAACGGTTCGAAAACGACTACCACAGCGGCGACGGCCCGTTGGGGGTTTCCATGCCCCGAGGTGCATTGCCGATCTGCAGCGCCTTTATCCGGGCGGCCCAGCAATGGGGACTGCCCTACAATCCCGATTTCAACGGCACACAACAGGCCGGGTGCGGGTTCTACCAGCTGACGCAGAAAGACGCGCGCCGGTCATCTACCGCGCAGGCTTACCTAAAACCGGCTGAAGTCCGGCCCAACCTGACGGTAATGACGGGTGTTCAGGTTCAGAGGATTGTCTTCGACAGATCGCGAGCAACCGGTGTCGAGGTACAAAAGGGAACTGAAAAAATCAACGTAAAGGCCGAGCGCGAGGTCTTGCTGACCTCTGGCGCGATCGGGTCTCCCCGCCTGCTGATGCTGTCCGGGATCGGCCCGGCGGATCACCTGAACGCTGTCGGGATTGAGGTGCTTCATGACCTTCCGGGTGTCGGTTCGAACCTCCAAGATCATATCGACCTGTGCACAATCTCGGAATGCACCGGGCGACATACATATGATGGAACGGATCGGATCGACCGGACCATTCTCGCCGGGCTGCAGTACTATCTGACCAAAACCGGCCCGGTGACTGCGTCCTTGTTCGAAACCGGTGGGTTTTGGTACGCAGACGAGACCGCCGAAGCCCCTGATATGCAGTTTCATCTCGGACAAGGGTCAGGGATCGAGAAAGGCATCGTCAAGATCAATGGCTGCGGGGTTACGCTCAATAGTACGTTTGCGCGACCACGCTCACGGGGAACGGTGCGGCTGGCGTCGGCAGATGCAAATGCCGCCCCGTTGATTGACCCGAATTTCTGGGGCGATCCATATGACCGCGAGATGTCTCTGCGCGGGCTGGAGATGGCCCGCGAGATCATGCGGCAGCAAGCGTTGAAGGATTTTGTACGGCATGAGGTTCTGCCTGGCCCCAGCGCAACGGACGCCGAGGTTTTGGATTATGCCATCGGAATCGCCAAGACCGATCACCACCCCGTCGGGACCTGCAAGATGGGGCACGGTGACATGGCAGTGGTGGACACCGAGTTAAAGGTACGTGGGCTTGAAGGCATTCGGGTATGCGACGCTTCGATCATGCCTGCGATTAACTCGTCCAACACCAACGCTCCGACCATCATGATCGGTGAAAAGGCATCGGATATGGTGCGTGGACTGAATCCGCTTCCCGCGGTCATCTTTGCGGAAGAACGCAACGAAGGACGCCGTGAATTGGCATAAATCGCTTAAAATAATATGAAATTTCAAAGGTTGAAAAACTGTCTTGACCAAGTAACTAAATGGTGCGTTAATCGTTTCAGCAAACAGATGGGAGGCCGCAATGACCACACTGGGTTTACACCACATCGGTTTTACCGTGCCCGATATGAAAGAGGCTGTGACGTTCTTCACCGACGTATTCGGTGCAGTCACGATCATGGAATGTGGCGCCGTTGATGCGGACGACGATTTTATGCTGACCCGACTGGGTGTACCGGCAGGGTGCAAGATCTCGGACCAGAGGGTTCTGCAGGTTGGCCGGGGCGGATCACTGGAAGTGTTCGAGTATTCCGGTGTGACCGAGCCCACACCCATCAAACACAACGGCGAAGTGGGCGCGATGCATATGGCGTTCGAGGTCGAAGATGCCTTCGCAACCGCCGAACGGTTGAAAGACAGAGGAGTGGATGTGTTGGAAGGCCCCACCCTGATCGAAGGCGGGCCGATGGATCAACTTGTCTGGATGTATCTGCGCGCGCCCTGGGGCCAATACCTTGAAATCGTCAGTGCAAACGGCCCGCTCGGGTACGAGGCAGAGGCCTCCGAGAAGCTCTGGACCCCGTCGCAGGGCAAATAATCGGCGTTAAGAAATGGCGAATGGTTAATCGTTTCATCAAGGCGCGAAAGGCGCCCTTCAGCGGAGGAGAAATTATGAAATCACTGAGATTGAGCGCGTTTGCGTCAGCCGTCGCAATCACGGCGGCGACGGTGGGGTACGCAAAGGACTTTGACGGCGTTGAGCTTAAGATGCTTGCCATCGGCGACACGTCGGTCACGCGTTTGGCCCCGATCGTAGATGAGTTCGAGGAACTGACAGGTGCCAAAGTGCAGATCGACATGTTTCCGTATCCGGGCCTCATCGACAAAATCGTGATTGAGGCCAGCGCCGACGACCCATCCTATCAACTGATGTGGGTCGACAGCCCCTGGGTCGGCGTATTGGGTGAATCCGGCGCGTTGGAGGATCTGACAGATCTGGCCAAGCGTGATGCGGAAGAGATCCATCTGGACGATATCGTTCCCATCCAGTTGCAGGAAAACACCTGGCAGGGCCGTCTGCTGGCTTTCCCGGCCTCGGGCATGATCTGGCACCAGAACTATCGTAAGGACCTGTATGAAAATGCCGACGAACAGGCGGCGTTTAAAGAGAAATTCGGTTACGATCTGGCTCCGGCCCAGACCTGGGATCAGTATATCGATATTGCCGAATTCTTTACCCGCAAGGCAGGGGACACGCTGGCCGGTGAGACGCTGGAGAAAGACTTCTACGGTAATGCTCAGGCCTACAGCCGCGTGGCGGGCGCGATCACCCATGATTTTTTCCCGATAATGCGCAGCTTCGGCGGCAGTTATTGGGACCCCAAAACCGGTCTGTGTGCCATGGACAGCGAGGCGGCGCTGGCTGCGGCTGATGTGATGAAACGGCTCGTGGCGTTTAACCCGCCGGATTATCTGGGCCTGATGTGGGACATCCGCACCGGATACATGGAACGGGCCGAAGTTGCCCAGTCCAGCTACTGGTCGGTGCGCACCGTGCGTCTGACCAACCCGGACGAGGCCGTGCTGCCCACTGTGGGTGAGGCCGGTTTTGCCGCCAGCCCGACAGGTGATGGTTCCCCACAACCCACGATGACTGGTGCGCTCAGTTTTGGCATCAATTCCAAGGCCACCGATCAGGAAAAAGAGGCCGCGTGGGAGTTCATCAAATGGGGTACGTCCCGTGACATGATGCGCCGCTTTGCCGAGGAGGGATCAGGGGTCAGCCAGTTCCACAAGTCGATTCTGTCCGATCCTGAGCTGCAAGAGAAATACCCGTACTACAAGGTCCTTCTTGAAACGCAGGACAACGCGCGCCGCCGTATTTTCCACCCGTTCTACGCCGATGTCGAAGAGATCTTTGGCGTTGAGCTGAATAAATTCATGGCGGGTGAGACCGAAACGGCCCAGGAAGCGCTGACCAACGCCTGTACCAAGATCAACACGCGGCTCAAGGTCTTCCCCGAGGATCTGCGCCTGCGCTGGATCAACGACACACCGGCCGACGTTTTCAACTGAGGCCGGCCTCCCCGCTGCCCCGGTTTCTTTGTGCCGGGGCAGCACCAAATTCGAACCCTGACGAAAGTATCGCTTCATGGCCTATATCCGTAAGCGCAACAGGCGGATTTTCCTCATCTTTCTGCTGCCAGCCATCCTGATCCTGTTTCTGACGACCATCTACCCGATGCTCTACGCAGGATATCTGAGCTTTCGATCATATGATCTGGCCAAGCCTTTTGTACCACGCGTTTTCGTCGGTTGGAGCAACTATCAGAACGTGCTGACGACAGGCGATTTCCTGCACGCCTTGAAAATCACCTTTCAGTTGATGGCAATTACGCTCAGCATTCAATTGATTGTCGGTGTGGGCCTTGCCCTTCTCGTGACCCAACGCCTGCCTGGAATGGGGATCGCGCGGACGATGCTGCTGATCCCGATGATGATATCGCCGGTGATCGTTGGCCTTGTCTGGCTGTTTCTTTACTTTCCCGAACTGGGCTATCTGAACTACTTCCTCAGCTTCCTTGGTATCAGCCCGGTCTCGTGGATCACCTCGCCTGATTGGGCACTTTGGGCGATCGCTATCGCCGATATTTGGCAATGGACGCCATTCATCATGATGGGCACGGCTGCCGCCCTGACCAGCTTGTCACCCGAACCCTACGAAGCCGCGCGGATCGACGGGAACACGCGCTGGCAGGTGTTCCGCTTTGTCACCCTGCCGCAGCTAAAGCCCGTGCTGGTCAGCCTGTTGTTTCTACGCGCCATCGACGCATTCAAGATCTACGACATCATCTTTGTGCTTACCAAGGGCGGTCCCGGAGATTCAACCGAAGTACTGTCGCTCTATATCTACCGCCAGTCCTTTACGTTCTGGCAGATGGGGGTCGGGGCGGCCGCGTCTTTCGTATCGCTGATCATCATCGTCGTGCTGATCACTTTCTTCTTCAAATCCCTCAACCGCGATCCAGTGCTGAGCTGACGGTGACGAAATGAACAAACCTAGCACCCAACAAGCAATCCTAGTCTACACCCTTCTGGGGATTGCGTTGATCGTGTTCATGACGCCGATCTATCTGATCGCCTCATCCTCGGTTAAACCCAGCCCAATCATGTTTCAGAAACCTCCGGCGATGGTTTTCGAGCCGACGCTGGATCACTACCGCAACCTGTTCACGATGCGGCCTTTCGGCAAATTCATCGGCAACAGCCTGATCGTGGCGCTCGGGTCGACCGCCTTTTCGGTGTTCTTCGGCAGCATCGCCGCCTATGCGATCAGCCGGATCAAGCACAAACGGATGAACGATGTGGCCTTCTGGATTCTTTCGATGCGCATGTTCCCACCCATCGCTGTGGTCGTGCCGTATTATATAATCTTTAAAACCGTCGGTCTGCTGGACACGCCTATCGCGCTGATCATCGTCTATTCCACGGCGAACATCCCGCTGACCGTCTGGCTGATGAAAGGTTTCTTTGACGAGGTACCAACCGCACTGGAAGAGGCCGCCGCCGTCGACGGGCACGGGCTGATCTCGATCTTCTGGAAGGTCACCCTACCGCTGGCCGCGCCGGGCCTCGCAGTATCCGCCGTGTTTTGTTTCATCTTCTCTTGGAATGAGTTCCTGTTTGCCCTGATGCTAACTGGCTCAAACGCGCAAACCGCGCCCGTGGCGGTCATGTCCTTCTGGTCATCGGACGCGGTGCAATGGGGTCGTATCATGGCCGGGTCCTTTGTCGTTCTCATTCCCGGTGTCGTCTTTGTCCTGACCTGCCAGCGCTGGCTGGTGCGCGGACTGACGATGGGTTCGGTCAAGTAAAGGAAATTCAATGTCGGCAATAACGTTGAGAAATGTCTTCAAACGATACGGGTCGGTCGAGGTCGTTCATGGCATTGATCTAGATGTAGCAGAGGGCGAATTTGTCGTCCTTCTGGGCCCCTCTGGCTGCGGCAAGACCACGACCCTGCGCATGGTTGCGGGGCTTGAGGATGTGTCGGACGGGGACCTCACGATCGGCGAGATTCGCGTGAACGAGGTCGCACCCAAGGATCGCGGCGTGGCGATGGTATTCCAGAATTATGCCCTCTATCCCCACATGACCGTTCGGCAGAACATGGAGTTCGCGCTCAAACCGCTGAGCCTGTCCGCAGACGAGGTTGCCCGCCGCGTTGATGAGGTCGGCAATACGCTGGGCCTGTCAGAGCTTCTTTCGCGCCGCCCTGCGCAACTGTCTGGCGGGCAACGCCAGCGCGTCGCGATGGGCCGTGCTATGGTACGCACACCGGATGTGTTCTTGTTCGACGAGCCTCTGTCCAATTTGGACGCCAAGCTGCGCACGCAGGTCCGGTTGGAAATTGCCAAGCTGCATAATCGTCTGGGCACAACCGTCCTGTACGTGACACACGATCAAGTCGAGGCGATGACCCTTGCCGACAAGATTGTCATCATGCGGGACGGCAATATCGAGCAGGTCGGCACACCGGAGCAGGTTTATACCCAGCCCAACAATATGTTCGTTGCCACCTTCATCGGTTCGCCGCCAATGAACATGATTCCAGCGCGTGCCGAAAAGGGGCTACTATTGGCTGACGGCCTGCACCTTGAAGTGCCAAGCCGCTTCAATGGTGTTGTGAGCGATGGTCAGGCGGTGACCATCGGCATTCGGCCCAATGGCCTGTCGTCAGCAAATCCCGAAGCTCAAAACACGGCCCCCGCCCGTGTCGAGGTTACTGAATATCTGGGCAACGAGGCCCTGCTGGACCTGCGCGCCGGGCCGCATGAGTTGATCGCTGAGGTTCCGGCCATCGGCAGGCCGACTCCAGGGGCTGAAATCACGGTGCATTTCGACCCCAAAGCCATCCATCTGTTTGACAGCAAAAGCGGCGTCAGTCTCTCGCTCTGACGAAAGGACATCAATCCCATGCCTCAGGAAATCATCTTTCCAGCCAAAAACACCTTTACCCTGTCCGACTATCAGGACGCTCCGCTTGCCGCTGACGAGGTCAGAGGCCGGACTGTTGCAACCCTGATCAGCCAGGGGACCGAGCTTGCCTGGGCCAACGGAGATGACTTTCCAATCCGACCAGGATACGCCGCCGTGTTTCGTGTCGATAAGGTTGGCACCGAGGTTGAGGGTGTCAATATCGGGGACCTGTGCTTTTGCATGGGGCATCATCGGTCGACGCAGCAACATCCGGTGCGCCATACTCTGCCCGTGCCGCAAGGCATGAATGCCGAAACAGCGCTGTTGGCCCGGCTGATGGGCGTCTCCATGACAACGCTAATGACAACCAAGGCCCGCCCCGGCGATACGGTCATCATCTGTGGGGCTGGTCCGGTCGGGTTGCTGGCCGCCCAGAACTTCAAAATCGGCGGATTCAACGTTTCGGTGGTCGAACCGGACGCGCAGCGTCGATCTCAAGTTGAACAGTCGGGTATCGGCAGCACATTCGCGTCCATGCCACTGGACGACCCAGCGTATGCCCGCAAAGTCGCTTTGGTGGTTGATTGCTCAGGGCATGAGGCAGCGGTGCTCGATGCGTGTCGCATCGTCCGTCAGGGAGGAGAGGTTGTTCTGGTCGGTGTGCCCTGGCAACAGCGCACCGACATACCCGCCCACGACGTCCTGCACGAGGTCTTCTTCGGTTACGTAAATCTGCGCAGTGGCTGGGAATGGGAGTTGCCGATCCACGGCCGTGATTTCGTTTGGGAGGAGTTGCTGGAAGGCTACAACAACGCCCCACACAGTATCTTTTCGGGTTTTGAAAAAGCCATGTTATGGCTTTCTGACGGACGTCTGGACGTGGGGGGGCTCATGAGCCGACATCCCGTGTCCAATGTGGATACCATTTACTCAAAAATCGCCGACAGGGTAATCGACGCACCTTTAGTCGTGCTGGATTGGACCGATTTCTGAACTTCAGATTTTCTCTGGACTAAACCACGGACTCTTGCCGTTTCAGTAGTTCTTGCAAAAAGTCCGTTCCCACCACGACTCTGCCCATTACGTTAATTCGCGGAGTTAGCCGCTCAACTCACCTGTGCGGCCTGTTTTCTTCTGCCAACCAGAACCGTTCAGCACGCCCAAATTGTCAGTGAAGGACCGATCAATGCCTGTTTGTATCCATATTTCAGAAAACTCCACTATCCGGGACAGTGCTGATCGGTCGGCAATTGTGCGACGAGCATAGGTCGGGAACCTTCCTAAGTTATCACCGCGTGGTTACGCGGACGCGACAGTTAGGGAGAGAACCATGGCAAATATCCTCATTATCTACGATAGTGAAAGCGACCGTAAATTCACCTCAACCACCGTGCCCTTTGTCGAGGAAGGGGTTGAATCCGTACCAGGTATGGAGATTCGTGTACGTCATGTAGATGCGGCCGAAACCGAGGACGTATTTTGGGCGGACGGAATTGCGATTGGCTGCCCGACGCACTTGGGTGGGGTGTCGTGGAAGATGAAGCAATGGTGGGACGAGCGCACTCCCGACATTTGGTTCAAGACCGACGGGAAGTTCGCCGTACCGTTCACTTCAGCCGGTAGCCTAGGTGGCGGTGGCGAACTTGCCTGCATGGCTATGTCGATCATGATGATGAATATGGGCTATTTCGTCTTCGGAATTACCGACTATGTCGCCAAGAAAGAAAGCCTGCACTACGGTGCGGTCGTTGCAGGGGAACCACGTGCGGAACACGCAAAGGAAGCATGTCGACGGGCTGGGCGTCGCTTGGCCGAGTGGGTCGGATATTTCATGGAGGGGCGGAAAGACTTGCACCCGCTTGAAGCAAAATACGAACGTTTTTGGGAGCTTGCGGACTGATGAAGGCACGGTTGTTGGTGGAACTTGACGTCAAACCCGACGAAGCTGAGACCTTCGTTGAAATGTTCCGGCATGAGTTTATGACCCGATCCCGCGGTGAGGAGGGGTGCGAGCAATACGAGCTCTGGCGCGATCCGAAGATGCCGGAGAAAATGACCATAGTAGAGGTTTGGTCGAGTCAGGCCGCGCTGGACGCACATTTGGCACAGGGATGGTTTGCGGATTGGGCTCCCAAAATGGAGGCGGCGCAAGCGACGCCGCTCATCTTGCGCCAATTGATTTCGGTCGAAGACTGAAGCAAGTTTCGCGTCTGCGCGAATGAGGAATCCCAACTCGTTTGATACATTGGCCCCTGTTGACAAAGGTGAGACTCACCTCACTAAACCGCGGCAGAGGTGCTTGGAAATACAGTTTCCTGAGTTGGCGGAAAGATACGGCTCATGCTTCCGTCGGTTTTTCTTGGGCGTTTATAGAATTCTGTTCTCGGAATCTGGGTCGAACACCACGGCCTTTTCCATGTTGAAAGCGAATTCGGCTTCTTGTCCGGGGGCGACCTCCGCATCCGCGCGCATCCGTGCGACACATTCGGCGCCTCCGACGGCCGTGGCCACGAATGTGTCCGAACCCGCAGGTTCTGTCACGGTCACTGTGTTTCGGATCGACACAATGTGCGTTGACCGGTGATCTGCGCCTTCCATATCGGTCAGTGCCTCGGGGCGGATGCCCAGTATCACTTCTTTACCATCATATGTCTTTATCGCGTCCGATGGTGCGCAAAGAGCAAGGCGGATTTCCTCGCCGCGATCATTCTGTGTCATCGCGTCAACCGAAGTCCCTTCGACCCGGATGGTTGTCCGGATCAGGTTCATTGACGGAGAGCCCATGAACGTAGCCACGAACAAGTTCGAAGGTGTGTCATAGATTTCCTTCGGGGTGCCCAGTTGCTGTACATACCCGCCATTCATGACGGCGATCCGGGTTGAAAGGGTCATCGCTTCGATTTGGTCATGGGTTACATAGACGATTGTTGTACCGAGGTTCTGGTGCAGCTTCTTAATCTCGGTGCGCATATCGACCCGAAGTTTGGCATCAAGGTTCGACAAAGGCTCGTCGAAAAGAAACACGTCGGGGTTGCGCACCAGTGCCCGACCCATGGCAACACGCTGACGCTGGCCGCCTGACAGTTGACCCGGTTTGCGATCCAGAAGCTGTTCTATTTGCAGCAGCTTTGCGACATCTGCCATGGCCTTTTCACGTTCAGGCTTGGGAACACCGTGCATTTCAAGGCCGAAGGTGATGTTTTGGCCAACAGTCATGTTCGGATAGAGCGCATAGGATTGGAAGACCATCGCGATATTGCGGTTTGAGGGGTGAACCCCGTTCATGACCGAGTTCTTGATCCGAATTTCGCCCGAAGTGATGTCTTCCAGCCCGGCAATCATGTTCAGTAGGGTGGATTTGCCGCAGCCCGAAGGCCCGACCAAAACAAGGAACTCGCCTTCCTCCACCGCGATGTTGACCTCGTGCAGCACCTCGACGGGGCCATAGGATTTGGTGACGTTGTCTATATCGAGAAAACCCATCGGTTACCCCTTAACAGAGCCCGCCATCAGGCCGCGCACAAAATAGCGTCCGGCAACGATGTAGACGAGCAGGGTTGGCATTGCGGCAAGGATCGCACCTGCAAAATGGACGTTGTATTCCTTTACGCCGGTCGAGCTTTGCACAAGATTGTTCAGGGCGACTGTCATCGGGGCACCATCGCCCGAGGCGAAGGAGGCACCAAACAGGAAGTCGTTCCAGATGTTGGTGAACTGCCAGATCACGCAAACCACGATAATCGGGCCCGACGAAGGTAACAGGATTCGCCAGAATATCTGAAAGAATCCGGCGCCATCGATTTGAGCAGCCCGAACCAATTCGGTTGGGAACGCCGCGTAGTAGTTTCGGAAATACAGGGTCGAAAATCCGACACCATAAACCACATGGACCAGAACCAGTCCTGCTGTCTTGCCGGACAGGCCAAGAACGCCGAGGATGGCAGCCATGGGGATCAGGACGATCTGGAACGGGATGAAGCAGGAAAACAGCATCAACCCAAACAGGATCGTGTCGCCGCGGAACCTCCATTTTGTCAGGATGTACCCGTTTAAGGCCCCAAGCACCGTAGAAATGGCGACGGCCGGGACGACCATCGAAATCGAATTCCAGAAATAGGGCCGGAGTCCTGTCGGTTCGACCCCGACCTGTGCGGTGGACCACGCTTTTGCCCAGGGCTCCAATGTGAAGGCACTTGGAAGGGACATCATTCCGCCGCCCGTTATTTCGGAAAGCGGTTTCACCGAATTTACCATCATGACGTAAAGCGGAAGCATGTAGAACAACACGAACAGGATCAGCACCACGTAGATTAGCGTCCGGGCGAAGCGGCCCGTGCGGATGGCGGTATCTGAGCTTGCGAATGCCATCACTTCTTCTCCTTCAATTCAGCGTACAGGTAGGGGATCATTATCGCTGCGATTGTGATCAGCATGATGACCGCCGAAGACGCGCCTATCCCCATCTGATTGCGGCTGAAGGTATAGGAATACATGAACGTTGCGGGCAGCTCAGTCGCCCTGCCGGGACCGCCCCCGGTCATCGCGATTACAAGGTCGAAAGTCTTGATCGCCAGATGGGCGAGGATCACGAACGCCGAAAGAAACGCGGGCCGGAGCTGCGGAATGATGATGCGCCGATAAAGATTCCAGTTTGACGCGCCGTCCATCTGCGCGGCTTTCAGGATTTCATTGTCGATCCCGCGCAACCCGGCCAGAAACATGGCCATAACAAAACCCGAAGTCTGCCAGACGGCCGCGAGAACGATTGTATAGATTGCGAAGTCGCGGTTTTTGATCCAGTCGAATTGGAAATTCTCCCACCCCCAGGCTTGCACGATGTTTTCAAGCCCGATGCCCGGATCCAGAAACCACTTCCAGGCTGTACCGGTCACAATGAAGCTCAGAGCCATGGGGTAGAGATAAAGTGGGCGTAAAAAACCTTCGCCTCTGATCTTCTGATCCAACAGGATGGCCAGTGTCAGACCGATAATCGTACAGACAACGATATAAAGGCCGGCAAAGACGGCCATGTTGGTCAACGCGATCTCCCAGTGGGACAGTTTGAACAGTTTTTCGTAGTTCGCCAGTCCAATCAGGTCGAAGGTGCGCTGCCCGTCCTTGTCGACGAACGGTAGAATACGGCTGTCCGTGAAAGAAACATAGACTGTGAACAGTATGAACCCGTAAACAAAGATCAGGACCATTGCCAGTGACGGCGAAAGGACAAGCTTGGGAATCCGGTTCTGTAGACGGGTTTTGAAATCCGCCTCGGCAGCCGTGGCCATGGCAACTCTCCGAAAGGCAGGTTATGCGAAAATAGCAAGGGCAGGCAGGGCGAGCGATCAGGACCGCCCTACCAGAGTAGATTATTTGGCGATGGAAACCGCGTCGACCAATTCCAGAACTGCCGTTTCGCTGTCGTACTCGCCGTTGAAATGCGCGGTGACCACGTCATAGACCGCATTCTTCACCGAAGCTGGAGCAGCATGGCCGTGTGCCATCGAGCCGAACAGGTTGCCCGACGATGCAGCCGCCGCAAGGTCCTTCATACCCTGCTGGCCACAAGCGTCCAGCTCGCTTCCATCCACGTCTGTTCGTGCAGGGACGGAACCCTTCACCTTGTTGAACGCGATTTGGAAGGATGGTGACAGGATCGCGCTGGCCAGTGCGGCCTGCTCTACAGAAACAGTGCCACCCTGATCGAACATCATGAACTGATCCGCATTGAATGTGACCTGATCCTGAGTGCCCGGGAAACGGAAGCACAGGAAATCTTCGCCGGGAGTTTTACCTGCGTTCAGGAACTCACCCTTCGCCCAGTCACCCATCATTTGGAAGCCGGCCTCACCATTTATGACCATCGCCGTCGCCAGATTCCAGTCGCGGCCCGAGAAATTATCGTCGACGTTTTCGCGAATGAACGCCATCCTGTCGAAGGCTTCTTTCATCGTGTCTGAACCCAGCGCCTCTTCATCTAGATCGATGAAGGCGGCTTTGTAAAACTCCGGCCCGCCCGCGGACATTGCTACCGCGTCGAACACGGTCGCATCCTGCCAGGCCTGGCCGCCGTGCGCGATCGGCGTAACGCCTGCTGCATTAAGTGTTTCAACTGCGGCTACAAAATCTTCCCAGGTTTCGGGCACTGCAATTCCGTTGGCGTCGAGCACGGATTTGTTGGCCCAAACCCAGTTGGTAGAATGCACATTGACCGGTGCAGAAATCCACTTGCCATCAACTTTGGCAAAGAATTGCAGCGCTTCGGGCACAACGTCATCCCAACCTTCCTTGGCGGCTAGGTCGTTCAGATTCGCCAGTGCACCTTGGTTACCCCAATCCAGAATGTCGAAGCCCAGTGCCTGAACTGCAGTGGGTGGGTCGCCCGCGGTGACGCGAGCACGCAGAACGGTCATGGCCTCGGTGCCGCCGCCACCTGCAACCGGCATGTCCTGCCAGCCTACACCCTGGCTTTCAAGGTCTTGTTTGAGCACGTTCAGCGCTGCTGCTTCACCACCCGAAGTCCACCAATGCAGAACTTCCACATCTTCGGCATGTGCAGCTGTGATGGAAAGGGCAACAGCCGTTGTCGAAAGTTTAATAATGCTGGTTATCTTGTTCATGCTTTCCTCCCTTATGAAACTGTTGTAACTGTGTGGTTACTTGCTAATATTGGCGCAAGGCTTCATTGAGTCAAGAATACATATCCTGCGAACGACGATCACACCAAATTATTGCCAAAATTCGGAGCGCACGTGGATCAGGAGAATTGCCTTTCAATCTCCCGTTGCGATCAGATCTCTACATTTGAGGGCGTTCATTTTGAACGATCCGCAGAATGCTATCGACGTTGAAGTCCAGGCGCTCGTTTAGTGCCTGCTCGTCCATCATGTCACGTTGAAACAGGAATGAGCCGGTAAACCTGTTCGTCAGGTAATAATACCCGATGGCGGCAATGGTGATGTTTAGCTGCGTGGCGTCAATGCCAGAGCGAAATTCACCACTTTCTTCGCCGCGCTTCAGAATTTTTTCTACCATCTGAACAAGTCCTTTGGTCGATTCTGGAAGACTCGAAAGGGACTTTATGTGTCGTGCTCGGTGCAAGTTCTCACTATTGACGAGCGTAATGAACTCGGGATTTTTGAGGTAGTATTTCCAGGTAAACCGTACCAGTGATTCAAGTGCATCAGATGGCGACAGGCTTTCGAGATTCAACTTGCGTTCTGCGTTTCGGATATCAAGATACGCAGCTTCCAGAACTGTGCGGAATAAATCCTCTTTGCTGCCGAAGTAGTGATAGAGCATGCGCTTGTTCGCATTCGCACGCTCGGCAATTTCATCTACCCGCGCGCCACCCAGACCGTGTTTGGCGAACTCCTTCTTAGCGGCCTGTAGAATCCGCGCTTTTGTCGCCTCAGCATCTCTTTTCTTTTTGTTTTTTGTATTCTCGACCACCGCGAGCTTCCTTTCTTACAGGCTTTTCAGCGCGAAAATATTAGGTCAATGCGTTCCTTATGCCTGACCTTCAGAAATCAAAAAAGCACAGCTTCAGGCTGTACAATGCTGTTTCTACCCCATTCTTAACGCTTGACATAGCCCTTCGTAAAGAAGTAACTAGTTAGTGCATTAAGGGCGCGGCATCCCGCTGCGCGGATATGTGCCGGGGAGGGGCTGAACAAGGATGTCCGCGGTCCCGAGTGCTAATCGAAAGGGAGGACGCTATGTCATTTATCAAGAAGTATATCGAGCAGGAGACTATAACCCGCCGCAACTTTCTGCTGGCCTCTGCCTACGGTTTGGGCGGGGCTGCAGTCTCAAGCATGCTGGGTGGAGTGGCCCGAGCCGCCATAGCGGATCCAACGATTGCGTGGTCATATCGCAACCGCACCAATCCGTATTGGAACGAAATCGTTTCTGGTGGCGAAGCTTTTGTTGAAAGTCTGGGCAAGCCTAAAGACTTCCTGACACATTTGATCAACGAGGGATCGTCAGAGAAGTCGCTTGCAGACGTTAAGGCGTTGCTTTCCAAAACCAACGGTGAGCTGGCGCTGGCCATCGATACCAACGATGCACCAAATGCCCGTCCGGTAGTGGAATCGTGCGTGGAAGCGGGTGCCTATGTTTCGACCCTATGGAACAAAACCGATGATCTGCATCCGTGGGACTTTGGCGACAACTATGTCAGCCACATGAGCTGGTCAGACGAAGGCCCGGCAGAACAAACAGCCCGCATACTGTTGGACGCAATGGGTGGGTCTGGAGGCGTTGTGCATCTGGGCGGTATTGCATCGAATAACCCGGCTATCGAGCGTCTGGCAGGCCTCAAGACCGCACTGAAAGACTATCCCAACGCCGAGCTGTTGGCCGCCGAACCGGCGGATTGGGACACGCAGAAAGCCAACCAAGTCATGAGTGCTTTCCTGACGCGTTACGGCGACGAGATCAAAGGCGTCCACTGCGCCAACGACACCATAGCTTACGGCGTGCTCGAAGCTCTACGCGCCGAGGGTATCGAAGACATGCCGATCGTGTCCTATGACGGCAACCCCCAAGCTGTGCAACTGGTGGGCGAAGGCAAGATTCTGGCCACTGTATTCACAAACCCACATTGGGGTGGCGGTATCACCGCGGCACTCGCATATTACGCGGCAACTGGTCATTTCAAACCGTCTGAAGAACCGCACGAACACCGTGAATTCTACGGTCCGACCATCATGGTCCGTCCTGAGGATGCGCTGGCGTTCAAAGCAGAGTATCTGGACAGCGTTCCGACCTATGACTGGAAAGACTTCTGGTCCACGTCGAACGGTCAGATTCAGTACTAGCAAGGCGTCGCGGGCCGGTGTTCGCACCGGTCCGTCCGTCTGAGCTGGGTACACTCACCAGGCGGCTATGCAATTCACTCAGTGGGAGGAAGCACATGAGTAATGTGCTGAAACGGGATGTTCTGATCAAATGGGCGCCCCTGATTGTCCTTATCGTCCTGATTTTGTTCTTTACCGCAATGGAGCCGCGTTTCTTCTCGCTGCGAAATTTTGCGCGGATCGGTATCTCGTCCACACCGGCGCTGATGGTCGCCATCGGCGTGACTTTCATCATCATCATGGGGTCTATTGACCTGTCGATGGAGGGCACTGTTTCCGTCTGCGCGGTTGTGTTCGCCTTTGCGTTTATCGCCATGGGCGGGACGCTGGCCTCATGGGGATGGCTGGCCCTTCCGCTTGCTCTGCTGGTTGGTGCCTCAATCGGGTTGGTGAACGGTCTTGTCCATGTTTTGCTCAAAATTCCGTCCTTCATGGCCTCTTTGGCGATGGGTTTTGTTGGCACCGGGTTTGCATTGCTGCTGACCGGCGGAGACCGGATCAGGGTCGAGGATGATCTGTTCCGCTCGCTTCTGACCGAGCGCTGGTTTGGCTTCCCGATCATGTGCTACGTGGCGCTGATCTTCCTATTGATTGCTTGGTTCATCCAGTCTCGCACAACGCTGGGGCGCAACTTCTATGCCGTGGGCGGGGGTGAGGAACTGGCCCATGCTTCGGGCCTGAACGTCAATCGTGTGCGGATCATGGGCTTTGCGCTGGCTGGCGTGTTTTATGCGGTAGGCGCGCTGCTGGCCGTCGGCCGGATCGGGATTGCCGAAACCGCAACAGGGTCGAACTTCATGTTTGTGTCGATCACTTCAGTCGTCGTGGGTGGCACCGCGCTGTGGGGTGGCATTGGCGGTGTCTGGAACACCTTGGTGGGTGTTCTGATCGTGAACGTCATTAACAACGGCATGGTTGTGATCGGGTTACCCGGCTACGTGCAAGACGGCGTTCTGGGCGTTCTGGTCATTGCTGCGGTGGTTCTGTCGACCGACCGTAAATCCGTGACCTTCGTGAAATAGGGGCGGCAGATGTACGAACTTATAAACGTTGACAAGAAATTCCCCGGGGTCCACGCACTGAAATCCGTCGATTTCAAGATTGGACGGGGCGAAATCGTCGGGCTGGTCGGTGAAAACGGTGCCGGGAAATCGACCCTGATGAAGGTCATCTATGGCGCCTATCAGCCCGATGGCGGCGATATCACCATCGATGGCACAAAGGTTCGCTTTCAGAACCCGCGTCAGGCGATGGATCACGGCATCGGCATGGTGTTTCAGGAACAATCCCTGATCACCAACCTGACCGTGATGGAGAACATCTTTCTGGGGTTCGAGCAGCAATTCGTCAACTATGGCGTGATCAATTGGAAAGCCATGGCCGATGCCGCGCGCCAACAACTGGCCAAGGTCAAACTGGATATCGACCCCGGTATGGTCACCTCAAAGCTGTCTTTCGCGCAACGGCAACTGGTCGAACTGGCCAAGGTTCTGACGCTGGAGGAGCGGATCGACGGCGATCTGGTCATCCTGCTGGACGAGCCGACCTCGGTTCTGGCCAAGGAAGAGGTTGAACTGTTGTTCAGTTTGGTGCGCGAACTCACCAACCGCGCGTCGTTCATCTTTGTCAGCCACCGTATGGATGAGGTTCTTGATCTGTCCGACCGCATCTATGTGATGAAAGATGGTGAGGTTGTCGACGTAGTCACTAAGGGCGAGGCCAATGTAGATGCGATCCAGCACAAGATGGTCGGCCGGGATGTGGACAAGGAATACTATCGCGAGCAGAAACAGAAGCCCTATCAGGCCGAAGCAAACCCGCTGGTAGCCTTCGATAGCGTTTCACTGAACGGAAAGTACTCGGACATTTCCTTTGAATTGCGTCCGGGAGAGGTGCTGTGCCTTGTCGGGACCGAAGGATCAGGTCGCGAAGCGATCCTGCGCACGATTTTCGGGCTTGAGACGCCATCATTGGGAACCGTGACGCTCAAGGGTGAGGCTGTTGGCAGGTTCAACGCGCAAGCAGGTGTCGCGGGGGGCGTGGGTTACATCCCGCGCGAACGTAAAGTCGAAGGCATCGTCGCGGGAATGAATGTCTATGAAAACATGACGCTCAGCCAGATGGGAAACTATGCCAATTCCGGTGTGCTGCGGATTGGTGAGGAAAAATCGCTGGCCCGCCAATGGATAGATCGCCTCGCGATCAAGACGCCGGATGTCTACAAGGATTGCGGCGGGCTGTCCGGGGGCAACCAGCAAAAAGTTGTTCTGGCCAAATGGCGATCCGCCGGATCCGATATCATTCTGCTCGACCATCCGACGCGCGGTCTGGATATCGGCGCGAAAGAGGATGTCTATGACATGGTACGCGAAATGTCGGATGACGGCGTCGGCATCATTCTGGTCGCGGATACGCTGGAAGAAGCCATTGGGCTTAGCCACACGATCATCGTTCTCAAGGACGGTGTCGCACAGAAACGTTTCGATTGCAGCCCGGGGGACAAGCCGTCGCTGTATGACCTTGTCCACCACATGATCTGAGGCCCGCGCCATGAGTTTTGAACGCATCAAACCCCATCTGCCCTGGATCACCTTGCTGGCGCTTGTGCTGGTGGTTGGTCTTGCCGACGCGAATTTCCTGCGCCCGGCCAATCTGATTTCGATGATGGCGGATATCGTGCCGCTGTTCATCATGGCGCTTGGCATGACCTTTGCGATCTATATCGGCGGTATCGATCTGTCGGCCCAATCAATTGCAAATATGACAACCGTTGTGGCCACCATCGCTTTGCCAACCTTTGGCATTGGAGCGGCGCTGATCTGCATTCTGTCGGGCGTGGTTCTGGGCAGTGTCTCGGGCTATGTGACGACGCGACTGTTCGTGCCATCCTTCATTTCAACGCTGGCTGTTGGCGGTATCGCGTTTTCGACGGCGCAATACCTGTCGGGCCAGCGCGCCCTGTTCATGGATGCGACGCTGCGGGATGCGACCTTCGGCTGGATGACCGAGACAGTTTTTGGTCTGCCAAGTGAGCTGATCATTGCCGCGATCCTAGTTCTGGGCGCGTGGTTTCTGCAATCGCGAACAACATTTGGACGCGCTCTCAAGGCGGTTGGTGCGGGTGAACCTGCAGCTGTCGCCTCGGGTCTTAATGTCAACCGGATCAAGATCATGGCATTTGCCTTGTCCGGTGGACTTGCGGCGATTGCGGGTTTGCTGTTCTCGGTCAAGCTGTCCGGTGGCTCTCCCACACTGGCGAACGGATTCCTGCTGCCTGCAATCGTTGCGGTTCTGGTTGGTGGGACACCCCTGACCGGTGGCGTTGGCGGCGTAATCAACACCCTGATCGGTACGCTGATCGTTGCGGTGATCCGCTCCTCGATGCTGTATTTCGAGGTGGATGCCACGCAACAGCAGATGGTTTTTGGCCTGATCCTGATTGCGGCAATTGCCCTGACGATCGATCGATCAAAACTCAGAGTCGTGAAATGACCGGGACCATGAAAGCCGCAGTCCTGATCAGGCCGGGACAATTCGAGGTGCGAGACGTGCCCCGCCCCGAGCCCGGCCGGGACGAGGTGTTGGTCCGCATATCGCGGGTCGGCATATGCGGCACGGACATGCATATCTTCAATGGCCACTATGCGGCGGAAAACCTGCCGATGATCCCGGGCCACGAGTTCACCGGCGCCATAGCGGCAATCGGGGAAGATGTCACAGGTCTTGACGTTGGTACGCCGGTCGTAGTGGACATGAACATTGGTTGCGGAACCTGTTATTGGTGCAGGCGCAACGAAATCCTGAATTGCCCCGAAATGAAGCAAATGGGCATATCAATGGATGGCGCATTTGCCGAATATATCTCGGTTCCTGCACGATTGGTCATTTCGACCCCCGACGATGTCCCTGCGGATATTCTGGCATTGACCGAACCGTTGGCCTGCGTTGTCCGCTGCGCCCGCAAGGCAAATGTTACCTTTGGTCAGTCCGTTGTGGTTTTGGGCGCCGGTCCGATCGGCAATCTGCATGTGCAGCTATTGCGCGCGATTGGTGCCGCTCCGATCATTGTGGCTGACGTATCGGAAGACCGTGTGCACATGGCCCTGCAGAATGGTGCGGATGCCGGTGTTTCCGATCCTTCGGAGCTGAAACAGACGGTTTTGCACCATACTGACGGGCGCGGTGCGGATATCGTCATCGAAAGCGTTGGATTGCCGATCCTGTATGAGCAGGCGATGCAACTGATCCGCAAAGGCGGCCACATCGCGGCCTTCGGCTTGACCGGAGCCGGTGAGACGTTGCCCGTC
Source organism: Ruegeria sp. HKCCD9138 (assembly GCF_057220975.1). Taxonomy (NCBI): domain Bacteria; kingdom Pseudomonadati; phylum Pseudomonadota; class Alphaproteobacteria; order Rhodobacterales; family Roseobacteraceae; genus Ruegeria; species Ruegeria sp. HKCCD9138. Next base: position 42,383 of record NZ_JBWVAZ010000018.1, on the reverse strand, counting down.
GATATCCTGCAGACAATCCTGCAGGAAAACTCGATCAAAGGGTCTGTCGCAGGTATGGGCCAGGACATGCACGATGCCCTGATTTTGCTGACGCATGGCCGGATCAATACCGACCTTTTTACGCGTGCCGCTTACCCGCTGGATCGCATTCAGGAGGCGTTCGATAGCTTCCCTGACCGGCCAATGGATTTGAAGACCCAGATTGTCATGGCGCACTAGTCAAACGGGAGGAACTGCAAATGACCGTTGAAGTCTATATGTCGAAACCCGAAGGCATGATCCCCAACAGCCGCTTCCCGCTGTTGATCCATCGCGGAGCGATGCCCGGGGGCGGGGTGGATGCGGTCAAGGCGCGGTTCCGCGCAAATGGCTGGGGCAACAACTGGGAGTATCCCGGCGTTTACGAATACCCACATTTTCATTCGACCTCACACGAATGCCTAGGCTGCGCCGCCGGTTGGATGGAATTCAACCTGTCTGTGGAAGGCTGGACCAAAGTGCGGATCGAAGCCGGTGACGTGATCGTCATGCCCGCCGGTGTCAGCCATGAGATGGTTGGACGCTCGGACGACATCATGATGTGCGGCGGCTATGCCGGAGGCCGCGACTGGGACAACATTCAGGAAGCATTCCTGACGCCCGAGATGTATCAGGCCGCCGTCAAACGGATCATGATGCTGCCAATCCCGGACAAGGATCCCGCGACCGGAGAGATCTTGCACCAATGGCATGATGCGCCGTCTTCGGTTGATAGCGGATGGAATGAATTTCGCGACAGGCTGGATGCGTCAGCCTGAGTCGTAACGCAATGATGGAGCACATCAAATGGATCAAAAGAGCCACATTCTGAAACCGCCGTCTGAGCCGCGGGAGTTTGGTTTCTTCGTGGACGGGCAATGGGTGCCTGCCGGAGACCGGGAAGTATTCGAACGATCCTCGCCCGGTCACGGTGTTCCCGTAACCCGTATCCCCCGCTGCACCGAGGACGATCTGAACAATATCGTTGCCTCGGCCAGGGCGGCCTTCGATGATCGCCGCTGGTGCGGGTTGTCCGGCGCTGATCGTGCCGCGATTCTTCTGAAGACAGCAGAGCTGATCCGTGCCCGCACGGATGAGATCGCCTATTGGGAAACTCTGGAAAACGGCAAGCCCATAAGTCAGGCGCGGGCCGAGGTTCAGGGCACCGTTGGCATGTTCGAGTTTGCCTCGGGTCTTGCGCGCGCGTTGCATGGAGAGAGCTTCAACAACAGCGGTGACGGGGCAATGGGAGTCGTCACCCGTGAACCCGTTGGCGTTGTAGGTCTGATCACGCCCTGGAACTTTCCGTTTCTGATCCTGTGTGAACGGGTGCCGTATATCCTTGCCTCGGGGTGTACGATTGTCGCCAAACCTTCCGAAGTGACCAGCGCGACAACACTGTTGCTTGCGGAGATTCTCAGTGAAGCCGGGCTGCCTGATGGTGTGTTCAATGTGGTCACCGGATCGGGCAGTGTGATTGGCCAGAAACTGGCCGAGCATATGGATGTCGACATGCTGTCATTCACCGGCTCGACTGCTGTGGGCCGGTCGGTGGTTGCGGCTGCGGGCCAGAGCAACTTCAAGAAGCTGGGGTTGGAACTTGGCGGAAAGAATCCGCAGATCGTGTTTGCGGATGCCGATCTTGAGGATGCCGCCGATGGCGTCGCTTTTGGCATCGCATTCAATACCGGGCAGTGCTGTGTCTCCGGCGCGCGGCTGCTGGTGGAACGCTCTGTCGCTGATGAGTTTTCAAAGATGGTGGCAGACAAGCTGCGCAATGTGCGCGTCGGTGACCCGCTGGACGAACGCACGCAAGCTGGAGCGATCACCACGGATGCGCAGAACCGCACTATCCTGTCCTATGTCGCCAAAGGTCAGGAAGAGGGTGCGACCCTGCTGACCGGCGGGACTACGCCCGAGATATCCGGCGGGCAATACATAGATCCGGTCGTCTTCACCGATGTCACAATGGATATGGCGATTGCTCGGGAAGAGATTTTTGGGCCGGTTCTGGTTGTGATCCCGTTCGATACGATTGACGATGCCATCGCGATTGCCAACGATACGGAATACGGTTTGGCCGCCAGTGTCTGGACCAAGAATATCGACAAGGCCCTGACCATCTCGCGCCGGGTTCAGGCGGGCCGGTTCTGGGTTAACACCACGTTGGCAGGAGGTCCGGAACTGCCCATTGGTGGATTCAAGGCATCGGGCTGGGGCCGCGAGGCCGGGATGCACGGGGTCGAGGAATATACGCAGGTCAAATCGATCCATGTCGAGATTGGCAAGCGGACGCATTGGGTGGAATGATGGCGCAAAGCGGGTACGATTATGTGATTGTCGGGGGCGGTGCGGCCGGGTGCGTTCTGGCCAGCCGTCTCAGTGAAGACAGCAATGCGCAGGTATTGTTGCTGGAAGCGGGCGGCAAGGACAGTCATCCGCTGATCCATATGCCGGTCGGGTTCGCCAAGATGACCGACGGGCCGCACACCTGGGGATTTACGACCGTACCGCAGGTGAATGCCAACAATCGCGAAATCCCCTATGCCCAGGGCCGGGTCATCGGTGGCGGCAGTTCGATCAACGCTGAGGTCTTCACCCGCGGCCACCCCGCGGACTATGACCGTTGGGCCAACGAAGAGGGCTGCGAAGGCTGGTCGTTCAAGGAGATCCAGAAGTACTTCGTCCGCTCGGAACGCAACGCCATCTTGTCCGGCGACTGGCACGGAACCGAAGGCCCCCTCGGTGTGTCGAATATCGCTGCGCCGCAGGAAATGACGCGCGCGTTTGTGCGTTCGTGTCAGGAGGCGGGCATCCCCTACAACCCCGACTTCAACGGTCCGGTTCAGGAAGGGGCAGGGGTCTATCAGACCACAATCTGGAACGCGAAACGCTGTTCGGCTGCGGTGGGCTATCTGAAACCAGCGCTGTCGCGCCCCAACTTGACGGTCGAGACCGGCTGTCAGGTGCATCGCATTTTGATCGAAGGTGGACGCGCAACAGGGATAGAATACGACAAGGTCGGGCAGGTCCGGACGGTGACCGCCGATCAGGAGGTCCTGGTGACGTCTGGTGCCATCGGAACGCCCAAGCTGATGATGCTGTCGGGCGTTGGCCCGGCCGCGCACCTGCGCGAGCATGGGATTGAGGTCAAACACGATCTGCCGGGGGTCGGCGAGAACCTGAATGACCACTTCGGGATCGATATCGTCGCGGAACTGAACGGGCATCAAAGCCTCGACAAATACAATAAACCGCATTGGGCGGCGTGGGCCGGAATTCAGTATTACCTGTTCGGGTCGGGGCCGGTGGCATCGAACGTGGTAGAAGGCGGCGCGTTCTGGTATGGTGACACATCCGCACCCGTGCCCGATTTGCAGTTCCATTTCTTGGCAGGTGCTGGTGCCGAAGCCGGTGTGCCAAGTGTCCCCAAGGGCAGCTCGGGTATCACTCTGAACTCCTACACTGTGCGCCCCAAGGCGCGGGGAACCGTGCGGCTGCGGTCAAACCGGGTCGAAGACATGCCGCTGGTCGACCCCAATTTCCTCGGGCATCCCGATGATCTGAAAACCTCGGTCGAGGGTGTGAAGCACAGTGTCGAGATTTTCCGGCAGAAAAGCTTGCAGAAATACATCCGCCAGATCCGTTTTCCGGATGACAGCGTCAAGACACAGGCCGATTTCGAAGCCTATGCGCGGCAATTTGGGCGCACGTCCTATCACCCTACATGCACCTGTAAAATGGGCGTGGATGATATGGCGGTGGTCGATCCGCAAATGCGGGTGCATGGGGTTGACGGGCTGCGGATTTGCGACAGCTCGGCCATGCCCAGCCTGATTGGATCAAACACCAATGCCCCAACAATAATGATGGCAGAAAAAGCTTCTGACATGATCAGGGGTAATCACTGAGCTGTTCCGCTCTCAAAGGCTTGGATAACTCCCCGAACTGGCGGTGCCGAATAATGGCACCGCCGTTTTTTTATTCAGTCCCACTCAGGCGCCCAAGGCACCAGATCTTCGGTAACGATTCTGTAGCCGGTATGGGTCAATGTATCGATCCGGTCCATGTCGATGCCGGACAGGGTGAAGTCCATTACGTCGAAATTGGCCTGGATATTGGCGCGTTTGGTCGACATCGTGTTGATCGAGACGCCTTTTTGCAGAATCCACCGCAACACGACCTGACCTACGGTCTTTCCATAGCCTTCACCGATTTCGGCAAAGATCGGATTCTTGAAAACTTCGCCGCGCGCAACCGAGCAATAAGACGACAGCGGAATCCCGGTTTCGCTGGCTGCGGCAAGCAAGGTGTCCTGGTTCAGCAAGGGGTGAAATTCTACCTGGTTCGTTACCAGCGGAGTGTCGATGATTTTAGTTGCGTCCCGCATCATCTGCGCCGTGTAATTCGAAACGCCGATATTCTTGGCCAGCCCTTTCGCGTGCGCTTGTTCCAACAGTTTCAGAGATGGCGCGATGTCGCCGCCAACTGGGGGCCAGTGCAAAAGCAAAACGTCGGCATAATCCAGTCTCAGTTTCTTTAGGCTTTCTTCAACAGAGGGCAAAAATGCCGCTTCGCTGAAACTGTCAGGATGGACTTTGGTGGTGACGCAAATCTCGTCGCGGGCAAGGCCAAGCTCTGCCAATGCATCGCCGGTTTCCTTTTCGTTTTCATACATTTGCGCGGTATCAAACGAACGGTATCCAACCTCTGCCGCGATCATCATGGCGTCCCGAAGTTCGTTCCCTGTCAGTGGAAACGTGCCAAAAGTGCGCTGATTGGTATTTTGAAAGTAGATATTCATTGCGGTCCTCCCTGATATCAGCCTTGTAAGTAACTTATTGGTTACTTGATGTCAGGTCAATTCCACCCGGTGATTTATTCTTGTTGATTTTGGGCGTCTGCCGGGGCATAAGCATATAACCAGTTAGTTACTTTGTGAGGATCGCATGACAAAGCAAATGACGGCGCGCGAAGCAGCAGGCCTTGTTCCTGACGGGGCGACAGTAGCAGTGAATTCGTCGAGTGGTCTGTGCTGCCCCGATGCGGTACTCAAGGGGTTAGGCGAACGCTTTGATGAGGAAGGTGCGCCAAAGAATCTGACGACGATCCATCCCATTGCTGCTGGTGATATGTTTGGCACCAAAGGCGTGGATCACATCTCCAAGCCCGGTCTTTTGACGCGGATCATTGGCGGGTCGTACCCGTCGGGTCCCAGCAAGGCTGAGCCACCGCTGATCTGGCAGATGATCACAGGTGAACAGGTGCGCGCCTATAATGTCCCGTCGGGTATCATCTTTGACATGTTGCGCGAAGCGGCGGCCAAGCGGCCTGGTGTGTTGACGAAAGTCGGGATGGACACATTTGTCGATCCCGATATCGAAGGTTGCGCCATGAACGATGCGGCCCGTGCCGAACCGATCGTCAAACGCATGGAGTTCGAAGGTGAGGATTGGCTGTATTTCAAATCCAAGGCCCCAAACGTGGCGATCATCCGAGCTACCACCGCTGACGAAAAGGGTAATCTGAGTTTCGAGCACGAAGGCGCCTATTTGGGTGCAATGGAGATGGCACTGGCCGCCCGGAACAACGGTGGTGTCGTGATCGCTCAGGCCAAGCGCATCGCCGCCGCCGGCAGCATTCGCCCCCACGACGTCCATGTGCCGGGCATTCTGGTTGACGCGATTGTCGAGGCCCCGGATCAGTTGCAGACGACGGCGACAGAATACGATCCAGCAATATCTGGTGAATTGACTCGTCCAATCGACAGTTTCCGCACGGCGGAATTTAACGTCGGCAAAGTCATCGCCCGCCGGGTTGCGAAAGAACTGAAAGATGGCTGGGCCGTGAACATTGGGTTTGGTATCTCGGCCAATGTCCCCCGCATTCTCGTCGAGGAGGGGCTGCATGGTTCAGTCACCTGGATGATCGAGCAGGGCGCAGTCGGCGGCGTGCCATTGCTGGATTTCAAATTCGGCTGCTCGGCCAATGCCGAGGCGTTCGTCCCGTCACCTCATCAGTTCTGCTATTTTCAGGCCGGCGGGTTTGACGCCTCGCTCCTGTCATTTCTTGAAGTCGACAGGAACGGTTCGGTGAATGTGTCACGTCTTTCCGCCATACCCCACAGAACGGCCGGGGCGGGCGGCTTTGTGGATATTACGGCGCGGGCCCGGAAGATTGTATTCTCCGGCAATTTTAATGCCGGGGCAAAAATGACCATTGAAGACAGTCAGTTGAACATCCTGCAGGAAGGAAAAGTTGCCAAATTCGTCGATGAGGTCGATCAGATTTCATTCTCCGGTACGCGTGCAAAAGCGCAGGGGCAGGACGTAACCTATGTGACCGAGCGCTGTGTGATCAAACTGACGGAACGTGGCCTGACGGTGACCGAGATCGCACCAGGCGTGGACCTGCAGCAAGACATTCTGGATCAGGCGGCGACCCCGTTGTTGGTGGCGGATGATTTGGTGATGATGGACGCGGAACTGTTTGATCCGGCCCCCATGGGTCTGCAATTGTAGACAGCATGATGGAACACTTTCTGCTGGATATCAAAGACGGCATTGCGCGGCTGACCATCAACCGGCCCGACCGGCTGAATGCGATAGACGAAGCCATGATGGATGACCTTCTGTCCATCTGCCGTCAGATCGAACATACCGACGATGCGCATGTTGTCATCCTGACCGGCGCGGGTAAGGCGTTCTGTGCGGGCGGCGACATTGATGCGTGGGCAAGCCGCTCTCCCGACGGGTTTGGCCGACACTGGTTACGGGATGGGCATCAGGCGTTGGACGCGCTTACGCGTTTGCGTCAACCGGTCATCGCCGTCCTCAACGGCCATGTTTTGGGCGGTGGACTTGAGTTGGCAGCATGCGCGGATTACCGCATCGCAGAATCCCACATCCGGATCGGACAACCCGAGCCCGCGCTGGGAATTATCCCCGGCTGGTCCGGAACTCAGCGGGCGGTGCGTCGGTTTGGCGCCCAGCTCGTGCGGCGCATGGCTATCTTCGGCGAAGAGTTTTCGGCCGAAGCGGCACTGGCGGCAGGGATCGTCGATCAAGTAGTTGAAAAGGGACGGGGTCTGGCTACGGTTGACGATCTGGTCGAACGGATGCGCCATCGCGGACCTGTCGCGATTGAACTGGCAAAAATGCTGATCAATGCCGCCGAAGGAGAAGAGCGCGAACGTGTCTTTGAGGCGCTCGCCGGTCGTATTGCTGCCGCACAGCCCGAGTTGCAAACCGGCCTGTCCGCATTCAAGGACCGCAAAAAAGCAAAATTCTGGTAACATCTCGCTGAAAGGTAAGCTCAATATGATACGTCACCTTGTTCACCTGCGTTTCAAAGCAAACACAAGCGATGCAGAGAAGGCGGCATTGTATTCCGACCTGGGCGGACTTTCCGGGCATATCGACGGGATATTGGACTTTCAGCATCGCAAGAACGTCTCGATCGAAACGCCGCTTGTGCGGGATTTCAACGATATGTTCTGGTTCGACTTTCAGGATGCGGCAGTGCGCGAGGTTTATCTGAACGACAGCACCCATCAGGAAATCGGCGGGCGAATCGTTGAAAAGCTGAAAGGTGGCGCGGAGGGTGTCTTTGTCTGCGACATCGAGCTGTGAATGAAAGACACAGTGTTTCTGACCTCGCTGTTTGACGCGGCCGTCGAGGCTGCCGACCCGCTTGCGGCGCTGAAAACCCAACTTCCCGGCCCGCCCAAAGGACGCACCGTTGTGATCGGCGCAGGCAAGGGCGCAGCGCAACTGGCGCAGGCGTTCGAAACATTGTGGAACGGTCCATTGTCCGGTGTGGTCGTTACCCGTTATGGCTATGGGGCCGCGTGTTCCGGGATCGAAGTGCTTGAAGCTTCGCACCCGGTTCCCGATGAAGCCGGGGTACAAGCCAGTCAGGCTTTGATGCAGGCGGTGTCCGGCTTGGGACCGGATGATCTGGTTGTGGCGCTGATTTGTGGAGGTGGTTCATCGTTGCTGCCGTGCCCGCCCAACGGGTTGTCGCTTGCGGATGAACAGGCCCTCAACCGGGCACTTCTGACATCAGGGGCACAGATCTCGGTCATGAACGCCATTCGAAAGCATGTCAGCGGCATCAAGGGCGGTCGACTGGCGGCGCTTGCGCATCCTGCCCGGGTGGTTTCCCTTGTGGTCTCGGATGTGCCAGGAGACGATCCCGCGCAGGTGGCCTCGGGCCCGACGGTGCCGGACGGGGTGTCGCGCGATGACGCACTGCGCCTGATCACCGATTACCGTATCGAGTTGCCCGGGTCGGTTTTGGCCCACCTTAATACACCTGCCGCCGCAGCCCCTGAACCAGGGGATGTGCGGTTCTTTGGCAACGAGGTGCGTGTCATCGCCTCGGCCGGGTTGTCTTTGGACGCGGCCGCCCGCGCTGCCAAAGCGCAGGGTGTTCCCGCCGTGATCCTGTCGGACGCCATCGAGGGTGAAGCTCGGGACGTGGCCCGTGTGCACGCAGCGATCGCCCGCGAAGTGGCGGGCAAGGACCGGCCCTTCAGAAAGCCGGTCGTGATCCTTTCGGGCGGAGAGACCACGGTCACCTTGCGCGGAAAAGGAAAAGGCGGGCGCAACACCGAATTCCTGCTGTCTCTGGCGCAGGAAATTGACGGGATGGATGGAATTGTGGTGCTGGCGGCGGATACCGATGGTATCGATGGCTCGGAAGACAATGCTGGCGCATTTGTGGATGGAACAAGCTGCGCCCGGATGCGTGCCGCCGGTCGCAACCCGGCAGCGGATCTTGCCGAAAACGACGCCTTTTCGACCTTTGAGTCAATTGGAGATCTGTTCTCACCGGGTCCCACGGGTACAAACGTCAATGATTTTCGCGCCATTCTGGTGCGATGACCCGACAGGCTCGCAGGCCTTTCAGCAACAGTTTCGAAAGCGGTCAACTATCGTGTCCAGAACGTCGTTCGGGTCGCGCTTCCACCAGTTTTGGGCCGAGAAAATCTCGACCTCGCACAGTCCAGCATACCCGGCAGCTTCGACCGCGGTGCGCAAGGAACGCAAATCCGCAACCCCGTCACCCATCATGCCCCGGTCCAGCAACACGTCCGTCGTATCGGCCAGCCAGTCACACAGATGATATCCCAGTATGCGGCCCTGCGCGCGGGTCGCCAGTGTTTCGGCAAGCGTCGTGTCCCACCAGACATGGTAGACATCGATCGCCACGCCTACATTGTCGGCCCCCACCGCGTCGCAGACATTCAGCGCATCGGCGGCGGTCATCAGGCAGGTGCGGTTGCCTGCAGTTGCCGGGTTGAGCGGCTCCAGTGCCAGATGGATCCCGCGCTCCGCCGCATAAGGGGCTGCGCGGGCAACGCGGTCGGTCAGGATTTTCTGGCTTTCCAGAACGCCTTTAGTGCCCGGTTCCGGGCCACCAGTGACGATGGTCAGCACCGAGGTCCCCAAGGCCGCAGCCTGATCAATGGACAGGTGGAAATCATCCATGATCTCCTGATCGGTGGGTAAAGCCAGAGGGCCGGTCAGAAAAGGTGTTCGGCACAGACCTACAATCTGCATTTCCGCATCGTGAACGCGCTGCCCGATCTCGGCCTCGCGCCCGTCCAGCTCGCGCCGCCAGAAAGTGATGCCGCCATATCCCCGCTCGGCGCAGGCATAGATGACACGCTCGGGGGACCATCCAGCGCCATGGCCTTCAAGGTTGTGACCAAGGGTCGCCGTATTCAGGGCCAGCGCGGAATGGTCCTGCGAGAAATCGCGCATCCGCTCAGACCCCGTAAAGTTTCAGCAAATTACCCATCCGCTCAACCGCCAGATCCGGATTACGCAGCAAGCCACATTCATCCGCCATTTTGAAGCAGTCGGTGAAATAGGGCAGGGACCGCGTTGCTTGCGCGCCGTTCAGCATGATGAAATGGTCCTGAAAGCCGTTCAGCCAGGCTAGAAACACCACGCCGGTTTTGTAATATTGCGTTGGTGCACGGAAGATATGGCGCGCCAGCGGCACGGTGGGATCAAGCGTGGCGCGGAATGTTTTGGCGTCACCCTCGCTCAGCTTGCTGACGGCATAGGCTGCCGCCGGGGCCAGTGGGTCAAAGATGCCAAGCAGCGCGTGAGAATAGCCCTGATCGTCGCCTTGGATCAATTCCGGATAGTTGAAATCATCGCCCGTATACATTTTCACGCCGTCGGGCAGACGACGGCGCATGACAACCTCTTTTTCCGCTTCCAGCAGAGATACCTTGATGCCATCCACTTTGGCGGCGTTTTCCTCGATGATCGCAAGGGCTGTTTCCAGCGCGGCCTCGAAGCTGTCTGATCCCCAATAGCCAGCCAATTGCGGGTCAAACATCTCGCCCAGCCAGTGCAGGATCACGGGTTGATCACAGGCGGCCAGAACATCGCGGTATACGGCGATGTAATCTTCGGGGCCTCTGGCCACTTTCGCCAGCGCGCGCGAGGCCATCAGGATCAGGCGACCACCCACCTTCTGGATGGCTTCGACCTGATCCAGATAAGCGCGGCGCACATCGTCCAGAGTGCGTGCATCGGCAGGATCAAGATGATCGGTGCCACAGCCATTGGCGACCAGCGCATCCGGCAGTTCTTCCCTGGTGCGCCGGATCAGTTCTAATGCGCCCTCCCAGTCCAGCCCCATGCCGCGCTGAGCGGTATCCATCGCCTCGGCGATGCCCATGCCCATGCCTGCTAGATAGTGACGAAACTCCATCGTCTTGCCCCAGTCGACATGGGCGTGGCCGGTCGGGTCGTGGTCTCCAAACGGATCGACCACCACATGCGCGGCAGAATACAATACGCGGGCAGAATTGGGTGTCAGCTTCGAGGGAGCAACGGGTGTTCCGACCAATGTGTAATCATGCAATTTGCCTGTGGTGTCGGGAAGCTTGATCTTCATCGGGTGACCTCAGAAACGGGGAACAAGCATTCCGGCATCTGCCGAGATTGCCTGTCCGGTTGTATAGGGAAGTTTGCCGCTGGCCAGAGAAGCGATGATTGTACCCATCTCATCAGGCTGGCCCAGGCGGGGGAATAGGGTCAGCCCATCTTTAGCGCGCTGGTCGTATTGATCGATCACCGGGGCTGTCATGTCGGTGGCAATCAGGCCGGGCTGCACGTCGTATACAGCGATGTTTTCTGGTCCAAGCCGCACGGCAAATGTTTTGGAAATCATCGCAGCTGCCGCTTTGGAGGCGCAATACTCTGCACGAGGGGTAGCGACTGCCACAGCGTTCGATGAGGTCACGTTGACGATACTATGAAAGGTCGCCGCGTCCCGATCCCGCGCCAAAAGGCGTCTGGCAAAAGCTTGCGACAGGAAGAACATCGCCTTTGTGTTCACGGACATGCAGCGATCATAGCTTTCTTCGGACACGTCCAGCAGATCCCCACGCTGCATCACGCCGACGCCGGCATTGTTGACCAGTGTTGTAAGGGGCCCGATTTCGGCCTCAATGGCCGCCAATTGCTCATCGTGGATGGCAGTGTCCGAAACGTCAAAAGCGGCGGCGACAACCGGAACGCCGAATTCGCGGACCTTGTCCACGGCGGCGCTCAGTTCATCATCCAATTGGGGACCGTTGACGGCTATGGCAAAGCCTTCGCGCGCCAAAGCCACGGCTGCCGCAAGGCCGATCCCCCGGGAGGACCCGGTTACAAGTGCTGCGCTGATGCTCATGTTGCTGCCCCTTTTGTCAGCAATTCCCGAGCTATGATCATACGTTGAATCTGGTTTGTGCCCTCATAAATCTGAGTGATTTTCGCATCTCGATACAGGCGTTCCACTTCGAATCCGCGGATATATCCGGACCCGCCAAATACCTGCACAGCGTCCGAAGAGCGCTGTACCGCCATATCTCCGGCAAAACACTTAGCCATTGAACAGGCCTTGGTTGCATCTTGCCCGTTATCGATCTTGTAGGCGGCAGAATGAACCAGCAGTCTGGCCGCTTCGACATCCTTGGCGATGTCGGCCAGCAACCACTGAACCCCCTGGAAGTCTGAGATGGGTTTGTTGAATTGTTTGCGCTGCTGCGCGTAATCGGTGGCGGCTTCAAGGCCTGCCTGACCTATTCCAACGGCCAGAGCTGCGATGCCTACCCGTCCTTTGTCGAGTACGCTCATCATCATGTGAAAGCCTCGCCCTTCTGTGCCCAGCAACGCATAAGCGGGCAGGCGTACATCGTCGAATGACAATGGCCCAACCTGACTGGCGCGCTGGCCCATCTTGAGCTCTTTCGGACCACGCGAAACGCCGTCGGCGTGCAGGTCGACTACAAAGATGGACATGCCGCGATGTCCCGCTTCGGGGTCTGTTTTGGCCAGAACAAACCCCAGATCCGCAACGGGTGCGTTGTGAATCCAGATCTTGCCGCCGTTCAGAACCCAACCATCGCCATCGCGTTTGGCAGTGGTGCGAATACCCGACACGTCTGTGCCCGCCTCGGGTTCGGTGATGCAATACGCGGGGCGCAGTTTCGCGGCCAGCAGATCGCCCAGCCATTTCTGTTGCTGATCCGCCGTTCCGTGACGCACCAGTAGGGTTGTGACCAGTTCAAGCAGGCCGCACTGATCCGCGATCGAGGCGTAGCCGCGCGACAGTTCCTCCATCACCAGCGCATATGTCACCGTGTCGAAACCGGGTCCGCCCAGTTCTTCGGGGACGCCGATGCCGAACAGGCCAAGTTCGGCCATTTGATCATAGATTTCTGCGGGAAAGCGCGAGTCGCGATCCAGTTCTTCCGCCGCAGGGCGGATGACATCTTCTGCGAATTGTCGGGTCATATCGCGGACTTGAATATGGGTTTCCGTCAGAAACATAGCTGTGCCCCAAGATGTAACTAATCAGTTACTAATACGCGTGCCCGAGGCGGTTCGTCAAGTGGGTTGATCGGTTTTGCCACATGAGGTAAATAACCAACCAGTTACTTAATGACTGCGTAATTATCGGCGATCCGGTTTGCATATGGGAGGCTTGCATGAATCCGAATACACTGAACAAGTTTGGCCGGGTGGATCTGAACGTATCCGCCTTTGGTTTTGGCACTGCGCCGATTGGCAACATCTTTCGCGAGATCGACGAGGCAACGTCGGACGCGATGATCCAGCACGCCTGGGACAAAGGCGTTCGGTATTTCGACACCGCTCCGATGTATGGGCATGGCCTGTCCGAAATGCGGACGGGGCACAGCCTGCGCTGGAAGGACCGCGGTGATTTCATCCTGTCGTCCAAGGTTGGCCGGGTGCTGAAACCTGCGCGCCGTCAGGACATCAATTTCGAGCCCTGGACCAACGCCGCGCCCTTCACCATGCATTTCGACTATAGCTATGATGGGATCATGCGGTCATTCGAGGACAGCCTGCAGCGCATGGCGCTGGAGCATATGGATATCTGTTTTATCCACGACATCGACGTTTTCACGCGCGGCGCCGAGCAACCCGAGGTATTCAAGCAGGCCATGGATGAGGCCTGGAAAGCGTTGGAAAGCCTGCGTGATCAGGGTGTTGTCAAAGCTATCGGCGTCGGCGTGAACGAGTGGGAAGTGTGCCATGCCGCACTTGAACAGCGCGATTTCGACTGCTTCCTGCTGGCCGGGCGCTATACGTTGCTGGAACAGGACGCTTTGGACAAGTTCCTGCCGCTTTGTGAAGAGCGCGGCGCCGCAGTGGTCGTCGGTGGCGGCTTCAACTCGGGCATTCTGGCTACGGGTGCAAAGGAAGGAGCCAAGTACAACTATGCTCCGGCCCCTGCTGATATCATGGACAAGGTTCGCAACATCGAAGCTGTCTGTGCCGAATACAACGTGCCGCTGCCCGCCGCCGCGCTGCAATTCGTGGTCGCGCACCCGGCGGTGCCGACTTTCATGGCGGGCACTCGCACGGTCGAGCAGCTGGATCAAAACCTGAACTGGTTCAGCCATGACATCCCGACCGAGTTCTGGGCAGACCTGAAAACCAAGGGTTTGCTGCGCGAAGATGCTCCGGTTCCGGAATGACCGCTGATCCCCTGGCTGCAGGGACCTATGGCTATCACGATCTGCAGGTCGGGGATGTGATGAAAACCGGGTCTGCCGAGATAACGGCAGACCTGATTGCCGCTTTTGCTGAACTGACCGGCGACAAATACCCGCTGCATCTGGATGATGATGTGGCCCGACAGCTTGGCTACAAGGCGCGAGTGGCGCATGGGCTGCTGGTCCTATCTGTTGTCGATGGGTTGAAGTTCCAGTCCGATGCACGGCCTGACGGGCTGGCCTCGCTGGGGTGGAACTGGCGCTTCAAAATGCCCGTCTTCGCGGGTGATACGATTCGGGCTGAGCTAATCGTCGTCTCAAAACGCATTACGGCATCGGGAAAACGCGGGATCACTGAGTTTCAGTTTGATGTTTTCAATCAGGATGATCTGAGAGTTCAGCACGGAACCAATGAGTTGATTTTTGACCTGCAACTTCAACAGGGCTGACGAGGGGTACATGTCGATATCAATCACCAAACGAGTCATCACGCATAAGGCGGCCAATGCGGCGGTTCTGGCAGCGCTGGATCATGCGGCGCTGAACGCATGGTCTGTTGCCGCAATTGTGGTCGATCCGGGTGGGCAAATGGTTGCCGCCGGACGGATGAACACGGCGCCCGCCGCCGTGGCCGAATTCGCGCAGGACAAAGCGCGCACAGCCGTTCTGGGAAAATCCACGCGGGCGTTTGCCGAACGCATGTCCTCGCATCCGAACTTGAAAATGGGTTTGCTGAACCGCCGGGGATTGTGCGCCTGGGATGGCGGTGTTCCTATCTATGAAGACGGTGTGTTGATCGGTGCAATGGGTGTATCGGGTGCAGCCGGTCCTGACGACATTCAGTGTGCTAAGGCTGGCCTGACGGCGATTGGTTCGGGCGATTGAATTGAGTTTGACCGTTGTTGCGTTGAAGGGCGTTGGCGGCAACGGTTACATGATCCAGCGCCGAAGACCTGATACTGTCTCGGTCTGAAGAGTATTTTCCTGACAAAACGTTTCTTTGCTGCCTCTGCATCCAAGTGGACGGCGGGAACGGGTGGCGAGCTGCAGTCAATCTGGCATCAACCTATTCCGCCCTTTCGATTGCATTCAAATCAAGCACCATAAAGTGAACTAATACAAAATATGAGAAACATCCCGTGAATCACACCGGTATTTGATGGGAAACTGATGCATCTTTTTTCACGTCGCATCGGCAAACGTATGCGCACTGGGAGGAGACAATGTCACAGTTCAGTATTACAGGTGCGAATATTTGGGATGGCGTTTCGGACGACTGTTATCCGGGCACCGTTATCGTAACGGACAACAAAATTACAACGGTCACCAGAGGGGAAAGCCGTTCCGCCGAAAATGTCGGCGAGACGATAGACGGCACCGGTCACACATTGATGCCAGGTATGGTCGAGGGTCATTGCCATCCCAGTTTCACCGGAGTGGGCGAACCTTGGGAACTCGGCCAGCTTTGCCCGGAACAGCATATGCTGTTGACGGCTCAGAATTTGCGACTGCTTTTAAGCCATGGGTTCACTTCGATATTTGAAGCTGCCTCCGCAAAGCCAATGCTGGGTGTGACCGCGCGGGACGCAATTAATGCCGGTATGCTGGCCGGACCCCGGATGCGCGCCTCAAGCCCCGAAATTACAACAACCGCCGGTTTGGGCGACGAGAGAAAGCGCCACATCTATCAGGAAAGCTTCGGTCTGGTCGCGGACGGTCCAATCGAGATGCGCCGCGTGGCACGTGAATGCGTTCGCGACAATGTCGACAATATGAAGATCAATATCTCGGGGGATGAGTTCGTCTCATTCGCGCGCGCCGAAATCACACCGCTGGAAGATGATGAGCTGGCCGCCTTCATGGCAGTGGCCCGGAAGTACGGGAAGACGGTTGCGGCACATGCCCGGTCGTCGGAGTCGGTAAAAATGGCAGTGCGTCACGGCGTAGATTGCATCTACCACTGTGACTTCGCAGACGAAGAAGCGCTGGACATGCTGGAAGAGGCCAAGGATCGCGTCATCCTCGGCCCCGCCTTTGGTCTGGTTCACAACGCGACCCGCGAAGGTGAGGCGGTGGGCATCACCAAAGAAGTGGCCGAAGACCTGAACCTTTTCCGCAAATTCGACGCCACCTGCGCCACGTATCACGAAATCCGCAAACGCGGTCTGCGCGTGGCCGTTGGTGGAGACTATGGTTTTGCTGTGACGCCGATGGGTCAGAACGCCCGAGATCTCGAACATTTCGTGCGCTATTTCGGCTACACACCCATCGAGGCGCTGCGCTGTGCCACAATGGTTGGTGCTCAGCTGATGCAGATGGAGGATCAGATCGGTCAGGTCAAAGAGGGCTTTCTGGCTGATCTGCTGCTGGTCAAAGGCGACGTTACCAAGGATGTGAGCCTCGTGCAGCATCAGGACAACTTGTCGATGATCATGAAGGACGGGGTGATGTTCAAAGACCCTCGAACCGGCATCAATGCAAGCGGCTTGATCCGCGCTGCCGAATAAAATCAATACGTTAAGGAGGAAACGCATGCGTATTCTGAAAACCGCGGCCGCGGCCGCGACTCTGGGGCTGTTTGTCGGATCGGCGATGGCGGATGGATATCAAGGGGTGCCGCGCACCTTTCTGTGGAACCCCGGCGCGTTGGAAATCTATGACGCGGCCGAGTACAAGAAAGAAGGGCCCTATACGATCGGGTTCTCGAACGCTTCGATCTCGAACCCATGGCGCGTGGCAATGCTGCATGGGATCGAAGCTGCAGCCGAGCGCAACGCTGACAAGCTGAGCCGCTTCATCATCACCGATGCAAATGACGACCCCAGCAAACAGGCTGCCGATGTGCAGGATCTGATCGCACAGGGCGTTGACATTCTGCTGATCTCGCCAGCAACAGCCGAAGCGATGGACCCGGTCATTCGCCGCGCCAAGCGGCAGGGTCTTCCGGTGGTTCTGGTCGACCGTTCGGTGCCCTCGGACGAGAACTTCATCAGCTTTGTTACTGCCTCGGATCAGGCGCTGGGTCGGATTTCGGCTCAATGGCTGGCTGAGAAGCTGGACGGTAAAGGCAAGGTCGTGATGTTGGGCGGTTTGGCCGGGGCGTCCCCTGCCGAAGCACGCATTCAGGCCGCAATGGAGGTGTTCAACCAGTTTCCCAAGTTGGAAGTGTTGGAGACGCAATACACCAGTTGGTCACCCGCCAACGGTAAAACCATCATGTCCGCACTGATCCAGAAATACGGTGATGAGATTTCGGGCGTCTGGGCAGACTCGGGCCTGCAAGGCTCGGGCTCGATCGAAGCCTTCCTTGCTGCCGGATATGAGGCCGGAACTATCCCGCCGCATACGGGTGGCGACTTCAACGCGATGTATCAGCTGTCGGTGAATAACGACGTGCCGATGGTCGGCATTGACTACCCCCCAGCCATGGGCGCGCGCGCGTTTGAGGTTCTGTTCGACGTTCTGGACGGAAAGGGCATCCCAAAGCGGATCGAAGTAAATCAGCAGGTTGTTGTGTCTGAAGGGCACGAGACGCCTTCCGTGCAGGCGGACGTGTTCGTCGCGGATTATGCGCTGATGGACAAGCCGGGCTCAGTCATCATGTCCTCGGGCGTTGGGGACGACTACGATCCGGCCACCTTCTCGGCGGTCTATCCCAAGTAACCGGGATCAAAACAGGCAGGGGCGGTATTGCATCGCCCCGCCACCACGGGAGGAGAGAACAATGGCACAGCCATATCTGGCCGCGCGCGGTCTCAGCAAGTCATTTGGCCCCAACGAGGTGCTCAAGGGGATCGAGTTCGAAGTCCATGGTCACCATGCCGTTGCGCTGTGCGGTGAAAATGGAGCCGGAAAATCGACGCTGATCAAACTGCTGACCGGGTTGTATGTCCCAACGGGCGGGCATGTGGAGTTCAAAGGCCGGGAAGCGGGTTGGTCCGATCCGCGCCAGAGCCTTGCCGCCGGGATTGCAGTTGTGCATCAGGAGTTCTCAGTGCTGGGGGCCTTGTCGATTGCCGAAAACATCTATCTTGGCGCCGAACCACGCACCAAATTGGGTTTGATCGATCGCAAGGCTTTGAAGCGTGACGCGCAGGCTCTGCTGGATGATCTGGGGATTTCTCTGAACCCGGACAATCTTGTTGAAACCCTGTCGGTTGCCGACAAGCAGATGGTCGAGATTGCCAAAGCTCTAAGGGTTGAAGCTAAGGTTCTGATCCTGGACGAACCGACAGCCGTGCTGAGCCAGAACGAAACCAAGCACCTATTCCGCATCATCAACGACCTGCGGGAACGGGGGATGGGGCTGGTTTACGTCTCGCACCGGCTGGATGAGATTTTCGAGATATGCACCGACATCACGGTGATCAAGGACGGGGTCGTTACCTCGAGAGGGCCGACTACGGACTATACCCATGACAGCGTGATTGCTGCCATGGTGGGGCGCGAGCTTGGTGACCTCTTCCCGCACAAGGCCGCGAACCCAACGGCGGGCGAGAAGGTGCTGGAGGTGGAGAACCTTGTTGTGGCTCCGCACCTTCCGCCCGCCAATCTGGACGTCCACGCGGGTGAGATTGTTGGGCTGGCCGGTCTGGTCGGCTCGGGCCGGACCGAACTGGCACTGGCATTGTTCGGGGCCGCACCGGCCACCGGGCAAGTAACCCTGATGGGTGAGCCAATACCACATCGCGATCCGGCGGGCTGTATCGAGGCGGGCATACTGATGCTGACCGAATCCCGCAAAGATGACGGGTTGTTCCTGAACTCCTCGGTCGCGCGAAACTTCGCGGCAACGACACCGGGCTTCGGCGTGCACCACAACGCCATCCCACCGGGGCATGAGGAGCGTCGCGCCGCGGTTCTGAAAGAACGCCGTGGCGTGGTGGTGGATCACGTTGGCCTGCCGATCTCGGCGCTGTCGGGTGGTAACCAGCAAAAGGTCCTGATCGCGCGATTGCTTGAGAACCGGCCCAAACTGCTGATCCTGGACGAGCCCACCAGGGGCGTCGATGTCGGTGCAAAATCAGAGATCTACAAGACCCTGCGTGAGTTGGCGGATGAAGGTATGGCCCTGCTGGTCATCTCGTCCGAACTGATCGAGATCGTTGGGCTTTGTGACCGCGTGCACGTTATGCGCGACGGAGAACTGGCGAAAGAGCTGGTCGGTGATGAGATCACCGAAGAGGCAATCATCACCGTCGCCGCTGCCGAAACCTCAACCCATCACGGAGTAGCGGCATGAGCACGATCGCCCGCGCCACACGCGCCCAGCCCGTTCATCTAGTCGTTGTTGCACTGATTGCCATCGTCTTCGTGATTGGCATATCGGCCTCAGACCGTTTCGCGACGCCGCTCAACATAGCCAATGTACAGGACCAGATGGTTGCCCTAGCTATTGTCGCATTGGCGCAGACCGTCGTGATCCTTTCTGGTGGCATCGACCTCAGCTATGCCGGGGCGCTAAGCTTCCTCTGTGTGGTTTTCGCAGCCATAGCCGGGGACACAACGGGGACCTTGTTGTTGGCGGTGGCTGCTGTGGTCGCCCTTGGCATCCTCATCGGTATGATTAACGGAGGCATTACCGCCTATGTCGGCGTGCATCCCCTGATTACTACGCTTGGTACCTCGACCATCCTTGCGGGTGCGGCGCTGTTGATCACCCGGCAGCCATCGGGCTCGGTGCCGTTGTTCTTCGAAGATTTCGCCTATGGCCGTCTCGGCGTGATGCCCTACGGCATGATGTTCGTCATCGCGTTGTACCTGCTGATCGGCTTCATGCTGTGGCGCACGAGTTTCGGAACCCGCATCTATGCGATTGGTGACAATGAGAACGCCGCCGCTGTCTCCGGCCTGCCGGTGAAGCAGACCAAAGTGGCAATTTATGCCTTGTCCGGGCTGCTCTGCGCCGTGGCCGCCATGTATATGACGGGACGGTTCGGGGTCGGCGATCCGCGCGCGGGTGTCGGGTTCGATCTGCGCTCAATTACACCAGTGATTGTCGGCGGTACGCTTCTGGCCGGGGGTAAAGGCGGCGTTCTGGGAACCGCGCTGGCCGTGATATTACTGGCGTTTCTGGCAAATGTTCTGAATTTCATGAACATCTCCAGTTACTACCAGTGGATCGCCGAAGGTCTGATCATCATCGCCGCTGTTTCATTTTTTGCAGGAAAGTGCAAGTCATGACCACGACGGCCACCAACCCCGCAAACACTAAACCCAATCGCAATACGGTCCGCGCGACCCAGCGCCGAGAGTTGCTGATCCTATTGGGATTCCTAGCCGTGATCTGGGCGGTGACCACCATGCTGTCTCCCCGGTTCCTGACACCGGCAAACCTGAAGGACATTCTGATCCAGACCGCACCGTTAGGCTTTGTTGTTATTGGTCAGATGATCGTCATTATCGTCCGAGGGCTCGACCTGTCTGTCGCGTCGATCATGGCAACGGTCGCGGTTTTGTCGACCTCACTGATCGACTCGACGCCTGTCATCTTCATCGTCGGCCTGCTGCTGGGCGGGTTTATCGGAGCGATCAACGGCTATCTCGTCGCCTACCGAAAGGTGACTCCGTTCCTTGCGACGTTGGCCACCATGATCGTGCTGCAAGGGGTGCGTTTTGCCTATACCAAGGGCGCTCCGGGCGGGACCTTGCCGGATACCTTCCGATGGCTCGCGAGCGGCGACATTCTTGGAATACCCGTTGCGCTGATCGCCTTGGCCATCGTTGGTTTCGGGATGCACTGGCTGCTGGAACGGACTGTCTTTGGCCGCCGCCTGAAACTCTATGGCGACAGCCCGGAGGCCGCCTATATGACCGGCGCACCGACCCGATTTTTGGTTGTTATGGCCTTTGTCATCTCTGGCGTACTTGCGGCCATCGCAGGACTGTTTCTGGTGGGCTATGTCGGCATTGTCGACAACTGGACCGGACGTGGATACGAGCTGGACAGCATCGCCGCAGCCGTAATCGGCGGCGCGACACTCTCGGGTGGCAAGGGCTCTGTCCCTGGCGTTTTGCTGGCCGCGTTGATCCTTGTATCTTTGTTCAACATCGTGGTGATCCTTGGTCTGTCCATCGAGTTGCAGTTGGTGATCAAGGGCACGCTGATTATCCTCGCCGCAGCCGTTTACATGAAACGGTCGCAAGGCTGATCCGGAAAGGCGCCCATGTCTCAGGATGAGAAATCAAACGTGCAACGCATTGCGGCGGTCCTGAAAGGGTTCGACGCCGGCAATACGCCGCGCCGCACGCATGACATCCTCGAAGATCTGGGCGTTACCCGCTCTACCGGCTTTGGCCTGCTGAGGGCGATGGTGGCAGCGGGTTGGCTGGAGCGTTTCGACCACGGATTTCTGCGTCTAGGGCCAAAAGCCCGGCAGATGATATTCGCCGCACTTGAGGTGCCTGAAACCATGGAAGGGAAGAAGCTATCGGCGCGACTGGGAAATCCAGGGGCAGAGATAAAAGGCAACGTCCCAGATCTGGAATGGGACCCGGCGCTGGTGCGAACCGTAGACGCCAGCCGGTATCGGCGCGCAACCCCATTTCGTATCGGTTTTTCAAACGCATCAACAAGCAACGCCTGGCGCCGCGCAATGCTACAAAGCCTGTATTATGCAGAGCGGATTGCGCAATCTCAGATCGAAGCGCTAATCGTGCTGGATGCGCAGGATGACCCGGCCTTGCAGCTTGAACAGATAGATGAGCTTGTTGCTCAGGGCATTGATCTTCTGCTGATATCCATCACCTCGGTCAACGATCAGGCCCTCAGCGACCGTTTAGGAGAGCTGGCCCATGAGGGCCTGCCGATTGTCGCAGTCGACCGGCGACCGAATGACCGGTCATCGCTCGTTTCATTTGTCACGGCATCGGACAGCCGGATCGGGCGCATTAGCGCCCAGTGGATGGCTGAGACGTTGTCCGGTCAAGGCCGCGTCTGGATGCTGAGCGGGCTCGATGGGGCGAGCCCGGCCTTGCGCAGACAACAGGCGGCGCTGGCGGTATTTTCCGAATTTCCAGGCATCAGGGTTGAGAATGTCAGCTACACCGATTGGACCGAAGCAGGTGGTTATGACGCAATTGACAACGTATTGGCCGAGGCGCGCCGACCACCGGACGGGGTTTGGTGTGACAGCGGCTTGCAGGGCGTAGGCTCGGTCCGACGGTTTCTGGATGGCGGCTTCAATATTCCTGCCCATACCGGTGGGGACCTGAACGAGATGTACAAACTGTGCCTCCATCACAAGGTGCCGATGGCCGCACTCGACTATCCGGCAAGCATGGGCGCAAGGGCGCTGGGGTTGGCACTGGATATTCTGGGAGGCAACACGGTTCCGCAACGCGTGGAAGAGCCTGTGCAGATCGTTTTGCCGCGGGGCTTGGAGACGACTTCGGTCAAGGCTGACAGCTGGGCTGAACTGCATGTCGCCTGGGATTTGCCGGACGATGCAATCCTTTCGCAAGGCCCGGCCTTGCGTCGAGACAAACGATCCATCAAAGGGAGTGCCACAGGATGACCCATTCTGCCTATGCTCGCGCCGTCGACGTTTTTGAAGCGCTCATAACGGCGCCGGGGCACGACGCATTTGCGTCTCCGGCGGGACTGATCCGAGCAGCGGGCGTGCCCGCCAGCAGTGGGTACCGTCACACCGCCACGCTTGAAGCCGAGGGGATGCTGCGTCGCGACGCTCAGGGCCACTACCTGTCCGGCATGTCCGCTATCCGGGTTGGTCTGCATGGTTTTGGCATTGGCCGAATGGCACCGCCGGTGCAGCCCATTCTTCTGCAACTGCGCCAGAGCACTCAGCTTACGTCCTTTCTGGCTGTCGCGCAGGATATGGAATTGCGCATGGGTCCGCACACGGTCGGTCGCGAGACGCGTGGCATTCCGGTGCAACCGTCATACGGGTTCGAAACCATCCCCGATCTTGCCATCGGCGATGTTTCCGAGATCGGCTTGCGTTGGTTTGAAGGTTCGGTCGCCCGTCGTACGACTGTGGCCTTGATCCCTGTCGAAAGCTCGACCAGCAGCATTGCGCTGTTGGGGCTGGTTCTGAGTGCGGCACGCGGTACCAGCGACGTGGAGACCCGGGTTTTGCGACAGGCATACGAGCAGATCAAAGAGCAAGAGATCTGAACATGCAGGCTTTCTGGGATCGTCAATTCAAGTTTTCCGAGGTCATTCCTGATTTTTACGATGCGTTGAACCGCATGGCGAAGGACAGTGAGGCCGTCGCCAAACAGGTGCAGTTTTTGCGTGCCACCTATGGCGACCATCCGCGGCAATGGGTGGAATGGGTCGAGGGCACGGGACCTCAGTCCGTGTTGCCAGTGATCATCCACGGCGGCTATTGGCGGGCGCTTCAGGCGGAAACGCATCGCTTCATGATGCCGGGATTTCTGTCCACCGGGGCGGCCGTCGCCAACACAGAATACCGTCTGATACCCGAGGTTCGGCTGACCGATGTCGTGGAAGACGTCAAATCGGCTCTGCGCACGCTGGCCGAGGCTTTCCCCACCGCGAGGTTCGTTTTGATTGGCCATTCCGCCGGGGCGCATCTTGCCTTATCCGCCCTAACCGATGATGCGCTTGCAGAGCGGACATTGGGCGTTCTGTCGATCAGCGGAGTGTATGACCTGGCCCCGGTGCGGCTTTCCTTTTTGCAATCGGAATTGGCCTTGTCCACGGAGGAGGTGTCAGAATTCACTCTGTCACCGCAAGCGGACCGTCCGCCCGTTCTCTATATCAACGGCGGCGCAGAAACGCCCGAATACCTGCGGGGTGGAGCGCTGATGTCGCAACCCGAAAACGCCGATTGGCATATAATCGACGATGCGGACCACTTGTCTCTGACCTGGGCCACCTGCGATCAGGCTGATGCGCTTCTGTCCAAACTCTTTTCTCTGGGAAACACCAAATGACACTGAACTTACCCGACATTGGAACGTTCGTTGGCCGGATCTGGCTGCCTCAAGCGCAAGGTCCTGCGCTTGTGGTGCGAAGGGGAGAACGTCTGCTCGACATCACCTCACCGGTCGTGCCGACCATGCAGGCGTTGCTGGAATTGGACGACGCGGCTTCGACCGTTCAAGCTATTGACGGCACGGATGTTGGCCGCATTGACGATATCGCCGCCAATTCGAGCGAGTCTCCGAACGCCTCCAAGCCCTATTTCCTGGCACCATCCGACCTACAACCGATTAAAGCCTGTGGCGTGACTTTTGTGTCGTCGATGCTGGAACGTGTGATCGAAGAGAAAGCCAAGGGCGATCCGGCCAAAGCCGACGCAATCCGTGCCCGCTGTACCGAAATTCTGGGCGATAGCCTGCGCGCGGTGGTTCCCGGTTCAGACAAGGCAATGGCATTGAAAGTCGCGCTAATCGCGGAAGACGTGTGGTCGCAATACCTTGAGGTTGGGATTGGCCCGGACGCCGAGGTGTTCACCAAATCGCAGGCCATGTCCGCAGTTGGCTTTGGGGCCAGCATCGGACTACATCCGATTTCAACCTGGAACAATCCGGAACCTGAAATTGTCCTGGCCGTCGACAGCGAGGCCCGTATCAAAGGCGCGACCCTTGGCAATGACGTGAACCTGCGCGATGTCGAAGGGCGCTCGGCCCTGTTACTGGGCAAAGCCAAAGACAATAATGCCTCTTGCGCGATAGGCCCAATGTTGCGGCTGTTCGATGACAGC
The DNA here is from genome assembly GCF_057220975.1 of Ruegeria sp. HKCCD9138. Lineage (NCBI taxonomy): Bacteria > Pseudomonadati > Pseudomonadota > Alphaproteobacteria > Rhodobacterales > Roseobacteraceae > Ruegeria > Ruegeria sp. HKCCD9138. The sequence goes on along the minus strand of NZ_JBWVAZ010000018.1, from coordinate 17,633 downwards.
TTTGATCTTGATGACGTCAGGCAGGCTGAACTGACATTGCAGGTAACTGGTGAAGAGGGTTTTGAGTTGCATGGTACCAGTTCGATGGCTGAGATCAGCCGGGACCCGGAAGACCTTGTGGGACAGGCGCGTGGGGCGCATCATCAATACCCTGACGGGTTTTTTCTTATGCTTGGCACGCTCTTTGCGCCGACGCAGGACCGTGACACGCCAGGTGGCGGTTTCACTCATAAGATGGGTGATCGCGTCGAAATATCGAACCCGATGCTGGGTTCATTGGCCAACACCGTCCGCCTTTCAACTGAATGCCCACCTTGGGTTTTCGGCACGAGCGCATTGATGAAAAATCTTGCCGCGCGCAAACTAATCTAAGGAAATGGACATGAACGGAAACAGCCTAGTTGCCGGAGAATGGATCGCAGGTGAAGGCAGCTTTCAATCCAGCCCTGCAACCGGCGATGCCAAAACCTATTCCGCAGGTACTCCGGCGCTGGTCGAGAATGCCTGCGCGGCGGCAGAAGACGCTTTTTGGTCGTACGGTTATTCTACGCGCGAGACGCGCGCTGTATTTCTGGAACGCATCGCTGATGAGATCGAAAAGCGCGGCGCAGAAATCACCGAAATTGGCTGCTCTGAAACAGGTTTGCCAGCTGGTAGACTGGAAGGTGAGCGGGGTCGCACCACGGGGCAGCTGCGCCTGTTCGCCGACCATATCCGCGAAGGTACCTATCTGGACTATCGTCATGACCCTGCTTTGCCGGATCGCCAGCCGTTGCCACGCCCGGATCTGAAGATGGTCCAACGCCCGATCGGTCCTGTGGCTGTATTCGGCGCGTCGAATTTTCCTTTGGCCTTTTCCACCGCTGGCGGTGATACCGCAGCGGCTCTGGCTGCGGGGTGTCCTGTGGTGGTCAAAGGCCATCCAGCGCATCCAGGCACGGGCGAGATCGTGGCTGAGGCTATCGACGCCGCCCGGCAGGCCCTGGAACTGCATCCGGGCGTTTTCAGCTTTGTGCAAGATGGTGGTATCGCTGTAGGAGGTGCACTGGTTCAGAACCCGTTCATCAAAGCGGTCGGTTTTACGGGGTCGTTGCGCGGTGGCCGCGCCTTGTTCGATCTATGCGCGGCGAGGGTTGAGCCTATCCCGTTTTTTGGTGAGTTGGGATCGGTCAACCCAATGTTCCTGTTGCCCGGAGCGCTTAAGTCGCGCGGCACCGAGATCGCAAAAGGTTGGGCTGCCTCTTTGACCATGGGCGCGGGTCAGTTCTGTACCAATCCTGGAATTACCTTTGTGCCCGAAGGACCGGACGCTGAGGCATTCATTGACGAGGCCGCCGCTTCGTTGCAGGAAACGGCCCCCCAAACCATGCTGACAGATGGCATTGCCCAGGCGTTTTGTGAGGGCCGGGATCGGATTGCATCGACTCCAGATGTGACGACAGTGGTCTCTGGAACAACAGAGAACCGGGCTGCGGGAGCCTATCTTTTCAGGGTTTCGGCTGATGCTTTCGAAGCCAAGCCGGTCTTGTCGCATGAGGTCTTCGGACCCTTGGGAGTAGTGGTCGTTGCCAAAAATGTCAGTGCTTTCACCTCTATCGCACGTGCGCTGGAAGGTCAGTTGACTGCAACGATGCATATGGACTCCCAAGACACCGAGTATGCGGCTCAGCTAATGCCGATACTGGAACGCAAAGCCGGACGTGTTTTGTTCAATGGGTTTCCGACCGGAGTCGAAGTCGCCGACAGTATGGTGCATGGCGGCCCTTATCCAGCATCGACCAATTTCGGGGCAACAAGTGTTGGTACACTCTCGATCCGCCGTTTCTTGCGACCGGTATGTTATCAGAATGTGCCCGCAGAGATCAGAATTGGCACTTGATACCCTGTATGTAAGAGGTCGTCTGGGCTTTTTTGCCAATACGCTCCGCAACGGGCAGGAAACGAGGCGATCAACGCATCGGTGTTGAAATACACTGGCGGCCATTCACTATCTGCATTCCCGGGCGTCAACGGTCAAAGTTTGCAAAAGATCCGGTTGTGCTCGTGAACACCAATCTCAACCAGCAAGGCCCAGCAGTTGTCTGGCTTCTTGCCACGTTGCAACAGGGCGATCGTGTTTTGCACAAAGTTTTGCGGTGCGTGCCACAAGGGCTGCGTTGGAGGGGGCGAGCGTGTCCTTGTCCAACCGCACATTGTCCTCAAGCCCGGTGCGGGCATGGCCTCCGGCGGCAATGCACCATTCATTCAGGGTCAGTTGATGTGGTCCGATACCCGCACCGCACCATTCCGCATCGGGTGCCAGACGCTCAACCGTGCGCACGTAATAGTCGAACACGTCCCGATCCACGGGCATCGCGTTTTTCACACCCATGACGAACTGCACGTAGAGCGAACCCTGGATACGGCCATCTTTGTTCATGGCCACCGCCTGATGGATGTGCGACAGGTCGAAAGCCTCGATCTCGGGCTTTACGTTGTAGGTCCGCATTTCCACGGCCAACCAATCCACCAGATCTGGGCTGTTTTCATAGACACGGGTCGGAAAATTGTTGGAGCCAACCGCCAAGCTCGCCATATCGGGTTTGAGCGGCAGCATTCCACCACGTTCTCTCTCCGCTCCCGAACGCCCACCAGTTGACAGTTGAATGATCATGCCAGGGCAGTGTTTTTTGATACCTTCCATAAGCTTCGCGAATTTTTCCGGGTCGCTTGTTGGCGTTTCGTCGTCGTTGCGGACATGAGCGTGCACAATGGATGCTCCGGCCTCGAAGGCTTCTTGCGTGCTTTCGATCTGTTCCTCAACGGTGATCGGTACCGCCGGATTGTTCTTCTTGGTTGGAAGCGATCCGGTGATGGCAACGCAGATGATGCAGGGTTTGGGCATGGGTTTCTCCGAATTTTGGGCGCGCGTCTGAACAGCGGGTTCAGGTCGCGCGTCCCCAGGGCGCGGGATCGCTATCTTTCAGGTCCCGGCCGAAACAACGTTGATAATATTCACAGAAGATGCCGCGCTCTGTCTCGTCGCAGCGGTTGAGGAAGGCTGTGCGGAAAGCGTAGTCGATATCGCCAAACAGGCGGATATTTTCGGCCCAGGCCAGCACTGTTCGCGGGCTCATGACTGTGGACACATCGCCCGTGCGAAAGCCGTTGCGGGTCAGTCCGGCCATGCGCACCATCAGTGGCAGGTTCTCATCCTTAGCCATCCACGCTGCCTTGCCTTGGACCATGCAGATCTCATCCGCTTCGTCGAGGTAATCGAGCCGCTGGGTCACGGTCCAGCGGTCCAGCTGCGCCTGGTTCAGCTGTTGGGTGCCGTGATACAGCCCCGTCAGGTCACCCAGACCAATGGTGTTGGCAGTGGCGAACAAGCGGAAGAACGGGTGCGGGTGCAAGACCCGGTTCTGGTCCAGAATGGTCAGGCGGCCTTCGGCCTCCAACACCCTTTGTATGACGAACATGACGTCGGGCCGTCCGGCATCATATTCGTCGAACACCAGCGCCACGGGGTGCTGATAGGCCCAGGGAAGCATGCCCTCGCGGAACTCGGTCACCTGCAAGTTGTCGCGTAGCACGATGGCGTCCTTGCCCAGAAGGTCGATCCGGCTGATATGGCTGTCGAGATTGATCCGCACGCAGGGCCAGTTCAGACGGGCCGCGACTTGTTCGATATGGCTTGATTTCCCGGTCCCGTGAGGACCCTGAATCAGAACGCGCCGGTTGCCGGAGAACCCCGAAAGGATCGCCATGGTAGCCGCCGGATCGAACAGGTAGCCGGGGTCGATCGTGGGGACATGATCGCAGGGATCGGAGAATGCCGCGGCCGTCGCGTCCGTGTCGATCCCGAACACTTCGCGGATCGATACATCCCTGTCAGGACGGGCAGGCAGATCCTCGATGTTGATCACTTTGCCTCCCATTCATCGGGCGTGGCGATATGAAGGATACCGTCCTTGACCAGAACCGGCACCGGGTCCAGCCAGCACCGTTCAGCCGCGCCCGAGACGCCATATCCGTCCTCGACCCGGAATTCGGCAAAATGCATGGTGCAGCGGATGCGGCTGCCATCATCGTTCATGAACATGCCCTTGCGGTAGTTCAGCGGTTGCGAGTAATGCGGGCACAGGTTGAGATAGCCATAGACGCGGTCGCCGCCCTGCCGCACGACAAACATCGAAAACACCGTCGTGCCGCGGCCAAAAACATATTCCTTGGCCGAACCGACCGCGATCTCATCCAGCGGACCCAGCTCGGCACCGGGCATCGGCGCTCGCGGTCGTGTTCGCCAAAGCCAGGGGTCCGGCTTGCTTAATGCATCAGCCATGATTTTCCTCCGGTTGTCCAAGCCCCCAGTTGAAGCCGTGGATCGATATCTGATCGTAGACGTCGGCCAGAATATACGGGTCGCCCGCCAGATAGGCCTCGACATCGGCACGTGCGGCGGCCTCGATCACAAGCATGGAGCCACACATCTGGTCGCTGTCGTCCAGCAACGGCCCGCCGATCCTGACGGTCACTGGATGGTCATGCTGGCGCAGGCGGGCGCGATGGGCAGGCCGGTTCGCGGCTCGCGCCTCGGCCTTGCCCGGTGCATCCAGCGCATGAACGACGAAATAGGGCATTAGCCGACCTTTTTGAGCTTCACGTCAAACCGGGCAGAGATACTGCCGCCTTCGTCCACGAAATCGACGATCAGGCTTTCCTTGACCCCGAACACCGCGTCGCTGTCCAGATAGGGATCGCCCTTTGGAAAAATATGCGTCACAAGTGTTTCGTAACCCGGCGCCGAGACGATGTAGTGGATATGGGCCGGGCGCATCGCATGCCGTCCCATTGCCTCCAGCAATTCGCCCACTGGTCCATCTGTCGGGATGGAATAGGGCAGGGGCTTGACAGTCGTATAGTGGTAGTGGCCGCTTTCATCGGTGGTGAACAGGCCGCGCATGTTCATATCCGGTTGCACGCCCGGCTGTTGGACGTCGTAGAAGCCTTCGTTGTTGGTTTGCCAAACATCCAACTTGGCCCCAGCAATCGGCGCGCCGTTTTCATCCGTCACGGTTCCCGACACCACGCAGAGCGCGCCCTTGCCGTCTAGACAGATATTGTCCCCCAGCGCCCGTTCGGGCGCGCCGCTTACGTGGAAAGGGCCGAGGACAGTATTCTCGGTGGCGCCATCCGGGCGGCGGTGGTTGATGGCGTCGACCAGCATCGATACGCCAAGCGTGTCCGAGGCGAGAATCCATTCCTGCCGCTTGTCATCGCACATCTTGCCCGTGGCGGTCAGGAATTGAATGGCCTGAAACCATTCATCCATGGTCGGCTCGACCTCTTTGACAAAGCCGTGAAGATGCTTGACCGCGCTTTCCATGATCTGGCGGAACCTTGGGTTTACGTCGTCGCCCAGACGTTTGATGACGGCGGCTTCCGAATTGTCTTCAGAAAAATAACTCATTTGGGTTTCTCCTCTTTGACAATCAGGCGGCGTCCTACAGGGAACAGATGGATATCGTAGCGCGCGCTGATCAGGCCCCAAATGCCTTTGGGTGCAAACAACATAACCGACACCGCGATGCTGCCCAGCACGATCAGGTACCAGCTGCCCCAATCCGCCGCGATCTCTCGGAGGATGAAGAAAATGATTGTGCCAAGGATCGGGCCCTCGATGGTTCCGATGCCACCGATCACGACGATGAAGATCACCAGTGCAGTCCAGTCCTGAACGGAAAAGGCCGCGTCGGGCGAGATCCGCAGCTTTTGAAGGAAGATCAGCGCGCCGACCAGCCCAGTCATTCCGGCGGCTACGACATAGACGATGAACTTGGTGCGGTAGGTTTCGACCCCCAGGCTTTCTGATGCGGGCTCGCTGTCGCGAATGGCAGTCATTGCAAGTCCCCAGCGCGACCGCAGCAGGAAGAACACCAGCGCGATGGCTCCGACCGCGATGCCGAGCGCCACCCAGTAGACCAGATGTTCGCGGCCCGCGCGGCTGGCAGCGATGGATTTGACAATGGACGCTGGCAGCGACATGCCCGAGCCGCCGCCAAGCGCCGAGATTTGCGCAAAGCTCAGCCGGAACACTTCGGCGATGACCCATGTGCCGATGGCAAAATAGGCGCCTTGCAGCCGGAAGGCGACAAGAGCAGTGGGCATCGCGACCAGCGCGGTCAGCACACCCGCCAGCACCAGCGCCATGATCGGATGCACGTCGCCGAAGGCTGCCAATGCAAACAACAAATAGCCGCCCAGACCAACAAAGGCCTGTTGTCCGACCGAGACAAGGCCGCCATAGCCCGCCAGCAGTGACCACATTTGCGCCAGCGCGAGATAGTAGAAGATTTCGACCATCAGGCGCAGCTCGGCCCGTCCGGCCCACCAGGGCGCGGCGATCAGGACGATCAGAACGACGGCGGCAATGCTCATGGATATCTGGCTGGCGCGGGTCGAGCGTTGGACTGTGTAGTTCAGGCTCATCGGATTATCCTTTCATCTTCGGGAACAGGCCCTGTGGTTTGACCACCAGCAGGACAAGAAAGGCCAGATGGCCCGCGAGGATCTGGAGCCCCGGATCGATCTGAGCGCCAATGGCCTGCGCCACGCCCAAAATGATGCCACCCGCAAGAGTACCCCAGAGGTTGCCCAGCCCGCCGATGATCACGGCCTCGAAGGCAAACAGCAGGCGCGCGGGTCCGACCGAGGGGTCGAAATTTGTGCGCATCGCCAGATAGACACCGGCTATCCCGACAACAGCCGAGGCAATCGCCGTGGCATAGCCGAAGATCTTGGCGTTGTTGGCCCCCATCAGGCGCACCGTATCCTGATCATCGGACGTGGCGCGCAGCACCCGGCCCAGCGAGGTTTTGTAGAAGAACGCCTGCAATCCGGAGATCACGATCAACGCCGAAGCGAAGATCAGCAGCGGCATGACCCCGATGGAAATGCTCTGGTTGATCGGAATCGAGGCGGTTTCAAGCCATCCCGCCTGCAATTTCTGGCTGTCGGCCGAAAACACCTCAAGCAGCACATTCTGGATGATGATCGAAAACCCGAAGGTCACCAGCAATGGCGGCAGGATATCTTCGCCCAGCGTTCGGTTCAGCAGCACCCGCTGGCCCACATATCCGATCAGGGCCATCCCTGGCACCACGACAAGCATGGCCCACAGCGGGTGAACCCCGGAGGCCGCGACAACGATCAGCGCGCCATAGGCCGCCACCACGATAAAATCACCATGTGCGATATTGACGAAGCGCATCACGCCGAACATGAGGCTCAGCCCCGCGGCGAAGAGCGCATAGAGCCCGCCCAGCAGGATCCCCTGTATGATTGCATTTACCCAGTCCATTAGGCAGCCTCCCCATCCTCAAGGCCGAAATAGGCGGCCGATATCTGTTCGCGGGTCAGGTCCCCGGGTTTACCGGTCAGCGAGACGTGACCTTCCTGAAAGCAGTATACCCGATCCGCGACGGCCATCGCCTGGTTCACGTCCTGTTCGACCACGATCATGGTCGCGCCATGCGCCTTGATCTTGGGGACGGCCTCGTAAATGTCCTTGATGACGATGGGCGCCAGACCAAGGCTGATTTCGTCACATAACAGCAACTTCGGGTTCGACATCAGTGCCCGTCCGATTGCCACCATCTGCTGCTGACCGCCGGACAGGTCGGTGCCGCCGTGATGGCGCCGCTCGGCAAGTATCGGGAACAGGTCGTAGATGGTTTCCAGCGTCCATTTTGGTCCGCTGCGGCCGTAGCAGCCAATAAGCAAGTTTTCTTCGACCGTGAGAGAGGGAAACAGCCTGCGCCCCTCGGGCACCATTGCCAGCCCCCGTTTGACAAGCCTGTGCGCAGCGGTGCCACCGACCGGACGGCCCAGAAAAGTTATATCCTGACTAGTGGTGTCCATCATGCCGGTGATCGAGCGCAGGAAGGTTGATTTTCCCGCCCCGTTCGAGCCGATGATGGCGACCGTTTCGCCCTCGTAGATCTCGAAGTCGATCCCGAACAGGGCTTGAAAGTCGCCGTAGTGGGCGGTCAGCCCACGGGTTTGCAGAACCGGATCAGCCATCGCCTTCAATCCCCATGTAGATTTCCTTGACCTGGGGTGAGTTCATCACCTCCTTCGGATCGCCCTCGGCGATCTTGGCACCAAAATTGATCACGATCAGCCGGTCGACCACGGCCAGAAGCGCATGCACGATATGTTCGATCCAGATGATGGAAACGCCCGACTTGTGGATGTTTTTGATGGTATCGACCAGTTCTTGGCATTCATGTTCGGTCAGGCCGCCGGCGATTTCGTCCAGCAGCAGCAGCTTGGGATTGGTGGCCAATGCGCGCGCCATTTCCAGACGCTTGCGTTCAAGCAGCGTCAAAGCTCCGGCGCGGACATTGGCTTTGGGCAGCAGGCCGGTCCGGTCCAGCACGTCGACGCAGCGGTCGTAACATTCGCTTTCGCGAACCGAGTCTCCAAAGGCACCACCCACAAGCAGGTTTTCAAAAACTGTCATCCCTGCGAAGGGGTGCGGGATCTGGTAGCTCCGCCCGACACCCAGCCGGCAGCGTTTCGACGCGGAAAAGGCGGTCACGTCATTGCCCTGATAGTTCACGCGCCCGGCATCGGGTTTCACGCCACCCGCGATCAGATTGAACATGGTGCTTTTACCGGCACCGTTTGGACCGATGACGCCAAGCGCCTCACCATCTTTCAGCGTGAAGCTCAGATCGTCTGTCACCTTGAGCTTGCCATAGCTCTTAGACACTGACTCCAATGTCAGGATGTCGCTCATGAAGCGTCCTCCGGAATACAGGTTGTGCCCCGAGCGGGGGAGAGATGCCCGGAGCGGAACATGTGGATCAGGAAATAGCCTCCATAGACCCACCGGTCGGTACCTCTGGAGCGATCCCGTTGGCGGTGATCACCATGTCGTATTTGAATGGTCCGCCCAGACGCCACTGACCGCCTACCAAGGGGGTCTTGGACACGTTTGGCACCGGCCCGGCGCTGAAGTCGATATGGCCGACGACGGTGTCCAGCTTGGTTTCTGCAACAGCATCGCGCACCTTGTCATAGTCGAACGGATCGCCCGAGCGCGACAAGGCGTTGGCGGCCACCTCGAAAAGGGCATGGGCAAAACCGATGGGTTGAGTCCACTGGCGGCCGGTTGCCTCTGTGTAGCCGTCCGCAACCTGCGCGGCGCTTTGACCTGTCAGCGAGGATGAGAACGGGTGGTTTGGCGTCCACCAAACCTCGGAACTGAGGTTCTGCCCCGCGTCGCCAAGTTGCTCGACCACCACCGGGAACAGGATGGCCTTGCCCATCGAAGCGATTTTCGGCGTGTAACCCTGTTGCCGGGCCTGGGTCCAGAAAGTGGTGAAATCCGGAGGGATCATGACCCCTGTGACAATATCAGCAGTGCCATTTTTGAAGGCGGAAATCTGGGCTGAGAAATCATCGCTCAGGTTCTGATAGCGGCCCGGATCGATCAGGTCATAGCCAAGTTCTGAAAGTGGTTTGGGAAAGCCCAGTTCCGTATCACCCCAGGCATTGCCGTCGCCGTCATTGGGGAACATGCCACCCACGACCTTTGAGGTGTCAAGTTGCCCCCACATCTCGGTAAAGACGGCAATGACGTCCTCAAGGCCCCAGAAGAAGTGGTAAGTGTATTCGAACCCGGTTTCCGGCTCGCCGCCACGGGTGAAGAACCAAGGCTGCCACGGTGCTACGGTTGAGATACAGGGCACCCCGTTGATTTCGCACTGGTCTGAGACCGGGTTTGTGGTTTCCGGGGTTGATGAGACGACCATCAGATTGACCTCGTCTTCGAGGATCAACTGCGCCGCTACATCCGCTGCGCGATTGGGGTTCGACTGGCTGTCCTTGACGATCACCTCAACACCATAGGTGCTGCCATCAATGGTGATACCTTCGCTGAACGCGGCGTTTATCCCGGCAAGGATGTATTCGTCTGATTCCGCGAATGCCGCCAACGGCCCGGTTCGGGGGCTGACATAGCCGATCTTGATCACGCCGTCGGCTGCGTGGGCGCGGCGGGTGAAGGACAGGCTGGATGTCAGCGCGGCGCTGGCAAGCGTGGTTTTTATAAGAGTTCTGCGGTCGATGAGACCGGGTTGGCGAATTAACATTACTTCCTCCCTTAGCAAGTTTGTTGGTTACGGGCGGGTTCCGTCAAAGGCCGCCTGCAGCATCTCGCGTACCCCATCGCGGGTGACGGGGCGCGGATTGTAATAGGGGTTCTGCACCGCCAGATCGGCGGCCTTGTTCAGCCCGGCCTCGGTCATGCCAAGCTCGGCCAGCGATTTGACTCGGCCGACCGATTGCAACAGATCATACAGGGCTGAAGGCGCATCCTCGGCCCCCAACGCGCGCGCAGTGCGCGCCATTGCGTCGGGTGCTGCCTCGCGGTTATAGGCCGCAGAGTAGGCAATCATCAGGCAATGCACATCGGCATGAGGCAGGTCGAATGAGCCGCCCAGCGTATGGCAAATCTTGTGATGGATCGCCATGCCGACTGAACCGAGACAAGCCCCGGCCAGCCAGGCACCGTATAGAGCCTCGGCACGGGCGTCGACGTTGCTGCCGTCGTCCATCACTTTTGGCAGCGCCGCGCCGAGGGCGCGAATACTCTCTTCTGCCATCATCGAGATGATCGGGTTGGCATCTTGCGCGTAAAGCGCTTCGACCGAATGGGCGATGGCGTTCATACCGGACGGGCCCGAGATGAAATCCGGCAAGGTTAACGTCAGCTCGGGGTCGTAGATAACGGTCTCGGGCAGAACCCTGGGCGAGCGCAGCGTGGTTTTCACACCGCCTTCGGTCTGGCCGAGAATCGGTGTCATTTCCGACCCTGCATAGGTGGTGGGCACCACGACCTGCGGCAGATCCGTGCGGTAGGCGATGGCCTTGCCCAGACCGATGGTCGATCCACCGCCAACAGACAGGATACCGTCGCAGTTCATCTGCTCCATCTGATGCATCGCGGATTCCGTAACCTGCACCGGCGTATGCATGACCGCGCCAGGATAGAGCGCGCCCACCCGGTCGCCGATCATGGCAGCAAAAGTCGCGCAGGCCTCGGACTGATCGGCGGTAGACAGGACCAGCGCCCGTTTGATGCCCAGCCGGTCGAGCTCCTCGCCCACTTCGGCGCAGCGTCCGGCACCGAAGATCACGCGTGAGGACAAGCTGTCATAGTCAAACTGCACGGGTTTTCTCCTTAGCCGGAGGTTTCAGCGCGGCCAGCATCTTTTCCAGCTTCGTGCACGTGCCGAGTTCGGCCTTTTTGCATTTTCCGCAGCAGACGGAGTCGTTACTCTTAGTCATCGCAGCCTCCCTCAGCGCTCGTAATGAGGTGGGATTTGTGCATCGACATTGACCCAGACCGATTTCGGTTGGGTGTATTCGCGCATCACTTCGAACCCCATTTCCCGGCCGTAGCCGCTTTCGCCGATGCCGCCAAAAGGCGAGGCCGGGTGGACAACTTTGTAGGAGTTGATCCAGACCATGCCGGCCTGAATATCCCGTGCAAAACGGTGCGCACGGGACAGGTTCTGCGTCCACAAGCCCGATCCCAGCCCGTAGATCACACCATTGGCCATCTTCAGCGCCTCTTCTTCCTCGCGGAAGGTCGAGACAGTGACGAAAGGGCCGAACACCTCTTCCTGGCAAACGCGACTGTCGATTGTGGCGCGCACCACGGTGGGCTCGACGAAGCAGCCTTCCTTCAGCTCGGCTGAGTCGGGGGCCTTGCCGCCGGTGACAATCTCGCCGCCTTCATCGACGGCGATCCTGGAATACTCCAACACCCGTTGTTGATGCATCTTCGATGTCAGCGGACCCATTTCGGTATTTGTATCCAGCGGATTGCCGAGACGGATGGATTTGGCCAGCGCAGTAAATTTTTCCGTAAATTCATCGGCCACATCCTCGTGAATGATGATGCGGGAACCGGCGATACAGGCCTGACCCTGGTTGTGGAAAATCGCCCAGGCCGATCCGCCGACAGCGGCTGGCAGGAAAGCATCTTTGAAGATGATATTGGGTCCTTTGCCGCCCAGCTCCAGCTGCACCTTCTTCAGATTACCGGCCGAGGCTTGTACGATGCGGCGGCCGGTGGCGGTGGAGCCGGTAAAGGCGATCTTTTTCACATCGGGGTGTTCCGCCAGGCGAGCGCCGGCGGCGTGGCCGTAACCGGGCACCACATTGACCACGCCGTCAGGGATACCGACCTCTTTCATTAGCTCCGCAACACGCAGCGTCGACAGCGGCGTGATTTCGGCAGGCTTGATGACTATCGTGTTCCCGGCGGCCAGCGCCGGCGCCATCTTCCAGCTGGTGAACATCAGCGGGAAGTTCCAAGGCACGATCTGCCCCACCACGCCAAGCGGTTCGCGCTGCACATAGTTGATGAAGCCCGGATAGACTGGCGGCAGCGAGCCTTCGACCTTGTCTGCCATACCGCCGAAATAACGGAAACAGCGGGCGGTGCGTGGAACGTCGAGCTTGCGTGCATCGCGCACCGGGTGGCCAGTGTCCAGCGCCTCAAGCCGGATCAGCTCTTCGGCATTGGCTTCGATGGCATCCGCCAGTTTCAGCAGAAGCTGGCCACGATCGGCGGGGTCCATGCGCGACCAGGCCGGGAACGCGGCCTTTGCCGTTTCCACTGCGCGATCCACGTCTTCCTCGCGGGCTTCGGCTATCTCGCAAATCTTGGAGTTGTCGAAAGGGTTCAGAACGTCGATCGTGCCGCCGCCGACGGCGTCGACGAATTCACCGCCAATAAACAGCTTGGTCTGGATCGGCCGGGTCAACCCAGCGTTCTTGAAGGCGGGCAGGATGGTCATCGCGCAAATCTCCTCCGTTCATGGAAAGCGGGCATTCCACGGGTAGCGCTTATCGCGTGTCTCGAGGTTGCTCCGGGCAAAGCGGTTCCCTGCCCGGAAATTTGTTCAGATCAGAAATCGACGGCTACGTTGGGTGCTTTGCCGTCACGGATAAGATCCGGGATTTTGGGCGAGCCGTTTTCCCAAACCAGAAGCATGGACCGCTTCGGCGAAAACCCCTGATGGCGGACATCGGCAGGCATGCAGGCCACGTCGCCGGCCTTCATGTGCACCACCGCCTTGGGGCGGCCTCGCTCACCGTCCTTTATGTTCCAGGTGATCTGGTCGGACATCTGAATGAACCACTCGCAGCGGTCATTGCCATGCTCGACAGGCAGGATGTATTCCTCGGTTGTCGGGCAGAACAGGCTGTCCTTGACTACCGAGCAAACCGACGGGTTCCAGGTCACGTCCGAGCGGCTGAGATAGCCGAACAGGTTATAGGCCTGAACCTCATGCTCGAAACCCGGCTCTGCATCCACCTCGGGCTGACCCTGATCGACATCATCGAACATGACGTTGACGGGATAGCCGTTCACATCGGTACGCAGCGGTGTGTCTCCGGGGACGCCGACCATTCGGCGAGCGGTGACGCGCTGGCGGCTGACTGCATCGTCATTATCTCCGTTCTTGATGCCCCAGGGCGTGCCGGTTTCACGAGGCGCCGCGAAGGGATCGAACCCTTCGATGGTCCAGTCCGAGATCATGCCTTTGAAGATCTCCATCAGCTCATCAGCCTTGAACCGCTCGATATAGTCGTTTCCATCGGCGACATAGGCTTCGTTCAGCGTGCCGTAGAACATCTCGACCTCACCATAATAGTTGGTGGTGCCGAAGACCGGGTCGAAATTCACGGTGCCGTAGAAAAAGCCCCATGCCACGTCGCGCATCAATGCGCGCAGAAATACGTCCACCGACATGGTGTGGGTGCCCTTCGGGGTTTCGATATAGGCGAAATACTCGTCCCGGCGGAAATTGAACTTGCCTGCCTTGAAGGATTTGTATCCGGTCACGTTATCGGCAGGGTCGACCGAGAACCCGCCGGACAGCGGCAGCCCGCGGGGATTGCTGATTTCGGTGTTGCCGAGATCTTCTTTCATAGCCATTTTGGTGTCTCCTCCGCGAAACTTACTGTTGACAGAACTCGGCCCATTTGTGCTGGGTCACGGGTCCGTCTATTGTTTGGATCATAAGGGTGGCTGGGCTTTCGGCGCTAAAACGGTATGCCGCACCGACCGGCAGCAGGGCCATATGGCCGCGGCTCAGTTTGATCGTGCCCATTTTGGGGCCTTGCGGATCACCGGATAGCTTATGCGCGCCTTCGCTTTCGGGATCGACAACGGCATCGGGGTCTTCGAGTTTTACCAGTTCGACCGTAACCGGGTAGTCCATCGCAACGGCGAACTCGTCATGGGCGGCCGTGTACCAGGGAGATGTGCCTTCGGCGCGCGTAGACTCGATCACGTATTCGAAATTCTTGGCCACAGCGACGCGCTCGTATGGGGCGGATTTTGCGGCAACCTCGTACATGTTCGAGAAGACATAGTTCTTCTTGTTGTCCTCGCTGATAACGGTGATTGATCCGCTGTCATACTCGTCGATCGAGGCGAAATCTGTGGTGTACTGGCTCACGGCCTATCTCCTCCTAGCATTTCAGCCGATCCATGTGTTCGCATTCCGAACGGCTGTTCATATTGCGAACTGTGCTCATGTTCGTTATTTTACGTCAACAGAGTGACCCGGGAAATGTTCGCAATACGCCCATTTGTTCGGTATGCGGTTAAATTTGAGGCGAATCGAGAGGAAAAAGCGCCAAAATGACGGTTCTGGAGCCAATAGAACACACGAATCGGGATTTCGTTGGATCGCTCGCCAAGGGACTTCGCGTGCTGCGATCCTTTAAGGAGGGGACCGAAAAGATGACGGTTTCCGACGTGGCTCGCGTCACGGAACTCCCACGCGCGGGCGCACGACGACTGCTTCTGACCATGCACGCACTAGGCTACATGTATACTGATGGCAAGTATTACAGTCTGTCGCCCAAGGTGCTTGAGCTTGGCTTTTCCTATCTCAGCTCGCAAAACTGGCTGTCGCTGGCGTCACCTATCCTCGAAAAACTGCGGGATGAATTGAATGAGGCAGTGTCGGTCACGGTGCTGGAGGGCGTGGACGTGGTCTACGTTGCACGGTTTCAGACCGACCGTGTGATGACGATGGCAATGGATATTGGCTCGCAGAAACCGGCCTATTGTACGGCAATGGGACGCGTTCTGCTTGGTGCTTTACCGGAAACCAAGGTGCGAGAAGTCCTTCTGGCCTCGCACATTGAAGCGCATACAGAAAATACGTTGACTGATATCAACGACATTACTGCCGCGATATGCCGTGTGCGATCACAGGGCTATTGCCTGATCGACCGCGAACTTGAAAACTCGTTGGTCGCCATTTCGGTACCGTTAAAGAACTATCACGGCGAAACGCTGGCGGCGGTGAATGTGTGCGGCCATCCTGGAAACTTATCGCTGGACGATCTGGAAACGCGCTGCCTGACGGCGCTTGAGGCCGCCACCGACAAGATATCCCAGCTTCTGGTCTGATAGGTGACGAAAGAGGTCCGCAGCACCATCCAGAAGCGCGACGACAAAGGTGTCGTGCGTCATGGTGGTGAGTGGCTGACGATCTGGTCCGATCCTGACAGCCTGAAATCCGAAAGCGAGAAGCGCGAAGAGGCAAACCGGGATCAGGCGTTGCGCGACATCGAGGCCAGCCTGGCGGCCACCGCGCGATCCATGGTCGGGCAGGATGTCGAGGTGCGTTTTGGACCAGGTGCCGGCGCCGACACGAATTGTATCGTACTGCCGAAACTCGAACCGGACGCCGCAAATCTGGTGGCACTACGGGGGCAATGCGATGCCAGCGCAAGCTTTCTGGTGCATCATGACCCCGATCTGCATCTGACACTGTCGCCCAAGGACTCGACCCGGGCACGGCTGTTCCTTCTTCTCGAACACCTGCGCTGCGAGGCGCTGGAAGCCTCGGCTTTTCCCGGCGTGGTCAACAATCTTGTCGCCCTGCAGGTCGACCGCCTGAAGCGCGCGCAATTGTTGCATGCTCATCTCGCTTCGCTGCTGCCTTTGGCCGAGGCGTTGCGCATGGTTTGCCGCGACAGTTTCTTGGGCACCCCCGAGCCAAGCCTGCAAACCGCAGGGTTCCGTATGTGGGACAGGTGGCTGCGCGAACGGTATCAGGTGCAATTTACCAAGATGGCGAGCGAGATCGACGACCAACGGGCTTTTGCCGAGCAATCCAAATCTTTCCTTGCAGCTTTGTTGGCCGAGTTGCCCTCGGCCGGTGAACGTGAACGGCGCGCCTTGACGGATCAGGATGATGATTCAGGAACGGATAGCAGCGAACGGCGCGTGTCCGACAACCTGGCCGATGCTCCGCTGTTTGAGCCGGGCGAGGTCGAAAACGACATCAACGACCTACAACAACCGGTTTCGGCAAGCCCATCAGTGAAACCCAGGCCCTATCGCGTGTTTACGACGCAACATGATCGCGTGGTTCACGCCAACGACCTTGCTCCCTCTGCCAGTCTGCGTGAGGCGCGGCTCAGGCTCGATGCGCGCATGTCAGAATACCGTACCGAAGTCACGCGCCTTGTCAGTCGGCTCCAACGTCGAATTCTCGCGCAGCAAACGCGACAATGGGAGTTTGATCTGGAAGAAGGGCTGATCGACGCGGCAAAACTGGACCGTGTGGTCATCAACCCGGGCTTCGAACACGCTTACAAACAGGAAACCGACAGCCCATTTCGAGATACCGCCGTGACTCTACTGATCGACAATTCCGGTTCGATGAGGGGTAAGCAGGTGGAAACCGCCTGCATTGTCGCCGAACTTCTGGTGGCTGCACTGGAGCGTTGCACAATCTCGACCGAGATCCTCGGCTTTACCACCTCGGCCTGGAAGGGAGGAAAATCGTACAAGGATTGGTTGAGAGCGGGGAAGCCAACGTCGCCGGGTCGCCTAAATGACGTGCTGCACATCGTTTACAAGGATGCTGCTACGCCCCTACGCCGCGCGCGCGACAGTATTTGTGCGATGTTGATGCCTTCCATCTTGAAGGAAAACATCGACGGGGAAGCACTGGATTGGGCGGTCAGGCGATTGGCGCAACGGTCGGAAAGGCGCAAAGTGCTTATAGTGCTGTCTGATGGCGCGCCGGTTGATCAGGCTACATTGGAGAAAAATGAAGACAAGACTATTCTAGATAAGCACTTGCGGCAGGTCATAGCGCGGGTTCAGTCAAATATGAACATTGAACTTTGTGCCATCGGGATAAGGCACGATGTGTCGAACTACTATCCTATCAACCGGCGTATTGATCAAATCGAGGATCTAGCCGATGCAGTTGTCGAGGTGATGGACAATTTCTTGTTACCGGGTCGGTGGTGAGTTCCCGGCATATTTTATTGTCGCAACCAAAAGGCGGGCTCGGAACTTACAGACCTAGGGCCGGTGCCGCTTGCAGAAGAAGATGAAAAACACTTTAGGCCGAGTTCTGACTGTATCCTACGCTTGATGAAACGTCGGTCCTTCTCAATTGCGTTGTTGAGAATTTCGGCTCAACATCTCGATTGGGATTGGACAGCCAAAGCTACCAACAAAAGCGTTTTTGACGGATCTGTTGCAAACTTTTGGCTGTTGACGATGTCAGATGCCGCGGGTGAATGAC
>NZ_JBWVAZ010000017.1:0-67712 GCF_057220975.1 Ruegeria sp. HKCCD9138 | reverse complement strand
CCTGTTCGGCCCGCAGCCAGATCTCGGGCTGCAGCGATCCTTCCCGCGCCGCCACTGGCCAGGGCAGATCGGTGGGCGCCGCCCCCGGCTCCGGCGCTTGCGGCAGAAACCACAAATCCTCCTCGGGCACCGGATCAGGGATCTGTTGCAAAGTTTCTTACTGACCGAAGAGTTGAAACCGAACCTGCGGCTTATGCCGCCAGTTCTGCAAATTGACGAAACGGGCAGATTCCGGGCGTGATTTGGCCTTTGCGGATCATGTGCGTCACTTCGATTCCGTCCAGTGTAGCAGCCGCTGAAGCAAAGGCCTTGAACCCTAACATCGGCCGAGTTCGTCTCTTGATGAAGCGATGGTCCTGTTCCACGATGTTATTCAGATACTTCCGCCTGACCATCTCGATTGGGATCGGGCATCCAAAGCCCTTCAGCATCTTGTTAATGGCTTTGACGCCAGCCGTGTTAGCTCCGCTTTTGTCAATGACAATCTTTCTCGGAAGGCCGTTGACCTCCAGCATCCGCGCGAAGAATTTGGTGGCGGCGGGTTTGTTTCGGCGCTGCGAAAGCATGAAATCAAGTGTCTTGCCGTGCTTGTCGACAGCTCGATAGAGATAAACCCACGCTCCTTTCACCTTGATGTAAGTCTCGTCCATTCTCCAGGAACGGTCGCACGGTCCCTTTCGCCTGCGCGCAACATCGGCAATTGCACTAGCGTATTTTGTCACCCAACGGTTCAGCGTCGTGTGATCTACCGCAACGCCGCGCTCGGACATGATTTCTTCAAGGTCACGGTACGACACGCCGTATCGAAGGTAGAAGAACACAGCAAAAAGGATTACATCCTTGGGATATTGTGCGCCTTTAAAGGAGATCATGAGTAGTCTTTCGGCAGATAAACACCAGCGGCTATTCACTCTCTGCATTCTCAAGCGTCAATCGTCAAAATTTGCAACAGAACCCATTCAGCTTTTTACCTTAGAGCTTCTTCAATCCT
Source organism: Ruegeria sp. HKCCD9138 (assembly GCF_057220975.1). Taxonomy (NCBI): domain Bacteria; kingdom Pseudomonadati; phylum Pseudomonadota; class Alphaproteobacteria; order Rhodobacterales; family Roseobacteraceae; genus Ruegeria; species Ruegeria sp. HKCCD9138. The sequence continues at coordinate 66,721 of NZ_JBWVAZ010000017.1, read as the reverse complement.
AAACAGACAATCGACAAACCACTAAGCACGGTACATTTTTCCGCCGTCGAATTAACAATTAGACGCCCAATTATTTGCAGTTTGCCGGATCAGCTTGGCAATTTGCCAACCGTTGTCTTTGTTGAATTAGGTCGGCCTCCGCTTGTAAAGCGGCCGCTTGATCGGCTGCGGACGGTCCTTGAAGACTTTCAGAGACAGACCCAATTAGATCGACAGCATCATTTGCCCCTGATGTTGACGCGTATCTTATTTTTGTAAGTGCACCGGAATCATCAAAAGCAACTTCAAAATCAGCAGTTCCGAAGGCCGGCCGGTTGGGCAACGGGATCTCGTATTCGTTTCCTCGTAGAGCAAGCAACACAGCGCCTTCCCAAAAACTCTCTTTGTTGTTGTTGATGTGTACTCCAAAACTCACTTTTGTCAGCTGCCTAGCTACCAATGATTGATCTGAACCGTTGGGACCGAATGTGACCGGACGACGAAGTGGCTGATTCCCAGACTTTCCGATTCTGATGTGGGTGTCACCAATCCAGCCTCTGAATGCTTTGTGGTATTGTTCGCTCTCTCTTGTAGGTTGAATTTCCTGATGAAACCCAGAATAGAATCTTTCTACTTGGGCGGAGTATTCAATGACAACTTTCTGCCTTTCGCCTTCTTTTTGCCCTGAGTAATCAGAAATTAGATCGCAAACGTCTTTGGGTTCTGTTAGTTCGTCGCGTTTTTTTGCAAGAACAGGAGAGGCCGTATTAAGCACCGATTCTATGACCTGTTTCGCCGTACCGGTCTGAGTTGAATTGATGCCCATTAATCGTGCATCCGGATAAAATTGAACAGTGGCATCAGGATCGGTGAATGTCCCTTTCAATTTCTGAAGGTCGAATTGCTGTGGGGCATCCAGATCCGCCGAGTTTGTTATGACGGGGCTTACGGAGCTGGAAACAATCAAAAAGCCGGTGTCTTTGTCTCCACTACAAAGAAGCGTGCGCGTAACATCCATCCGCAGTTCACTTTTAGTAAGATAATAATTTGTTGTCGCATCTGGAATTTCTCCGCAACTGGCAACAAAAAGAACCGAAAGAAAGCAGTGCTTGTAGTTCATAGTTTCACCTCACCAATCTTACTGTCTTGCATGTATGGATGGCATGCAGTGTTACGGGGAGTTGACGCAGTTTTTTCAAACAGATTTCAGCCTAATTGATGTGGTTCAAAGCCAATGGCATTCAGTAAACCGTTAGCCCCCGGCCTTACCAGCCAATTGGGAACAACTGGTTTGAATCGCGTACAGCTGCCATTCTCCCGGAACTCCCCTCAAATTTTGCGTTCTAACATGTTGAAAATCAAGCTCTGAGCCAATTGTCGTGTCCTTAACAGTTCCAGATGTCAAAATTTGACCAGAGGACGCGTTGCCTAAAATTCGAGCTGCGATATGCACAGTTAGTCCACTAATGTCTGAACCGCGACGCTCGCACTCGCCAATGTGAACGCCTGCTCTTATCTCCATGTTGATGCGCGAAACACGCTTTCGTATTTCTTCTGCGCATCGAATAGCGCGAGTGGGACAAGGGAAGGCAGTGATGAAACCGTCTCCAGTGGAGTTTATGCTCTGACCTCCATATTCTCTGACCAGTTCGTGGACTATCTCATCGTGCAGGTCTAATATCGCTCTCCACCGACGGTCGCCAAGCGCCGCCAAGATCTTGGTGGATTCAACAATATCCGTCATCATAATGGTTAATAAAATAGGTTCACCAGATGCACCATTACGGTCGCAAGCCAAGTCATCCTTGGTTTCACTAAAAGGCAAATCCTTATCACCAGCCCTTATGATGTGATCGTCCACGGATACTTGCGTTCGTAAGCTTTGATTTATTGGAACGGGTGTAGCGCACAAGACCGGGCGAGAAACTCTACGTTTCATTAACTTTCTCCTAAGTTCGCGCTGGCATTCCGGGTGCCAGTATGTAGAGCTTTGCATTGGTGCGTAAGTCAAACGTCAGGCAGGTGTAAAAATAACGCCAAACATCAACCAAAATTAAGAAATTTGTGTGCGATAGTCTCGTTTCGCTCACAAGCCGGCTCGCTTCAGTTCACTGCTTATCCGCCGGATAGGATCTGGATTCTTATGTAAAACCGGGTTACGATATTCCCCAGCTTTGAACTCAGGGTCGCTCAGCAGTAGTTTTTATCTAATGCTAGGGCGGTATCGAGGATACAATTGTGCATTGGGGTCATCTAGCAATAGACAATCTAAGCCCAGGTTGACCCAAATCCAGCAGGGCGGGTGGTGTACTAGTTCCAAGGCATGTCTATATAGATTTACTGCTTCGTGATACTTACAAGCCAATCCTAGAAGAACTGCCCGATATGCGATAAATTCTGGGCTGTTGGGAATGTCGGCAGATTTCCTGGTAATTAACTTACAAGACTCCTCGAACTTTCGGTCAAACATCAGTGAGAATGCCTTAAGTGCTTGACCGTGGACATTCTGGGGTGACATGTCATCTATTTGGCTGACTAAATCGCGCATTTGTTGCGTTGCTTTATCTGGGTTGGACGACCAACACAGCCGAATTTCGTCCATATGCGCGAAACCAAGGTACGTCTTTGCAGCTATGAAAGTCGGGTCAATTTTAACCGCACGCTCGTAGTGGTAGCAGGCAATTCGGTACGAATGGCGCCTATTCTGAACCTCCGCGACTCGACCGAGTTGCAATTGCTCCCAAGCTTCTATTGTGTCTGACGTCAGCCCAAAGCAGAAATGCTCAACCTGCAGGCCGAGCGGGAAGCCGATCTTCGCTGCAAACGCGGAATGCCTGGTCGCGAAAAAAAGCGGACATTCGATGTCAAAAGAGCTTGCCAAAAAAACGCAAGTGCTTTTCGTGCCATTGCAGCAGAGATGCATGTATTGGGCTTGTCTGCGACAATGAATCCAGAACAGTGTTTTGCGCTATGGATTATCTTTTGGGATAGGTGCGACTGCGGTTGCGGTCTCCTTTGCTCCGACACAGTTGTCCAAAATGCCAAGATATTGATTCAGACGCACAAGCTCTGCTCCTCCATTCTCCAAGGTGTTCAGCATTCTTTCTTCTGCTTCTGAAACTGAGATGCTGCCAATCAGATCATCGCGGATGTTTTCGTAATTTGCGACGGTGCGAACTAGTGCTTCCCTGGTTGTAATCTTAATTTCTTCGATAGCCCCGAAGGTCGCAGCTCTAGCGACTCCTTTTGTCAGATTGCTGGTGCCATCAAGTAGAAAAGCCCCCATACCAGCTGCTGTGGAGATGCAGTTCATGCGCTTTGCTGCGACATAGATGCCCTTGATCGTAGTTTGCGAGAGTGTTCGCGTTGCTACCGATGTAGCTCCGGCACCAGCAAGCGCAGTGTTTGCTAGTGCCGTGTCTGAGGCGCTACCGACATAGCCTTTTACAAATGATGCCGCCGCGATAAACGTCACGAAAGCCAGCGCATCTTGATCGTTGGAGGCCTCTCTTGCCGCCTCTGAATATGCAGCGGACAGCAATGCGCTGTGTTCCTCCAATTCCACTAGACGTGATCTACTTGTTACGGTGTTTTGAGCCAAAACAGCCTTTTCATTTTTAATTAGGTGCTTCTCTGCGCAGCCGCCTAGCAATGCCATAAGTGCCAGAAATTTTGAAACTTCGTTCATGGCGATCTCCCGGATTCTTCTCAAGCCATTGGTGGTTGAACGACAAACAAATATTCTCAGACAGTCGTTCTCAGTGTGCCTTGCGACCAGAGAGTCTGGCCGCAAGGACTTTCGGGAGATCAGCGTCGCCGTTTTGCAATTTGGCGCGCACGCATCGCGGTCGCACGAAAAGCTGTCTGCGTAAATCTGTATTCACCTGAACCCGGCTCGTAGGTGAAGCGAAGCGCGCCGCTTGGATCTTCTGCCTCAAGGACTCGGTGACCATTTACAATTTCGTCGGTTACGCGCAGCTTGTCACCAAATGCCCAGCCGCCATAGACGGCACCTTCATCTGTACGAAGCACGATCTCATAAAAGAATGGAAACTCTTCTGAATCGCTTGGCATCCGGAAAATTAGGTCGATGATTTCTTCAGACGGAGCCTCATCTTCGCCAAGCCAAACCGCCGTGATTGGTGCTTCCATCAGATCGCCGATGGGATAAAAAGGCGAACCATCGTACCATAGGAATTGAGTCACCACGATACCAACAGGGTCCGCTTTTTCGAAGTCACGGATTCTGGGTCCAAATTCTGCATAGTCCCGATCAAATAGTAACGTACCAGCCATGTTTTCACTCCTCTGAATGGCTTTCTTGAAAGTGAGTGAAAGATAGACTTGGCGGATAATTGTAGCGTCAAAGCAACGTCAAACTATTAGGCGAATGGCAGAGAATTCAGTCCAATAGGACTCGTGCCACCGGCACGGCTAGTTCACTTGCCGTCATGTCAAATACTCGAACCCGCCTTCCGGTGACCTGGTGAACGATGTCGGGCAGAGAGATATGCATCTGGGGTGTTTGGTCGATGGGCTTCGGTGCTTGGCTAACTTTGGTGTCCAAAAACCGGGCCGCTCCGCGATATAGCTTTACTTTGTTCTGTTGCCTCACATCTAGATTTTCGATTGCTAGCCCGTGTCGCTCGATTTCTATCATGTTGCGCCAGAGTAATATTGCTTCCTCTGCAGCCCGCTCGACGGTCCTGTCGGCGGTGCGTCCAGCGGCAGATCCTATTGTTACACGACCGCCGTCGTAGTCACGACAAATCGCCCTAGCTACGACATAGCCGTGGCTTGATTGATGCATTGCCAATTTAAGTTCGCGTAGTTGATCTTCGAGATACCCTAGATGCCTATTCAGCACTCCAAAGTCTCTTGAGGTATATTCAAAAAAATCTGAAATGAGCTCTCCGTTCTCTCGAATATGATGATGCTCCAACATCTCGAAGAGCGCGCGCTCTGCTGCCTGCTCGAACTGAGCACCTGCCGCCGCGCCGCGACTAGACGCCTCTTCTCGTGTCGGTGCCCCAATGGTCAAATCCAAAATATGTGCGGCCTGGGGCTCACCTCCGGCTGTCGATGTTGGGCTAAGTTGGGTAGAGCGAAACTTTGAGTATTGAAGTGAGTATCTTTCAGCTGCCTCCGTGAGCGCCATAAGCGAAGCTATATCTCTATTCTGCCCGACACCTGAACCGACCCTAAGCGCCAATGGCCCTTTTGGAGGTTTGCAACCAGGTGGAAGAGTTGTCGTTGCAACTGCCGCAAAAAAAGGGAATCCTGCTGGCAATTCCAAAACGTGAGGAGACGACAAAACCCCAGCTTTGACCGAGGCTTCAAGTGCGACTCTTAAATCTTGTACTTGCTCTGACACAGTATTTGATGAGACATTAACCGATAATTTAGCTAAGTCATTTTAGCGGAGGAGCCAAAACATGGCACGACTTAAATTGAAACGGGGTGTCACTTACCGTGATGTGGGTGATGTCATCGCTCGCCTTGCGTCGGCATCGCGGAGCGGGTTGCGGGACGAAGAACAAGCACTCCTCAGAGAATTTCGGTGTTTGATTGATGAAACGGATGAGGCAATAGCCGACCTGTCAGTTAGTACACTTGAGGATAGGCGTATTCCGGAGGTAGCCGCTAACTCCGTGTATTTGAACCTTCATTTTGATAGGACCATCGGTGATACTGGGCAGCGACTACGAATTGTCAACGTTGTCGTGCCTGACTTCGATGGCAAGCTTCTTGATGTTGCCCGTACGGGAGGCTTTCCACGGGAGATAATGGAAAACGGCGAAAGTGCAGACTACAACGATTCTCTGTTTGACCTTAGCGCGGTGGCCAAAGAGGCATTCGGATTCATCGTCATTTGTGGCTGTGCAGGCTGAATTCTCTGCAGTCAAGGTTAGCGCATGGATGAGTCAGAAATCCGCGAGACCAGAAACGAGCGCTATCGAATAACACTTTTCGGTCCCTTTGCTGTCCTTACCACTGAAGGCGTGGATGCAACCCCTCCAGGACGTAAGGCGAAAGCACTTCTTGCTATTCTGGCGCTGGCTCCGAATGGTAGGCGTACGCGCGGTTGGTTAAAGTACAGATTATGGAGCGGTGCTACGGAAGACCGCGGAAGTGCCAGCCTGCGACAAGAATTCAGCGCGCTTAGAAAACACTTCAGTAAATTTGGATGCCAGCCACTCCAGTCTATCGGTGACGACATCGTTATGGATTTTAGTTGTATCTGGGTAGATGTACGAGATGGCAGCCCGGATGCACACCGTGAGCTTCTTGAAGGTATGGATGTTGGTGATCCAGAGTTCGAAGATTGGCTAAGCGAAGAACGCGCGTATTGGTACGGTCGTTTGGACCAGAGCGCTAACTCAACGCCCGAACATTCAAGCCTAGTCAAAGAGCAGGTGACTGCGAGGCGCCTCTTTCCTAGTTTGGCATTGCATTCTTTTGAAGCCATCGGTGACCTAAAGGATTTGAGTTCATTTGCCGTAGGTTTGACTGAGGAGCTAGACGCACTGTTGGACTCAGTTTCGGGTACCTATCGGATTATCTCCCCGAAGTTTTCCAAAGAACAAGAAGCTGATTTCGTCATGACAGGCAGCGTAAGAGGAGATCGAATCTTTCGTGTTCACGCCCGAATTATCAGACTCCATGATGGTACCAAAGTGTGGAATGGTCGCTACGACGTCGACCGTTGCGACGAAATGCACGAAATTGAGAGGACAGCCCGACGTATTATTGAGGGTTTGCAGCTCTCCCTAAGCGATGGCAACTGGGCCAACTATTGGGTTGAGGCAGAGACTACCACAAGGGCTTGGGAGCTGTTTCAGAAAGGACGTGTGCGTGAAGCGGCTGCACGTCGATTAGCTCTCCAAGACGCGATTTCGTTCTATCGTGAATCAATCAAGGCCGATCCAGAATTCCTTCAGGCACGAATATCACTCGGTTTTTGCCTGATTGATGGGCTTAGAATGTGTCTGCACTATGCGCCTGAAGCGGCGGCGCTGGAAGCTGCAGAAATTGCTGACGACATTGAACGACGCGCTCCAGACAATATTTATGGCCAGGCGTTAAAGGCGTTTGTTATGTGTTCAAATGGCCGTTTTGGTACGGCTTTAGGAATCATGCAATCCGTGGTCGAGGAGACCCCAAGAAGCGCTGAGTTGATTTCGTACCTTGCGGCCGTACATGGCTATCGTGGAGATTATCAACGTGAGCAGCTACTCTACCGTCACGCGCTTGATCTGTCACCATTCCCTCCTGTGTGGATACGAACCAACCTAGCTTTCTCACTTCTAATGTCTAACGTGGGCGACCCAAAAGAGGTACTGGGCTTCGTGCTGGGCGAGGAGCCAGACAACCCTCGGGCATTGACAGCGGAGACGGTCCGCCTCGTTCGTGCCGGTGCAATTGATGCCGCTCGCGAAACATCGTCCCGACTGCTAGAAATCGACCCGGATTTTCGTGCGCGTCGTTGGCGCTCTAAGGCCTTTACCTTAGATCGACATGCGCATCGGAAAATTGCGCATGACTTACGCGCTGCTGGGCTGGACTGAGGCTGCGCTTATTTCTCGCTCTTTAGAATAGACTTTGCAAAGTCAGTTTTCCTGCGCATTTCTGTCATTGGGGGATCGCGCAGCATCGGTCAACGTGGGCCCGCTGCGGACCTCAGAGGCCGCGCAGCATTCGCGCGCGAGCCACCAGCCTCATAGATGAGGACGGCCCAAAGCCGACCTGGCGCACAGCAACCGAATGCTATGTCTGCGCACGCATTGCCGACCTTCGCTGCAGGTGCGAAATTCGGTGTCAGGCAAACGACAGTTCTTTGCATTTGAGCGATGATTAAAGGCTTCCAGCCCTCGCTTGAACAGACAAGCGGAATTCAACAAATCCACTTTTTCTTGGGGGAAAGACAGCATGTTCGGGGGATAGTACTGAAATTTACAACAAAACAGCACGCTGAAAACAAACATTGAGACTCGGATGCCTGATTGTCTCAGTTTGAAGTTTGCGTACATCCTGTGCGGGTCACATTGCGTGAGCGGAATCACAAAGCGCTTTCGTTTCTGACATGTTGCATAGCGACAATCCCTACGACATTCTAAAGCAATGTACGCTTCACATGGATTTTTGCAGTCCGATATCGGCGATGTCGACGTTGTCCATCACGACGGGCTTTACCATCTTTTCCACCTAGTCTTACCGAACCACGATTTCATTGCTCATGCAGTCAGTAAGGATGGCATGACCTGGCGTCGTGTTCGAAACGCACTGTTTGTTGGAGATCCGGGCGCTTGGGATGACGACATGCTATGGACCATGCATGTTACTCCGGATCCCGAACGCGACGGTTCGTGGCGGATGTTCTACACTGGGCTGACACGTAGTGAATACGGTCGGGTTCAGCGTGTAGGATGTGCCAGATCGGATGATCTTTACACTTGGGAGAGATGCGACAAGGGCTCATACCCACTCGAGATCTCTGGGAAGTGGTATGAATCGAGCGTCGATGAGGGCCGGAACTGGGTAAGTTTTCGGGACCCTTTCTTTTTTTGCGACCCGGCATCGGGCGAGCGTTTGCTCTTGTCTTCCGCGCGGGTTAAAGAAGGCCCGATTGTCCGCCGTGGCTGTGTTGGCGTCGCCCGTGAAACAGCACCAGACACTTTCGAATTTGGTCCGCCCCTGTGCTATCCGAGGCTTTACGACGATGTTGAAGTTCCCAATCTTGTTCAAATCGAGGGGCGTTATTACCTGATCGGCTCGATCCGTGAGGATACGAAAATCAGGTATTGGTACGCAGACGACATTGAAGGACCCTACAAGAATTTTGCTGACAATGTCCTGTTGCCTGAGGGTAACTATGCGGCGCGGATTTGTCGTGTGGATGACCGGCTCCTGCTATTCAACTTTTTTCAGCGACGAGTGATTTCCTACGGTAAAGAAGTCATTACGCGCCTTTTGCCGCCCCCAAAAGAATTGACCACGGATGACGCGGGCCGTCTGATATTACGCTCGTTTCGCGGTTTCAATGCGAACGCACACAGTCCCTTTGAGGTGACTCATCCCGCAGAATTCGACGCGATGTTCGGTAATCCGCATGCATCGATCCATGGCGATAGTGGAAGTGTTCACGTGTCTTGTCCAAGCGGGTTCGAGGCATTTCTATTGCCGGGTGAACACGAGGATTTTCGATTGCGCGCACGCATTCAGCTTGAAGGTCTCGGCAAGTGCGGGCTGGTTCTGCGCTGTTCCGAGGAAGGTGATGGGTACTACCTGTCGCTCGACCTGGTGAAGGGGTACGCCCAGATCAGGCGTTGGGGGGCCAATCCGCGTCCCGAGTTCGAGAACGCCTTCGACTATGAAACTCTGCAAAGCGGTAATTTCGTCACCGATAATGCAAAGCAAGAATGGGAGATCGAAGTGGTCTCGCACGGTACGTACATCGAATTTTCGATTGGGGGCCAGGTTACCTTATGCGTCGTCGACGACGCGTTCCTAAAGGGACGGGTTGGATTTTATTCGGAATCTGCGCAGCTCAAGCTCGACGGGATTAAGATGGAACGGCTGTTGCGATCAGTCAGCGAGGAGGAGACGGTCTATACCTCGACCCGCCATTCGGAATTGAGAATGCCGGCAGCCGACGCGCCTGCAGCCTCATGAATGCGATGCCGAACGAAGGGTTTCGTCGATGGCTGCTGGTAAGTGATATTGATGATACCTTGATCGGGGATGCGGACGCGTTAGCGGAACTCGCCCTAGCGCTGCAAGATGCGGGAAAGCACGTGACGTTTGCCGTCAACTCCAGTCGGCCTGCGGCCAGTGTTGCGACCACTCTGGCAAATGACTTTCCTGATACACTGCGCCCCGATGCGGTCATTACTGCCCTGGGAACAGAAATTTCGGTTGAAGGGGCCGGACTGTCAGCGTGGCAGTCCCGGTTTTCCGGTTGGCCACATGACACTGTTTTCTCAGTTCTCGCGGACCTCGGCCATCATCCACACGACCAAATTTATCAAACAGAGCGCAAGGTCAGCTTTGCCGTCCCTGAACAGGCACAAGCTGAGGCGCGCAAGACTTTGTCCGAGGCGGGGATCGATTGCGAAATTATCGTGTCTGGTCGTGACGACTTTGACGTTTTGCCCAAAGGGACTGGCAAGGCGGCGGCAAGCCTGTTCGTTGCCAGCTATTTCGGGATTCAACCCGCCTATATGGTTGCTGCTGGCGACAGTGGTAATGATCTGGATATGCTTCTTGCGGTGCCTAACCGCATTGTCGTCGGAAACGCACGACAAGAATTGATCGATGCGTTGGAGCCCGCATCATTTTATCACGCGACGAAGCAGTACGCAGCAGGTGTGCACGAAGGACTTCGGCATTTTGGCGTGTTATAAACTACAGCACAACCTGCAAAAGGGATGCGGCTAATATGAGCAACGGCAATTCAGGTTCGCTATTGATGATTTCACTGCACGGCTACGTGGCGGGTTCACCCGAACTTGGGAAGCCGGACACTGGTGGACAAGTCGTCTTTGTGATGGAGCTTGCCAAACGGTTTGCGCGCCTTGGCTACACAGTGGATGTCGTAACACGGCGGTTTGAAGATCAGGCTGCAGAAGACCGGATAAATGAGAACCTGAGAGTATGGCGCATCCCTTTTGGTGGGACCGATTTCATTCGCAAGGAGGATATGCACGACTGGTACGGCGATTTTGTTTCGAACCTGTTGGCCGCAATTCGAAAACACGGTCTATCCTACGATGTGGTGAACAGTCACTACTGGGACGCTGGTGTTGCAGGCCAAAAAATCGCCGAAGAACTGCAGATACCTCATATTCACACGCCTCATTCTCTCGGCTGGTGGAAAGCCAAGGATATGAAAAGCCTCGGAGAGGGCAAAGCTGCAAACTACCGTTTTGAAGAACGCATTCAAAAAGAATTCGTACTATATCGTAGCTGCGATCACGTTATTGCAACAAGTGAACAGCAAGTTCAGTTGATCGAAGATCACTACGACCTTCCGAGCGAACATATATCCATGATTCCTCCGGGCATTGATGAACAGCGGTTTACTGCGGTGACTCCGACACAGGTTGCCGAAATTCGCCAAAGGCTGAATATGTCCCATAATGATATCTATGTTGTCGGCCGCGCTGCAACAAACAAGGGATACGACTTGATCATACAGGCGCTGCCGCATCTGCGGGCCTTGCAACCGAACGCCCGTCTGGTTCTCGCAGCTGGGGCAAATTCAAACGATGATAAAAAGTTGATCGATAGCTGGAAGAAACAGGCAGCGGATTTGGGGGTCGCGGATTTTGTCGATTGGCGTGGGTATGTGGCGGATGACGATCTTGCTGACTACTACCGCGCGCCAGGTGTTTTTGCGCTACCCTCGCGCTATGAACCTTTCGGAATGACCGCTGTGGAGGCTATGTCGAGTGGGACGCCAACAGTTCTGACCACGCGTGGCGGTCTTTTTGAACAAGTCGAGTTTGGTCGTCACGCGCTGATAGCCGACCCAACGCGCCCACAGGAATTTGCTGCAATGGTAAACTTGCCCATGCAACACCCCTGGTTGCGAGAGAAACTCATGGTAGAAGGCGCAAGGTTTGCCCGCCGAACATTTGGCTGGACAGGTATTGCACGCCGAACGATCGGGATTTTCGAAACTTTCCGGGGCAAGTATCAATCAGTGCTTTGAATTGGGCTCTGTCGCATTCTTTTCTGCAGTACGACTGATTCTTGGAATTTCTGTCATTTGCCAAATCCGCGGACAGGATTACGCTTGCAGACGTTTATTTGGCGTCGAACGAAAGGCTGATAGCTGGACGTGGCGTCGACGTCGATCTTCACACTGCAGCGTAGAGACGGACCTGCAAATATACGTTGCAGAAGTCCTCGATGATATTGAACAAAGCCTTGTGGACCGCCTTCGCGAAACAACGATCACAGATGTTCACCCTAGCAGCTGCGGCTGTTGAGAGAACTGAGCTCCTGGCGGCCCGAACCGGACCTTCACTCGATAGTCTCCATGCTGCGGCGCGGCCCGTCGAATCTGCCGTTCGTTGTGAGCGCAAAATAAAAGGTTGCCTGAACTCGCGATATGCGGGACAAAATTGTCATTAGTTCAATGAGCCACGCCGATGTTTTGGAGATATGACAGGACTTTCTGCAAATCAGGGGATGCTGACCGATAACCCAGATGCCCGTCGGGGCGTATCACACAGAGCATCTTTCCCTTGCCCCCAAGCCTTGCGTGCAACTGACCACCGCTGTCCAACAACGTTGATTTATCAAGGGTCTTGGCTGGCGCGCGCAAGGAAACTAAATGAGTCGTAGTCTGATCCGGATCTGCGCCTGCATGAACGGCAAGCAGCAACTCTGATCCCCACACAAAGTCGTTTTCAGTGGCCTTACCCAATGTGAGGAAGACATGTGCGCTGGTTCCAGCGATCAGGGCATGGAGGTTAAAGTGTTCGCCGCCGTATTTCAGGCCCATGGCATCGCCGACCCGCGCGCCTATAGCCGTACGCAGGGGCGAGTCAGAAATTGCCGCATTCTCCTCAACTACAACGTGGCTCTTGCCATAAGCGAAGGTGATTTCTGATTCCAACAGAGCTGCATGTTTCTGGCCCTCTTTCGTAGAAAGGAATTCAATCAGGCCTCTGCGTGCCTCATCAGCGTCGGGGGCCATGCGCTCATAGGCTTCCTCTCCTGATTGGACAATGTTCTGATCGACAACCCGGCGCTCTGACTCATAGGATTCAATCAGTTCATCGCCTGCCGTGCCAGCGGTAATCGCCGCCAACTTCCAGCCCAGATTATACGCATCCTGGATACCTGCGTTCATTCCGTGGCCTTCAATCGGATTTGACGCGTGGGCAGCGTCTCCAGCAAGAAATACACGGCCCATTCGGAAGTGGCGAGCCAAGCGCGAATGAGATCGAAAAAACTGCGGATCTTCCGTGTTAGCCAACTTTACGCCAGGTGAAATGACGGCCAAACGCTCCTCGGCTTCCAACAACGCGCGGCCATCTGTCTTCTCAGGGCGAAAGTAGACTCGCCATCGCTGCTTCCCGAGCGGAAACGGGATCACATTGGGTGGTTCGAGCTGGGCAGATACCAAGCGTCGGGAGTGTTTCCAACCTTCCAGTTCCGTGTCTACGACTCCCCAGAGCTGAGGGTAGTCATGGCCGTCAAATCGGTCGCCAATAGCTCCCCGGACTGCACTGTGGTAGCCGTCCGTACCCACCACCCAGGAAACTTCCAGTTTGTTTTTGCTTTGATCCTGCCTGCGCAGAGTCACTAGACAGTGAGTACCGAGGTCTTCCAGGCCAGTGAATTCCACGCCACGTTCTATAGACCCGCCGAGGGCAATCAGTTGTTCTGTGAGCAGTTCCACCGTGATGTTCTCGGGGATGGAAAGAATGTTGGGGAAAGGGCTGTCGAGCTCGGCGAAACGGTAGTTGGCCACCTGTTCCGAGCCGAGAAAGAGGTTGACGCCCTCCACCAATTCGCCACGCGACAGGAAGCGCTCCGCAATTCCTAAGTCTGACAGGATCTCCAGACTACGGGACTTGATGAAAATCGCCGCACTCCGGGCATTCGTTTCCTGTAAGTGGTCAATGATGCGGAAGGGCACGTTACGCCGCGCAAGTTCGATGGCCAAGACTAACCCCGTCGGCCCGGCCCCGACGATGAGTATAGGTCGGTTCGAAGCAGTCACGTTTTCATACCAATCCAATGCCTCAACATTTCAAACTCCATACTTCGTTCTAGAGCCACGCGATTTGGTTGGCATAAGTAGTTGTCGTTTGACATTGATGCTACCTAGATCCCTTGAACCGAGAACGGCATTCATTCAGGTGGAAGGGTGACTCGATGACTGGCTTAAATCAACACTACTTCCCACCGCTCCGCTGCCGTTCTCCGGGATAAGCATGTATAGTCGCTCGCAGCCCGAATCAGACATAGGCAACCTAGCCGTTCAAATGCCGACATGGAGGACAATTCGGACTCTTGCAGGAGCGGCAATTGCTGGTACAAAAACCATCGCAGTTACGACGAACCAGTCCCTGCACTATTGCTATATCGCCGAGCTCGTCTTTCAGTGGAGCTCGTTGGTTAGCGATTACCGCCGTTGATACGGATTCCGATGAGATGCGGCAACGAGGAGCGTTATGCCAGTTCGCTCCTTTGTGTGTTGATTGCCTTGACGGTAATCTGCACCAATCCCGTGCTCCGGGACATACGCCCACCACTCCGACTTAACGCCAGCCGCATCGGTATCTAAACGGCTGGTATTTTATCATTGAGCCTTCTTCAAGTTTCGTGTGAATACAGAAAATGCTCCGATCCCAACTAGCAATAACCACCCTGTGGCCGGTAGCGGTACGGGTGCTACAGTCGCCGGTGGTATCGTCGACATGCTTAGTGAAATCAGATCGCGATGTGGAAAAAGTGCACCTCCGGTTCTGTTTATGCCTTCGCATGAACCACCGGATATAAAGCAATAACCTTGACTTGATTGTCCGTTGAGAACACCGTCCAACTTGTTCGACGTGGCGGGATTGCCGTTGAACACTAGCGCCAATGTAGAGGTCGCGGGTGTAGGGTTATTTGCGTCGAATTGGTTAATAAAGAAGCTCGTGTAGAACCTACCGTCATTCGGCGAATAGACAGCTTCCCCAGACCAACCGAAGACAACTTTGTCCCAACTGATAAGGCAGCAATTGGTCTTAGTTTCCCCGGTGTTTGCCGTTAACGATACATTTGAAGCGGTAAATTGAGATGGGTCGTAATCGAAGCTTCCTACCAGTGCAGGCTTATTGCTATTGCTGCTTTCAAATTCGCCGGTAACGAACCAAGTCTGAGTAATCGCAAAGGCTGGTGTTATTATCCCGCTCAGAAACAAAAGCGCAGCCAGAACTCGGCAGACAAACGGTCGCATGATGGTCCCCTAATCTTGTTAAATAAAATTGAATTTTAACACATTGTGGCTTCAAATGCAGCAATACTCGTAATAGCTGCCGTTTGTGGGTGCTCAAGTCTCGATACTTTGGGCTCAGTGTTGCCATTCTTTTCAGCAACCATGATTGGCGGATCCAGCCCAGAGCGGAGAAACGACGGCTCTTCGTAATCCGACGTGATCAGCACCGTGGGGTTCTGTCGCAATTTTCATTGAAGGCTGGGGAGATGGCGCAGGTGGGTTGATTATCCTGCCAGTTGAACAAATTGTTGAAACGGACGGACTCCGGGCGTGAATTGACCTTTGCGGATCATGTTAACCAGTTCGATACCGGCTAGGGCAGATGCAGCTGAATCGAAAGACTTGAAACCCAGCATTGGCCTGATCCGACGCTTGATGAAGCGATGGTCTTGTTCAATGATGTTGTTGAGGTATTTCCGTCTGACCATCTCAATCGGTACCGGACAACCTAAGCCTTTCAGCATCTTGTTTATTGCTTTGATGCCAGCTGTGTTCGCACCGCTTTTGTCGATGACAATTTTCCGTGGCAAACCGTTCGCCTCAAGCGCACGAGCGAAGAACTTAGTCGCAGTCGCTTTGTTCCGGCGCTTGGATAGCATGAAATCAAGGGTCTTTCCGTGTTTGTCGATGGCGCGATAGAGATAAACCCACTCACCCTTCACCTTCACATAGGTCTCATCCATGCGCCATGAACGGTCGGCAGGGCGCTTTTTGTACCGTGAAGCATCAGCTACAAGACCGGCATATCGACTCACCCAACGGTTCAGCGTCGCGTGATCCAGTTCAACGCCACGTTCAGCCATGATTTCTTCCAGATCCCGGTAAGACACGCCGTATCGGAGATAGAAGAAAACAGCATACAAGATCACTTCTTTCGGAAAGTGTGCACCCTTGAATGAGATTGTCACGGTCTGCTCCTGTAATTTGGAGCATGCGCTACCAAAACTAAGCTTGACCTGACAGGTGGGAACAAAGTTTGCGACAGAACCACCGATATTGCCCACAGTTTAGGATACTCAGATCAGGCGAATTTCACGAGGGCATTTACGCGTTGGGCCGGCAGGCCACCAAGCTCCCTACGGTGCGGAGGGGCTACCGTCAGATAGACGATGCCGTTCCATGTTCTGCAGCACAATGGGCACTTCACAGGCACCGTCTTGGCTATTGCGCTGAAGCTTCGGACCAGCTCAACTGAGTTTTTCACAACTCGTCAGCTTCCGGTATCTGGCCGATTTCGGTCACACGGTTCATAGGGATTAAGTTTGTGACCAATGAACTCTAGGTAGACATGCAGCGGAGTTGAGTAGTCGTCGCGCATTCGGAGATAGAGGCGATACGATCCGGCCCATTGCGGTCACTCGATCATCGGCCCGAATGCTGCGGTCGCAGCCCGCATTGCGGACCTTCGCTGCAAGCGCAAAACCTTGGGCGAGGTCAATTCACTAATTGCGGACAAACCGGACTTTTGGTCTTGCAGCCAAAGCAGGCGCAGCACTCGTTCGCTCCTGCGGCAAAACGCATACCGCGATGCGACTCGTTTTCCGTAGCAGTCATTGAACGCGCCAATTTGGCGCCGAATCCAAACCGGCCCTTCGCTTCATACCGTGGCAACTGGAAAGGTGCGGGCGAAGCCTCCTATTGCAGTCGCGGCTGATGCTCATGCAGAAAGTGTGAAAACGCTCGCTCGCACAGCGTCGGGACTATTGCTGCGCCGCCGCAGGAGGGGGTTGAACCCAAGGCGGCGAGTTTTGCGCCTTGCGCTCACTGCGCGGTCCAGCCGCCATCAACTGGGATCGATGTACCGGTAACATTATGCGCCTCGCGCGCGCAGAGCCAAAGCGCAAGCGCGCCAATTTCGGAGGGGTCGGAAGTGCGGCGCGAGGGTTGTTTTTCAGCCAGCAGATCGGCAATTCCTGCGGCTCTGTCGCCGCCATGCGCGGCAGCGCGGGCCTGCACCTGCGGTTCGATGATTGCGGTCTCGGTCCAGCCCGGGCAGATGCAGTTTACCGTTACGCCGCCCGTTTCGCGGCTGCCCCGGCTGGCGTATTCCAGCGCTGCGACCCGCGAGAGCCCGACCAGCCCGAACTTCGATGCCACATAGGGCGCCTTGTTCACGGAAGCCACCAGCCCATGAACCGAAGCGATATTGACCACACGGCCGTACCCGCGCCTGGCCATTTCCGGCATTGCCAGCCGCATGGTGTGAAAAGCCCCCGTGAGATTGACACCAAGCACCGCATCCCATGTGGCGGCGTCCGCCTCGGCCAGGGAAACGGTTTTTTGAATACCCGCGTTATTGGCCAGAATATCGGTGCCGCCCCAGTCTTCCATCTCGGCCATCATGGCCTCAATCGCCGCAGTGTCGCGCATATCGGCGTCGAAGAAACGCGTTTCAGGTGCGCCCGCGACAGTGACCCCGGCCATTGCTTCCTGGGCCTGTTCCGGGCCAGCCAGCCCATGCACCGCCACGCGGGCGCCCGCCCCGGCAAAAGCTTTGGCCATAGCCAGCCCGATACCCTGGATCGAGCCCGTGACCAGAGCGGTTTTTCCTGTCAGATCAGTCATGCTTCGTCTCCTGTTGCAAGCGGGCGCGCAAATCGGTTTTCAGCACCTTGCCGTAATTGTTCTTGGGAAGTTCCGGCACGAAAACGTAGTCTTTCGGCCGCTTGAACCGCGCGATCTGAGACAGGCAAAGGGCGTCAAGCGCCTCCCGACCGGCGTTCCCCACAACAAAGGCCACCACCTCTTCCCCCCATTCCAGGTGGGGCCTCCCGATCACTGCCACTTCGGACACATCCGGGTGTGACAGCAGAACGTCTTCGACTTCACGGGGATAAATATTTGACCCGCCCGAGATGATCATGTCCTTCGAGCGGTCCAGCATCGTGACATAGCCGTCTTCGCTCATACAGCCCATGTCCCCGGTCCAGAGCCAGCCATTGCGGATCGACTTGCCGGTGGCCTCGGGGTTGCGCCAGTACCCCTTCATCACCGTCGCTCCGCGAACGGCGATCTCGCCGGTCTCTCCCGCGGAAACCTCGGCGCCGGTGTCATCGACGATACGGACCAGAACGGCGCTTTGGGCTGTCCCAACCGAATTCAGCCGTGTGCGCCATTGCGGGTGGCTGCGATCTGCCACTTCGCGGCGGGAAAGGGCCGTAATGCCCATCGGGCATTCGCCCTGGCCGTAGACCTGCACAAAGCGCGCGCCCATTGTTTCAACGGCGTCCAGGATATCGGCCTCATACATCGGCCCGCCGGCATAGACGATCGTGCGCAGGCCCTGGCCGTCCTGGCCGGTTTTCCTGGCGTAATCCACCAGGCGGCGCACCATTGTGGGGGCCGCGAACATGGAAATGCTGCCGGCCGATTGCCCCAGTGAGAGGATTTCACCCGGATCGAACCCCCCGCTTTCCGGCACCACGTGACGGGCACCGCGGAGCACGTGCATGAAATTGTAGATGCCTGCCCCGTGCGACATCGGCGCGGCATAAAGGATGGCGTCTTCCGGCAGCACATCGTCGACATCGGTGAAATAGGAATAGGTCATGGCCGCAATATTGCCGCAGGTGATCATGACGCCTTTGGGCTTGCCGGTCGTGCCCGACGTGTAAAACAGCCAGGCCATGTCATCAATGTCCAGTACTTCCGGCCGCGCCATAGGGTCATACTGCAGAAGCGCTTGCCACTCCGCTCCGTCCGCCGAAACCGCCGGTCCCGCCAAGCCAGGCCCCAGCTTATCGTCGCTCAGCGTGACAGCGGCACCGGCGTTTTCGATGATCCAGCCGGCCTCTTTCGGGTGGAGCTTGGCATTGACCGGCACCGCCGCCGCGCCGGTGAACCAGATGCCGTAAAGGGCAATCAGGTATTCGACCCGGTTGCCCATGAAGATGGCAACCCTGTCGCCCTTGGAAACGCCGCGTGCAGCCAGGCCCGCGCCGAGCCGTGCCGCAGCATCGCGGAAACCCGCATAGTCCATCACGGTCTGGTCCCCGGCTATCAGGGCAGGCCGCGTTCCGCCGCGCTGCGCAGTTCGGTGCAGCCACTCCGCGGGGTTCATGACCAGGCCTCCAGAATGGAGCAATAATTGGCAACGCCGGAACCGCCCATGTTAAAAACGCCGGCCAGCCCGGCACCGGGTTTCTGCAGCGGCCCGGCCTGCCCGGTGACCTGCTGCGCGGCAAGCACATGCATGGACACGCCCGTGGCACCGACCGGGTGGCCCTTTGCCTTCAGCCCGCCGGACAGGTTCACCGGCAAGGCGCCGCCGGCCATGACGGTGCCATCTGCCACTGCTCTGGCACCCTGGCCTTCCGGCGCCAGGCCCATTGCCTCGTAGATCATCAGTTCGGCGATGGTGAAGCAATCATGCACCTCGGCCAGATCAAGGTCGCCGCCATTGATGCCGGCCTCCTGATAGGCCAGTTCAAAAGCGCGCGCAGCCCCGGCAAAGCGGGTCATGTTGCGGCGGGACATGGGCAGAAAATCATTGACCTGGCACGCGGCACGAAAGCCCGCAGCGCATTCGAATCCGCCGCGGTCTTCGGCTACCATCACAAGTGCGGCAGCACCGTCGGAAATCAGCGAGCAGTCGGTCAGCCTGAGCGGCGGCGCGATCATGGGGTTCTTGTCACCAGGTGTGTTGCAGAATTCAAAGGTCACGTCCCGGCGCATCTGCGCCAGCGGGTTGGCATGCGCGTTGGCATGGTTCTTGACGGCAATCCGAGCCAGCGTTTCGGACTGGTCGCCATAGGCCTGGAAATAACCGCTGGCGATCCGGCCGAAAATCTGCGGGAAGCTGACCCCTGCCTCTTCGGTCTGATACGAGGCCCCCGCCAGCGCCTCGGTCACTCCCTTTGTGTCAAGCGAGGTCATCTTTTCGGCTCCGATCACCAGAACGGTCCGGGCTGATCCCGCCCGGATGGCATCGCGCGCCGCATAGACGGCCGCCGATCCGGACGCACAGGCGTTTTCCACCCGGGTGGCAGGAGTGAACCGCAGGCGCTCATCCAGCCCCAGCACAAGCGACGACGCAAAAGCGTCAGGAACCATGCCGCTGTTGAAATGCCCCAGCCAGATTCCGTCAATCTCCGCAGGGTCCACGCAGGCCATCTCGATCGCTTCTGCGGCAGCGGCCTTGATCAGGTCTTCGAAACTCTGGTCCAGCGCGCCGAACTGCGTGTGCCCCCAGCCTACAATCTTTGCGTCCATATCCGCCTCCCTTGACTTGATGACAGGCTAATTGTGTAACTTCGGCAGCGCGATCCGTGTAATTACGTAGTTTCCCATGAATGCCGACCTTGAGTCCCTTGCTTTCGAAAATGCCCCGATAGGGCTGATATATGCCGAGAACCGCCTGATCCGCCGCTGCAACCGGCGGTTTGCGCAGATGTTCGGATACCGGGCCGGCGATCTCGATGGGCGTTCTCTTTCAGTGCTTTACCCGTCCATGGAGGAGTACCGGCGCATCGGAGACCTTGGGTTGCGCAAGATGCAAGGCACCGGAGAATACGAAGACGAGCGCATCATGTGCCGAAGGGACGGTGCTAATTTCTGGTGCCGGGTGCGGGGGCAGTCTCTTGATGTGGACAAGCCTTTCGCCCGGTCGGTCTGGAGTTTTGCCGATATCTCCGAGCAGCGTCCAATCACCGAGATGACTGCACGCGAGCGGCAGGTGGCCAAGATGATGGCCGAAGGGCTGACCAGCAAGGAGATCGCCCGCGGGCTTGGCATTTCGCCAAGAACGGTTGAGGTGCACCGCGCACGGCTGCTGGAAAAATTCGGCGCGCGGAACTCGCTGGAACTGATAGCGCGGCTGACAGGCGTGCCGATTTAGAGAGTGTATTGACTTGCACGCATGCGGAGTTGCGGTCTTCGTTGCTGATATATCTGGCCGCCAACTTGATGGCGTCTGAAAACCGGCTGACAAAGCCACCATTGGTTCGTCATCCCGCCGCGTCAGTTTTTCCCGAGCCTCCCGCATCGACCGGCCTCATGTATCGGCACGGCAATATGCACGGCTTGTTCGTGGATGGGTGTTCTCAATCGGCCTCGATCCGGGCGGATACGGCACACATTCCTTGAGGCGCACCAAGGCCGCGCAGTTCTATCGCAAGACAGGCAACTTGCGCGCGGTCCAGCTGGTGCTGGGCCACACCAAGGTGGACAGCACGGTGCGATACTTGGGCGCTGAAC
The DNA here is from genome assembly GCF_057220975.1 of Ruegeria sp. HKCCD9138. Lineage (NCBI taxonomy): Bacteria > Pseudomonadati > Pseudomonadota > Alphaproteobacteria > Rhodobacterales > Roseobacteraceae > Ruegeria > Ruegeria sp. HKCCD9138. The sequence continues at coordinate 45,546 of NZ_JBWVAZ010000017.1, read as the reverse complement.
TTGAAGATGCTTTGAGCATCGCCGAGAAGATCGGCATCTATGGGGTGGGCGAACGGTTTCGGCCGTTCGCTTTCCTAGACCGGTGATGCCTTGATAACATACCTATGACGGTATCGAGCCCACTTCGACTGATGCTGCAATGGAGACAGATGACCGCAAAGTTGCAGTCGATGTCTGATGGTCTAAGATACGGGCCAGTACTTCGTTGAGCCGCCTGATACGATTCAAAGGGTGACACGGTCGGAGATTTCTAGGCTGAAATATACCAAGAGCAGGACATTGAGATGACCGTGTTTATTTCGTTCGAAGAGGGCGAAAAAAACCTCAATTGGATTGCGCTTACAGACGCTTTTATTAAAGGGCACTTCCTACCAAAAGCTGAAGTCGCCGATGTGCTTCTATACCGTGGTGGCAACACGCTCTTGAATCGGTCAGCATGGATCGAAGGCATGGGACTTGCGGTGAAATGTGCCACAGTCTTTCCAAATAACGCGATTTCGGGCAAACCCACGATTGGGGGCGCAGTCAATCTCTTCTCAGATCAGGACGGAGCGCTGGTGGCGTTTGTCGATTTTCACCTTGTTACGAAATGGAAAACCGCAGGGGACAGCCTTTTGGGCGCACGACGCCTCGCGCGCCCTGATAGCAACCAAATTCTCATTGTTGGCGCAGGCACCGTCAGTCACTCCCTTCACGCAGCTTACAGCGCGCTCTTCCCGAATGCTAAATTCACCGTCTGGAATCGGTCACCCAAGGGAGCCGAAGAATTTGCCAAGGTTTATCCCGGGACCAACGTAGCCACCAGCCTTGCTGACGCCGTTGAGCAGGCGGACATCATCACATCTGCCACCATGTCGACCGATCCTTTGCTGAGGGGGGAATGGCTGCGGCCAGGCCAACATGTAGACCTTATCGGGGCCTACCGGCCAGATATGCGTGAGGCCGATGATGAGGTGCTGCGCCGAGGACGCGTCTTCGTCGACAGCCGGGACACCACAGTTGATCACGTCGGCGAGTTGATGATCCCAATCTCGAAGGGCGTTATAACTCAAGATGATGTGATTGCGGACTTCTATCAGATGGATCGCTTGCAGCGAGAAAGTGACGACGAGATCACCGTGTTCAAAAACGGAGGTGGTGCGCATCTCGATCTAATGGCGAGCTGCTTCATACTGTCATCCTGGCAAGCCGCTTGAACAGGCCACGGCATGCGCGTTGAAAGTGGAACAACGCTTTCGATTTCAATTTTCCTTCTAATTGGATTTCTCAGTTTTACAGCAGACGGTCCCGTATCGGACATTGCCCAAGATAATGTTTATGGCCGCTCTGTCCGCAACCTGTAGATTGCCGCATACAATCTCGTTGCATCCCGAATGAATGGCGGCTCTTCACGTCGCACAGCGGCGTTGAAAAAAAGATGCGGTCGCGGCGTTTTTCGTGCTGCGAGCGCACGCAACGAAAAAACTGAACTCACAGGATGGGCTCCTTCCAGACCTCGGTGCTGTCGCAGCAGAGACCACTGCCCCGCTATCAGGTGATCACGCAGGCGGCCCTTTGCGGACCTTAGCAACCAAGTCTGGATGCTGCGGTCGCATCCCCATTGCTGACATTCGCGACCCCTACTCGAATACGGTACAGGTGGGCGTTCAAGGAGCGGACTAAGCTGTCGATCGGGTCCTACAGTATTCACGAACGTAAGCCGACAAGCGGAGTTACGTACGAAAACAACACTCGGCCGCGTCGGCGGCCGAATGAACAATGGGATTTCCAATCAAGCAATCGACATGCCAAGACCTTCGAGTTGGTTCACCAGCGCGCTGTTAGCATCTGCGATAGAGTTCCAGTCGTCCGCAGTGAGGTTACCAAGACTGAGGTCTTCTGCCTGAATATCGTAGAGCGTCACCGTATGACCGCCATTTCCGATAACTTCAAATACCAGATCGTCACCGACCTCGCTGACTGCAACGTCTCTTTCGCTGAGTGAATTGAAATCCAACACATCTTCACCTGCATCGAAGCCGGTGATCTCAGTCTTTACACCCCAGTTCCAGGTCAACTCGGCGATATCGGCACCTGCGCCGAATGTAACGGCGGATGCTATTTGGCCGTCGCCAGTGCCCGTGGTTCCACCGTCTGTACCACCGCCATTGCCTGTGCCAGAGGAGTTTCCGGTGAGAACGCCGGTTCTGGTCTGATAACCGTCTGTCGTGGCACCAAGGGGTGCTTCGGGTGTCAGCAACATGGTGCGATCAACAAGGGTCACGTCGTTCTGATCAAACCCAAACGGGACCTCCAGATTGTCTTCCATCACCTGATCATGGTGAAACTCCACCAATCCGGGGATCAGATCCGCCTTAGAGACGTCAGTCAGAGTGACGCTCTGCCCGGTCGGTAGCGATGAAATGACCAACCCGTCGCTGCTATCCTCGACGCTCAGGCGCTCTCGCGTGCCAAAATACAGGAAACTGATCTTCATTGTGGCTGGGTCGAAACCGTCGATCACCTCATGCACACCATATTCGTGGCTGCGGACATAGATGGTATCAGCATCGCGCGGCCCGACGCCTTGTTCCCAGCTGACAACGGCCCCCATATCCTGCCGGAAGTGTTCGTTACCAACCACGCCGAAATTTTCGATGGTGACGTCCTGGTAGGTCACGCCCTGTACGATTTGGGCCGCATCCGACCAGGGGCTGTCGATCACGATCTCTCCGCTAGATGATTTGGTGACAATCATCCCGTGCACTGATGTTCCACCGAAATCCAGTTGATCCGTGCCGGGGCGGAACCCGGTAATGTCGTCGGCGTTGCTGTCGGCCCGGAACTTGACGCCGCCAGTATCCGTTGCTCCGGTTGTGTCGGGTGGATTTGACCCATCGGTGTCGTAGCTCAGTTGATAACCTCCGCCAGCACCCGGAGTGACAACAGGCTGACCCAAGGCCGAAGACACTTCGTTCAGCACCGCCTGATCCGTGATCGAGAAATTACCCAGATCCAAATCAGCCAGACCAAAGCCGGTGAAAATGATCTGTTTGGTCACGTTGCCCTCGGTCAACTCAATACGGACCGTCTGTCCAAGAGCATCGCCGCTTTCTTCGAAAATCGCAAAGTTGTCGGCCGAGATGTCCGGGCCGATTTCAATGACGTCGCCCATCGCTGGCATGAAATCGTCGATCACCTGCGCGTCTGATGCGAGGCTTAGTGTGACATGCATATGTTGATGGTTGTGACCATTGCCACCGCCGCCGGGGTTTATCCCGTGCGACCCCACTATGCCGAGAACCTCTGTCGCGGCTGTACTGTCCAGGATTGTGAAGTTGGCGGGGCTCAGATCTGCCAGAGACACGCCGCTTAACGTGGTGGACTGGTTGTTGGATGGGATCGAAAATACGACCGATCCATCGACATCACGAACGTCCAGCGCATCTGCGCCCACCCACGAGATGAAGATCGTATCGGTCTCTGGATCGAAATCCGGGACCGTCACGTCCGTGCCCCAAGCCCAGTTTATGACCACATCCGCCGTGCCCTCAGTGATGTCGGCAGTCCCATTGCCGGTCGGCATCGGTGGCTCGGGGGGTGGTGAGACGTTTCCGGTACCGCTTCCGCCTCCGGTATCCGTCGGCAAGACGCCATCGGTATAGACCTTGATCGCGTCTTCCACCGAGGGCGCGTCGTAACCGCCGAATTGATCGATGTAACGCAGAATGGACGTGCCGTATTCATCAGTCGAGACATTGCCACCCTGCAACAGCGACAGCGTTCCCCAAGCCCCGCGCAAATGAGCCGCCGCCATGACCCCAGTCATGGTGAGGGTAACGGTCACCTCTTGCCCGTTATCAATGTAAGTCCGGGTCGTGCCGAGGTAGTCGCTCAGGCTTTCGCCCTGATATCCCAGTCCTGTTTCGATCACTTGAAGGTTGTAGCCAAAGGCTTCTTGTATCGCGCGTTCCTGCGCGGCCTCGGTGGTAAAGTCGTCAAGCGAATTGACGCCGTTTTTGCCCGTCCAGCTTCCGTCCCACGTATTCGAAGCCGCCCCGTTTCCGTAATAGATATCGTCAGTGTAATACCCTAGATCGATCAACAGGGCTTCGCCAAATTGATAGCCGACGAAACCCAGCGAATTCATTGAGCGATAGGACATGGCGTCCCACTCATCACTGCTCAGATCCGACCAGCTGGAATACGCAGGGTAATAATCCGTGACCTCTCCACCTGCCCATTGGTTCAATTGCCAGTCCTGAATGACCCCCGCGTCATAGCGAACTCGATCCCAGCCGGATTCAAACGCGCGCAAGGCGTCGCGAAATTCTTCATAGGTTCCATTAGACATTTGACTGTCACTCCCATCATTATTGTCAGCCAAAATAATGCTGACTATGCGTTCGAAGAATTCGAACGCGTGTTCACTAACAATCGTAAGAGGGGCGTAAGATTAAGATTTCATTAATGAATTAATCCAAGCGAATAGCGGCCACTCTATGGTCGCGTGCGCGCGGAACACCGCCTGAAATCAGGGTGTTGTATCGAACATTGGCAAAGAGTGGACCAGTTTGCGCGGGTGCTTGCTGTAAATGTGAGGATACAGAAATTAACTTGCACTAATTTTCCAAGCCGCGGGTGTCAGAAGTCTGTTTCAGACGCGACGGAATGCTTGGTTTTTCGCGTCGCCAGAACAAAAAAACCCAGCCGGGGGAACCCGGCTGGGGCGTTTGTAAGAACAGTCAGAGATCAGAGACCCCAGTCCTGCGATTGCTGAACCGTCAGTTCGCTGATGTGCTGCATTACGTCGTAATGCTCATCAACACCCTGAACGCTGATCACCTTTTGGCCGTTGGCCTTGATCCAGTGTGTGTTTCCCATCCATTCGATCTGAAGTTGCTCCAGAGATGAGATCCCGAACCCTTCCAGATCGATGACAATCGAGTCTTCCGCCTCGAAATCCCTGATCGCCTGACCGCCATACTGGCTGCCCGGACCGGTGATGACAAAAGTATCGCTTCCTTCGCCACCGTACAGGTTCGCAAATCCGGCCTCGGTCGACTGGTCTGCATCAAGGATGATGACGTCATCTCCTTCTCCACCATGCGCATTGGTCACCAACGCCCCTTTGCGGATCAAGAGGATGTCGTTCCCCTCACCGCCATCAAGAGTGGTGAGTGAATCGCCTCCCCCAATGAGATAGTCGTCTCCGGCACCACCATAGAGGCTGGTCAGATCGTTGCCGTCGCCGCCAACCATATAGTCCCAGCTATCCGTACCATAACCGGTTTCGCCAGTTTTAACGTTGATCTGGTTGCCGTATTTCTCAAACCACTCCAGCGTGTTTGCGCCAAAGGGCGGTTCGTAAACAACCTGATAGCCATCCTGGTCATTGCCTTTCAGGCTACGCAGATCGATGACAGAAGGATCAAAGCCATTTCCGTCGTCGTCATAGGCAACGATGATGTCGTCGGTCAGCTTGTTGAACAGAACGATCTTCCCGTTTTCGATACGGTGGTCCAGATCGAACCAACCGGTCATCCCATAGGCGTTAAGGTCGATCTCGATCCGGTCGCCATCAATGGCATTGAAATCGGTGATCTCGTTCTTACCACCGGTCAGGATAAAGGTGTCGGCCCCTCCATTCCCAGTCAGCACATCGTCGCCACCACCAGAGGTGAACACGTTGTTCTGATCGTCACCTATGATGACATCATTATGAGCGCTGCCGTGGATATTCTCGACACTCCACAAGAAGTCATAGCCGTCCTTGTCGCGGATATCATCTTTGATGTCGAACGCATTGGCGCTGTTGCCATGCCAGGCCCAGAAGTATTCACCGCTGGTGTCGCTGTCGGTATTGTTCATATCAACATAAATTCCGCTCAGGCTATCTCCATACCAGGCTGTGTCGTTGCCTTCGCCGCCATAAAGCTTGTTAAAGCCTCCGCCGCCAGCCATCACATCGTCTCCGCCAAAGCCGCGAAGCGTGTCATTGCCATCGTTGCGGATTTCCGGCGAGTCGCCACCGGCGATATTGCGTTCCGAAACATAGGACTGAAGGAAATCGCCATGATTGGTACCCATCTGCAGGTTACCCTTGTCGCTACCCGTCATCGTAATGCCGCCATAAGCGCCGAAGGTCACAAACTTGGACGTTCCAAGCTCTGCTATATCCGAACTGCTCAGCCCAAGGTCCAATTGTTGACCCAACCCATACTGCACACCATCTGGACCTGTGATCAGCGCGGTTTCCCTGAGGCGGTCGATGAATGCGAGTGTATTATCGCGGGAGATGAACTCTGTACCTTCCATTATGTTGGACGCTTCATCCCAATAGAATGTCGCAATAACAGTTGGAATACCGTCCGGATTAAGTGTGACCAAATCAAATGCAGCCCCATGAACAATCGACTCTTGAATGTCGATCACAACGGGTCCATCTGAACTTACCGGTACTGTTATCTTGTCTTCCAGCGGATTGAAGTCGGTGATCGTGACCAACGACAGCTTCGGCGGATCCTCGGTGGTGACGACCTGTTCATCAGTTTTAAACATATTGACCAAGCCTTCGACAATGCTTTTACCAAGCATCATCATCAGCTTTGCACCTGGCACCATTTTCGCGAGCGCCAGGCTTCCAGCATCCTCAAGCCAGCTTCCACCAAGTCCATTCGACGCACCACCATCATTAGGGACCTGAGAGGTCGGCTCGGGCACTGCGCCGATAACAAAGTTGTCTGCGCCGGCACCCCCATAAAGCGTGTCAGCGCTCGTCGAGTCGATGTGCCCAGTAAACAGGACATCATCGCCAGCCCCACCGATCAGAAGATCGTTGCCGGTACCGCCATAGAGCATGTCACCTTCGTCACCGGCGATCAGAACATCGTCACCTTCACCGCCGACAAGAGTGTTCTTGCCTTCACCGCCAAGGATTTTGTCATTCCCTTCGCCACCGAACAACTGGTCGTTTCCGGTGCCGCCTTCGATGTAATCATGACCAGTACCGCCATAGATCACATCGTCGCCGCCGTCACCGAACAACTGGTCGTCACCGTCATAGCCATAGATGATGTCATTGCCGTCGCCGCCCGAGATATTGTCACGGTGATCGTAATTTGGGCCGACGAGTACCAATTCGCCGTCTTTGTTCCACTGCCGTGTCGGCTCGTAATAGCTGTATTTTCCGCCGTTCTTAAAGTTGTCGTTATTGTCCGGGTTCCACCCATGTATGACATTGTCGCCTTCATTGCCTTCAATACGGGTGTAGAGATAGGTACCTTTACTCGCACCGCTTGTGTGGTGTTTCATCAGGTTTTCGAAATTTGACTCACCTTCGGCCATTTTGTATTCACCGCGCGAGACTACATCGCGGCCGGTATAGGTAGCGGTAGTGTCCAGAAGCTTTGTTCCATACTTGGTCCACCAATTGACGTTTCCGTCTCCTGCTGCTCCGCCAGGGAACCAGTTCGGAATTTCGGGCATATTGTCGTTTTGGCCCGTCACAAGTACGTCGGTGGCCACGACCGGATCACCCAAAGGCACGGTCAGATTTTCGTCTGCATCAACATTTTCCGCAATCGGCGTCATCAGGCCGAACGAAGCCAAATTGCTGTTTGTTTTCTGTACATGTTTCATTTTCTTTCTCCTCACTATTCTGGATGCTTGGCTCACGGAAATCGGGCCAATTCTCATCGCAGATCATAATGAAGATGTGGTCTCTCCCGGGGCTAACCTCAACGACTCAGATAGACCTAAGCTGTTACAAAGTATGACAAAAGTAGAAATCAAAGCATTGAAAGTAGAGAGAGCGGCTGGCGCCGTTTCAGGCCCCAACCGGTGGAATACTTTTCTTTCCTTTTGGTTGTCCGAGCGCCTGTTTCGATCGAACCTAAGACGCTCGGAGTTTGGTTATGCAGCGATAGATAATCGCTGTGTTTTCGCTCCACTCAGACGACCAGATCGACGAAGAAGCTGTCGGTCGGAACGATTTCGCACAGCGGCGGAGGTGTCGTTGCCGACAGTTCCATTTCGTCCTGCGGAACCTCAGTGCCGCAACGAGGATCGGGCATGATCGGGGCGACAGCGGTCAGGTCTTCACCCTCACCTGCAGGAACCGCACCATAGGGCAGCGGCGCGACTGCAATCAGGTCCTCACCGTCCTGAGGTACCTCAGTGCCACAACGGGGATCGGGCATGATCGGGGTCACAGCGGTGACGTCTTCACCCTCGCCAGCAAGAACCGCGCCATAGGGCAGCGGTGCGACCGCAACCAGGTCCTCACCATCCTGCGGAACCTCGGTACCGCAACGGGGATCAGGCATGATCGGGGTCACGGCGGTCAGGTCTTCACCTTCACTGGCAGGCACGGCACCAAAGGGCAGCGGGGTCACAGCGACCAGCTCTTCGATGGGGTCGGCAACCAGCGGATCGGCCGGCAGCGGAGTTACCGCAGTCAGGTCCTCACCATCCTGTGGCACCGGGGTGCCGCAACGCGGGTCGGGCATGATCGGGGTCACAGCGATGACGTCATCAGCCGCAATTTCGAAGTTTGTATGTGTATTGATAGTCATTGGTATTCTCCTCATTAAAGTTGGTTCGTGGCACCCAAAAATCTGTTAGAAACGTCCTCCTCGGGTATACAAACAAGGTGGTTGCCCCTACCGTTTGTTTCAATGTGAATTCACGGCGTAAATTGTTACAAAGTATGACAAAATCTCTTTCTAAGCGGTGATTTTTCTTCTCTGAGCCCTCTGTGATCCGCGTCAAATTCGTCGAGGAAGCTCGGTGGAAAGTTCGGCGCAATTGAAGGGCTTCAAAGATACGCAAATTGAAAAAAACCAGCGCCAATTCTGACGCTGGTTTCGTTGTGACTTCACGTTTCGAAACGTATAATCACTCTGTGATTTCGAGCTACAGATCAAACCTCCCGGAAAGTTGTTCGGATCTGCTTGCTGAGCGGGTCGACAAGGTACTGGAACAGAGTCCTCTCTCCGGTCTCGATATACACTTCTGCGGGCATGCCGGGCAGCAGGTTCAGCTGACGGTCAGCCAGAGTATCAACTGCGCTCTCATCCAACGCCACACGCGCTTCGTAGAACGGCATTCCAGTCATTGGGTCGGTTTTGAGATCGGCCGAGACAAACTGGACACGACCATCAAGCCTTGGGGCGATGTGTTGATCGAACGCTGAGATCACGACCGTCGCTGCCTGACCAACCGAGACATTGTTGATATCCTGCGGCATGACGCTGGCCGTAACAACGAGCCCGTCGTTTTCCGGCACGATCTGCATCAGAGTCTCGCCCGGTGCAACAACGCCTCCTTCAGTATGCACACCCAATTCATGGATGACACCATCTGCCGGTGCTCGAATTTCCACGCGCGCCAGCTGCAGTTCGGCAGCAGCCCGGCGTTCCTTCAGACTGTCGAGCTCGACCTCGAGCGCGGAAATTTCGTTCATCACTTGCTCGCGGAAGGTTTTTTCCAGCTGCAGGATATTAATCCTGGTCTCGCTGATCCGCCCACGCGCAACCGCAATGCGAGAGGTTAGCCCACCGCTGTTGCCCAGCAAACCGCTGCGCTGGCGTTTCAGCATGGTAATCCGGGTTGCAGGCGTCAGCCCTTTTTCAAAGAGTTGGGTCAAACCCTCCAACTCGCTGTCGATCAGGTCGATCTCTTCGATGGAGGCCGCATATTGCGCCTCAAGGCCCGAGATCTCCTGTTCCGTCTGCGTGATCCGTTCTTCGAAGGCAGCAACTTCACCCTCCTGAGACAAACGGCGGGCTTCCATGACGGCACGTTGGGTTGCCAGAGCGCGTTGTACTTTGGGATCATCCTTTCGCGCGGCAAGTTCCTGGGACAACTCGATCTCGTCCAAACCATCGCGCTCGGAAATCAGACGCGACAGCTGGGCTTCGACCGCGATCAGGCGGTCATCAACCTGCACCTGGCTGCCCGACAAGAGCTTGTCGTCGAGTGTCAGAACAACGTCACCGGCAGCGACCCGGTCTCCGTTCCCGACATGGATTGCACCGACAATACCTCCATCGGGGTGTTGAACGGCCCGGAGGTCGGACGAGACCACGACGTTGCCGCCAGTTACAACGGCACCGGACATGCGGGCGGTTGCGGCCCAGCCGCCAAAGCCGATCGCCAGTGCTGCAATTGCGGCTATGCCAAAGCCTATGGGTTTCCACGACCGGTCAACGAAAGCTTCGGTCTGGGCGTTGTGTTTTGTATCGGTATTCATAACTTCCTCCATTTGATTGGCTGCTGCGCGGGGCTGGATCAACCCGCAGCAGCGACAGGGGTTTCGTTAGTGTTCTCTTGCGTCGGCTGAGGCTGGCCTTGTGCCACCTGAGCCGGTTGCTGTGCGGCCGGACGGACCTGTGCGGCAGCCGCCTGATTGCGCTGACGGAGACGCTCCATCACTTCGGCGCTTGGGCCGAAATCACTGGTGCGGCCGTCGTCCATGATTAGAACTTTGTCGACAGACCCGAGCACGCTGGCCCGATGAGCGATGACGATCACAATCGCGCCGCGCGCTTTAGCAGCCTGGATCGCGTGGTTCAGGGCAGCTTCGCCGTGGGCATCCAGGTTTGAATTGGGTTCATCCAGAACCACCAGGAACGGATTGCCATAAAGCGCCCGGGCCAGTGCAATGCGCTGACGCTGACCACCAGACAGGGCGGCCCCACGCTCACCTACCGCTGTTGCATAGCCGTCTTTGAAACTGGCGATCAGCTCATGCACACCGGCGGCTTTTGCCGCAGCAACGACCATCTCGTCCTTTGCGTCAGGATCAAAGCGCGCGATGTTCTGGGCGATTGTACCCTCAAACAGTTCAACATCCTGCGGCAGAAAACCGATCTGGGGGCCGAGTTCCTCGGGCAGGTACTGATCAATCGGCACACCGTCGAGGCTGATGCTGCCCTTTGCAGCCGACCACGCGCCAACCAAAGTGCGGGCCAAGGTCGACTTACCACTGCCGGTCGAACCGATCACGGCAAGCGCCTCTCCGGCCTTCATGTCGAAACCGACGCCTTTAAGAACAGCCGATGTCACCATAGGCGGTGCAGCAATCAGACCAGTCACGGTCAGAGACTTCTTGGCCTTGGGCAGAGAAATTCTGGCGTCGTCTTGATCGCAGGACAGAGTGTCCTTCAACTGTGCCCATGCCTGACGGGCGGCCACCAGACTGCGCCAGCTTCCGACAAGCGTTTCAATCGGCTGCAGGCCACGAGACATGATGACAGAGGCCGCAACGATTGAACCTGCCGAAATCTGCCCGTGGATGGCCAGATAGGCCGCAACCGCAAGCACACCGGACTGAAGGGCCAGGCGGAACACCTTGGTGAAGCTGCCCGAAACACCAACCGTATTGGCTGCCTTGGCGCTTGCGCCCAGGTGAAGGTCATTGATGTCCTGCCACGATTTGCCGAGATTGGCCTGCATACCCATGGCACGCACCATCTCGGAATTGCGGCGGCTTGCTTCCGCCAAGCGGCTCCGTTTTCCAGAATGTTGCGCCTGAACACAGGCCGCAGCGCGCACCTTGATGTCAGTCACAACAGCGATCACCAGCAAGGCGATGGCCCCAATGACGCCAACCAGACCGAGCCAGATGTGCATGGCAAAAACCAGACCCAGATAGACCGGGATCCAAGGCAAATCAAACAGCGCCCCAGCACCTTGACCGGACAGGAAACCACGGATTTTTTCGACATCCTGAATGGCCCCAGCCGGGTTACCGGATGTGCGATGTAGTGAAGGTTCTGCGAGCGAACAGTCAAACGCCGTTTTTGATAGCCTCTGTTCGAAACGATGCCCCATGGAGACAAGAACACGGGTGCGTGCGCCGTCGATCAGGGCCATGAAAAGATACAGACCGGCGACAAGCGTACTGAGGGCCACGAGCGTATTCACGCTCTGGCTTGACATGACGCGATCATAGATCTGAAGCATGAAAATCGGGCCAGTCAGCATCAGCAGGTTCACGGCACCGCTGAACACCCCAGTGGCGATCAGGTTGCCGCGGAGTGCGCGACGTGCGCCGGCGAGTTGCGGGTGAACGGACGAATGCGAATTCATAACGGGCCTCCAATAATCATGTCTGTGCGAAATACGTGGGAGCCCGCAGTGTTAGCCCCAAGGTTTTGTCACACTTTGATTCAATTGGCTTTTCGGCCCATAGCTGGGCGAGATGGCTGAACCGCAGGCTCAGCCTTGTTCTGGGTCAGGGCCAAAACCCCTCATATTCGCCGCTGCACCACAGATGCAATTTCCGGTTGGGAAAGCAGCCGAAATTGAACTAGCGTCCAATCTAAAGGGATGGGACTGGGAGCCTACGCGTGATGCGCTGGAATGATCTGACACTTCGAACACAAGTTATGAGCATTGTGTTCATCAGCTGGGCGATAGTCGGCGTGTTCTCGGTTACCACCGATATGGTCCAGATCCGCGAGTCTCGCGCCGAAGAAATCCGAAATCGCGGCGATGCCTTTCTTGCTCAGGTCGTGTCGACCCTGGCCCGCGTACCGCCTGACGACCGCGCCGAAGCAGCGCTTGGATTCTTTCCCGCAGAATGGAGCGTCAGAGTAGGCCCTCAGGATGCAGCGACCGCTCTGGCCGATGGCCGCCAGCGCCCGAACCTAGCTGACTGGCTGATAGCGCGACTGGAACACCGCGGGATCGCTGTCGCGGAACTATCCGTGGCGGACACGGTCATTGACGCCAGACAGGACCAAAGCGCGCTGTTGCAACTGTTCAAGAGCCATTCGGGCACGCCCCTAGACGCACAAAGCGTCGACGCGTTTTTGGTGAGCGTTTTCTCGGTCCGGCTCAAGGATGACACGGATTGGCTTAACTGCTATTTGCTGATGAAAAACAATAGCATCGCGCCTTTTGTCTTTGTTGGATCCATCGATAGTCTGGTCGCGCTTATCTTGCTTTGCACGCTCGCATTTCTCATCCAGAAAGTCATGCGCCCACTCAGCGCTATGGCCGTCAATGCCGAATTGATTGGCCGAGGCGAAGAGGTCGGCCCGCTGATCGAGACAGGTGCCATCGACATCCGCCAAACGATCATCGCGTTCAACCGAATGGAAGCCCGGATTGTTTTGGCACTTGAATACAAAACCACCTTGCTTCGCAGCCTTGGGCATGACCTGAAAGGGCCGATTGCCTGGATGCACGATGCCATCGAAAAGCTGGAGCCAACGGACCCCAAAGTGCAGCTTCTCAAGCGGTTGGATACCCTCAGCGAGATTGTAAATTCTGTCACCGACCTCAATCGCGAAACGCACCACGATGGAGATCTTGTGCGATTGGATCTGCGCTCATTGATCGAAGCTCTGGTTGACGAGCAGGTGGATGCAGGCCGCGACGTGACCTACACCATCGAGCAATCTGCCATAGTAAACGGGCGTCACAATGCGCTCACCCGTGTTCTGCGAAATCTTCTGGAGAACGCGGTCAAATATGGCGGTCGTACAAATGTTACTCTGACCAGAGTAGATGACATGGCCGCAATTCATATCGACGATGAAGGGCCGGGCATCCCGGTCGAGCAGTTAGAGACCGCATTTGAGCCATTCCAAAGGCTTGGTGCTGAGGGGCCCGGCAGCGGGCTTGGCCTGGCAATTGTACGGACAATTGTTGTCGACCAGGGCGGCACGGTGTCTTTGGAGAACCGCGCAGGCGGCGGCCTGAGGGCGAGCGTCTTCCTACCAATTGACAAGCACAATTAACTAGGTCGGAAAATGTATCCCTGCCCCCAGACAGTGCGGATATGTTCCGGGTTGGCACGATCGCTCTCGATCTTGGATCGCAGTCGCTTGATCAAGGCGTCAACGCTGCGGTCCCCTGCCCCACCGTGCTGCCGCGTGCGCGCAACCGCCAAAAGGTCTTCCCGCGTGCAAAGAACATCCGAATTCTCGACGAAGAACCGCATGACCCGCGCCTCACTCGAGGTCAGGGTGATCACGCGCCCGTCATCGTGTTTGAGATGCCGCTCGTTCTCGACAAGCTCCCAAGGACCAAATCGGGTCAGACGTTTTTGAGTTTTCTGGCCCGTTTGCCGACGTCTCATAAGCGCCCGGATGCGCGCCAAAAGCTCTAGGTCATTGAAGGGCTTGATGATGTAGTCGTCCGCGCCCAGCTCCAGCAACGAAATGCGTTCGGCATCGTCGTCGATCGAACTGATCATGATGATCCCGGCATCCAAGCGCGAGGCAATTTCTCGACAAAGGACTTTCCCGCTTGTGCCGGGCATGACCAGATCCAGAAGGAAAAGATCATAATCCTCGGTTTCAATCTTCTCGCGGGCCGCTGGAACATTTGGCACATGATCAATCTGGTAGCCTTTGTGACGCAGGAAAACACAGACATTCTCGGCGAATTCCACATCGTCGTCACAGATTAATATCCGTTCGTCGATAACGGTGGATCCGTCCACGGCCTCATTCATTCTGTATGCTCCTCAGGAGAAGATTTTCGCTGTGATAACAGCATCGGGCCTCACACAGTGTCAACGACGCAGCCAACGAACGTTGCATGAGCCGAATTCGGCATGCACGGGAACCTCTTTGATGGGTTGACCTGACAGACCGCGCCCGAACCCGTAATGTTCTGTCATTGATAGCCGATATCGAATTGAGGGCCAGCAAATGACGGATCAGCAAGTTCAATCGGGAAAATCGACAGAAGGCATGGTCGATTACAACGAAAACTCCTCTGCCCAATTGCAATTGGTTCGTCTGTTGAGCCCACTTGTTCGCAATTTGGTTTCCTCAATGGATGAGCCTGAGACCGAGTTCAAGATCGTGGACTATGGGTGCGGGCCAGGTGTCAACTCCATTGAGATGGTCAAACCAGCCATAGAGTCGTGTTTGGATAAGTTCGGCGATCAGCCCATCGTCGTTTGCCATTCCGATCAGGTTGGCAATGACTGGAACACCTTGTTTGAATTGGTCGAAGGCCCAGCTGGTTATTCGCATGTCTCCCAGAACATCCGTACCGAAGCAGCAATCGGATCCTTTTACGATCAGGTGGCATCTCCGGCATCGGTGTCGATCGGGACGTGTATTTTTGCAAGCCATTGGTTGAGCCAGGGCATTCAACTGAACTCGCCAGAAACCGTCTGGTTTGCTGATCTGCAAGGCGACGCCCTGCAGACTGTCGAACGGATTGCGCAGGACGACTGGACTCACTATCTGCTACAGCGGGCGCAAGAATTACGCGCCGGAGGATATCTTGTCGTCGGAACACTTGGCTCTGTTCCCGATCCAACCGAGATCAACGGCATCGCTGCATCGGGGCGCGGAATTTATCGCGCGATTCAGGTTGTGGCCAAGACAATGGCTGACGACGGCCTCATTAGCCCCGATAGCCTCGATTCATTTTTGTTCTCGCTTTGGTTCATGACAGAGGCAGAAGCACGCAATGCTCTTGAGCACAACGCCGACGTTAAGGATGCGTTCGAAATATGCCAGATCAGTGTGGAACCTGCCCCGGTCAAAGCCGACGACATCTTCAAGGAGTATATCGACGATCCTGGCACCTATGCCGAGAAATACGTTGGATACACCCGGGCCTTTGCCGATTCCACTTTGAGAACGCAACTGTTCGGTCCCAACTGCGACAGCGCTGAAATGCTCGACCAGCTTATGGCCGAGTTTTACAGCCGTCTCGCGCGGCTCTATGAGGCTGAGACGAGCAAATACGCATGCGAAGTTTGGCACCTCGTTGTTGTTCTCCGTAGAAAGTAACAAGAGACCGACTTTCGCACTACAAGCATCTGTGGAGTGTTTCGACCGAAACCTACTCTAGAAGCGCTCATTGATTTGATGGGAGGCGGCCCTAAGCTGCCGTTGGCCAACGGGTCAAGATGCTGCGGTAGCAGCCCGCTTTCCGGACATTCGCCGCGAGACTGCGATCACGGGGTTCAGGCGAACTTACAGTCAGCGGACAAAGCCGTTGTTCAGAGTTTTGCTGTACCGGACTGCCGTAGCGCCGCAAGTCGGTTTCAGGCCCATAGGCACTAAAGTGTTGCGCGCTGTACCCGTCGATTGGGAAGGAGTCTGCCTTTTGCTGCAGAAGTGTTGTGGCCAAGATAGTTTCGGTAAGTTGAATGAGCGGTTTGACGTCCAAAGCCCATGGTCCTTGAAAAGGCTATCCAAGAACCTTTTTGCAGCTTGGAAACAATGCGATCTCGGTGAGGACATTAGACATGTTTGAGATTAGCTCGCGGTGGTAGAAGTAATCCCTGCCGCTGCCGTCGCTGCTCTGAGGCCATCGTCACTCTGCTCTTCATCTTCGTCTCGGTCTAGAATGGCAACGCGCACTTCGCGTCTTGCAAAATCGATACCTTCCCTTTCGAATGCCGTTTTGACCCGGTTGTATATTTCAGCGCGAATGGCGTGTTGCTCGCCGGGCTTGGACATGAACTTGCCACGGACGACCATACCGACATCATCGATTTCAAAGACACCCTGGCTCTTGAAGGGTTCTATGAATTTTCCGCTGTAATTTGGATCTTCCATCATTTCAGAACCGATCTGTTTGAAAATCCGTTTGATTGCTTTTGGGTCCACCTCATAAGGCACCGTGAACTGCAAGCGTACGACGACCCAATCACGGCTGAAATTGGTTAGCTGTTTGATCTCTCCGTAGGGGATCGTGTGCACGGCGCCGAGATGGTGGCGTAGCTGCATGGACCGGATCGAGATTTTCTCAACGGTTCCTTTGGCTTTGCCGACCTCAACATATTCTCCTTCGCGGAAAGCGTCGTCGACAAGGAAAAAGACCCCTGACAAGACATCGCGCACCAGCGCCTGCGCTCCAAGCCCAATGGCAATACCTCCTACGCCCAATCCGGTAACAACTGAGTAGGCTGGAAAGCCAAATTGTTGCGCAGCTGCAATGACCAGGATAAACAAATACAGTCCTACGAGAATCCAACTGGCGACGCGCAGCAAAAGCGCACCTGCTGAGTTCGGTTCCAACCCTTTCCACTGGCTAAACACATCCACCAGAACGTTGATCGCGACAATGCCAATCCATCCAATCAGGATGTAGCGCAAAACTGCAAGCGCGTAGACGACCGTGATTTGCATGTCCCCGGTTAGATTGACGAGGTCGTTTACAAACCAACTGACTGCAATGGAAAACGCGAGCAGCACGGCAACTGCTAGGAAAAGCGAACGGCGTTTTCGGTGTTCTTCGGCTTTGTCCGCAACCGCAGTTGCGCGCGCCAGGCGGAGGGCCGGAATGAAGGCCAGCGCCAGAACGAGGATCGCAAACGCGAGCGCCAACCATTGCCAGTACGTTTGCTCAAACGCGATGCGCTTGCTCCAATCGGGCAGGCCTTCGCTCCACCTCAGCGCGATACCAGAACCCGGGGTGGTGAGATAGGCGGTGTATAAGCCGGGCGTTGCCTCGTTAATGTACGGCAAATCGCGGACTGCTTCGTAGTAGTCCCGTATGTTCAAGGCAGTTTGTGCCGAAAATAGGTATTCGCCGGCGCGGGGGCCATTTTCGACATAAACGATGGTGATCGGCGTATTTGGGATACGCCACTTCCCCGGTGGATCGAGTTCTTGCGCCGGTACGTCTTCCATATTCGGTAATCCGACCCGATCTATGACTTCGTCCAGCAAAAGCGCGACTTCGACCGCTTGACTTCGGCGAATCTCGGGCGGAAAGGATGACATATCGATGGTCGCTGCGGCGCGCCAAAGCGGCAAGACAGTATCTGCACCGCGCGCATCCGGCGCGGTGGCGATCGCATAAACCTCGTCCATGGCATCAACGAACGATTGGAGCGTAGCTTGTGGGTTTCCTGTTTTTGGTGGGCGCAGGGGGTGTTCGAGTACCTGAGCGATGGACGGTACCGCGCTGGCAATCAACAAACATACTATTAGGAAGTGACCCAAGTTTTTCATCTGTATGATCATATTGCTCCAATAGCGGACTAGCAATTCTGAGAGCAGCGGTGCAAATCTGTCAAAACCAATCTTAGTTTCGATTTTGGATAGACCGATGTCAAAACGGCTTCCCAACCAACCCACAACATCACCATGTGCAGAGCAGATTTCCCGCTAGGCTTACGTCGTCAAGCTGAATAAACGCGTTACTAGACTGACCCGCCCGCATGATCGCGATATGAACGCCCGGTGCCGATCCTGACCAAGATGGTTGAGCCCTGAGTTTGGTGCTTGGCTTGAACTCGGGCTCAAATTCATAGGCTTCTACACTCGCGTCTGATTGTTCGACATACAGATTGCCGCTTTTGCTTTCGCTATCGGCAATGCTTGCTGCCATCGACACACGAACGAAGCTCCGCCTCGGCTCGTCCTCGACAAGTTCAACGCGCAGCATATCCCCGGTGCAAAGGATGAAAGTCACCTCTTCACCAGCATGGGAGGTACTGGCACCAATCGACAAGGCAGACGCGAAAATTAGTGATCTCATCTGTAACTCCTGTCTGTGCCCTGTCTTAAGTCGGCAACATTGGTTGACCCAAATCTCATGGTCGTCGCAACCAGGCTTTGTTACCGCCATCGCGGTGTGACCGCATTGCCGGGAGTCACACGGCAGATCATCTCAGGCATATGAGTACCTGTTTTCCGCGGCAGAATGAAAACAATGTGCCACTCTGCTCACATTTTAGGCTTCTTATGTAGAAAAACCCCCAACACTGAATGCAGTCCCTGCCAGAGAAGACGAGGGCGATGATTCAGTTGTGACGCGGAAAAGGGTCACATCCGTTTTTCGCATTTCTTTTTGCCCGTGTATCGAAAGCGTGTAACCTCGACTAAATGGGGTCCGTTGCAAGGATTTTTATCCATCAATGGGACCGAGTTAACCAATGGTCGCGTCGTCTTCTGGACCATAGTGATCCCCTGATCACTGGCGATCAGGTGCCATTGTGGAGGGAGAATTGATGAAACGCCGCGACTTCATGCAATCGACCCTTGCCGCTTCGCTCGCGCTGTCTGCGCCTGCGATTGTGCGGGCGCAGGCGCAGCGCACGGTCGTTTTCCGCGGCGGCACTGTCTTGCCTGTAGACGCCGCCTTTTCGCAGCACAGCGCACTGGCCATTCGTGGCAACCGGATCCTCGGCTTTGGTTCCGACGCAGATATGGCTGCGCTGGCAGGAAGTGGTGCAGAAACGGTCGATTTAGATGGCCGCACAGTGCTGCCGGGCTTTATCGAACCCCATATGCACCTGACACTGCTTGCCGCACTGTCGGACGCGGTCGACATCGGACCGTTTGTTTTTGAAACGTTTGAAGAATCCGTCAACGGTCTGCGGCAAGCGGCGGCAAATCTTCCCGATCCGGACGCGTGGCTTGTCGGGAGACAATTTGATCCCAGCCTTCTTGAACCCAGCCGCGATCTGACAACACGGGAGCTGGACGAGATTGCACCGGATAGGCCAGCCTTTGTTCTGAACGCGTCAGGACATATCGCCTACGTGAATTCTGTCGCCTTGGGTCTTGTCGGTTACATGAATGCCTCGGAGGCACCAACCGGAACGGAGTTTGGTCGGTACGAAGACGGATCGCTCAATGGTGTTCTGCTGGGACAAGCCGCCTTCCTGCCGATCCTGTTCATGAATGAGGATGTGACGGAAATCCTCGGATCGGGTTTCGGACCCGCTGTGTCGCGCGTCGGTGATATGTCTGTTCCGCACGGCATATCCACGCTTACGGATATGGCGGCAGGTGTGGTGACAGGTCTTACCGAACTGGAAGCCATTCGCGATCAGTACACGGATGGATCGATGAAAGCGCGCGTTCGGTCTTTCATCTATGATCTTGGCGCAATCAAACTTGGCGACATCGAGCCCAATTGGGGCAACGATTTTGTCCGGGCGCCCGGTTGGAAGATCGTTGCAGATGGTTCCAACCAAGGCCTTACGGGTCGCCAGCGCGCCCCTTACTTCTCTGACCTCTCGGTAGGGCTGAATTACGTGGAACCCGAGGATTTGATCCTGCGTGTCAACGAAGTCGCACAAGCGGGCTGGCAGCTTGCCATTCACGGCAACGGAGATGCTGCGATCGACTCGATCCTGAATGCGGTCGAGTTCGCCTCCCGCAGCGGATTGGATATGTCAGACAGGCGAACGCGCATCGAGCATGCGTCAATCCTCCATGACGATCAGATCGCACGCATGGTCGAGTTGGGCGTGCATCCCAGTTTCCTGATCAACCATGTGCATTACTGGGGGCATGCGATGCGCGACAGCGTGTTCGGCCCTCGCAAGGTCGAACTTCTGGACAGGTGTGCAGCAGCTGAAGACGCGGGGCTGATCTATACGATCCACAGCGACGCGCCGGTTTCACCGTTCGGAACCCTTCACAAGATTCGGGTCGCCGTTGCGCGTGACCTTTGGAAGGAACCCCAGACAATCCTCGCTCCGCAGGAACGTGTATCCGTGGAATCCGCGATCCGCTCTGTCACGATAAACGCCGCGTGGCAGTGCCAGTCAGAGGATGTGATCGGCAGTCTAGAAGAAGGCAAGCTCGCGGATATGGTGATCCTTGAAGAGGATCCCCGCGCCGTGGATGCAACTGCCATTTCCGACATCAAAGTGAGCGAGACATGGATGGATGGGAACAGGGTGTATGAAGGATAAACTGATAGGTTCCGTCGTTGGGTTATGTGTGTTGCTTGCAAGCAGCGGCACCGCGCACGCCTGCGCCAGAGAGTTGATGTTCGCGTTTTTTCTGCACAAGAACCCTGCAGCTAAGGCAGCAAATACGGCCATACTGGACGCCGATGAAAACGGTATCCTTCTGGACCAACAATGGAGTAAAGCCGAGGGCCTGTCACTGCACGCGTGGCGCGCGCACAAAACTGGCCTCACGATCGACGCACTGCAAGATCGGCTGAATGCCGCAACGCAGTCGGCTGCGGGCGCCAGTAGCGCGCATGTCTTCCTGATGAGAGAGTTCGCTTGGCTGGATATTGTCCAAGGTACCAATGGTTTGACAATATCACGAACCCCGCCTCGAACCGCCGCAAAAATGTCCGCCGGAAGGTTTGAAGATGCTCCTTTTGTCTACACGACGCGTCGAGTCTTAGACACGATTCTAGCGGGCGAACTATCTCTAGAGGGAGCGATTGAACTGGGCCTTGTCACGTCGAATTGTGGTCGCGACTGCTCTGGTGACCCTTACGCCGCACTCGCCTTAGCAATGGCTAAACCTTAAGCGACAAGAAGCCCAACCCAATCCACCATTTCTCTGCTGATCTACCAAATATGCAAAGATCAACCTCTGTCATCCGAAGTACTGCCGCTTATCGCGACCAGTTGATCAATTGCGCGCCAATTACCAAAGTTCGTGACGGAATCTCGGTTGGACCAGACGCAGTGGCGAAAGACGCCACATGTTTCTTCATTCCGCTGCCTTGCAATGCGGTGATGACCTGTCGCCCCGATAAGGACGGAACGCTATGAAACCTTTGTTTACCTGCGCTACGCTTGCCGCTCTTCTGGCTCTTGGCGCCTGTGATGATGAAAATGCCACGATCTTGCGTGGAACTTTTGTGGAAGACGGGGCCCTGGCGAGTTTTTCATGCAGGGCGACGCAAAGAAAGTTCTGAAATGCGTTTATGACGGAGAGGAAAAAATCCAGGGGTAATTGGAACAATGATTGAGTATCCCATTATCGGTGGCGGAGAAATTCGTGGGCGCAGCGGCTAGCGCGCAACGTTCGTGCAAGCAGATTACAACCGCGTCCGGGTGATGGTCCGAGGGATGAACGGAACACAAGACCCAGGGTTGAGCCAGCGGATGCGCGGTTGGCTTGACGAGTGCGGCTGGTTTGTATGACCGACGGTCCATAGATTGCCTAAGTTGTCAGACGACGTCTTTGCTCTAGGCTATGTCATCTTACAACGGCGTCGGTCCGCACCAGCGACGAATGATCCGAATTGCGAGCCGCGACGCAGAGAAGTGGACAAGAGTTTTAACGGATATTCGGGGCCGATAGGAACGGTAAAATTCTCCGCTCGAATGACCTGCTTGTCCCTTTAGTTTGAATTCAGCGAGTTCCAGATTTCACAAACGCGGTTAGTGTCAGCAATGCGGGATGCAGATGCAGCATCGGTCACAGTGGGGCTCACTGCAGACCTCGGAGGCAGCGCAGCAATCCTCTGATATGGTGCCTCGTCAACGTCGGGTTGTCGCTTTGGGAGGGCATGGCGGATCGGAGGATCAGACATGGAAACACCAAACTTACCGGCCATTCGCGCGCTTCGCCCAGCCTGGAACAAAGGACGTATCGTTGGCCAGAAAAGACCGCTGAAGCCAAAGCACGTCTGGGCGATCCGAGTTCGACTTGAACTGGCCGAGAACCATCGTGACCTCGCGCTGTTCAATATGGCAATCGACAGCAAACTTCGCGGCTGTGATCTTGTGAGGATGAAAGTCGTCGACGTGATGGCATCGGGACAAATCAAAGAGCGCGCCTCCGTCCTGCAAAGCAAAACTCAGAAACCAGTCCGCTTCGAGATTTCCGAGGGCACACGTGCTTCAGTCGAAAAGTGGATGGAGGATGATCTCATGGTTGGCTCGGAGTATCTTTGGCCTGGCCGCTTCCATGAGCGCTTGCACACTTCAACACGCCAGTATGCGCGGATCGTCCGTGATTGGGTCACATCCATCGGCCTTGAGGCAAGCGCATACGGAACGCATTCAATGCGGCGTACCAAAGTAACCCAGATCTACAAGAAGACTGGCAACCTGCGCGCCGTGCAGTTGCTTCTTGGACATACCAAGATGGACAGCACAGTTAGGTATCTGGGCGTCGAACTTGAAGACGCTCTAGCTATCGCCGAAGCCATTGAAATCTAGTGCAGTTGGGTCGCTTTCACAGGCGGCCCAAACCTGCCGTTCACTCACCGTGCTGGTGTCGCACTGCGGCCCGTCATTCCTGACATTCGCTGCAACTACACATTCTGGACGTGTGTAAGTTCACATTTTGATCCCACAGGGTCGATCCGGTTTGAAGGTTGGATTCCCTTAGTTCGAGTTCTCAGGTAATAGGTATTGATGGATATAGTCGTCATTACGACCATCATCACTTCGTTTTTTGTTGTAATCGGCGTGGCGGAGCCACTGGCTGCTCGGTTGCGCTTGCCTTTCAGCGTTATTCTCGCCGTCCTGGGGGTGGTGATCGGGCTTGGCGCGACCTTTTTTCTCAACACTGACCTGACGGATGCCCTGAACCCTGGGGCGCAAGCGATCATTGATCTGCCGATCCGGTCTAACGTATTCCTTTATGTTTTCCTGCCAACGTTGCTCTTTCAGGCCACACTCGGCATGAACCTTCGCAGGATGCTGGACGACTGGATGCCCATCCTGATGATGGCCGTTGTTGCAGTGATTGTGGCTACACTTTCTATTGGCTACGCGCTCAGTTGGGTAAGTACATTGCCGCTGGCCGCCTGCCTGTTGATCGGTGCTATTGTGTCGACAACTGATCCCTCAGCGGTTGTCAGCATTTTTCGATCCATCTCCGCACCACGCAGGCTGTCACGAATTATCGAGGGCGAAAGCCTTCTCAACGATGCCGCAGCGATTGCTCTTTTTGGGCTATTCATGAGCTTTGTCATGCTCGGAAGACCCGATCCCTTACTAAGTGAAGCCTTGGGGCAATTTCCTCTGTTGATCTTAGGCGGAGTACTCACCGGTTGGCTCATGGCGCGCATGGCGGTTTGGCTGATGGCTTTCGTAGACCGCTGGGAAATGGCGCAGATTTCAGTTTCCGTTGCGCTGCCGTATCTCTCTTATATCGTTGCTGAACAAAGCATCGGTGCTTCGGGTGTCATCGCTGTTGTGGCGGCAGGCCTTACTCTCAATCTGACCGGCCCCGGTCGATTGTCACCGGTCGCTTGGGCAAATCTGCAAGAAGTATGGGACCTTCTGGCGCATTGGGCCGGGGCTCTGATCTTTATTCTTGCAGCATTGCTGATACCGAGATTGTTGGAAGGCGTGCGACCGTCTGACTTTGGCCTGTTGGCTGTGGTGGTTCTTGCTGCAATACTGGCGCGGGCGGCGGTTCTGTTCGGGTTGTTGCCATTGCTCACGACAATCGGTCTTTCGCCAGCAGTGGACCGCCCCTATCGCACCGCGATGCTGTGGGGTGGGCTGCGGGGTGCCGTGACTCTGGCGCTGGCGCTGGCAGTCACCGAAAGCACGCATATTCCGCTCGAGACCAAGCGTCTTGTTGGCATCCTGGCCACAGGCTTTACGCTGTTTACGCTGATTGTTCAGGGCACAACCTTGCGCTCGGTGATCACAAAGCTGGGGCTCGACAAGCTCTCTCCGCTTGATACGGCCCTATCACGCCAGGTGGTCGCGGTCGCCTTGCAATCAGTGCGCGAGGACGTGTCCCGCACCGCAGAAAACTACAACCTGACCCACGATATCGTCAGAACCGAAGCCAAACAGTTCAGCGAACGCCTCGACGAGGCTGTAAAGGCCGCCGAAGACAGCGCTCAGATCCTTGACCGTGACCGGATCACGCTTGGCCTGATTGCACTGGCCGGTGCGGAGCGAGATTCCGTGTTAGCCCGAATGCGAGAGCGCACCATGTCGTCGGTTCTGAGTGAAAAAATTCTGTCCGACGCGGATAGACTCATTGAAGGCGCTCGGACCGGAGGCCGGATCGGCTATCAGCGTGCGTCAAATCGGTCCGTCGTCTACGGCAGGTCTTTTCGGATCGCCGTGTTTCTTCACAACCGGCTTCGAATCTCGTTTCCACTCACGCGTATTACGACGGATCGGTTTGAAAGATTGCTCATGCAACGCCTGATCCTTCGGGATCTCGATGGATTTGTCCGTGGCCGAATACGCCGGATCCACGGTCGCAGGGTTGCGGAATTGCTTGATGACTTGTTGGCGCGCCGATCCGAGGCAGTTGAAGCCGCACTTGACGGATTGCGGCTGCAATATCCGGGCTATGCCGAAAAGCTGGAGCGGCGGTTCATCCGAAGGACGGCACTGCGACTGGAAGAGCGTGAATACGCCGTCATGCGCGAGGACGGCCTGGTAGGCGAAGAACTCTATTCGGTGTTGATGCAAGAAGTGGCGGCACGACGTGCTTTAACTGAAGGGCGTCCGGTACTGGACATCGCCCTCAAAAGACGGGATCTGGTCCGGCAGTTCCCGCTATTCTCTGATCTCGACAAAGCATCACTGAGAAAACTCAGCAGAGCACTGCTTACCCGTTATGCCAATGCCGGTGACACCATCATCTCCAAAGATGAACTCGCCCGGAGTGTGTACTTCATCGCTTCTGGCGCAGTCGAAGTGGAGTTCGGCAGACACACTACGCGGTTAGGTCGTGGCGAAATGTTCGGGCAATTGGCCATGTTGTTGAAACGGCCCCGTCGCGTTAACGTGCGGGCGTTGGCTCCCTCTACACTACTTATGCTCGACGAGTCGCGTTTCCGGCGATTGCTTCGCCAAAGTGAAGCCATGCGGAATTCCGTCAGGATGAGCGCAAAAAACCGCATGATCGACCCTGCGGTACTGGACTTGGATCAGCGTGCAGGGTCTTCTGAACAATGTTAATTGTCTTGAAAGATCATCAATTGGAAAGGAGCCGCGGAAACAACGGTGTTGTCTCATGGGCGCCAGTCGGGTTCTGTTTTGTCGAAGGTCTACTCCTATCAGAGGCTTGTTCACTCGAAAATCCGTCTCTACTCTCAATATCCCGGACAATCGCCCCAGTTTCCTAACTCCAAATTTAATAGCGTCAGCCGCGAAGTGCGACTGTATGAGAAGGATGGGTACGCGATCTGTGACAGATCGGCCCAAACCAGTCATTCATCTTGCCAGGTGGTGCCGCAGTGCAGCTTTCACCGAAGCTGCCATTCGCTGCACGTGCGAGATCTAAGCGTTTCCCAAAGCCGACTGTGCACAACAAAAGGGGCCTTGGAAATCCAGAAGCCAGATGGAGCTTCCTCGTCACGGCTTCTATCGAGGCTAAAAACAATTGCTATGGGAATTTCGGAGTCCAGAAGTTGGTCATGTAGCTACCATATATCACCGAACGATGACTGCATTTTCTCTCCGGCAATGGATTCTTCGAGGCTGATACGCTAGAATCTGTAGCTAGGGAGGGTGGTCGATGGAGCGCCGCCTAGCCGCCATACTCGCAGCCGACGTTGTTGGCTTCAGCCGCCTGACTGAGGCCAACGAGGAAGAAACTGTAACCCGCCTCAAAAAATTGCGCAGCGAAATCATCCATCCGGAGATCGCCGAACATCGCGGTCGCGTTGTTAAGCTCATGGGCGACGGCGCGCTCGTCGAATTTGCAAGCGTCGTCGAGGCCATAAGTTGCGCCGTGACTGTCCAGCGCAATGTAGCCGGCTACAATGCCGAACTCTCCGAGGACGACCGCATCGAATTTCGCATAGGGATCAATCTAGGCGACGTAGTCGTCGAAGACGACGACATCTACGGCGACGGCGTCAATATTGCCGCGCGCCTCGAGGCCATGGCTGATCCAGGCGGCATCTGCATATCGGGAACGGCGTTCGACCAAGTCAAAACGAAATTTGGGGCCGGTTTCGAGTCGCTTGGCGCGCTAAAAGTCAAGAACATTGCAGAGCCAGTTCGCGCATACCGTGTGCTCTTGGGGCCGGAGGATGCAGGAAAGGTTATCGGCGTGGCAAGGCCGACGCTGGCGCGCTGGCTCCCGGCGGCATTCGCTGTCGCCATCCTGGCACTTTTGGGAGGGGTGTTCGGTATTGCGTGGCAAAAACCGTGGGCGTCCAATCAAGAACAGGTGCCAGTTGCTAGTTCAGCGCTGCCCCTGCCTGATAAACCCTCAATTGCGGTGCTACCCTTCGCAAATATGAGTGGCGACATGGAGCAGGAGTACTTTGCGGACGGGATGACCGAGGACATCATCTCAGATCTATCCGATTTCGGGCTTTTCTTTGTCATCAGTCGCAACTCCAGCTTTGCGTACAAGGACGTCTCTGTGGACATTAAGGATGCCGCACGCGAACTTGGAGTTCAGTACATTCTGGAGGGCAGCGTCCGAAAATCCGGCGACAGTCTCCGGATCACGGCCCGGTTTGTCGACGCGCTTGCGGACAAACACATATGGGCGGAGCGATACAATCGGGAGCTACAGGACATCTTTCAAGTCCAGGACGAGATCACCCGGCGTATCGTCACATCGGTCGCCCCCGAATACCTTTCCGCAGAACTTAAGCGCGCTCAGCGAATGGAAACGCGCAATCTCGATGCTTGGGACGCCTTCATGCGCGGCTACTGGCACTTACTGCGCTATACCAAAGACGACAATGCCAAAGCGCAACGGTTTCTGCGTCAAGCCATCGACTTAGAACCGAACCAGGCAAACTCTCATAGTGTTTTGGCTGTGACGTATCTGATGGACGGTTTTTTTGGCTGGAGCGAGTCGCGGGAAGACTCATTTCAGGAGGCCCTCCTCAGCGCCGAACGTGGTCTCGCGTTGGATAGTCAGGATTCTCAAGCGCTCAGGTCGATAGGGCTCGTCCACTTCTTTTCGAACAACCACGATGCCGCGCTCGGGTACTACGAGCGTGCCGTCGTCGCCAACCCGAAAGAAGCTGAAAACCTTGCTCTATTGGGGGCTGCTCTCGGGGTTGCGGGCAAATATGATGCGGCACTCGAACAGTATGAAGCCGCATTTCGTCTAAGCCCGCGCGACGTTCATATCGCGACCTGGTATGGCTATTTGTCAATTGCCGCTTTTGTGGCTGGCTTGGATGAGGAAGCTGTCGGGTGGGCGAGAAAAGCCGTTGAGGCAAACCCTCAGTTTCCGGGCGGGTATCGTACGCTGGCCGCGAGTGCAGGAAATTTGGGACAGTTTGCAGAAGCAGAAGCCGCACTCGGAAAGCTTCTGGAATTGCTGCCTCATTTAACAATCGCTCAACTTCGAGAGAACCTGCCCTATTTTAATAACACAGGCGATTTGGAGCGCTATCTTGACGGATTGCGGAAAGCCGGGTTGCCTGAAGGGACAACTGAATAGTTACGGGCAGTACAGCGGCTGCAACGGGCTCGTTCCAGAACTTGGAGACAGCGCAGCATCGGCCGAACAACAAGCCACGCTATCCTCATGGACGGCCCAAACCGGTCATTCATCTTGCTGGACGGTGCCGCAGTGCAGCGGCCCCGAACCGGTCATTCGCTGCAAGCGCGAAATCTGAAGAGAGTTCGCCGTCCGGGATCGCGTAAGAAATTCGACAAATGGCCCCTGGTTGTGAATGTCGATTTCATTTCTACATTCTAAGTTGGTCGTCGAGTTTCACCATCCCGCAAAATATTGAAAACGCTCACAAAAGAGCTCTTGTGACTCAGTCAGAACGATGAAGGTGTGCATGCGCTGATCACTTTGCACGGCGTATCACCGGCATTCCGAAACCTGTGTGGCAAAATGCTTGAGAAGTAGTACGCGTCCCCGGGGCTCAGAACCCTGGACTGCCCATCTACTGTGACTTCAAGACGACCCTCTATCACAACCGCGCATTCCTCTCCTTCGTGCGACAGTTCTGATCGGCCCGAGTCAGCACCGACATCGTACTCTTCTATGAGCATCTGAAGTTTTCTGTCACGGCGCTCACCTGCAACAAGTAAATAGGAAACTCCGGGTGATCCAAGATCGCGCATTCTTTCGTGCGGGTAATAAAACGACTCCTCGTTTTGCAATTCAAAACTGAAGAAAAAACCCAAGTTGACGTCTACTGCGGCAAGGATCTTTTTGAGAAGTGCCACGGAAGGTTGAGTTGATCCACTTTCGATTTGAGAAATCGTCCCGCTACCCACTCCCGCGCGTTTGGCCATTTCACGTTGACTGAGGCCTTTGGTCGTCCGAATCAACTTTAGACGACGGGCTGTTTCGAGATCTGATGACAAAACCGTTACTCTAGTGCTTTCTTGCTTTGGATCGAAAGCATTCTAGGGGTCCAACGATTTTTTTCAATAACTTACAGATTAAGACAAAGCCGGGTGTGCGGAAGGTCTGAACTCTGCAAGGATTTGTCATCAAATGCAAATCTGCTTCACGAGGAATGAACGTGCTCGATCAACCCAACACAATGTCATCGTTTTGGATGCCGTTTTCAGCCAATCGTGATTTCCTTCGCGAGCCCCGGATGATCCAGTCGGCCGAGGGGATGTATTACACCAGTTCCGATGGCCGCAAGGTCATGGACGGCACTGCCGGGCTGTGGTGCGTCAATGCAGGTCACCGTGACCCGCTGATCGTTGAAGCGGTGCAGAAACAGGTGCACGAGTTGGATTATGCGCCGAACTTCCAGTTCTCCCACCCTCAGGCGTTCGAACTGTCAGGGAAACTGACCGCAATGATGCCGGACGGGATGAACCATGCCTTCTTTACCAACTCGGGATCCGAGTCCGTTGATACGGCGCTCAAGATTGCCTTGCATTACCACCGGATGCGTGGCGATGGGGCCCGTACACGTCTGATCGGGCGCGAGCGTGGTTATCATGGGACCGGCTTTGGTGGTATTTCGGTTGGCGGTATCGTCAAGAACCGCATGCATTTCGGCACGCTTCTGACCGGCGTTGATCACCTGCGTCACACGCATGATCTGGAGAAAAACGCCTTCTCACGCAGTTGCCCGGAATACGGTGCGGAACTGGCGGATGATCTGGAACGTCTGGTTGCCTTGCATGACGCCTCGACCATTGCGGCCGTGATCGTTGAGCCGATGGCCGGGTCTACCGGTGTTCTCCTTCCGCCCAAAGGGTATCTGAAGCGGCTACGGGAAATCTGCGACCGCCATGGCATTCTGCTGATCTTCGACGAGGTCATCACCGCCTTTGGTCGTTTGGGGACCGCGACTGCATCGGAGTATTTCGATGTGAAGCCCGACATCATCACGACCGCAAAAGGCCTGACCAACGGCGTTATTCCGATGGGTGCGGTCATTGTATCCGACAAGATCTATGCCTCGGCTATGGAAAACGCTGATGCGCCGATCGAGCTGTTCCACGGCTATACCTATTCCGCCAACCCTGTGTCCTGCGCCGCTGCGCTGGCTACGCTAGAGAGTTACAAGCAGAATGATCTATTCCGCCGCGCTGCATTGCTGTCGCAGCCCTGGGAAGATCAACTTCACAGCCTCAAAGGTCTGCCGAACGTCATCGATATCCGCAATCTGGGATTGGTGGGCGCGGTTGAGCTGGCACCACGAGAGGGTGCGCCAGGTGCAAGAGGCTATGATGCGATGAAACGGGCCTGGGACGCCGGAATAATGATCCGTGTCACCGGAGACATCATCGCCTTGTCGCCACCACTGATCATCTCGGAACCCGAAATAACGACACTCTGTCAAACACTTGGAGAGGTATTGGCTGACCTGCCATAACCCCTGACTTCTAACCCCAAAAAGGACTGACATCATGAAAGATGCATCCCCGATCGCTTTGATCGGCCACTACATTAATGGCCAAATCACTGCTCCTTCCGGTGAGAATACTCAGCCTGTTTTCAATCCCGCAACCGGTGCGCAAACCGGCGAAGTGTCACTGGCGACTGTACAGACAGTGAACGACGCGGTGACCGCTGCCAAAGCTGCGTTCCCCAAGTGGTCGAACACGCCTCCGATCCGCCGTGCCCGCCTGATGAACAACTTCCTGGCCCTGGTGCGCGAGCATAAGGACGAGTTGGCCCGTGCCATCACGGTTGAGCACGGCAAGGTGTTCACCGACGCCCAAGGCGAAGTTGAGCGCGGCATTGATATCATCGAGTTTGCCTGCGGCATTCCGCAACTCCTCAAGGGCGATTACACGGAACAAGTCTCCACTGGCATGGACAACTGGACCACGCGTCAGGCGTTGGGTGTTGTCGCCGGGATCACTCCCTTCAACTTCCCGGTCATGGTGCCGATGTGGATGTTCCCGATCGCCATCGCCGCAGGCAATACCTTTATCCTGAAGCCGTCGCCGACCGACCCGTCAGCCTCGCTGCTGTATGCGGATCTGATGCAGAAGGCCGGTTTCCCCGACGGTGTGTTCAACGTCGTTCAGGGTGACAAGGTCGCCGTGGATGCGTTGCTGGAAAATGACGACGTCAAGGCCGTGTCCTTCGTCGGTTCGACACCGATCGCCAACTATATCTACGAAGGCGGTGCGCGGCACGGCAAGCGCGTTCAGGCGCTGGGTGGCGCAAAGAACCACATGCTGGTGATGCCCGATGCCGATATGAACAAGGCAGCCGACGCACTGATCGGCGCGGCCTATGGCTCGGCCGGAGAGCGCTGCATGGCGATCTCGGTTGCCCTGCTGGTTGGCGATGCCGCCGACAAGCTGATGCCGGTCCTGAAAGAACGCGCCGAAACCTTGAAGGTCAAAAACGGTCTTGAGCTGGACGCCGAGATGGGTCCGATTGTCACCGCAGCCGCGCGGGACCGGATCAAAGGGTACATCGACTCTGGCGTCG
This sequence comes from Ruegeria sp. HKCCD9138, assembly GCF_057220975.1. Lineage (NCBI taxonomy): Bacteria > Pseudomonadati > Pseudomonadota > Alphaproteobacteria > Rhodobacterales > Roseobacteraceae > Ruegeria > Ruegeria sp. HKCCD9138. The sequence goes on along the minus strand of NZ_JBWVAZ010000017.1, from coordinate 14,080 downwards.
AAGAAGGTGCGGACCTTCTGGTCGATGGCCGCGACTATACCGTCGAAGGCCACGAGGAAGGCTATTTCCTTGGCGGCACCCTGTTCGACAACGTCACCCCCGACATGAAGATCTACAAGGAAGAGATCTTCGGCCCGGTTCTGTCCTGCGTCCGCGTCTCGAGTTTCGCGGAAGGTCTGCAACTGATCAACGACCACGAGTTCGGCAACGGCGTGTCGCTGTTCACCCGCGACGGCAATGTAGCGCGTGAGTTCGGCAAGCAGGTTCAGGTCGGCATGGTCGGCGTCAATGTTCCGATCCCGGTTCCGATGGCCTGGCACGGCTTTGGCGGCTGGAAGAAGAGCCTGTTCGGAGACATGCACGCCTACGGCGAAGAGGGTGTGCGTTTCTACACCAAGCAGAAATCCATCATGCAGCGCTGGCCCGAGAGCATCTCGGAAGGTGCCGAGTTCGTCATGCCGACGGCAAAATGATCATCCGATCCAAGGAGTGAAGAACATGTTCATCGGTGTTCCCAAGGAAATCAAGAACCATGAATATCGGGTTGGCCTGACCCCCGAAAGCGTCGCGGAACTGGTCTCGCATGGTCACAACGTCATCGTAGAGACCAATGCCGGGACTGGCATTGGCGCAGATGACGACGCCTATCGGGCTGCCGGAGCCGAGATTGCTGCAACTGCAGCCGATATCTTTGCCAATGCAGAGATGATCGTGAAGGTGAAGGAACCTCAGGCCGTGGAACGCGCCATGCTGCGTGAAGGTCAGATCCTTTATACCTATTTGCATCTGGCCCCCGATCCAGAGCAGACCAAAGATCTAGTCAACTCGGGCGCGGTCTGTATCGCCTATGAGACCGTCACCGACGACAATGGCGGTCTGCCCCTGCTGAAACCGATGAGCCAGGTTGCCGGTCGCATGTCGATCCAGGCCGGGGCCAGCGCGTTGGAAAAGGCCAAGGGCGGTCTGGGCGTATTGCTGGGCGGCGTGCCTGGTGTGAAGCCGGGCAAAGTTGTGGTCATCGGCGGTGGCGTTGTTGGTTTCAACGCGGCCCAGATGGCCGTCGGCCTGCACGCGGACGTGACCATTCTGGACCGTAACCCTGCAGTTCTGGAGAAGCTGGAAAACCACTTCGAGGCCTCGGCCAAGGTTGTCTATTCAACCAAAGCTGCACTGGAGGAAGAAGTCACCAATGCAGATCTGGTTGTTGGCGCGGTTCTGATCCCGGGCGCTGCTGCGCCCAAGCTGGTCTCGCGCGAGCTGATCTCGAAAATGAAACCCGGTGCGGTCGTCGTGGACGTGGCGATCGATCAGGGTGGCTGCTTTGAAACGTCCAAAGCCACCACGCACGCAGAGCCCACCTACGTTGTCGACGATGTTGTTCATTACTGCGTCGCCAACATGCCGGGCGCAGTCGCCCGAACGTCGACTTACGCGCTTAACAACGTCACCCTGCCGCACGCTCTGGCCATTGCCAACAACGGCTGGAAGCAGGCGCTTGCAGACAATCGTCACCTGATGAACGGCCTGAACGTGGCCCACGGTAAGGTGACGTACAAGGCTGTGGCCGATGATCTCGGGTACGAGTTCATCGCCCCGGAACTTTGCTGACACCAGCAAATCGACGCCCGCTCCAGCACGCCGCTGGGCGGGCGTTACTCGTCAAACAGGAGGAGATCTCGATGAGTTTCAATAAGTTTACCACAGGTATGATGGCAGGCGCGCTGGGTGCCCTGATGTCGACAGCAGCATTCGCGGAAGACATGACTCTGCGTTTTGCCGGCGTGTTCCCGATCGATCATCAGGGTACGAAGATGATGGAGCAGGTCGCAGCGGATGTTGCAGCCGCGGATGTCGGCCTGAAGGTCGAGGTCTTCCCTGCAAACCAGCTGGGCTCAGGTGAGGCGCTGTTCGAAGATGTTGCACGTGGCAATATCGACTTGGCCTCGGCATTTATCTATGCCGACACCGATCCGCGTCTTGAGTTCCTGTCCATGCCGTTCCTGCTGGGCGGTTGGGATGACATGGAAAGCACCCTGCTCAACATGGATTCCGAGTTCAACACCATCCTGCAAGAGATCACCGACGAATACGGTGTCCGCGTCATGGCGCAGAACCCCGAAGGGTTCATCGGCATCGTTGCGTCGCAAGAGCCCGAGAACTGGAACACCTTTGACGACAAGGGCATGAACATTCGTGTCTGGTCGTCCAGCGTCGTGAAATCGATGGTTGAAGAACTGGGTTACCAGGCGACAACCATGGCATGGGGCGACATCTTCCCCGCACTTCAGGCCGGTATTGTCGATGGGGCCATCTGCTGCACCAAGACCGCGACCTACTCGATCTTCGCAAAGTCGGATGTTGGCACTCACTTTGTCGAGTACAACTCGATCTCGGAACTGACAACGTTCTATGCGTCGCAGCGGACACTCGACAAGTTGAACGACGAACAGCGTGCCGCACTGCAGGCCGCAATGACCAAGGCGTCCGAAGACTTCTTTGCCTACAACCGCGAGAACGACGAAGTATTCGGTCAGAAATTGCTCGACAAAGGCTACACCATCCTGCGCCTGAGCGATGAAGAACAGGCTGCAATGGCCACTCATGTTCAAGAAACGGTCTGGCCCGCGATGGCACAAAATGTCGGTCAGGACATCATTGACCGCCTGCTGGCAGCTAAAGAACAGCAATAAGCAACGAAGAAAAGGGCCAGCAAATCAGTTGGCCCTTTTTTCGTCTCTAGCTCAACAAAGGGAGGGAGAAAGATGTCTAGTTCAGAAACTGAGCGTCCATTGGTCGTCGAAAGCGCAGAACAAAAGAGCTCTCAAAAAATCACCGATGAGCTGCCGGTTGCTATTGGGTATCCGTTGAAGGCAGTAGCCTTTGTCATGAGGCAGATCGTCATGTTTGCCGGTTTCCTGATGGCTTTCACGTTTGGGGCCGTTGTTGTCATCCGGTACGGATTTGGTGGCGATCTCTTTGCCTATGAAGAATGGCTTCTGGGCATCAGTATCATCGGCTTTTTTGCAGGCGCAGTGTTGGCCTCTGCCCGCAACCTGCATATCAACGCAGACATTCTTGGCATTGTGATCCAAAACCCTCGGTTGATCTGGTGGCGCGGCTTTGTCGTCCTGACCGTCGAGATCCTGGTGATCCTATTCCTCATGTACGCCTGTTACGTCTCGTTGCTTGATGACTTCTCATTCCCGCGGCTGCGCGCAACCCCAGTGCTGCGCATTCCGTTTGTGACCTGGCGGATTGCGATCATGATTGCCTTTGGCCTCATGGCGACGTTCACGGCGGCATATCTGTACGTGCATATCCGCAAGGGGCTCGGGCTTCCACTGAGATCAGAAATGCAAAAAGGAGAGACCCAATGATCATCGGAGGAAGTCTCCTAATCGTCTGCTTTATGCTGCTGTTGGGCGTCAGCGTTTATGTGGCATTCGGATCGGTTTTGATTTTCATCGCCCTTGTCGGAGATCAATCCATCACCGGCTACTTGCCCACCGGTTCTACAGGTATCCGCTCACTTGTACTTCTGGCGATCCCACTCTTCATGATCGCCGGAGGCATCATGGAGAAAGGTAAAATCGCGGCCCCTCTTGTCTCTCTGGCTGAAATGTTCATTGGCCATATCAAAGGAGGACTGAGCGCGGCTGGGGTGTTGGCCTGCGGTGTGTTTGGCTCCATTTCCGGTAGTGCCAATGCAACGCTGACCTGTATCGGCGGCATCATGATGCCCCACCTGAAAAAGGCCAACTATCCGGGTGGGCAATCGGCGGCTCTGATCGTGGCGGCCAGCCCCTTGGGTCTGTTGATTCCACCGAGTTCGTCTCACATCCTTTATGGCTGGGTTGCACAGCAGCACGTACTGAAGTGCTTCTTGTCCACGGTCATTCCGGCGATCATCCTGATCACCCTTTTGATCGTCGTAAATCAGTTCATGCTTCGGAAGTATGACGACATAAACCTGACGGAACGTCCTAAACCATTTCTGCCGACATTCGGAGTACAGGCGCGCCTGGCCGGGCCTGCGCTTATGATGCCACTGATCATTCTGGGCGGAATCTATGGTGGTATCATGACACCGACTGAAGCCGCCGGTATCGCAGTGGTCTACTCGATCCCAATTGCGATCTATTTCTATCGTGGCCTGACCTGGAAAACACTGGCTCAGACCATCCAGAATTCCGGTGTTACGATTGGTGTGGTCATGGTCATGATCTTCATGGTTCTGATCGTGTCGGACAACCTGATCTCGCAGGGTGCCCCTCAGTTGGCCAAAGATCTGGTCTACTCCGTGTCTGACAACCCGATTGTCATCCTTCTGATGATCAACGTGGTGATGATCCTGATCGGGATGTTGATGGATGATATCTCGGGCTTACTTCTGGCGACACCGATCCTACTGCCCATCGCGCAGAGCACCGGCATGGATCCGATCCATTTTGCGGCCGTGATTGGCGTGAATCTGGGAATGGCGAACATCACCCCTCCAACTGCGCCACTACTCTACCTTGGAGCTCAGGTCTGTGATGAGCCGGTTTCGCGCATGCTTTGGCCGACTTTGATCTTCATAGCCTTTGCCTGGCTTCCGACGCTGATGCTGACGACTTTTGTACCAGAGTTGGCCCTCTTCCTACCCGACCTCCTGCTCAGCAGATAATGGACGGAAAGCACAAAAGCCCAAGACGGAACAGCACGCACCCCATTTTTACGGTTGGGGTGCCTGGTCTCCCAAAGAAGACGTTGGAGAGACTGGTTCACAGCAGAAAACCGGAATCTAAAAACAGAGGTTCGAAATGTACAAAAACATCCTAGTCGCGCTGTCTCTCGAACACGGCATCAGTGATCACGCACTTTCAGCGGCACACGCCCTTGTGTCGGAAGGTGGAAAAATCACTGCCGCGCACATCCATGAGCCCCCAAACAGACAGATAATGTACTATATGGATGAAGGGATCGCAGAAAAATCTTTCCAAAAAGCAAAGGTGCGTTTAGCCGAGCGCTTAAAAAACGAAACTGAGGTTTCTTCTGTCTTGATCGAGAGTCAATCGGCTGGGCGGGCGATCACCGAGTATGCAAACAAACATGGCATAGATTGTATCGTCCTTGCTTCGCACAAACCTGGGATGAAAGAGTTCTTTTTGGGTTCAACAGCCGCTCTCGTCGTTCGACACGCTCAGTGTTCGGTGCATGTACTCCGTCTGTGACGCTGGCGCCTGCAACATATCAGTAACTTTGCCCTGTGAAATCTGCGGTGATAAGCACGTCTCACTGCGACCAAGGTCTGCAATGGCGCACCTACCAGAATTTCGCTTTGCGGTATTTGAGAGGTAGGGCTCACCGCAAACCTCGGCGGCAACGCGGCATCTTGTGATATCCTCTTTCGTCAACGTCGGGTTGTCGTTGTGGGCGGGCATGGCGGATCGGAGGATCAGTTATGGAAACACCAAACTTACCTGCCATTCGCGCGCTTCGCCCAGCTTGGAACAAGGGGCGCATCGTCGGTCAGAAACGGCCGTTAAAAGGCTCTTGCTTGGCGTCAGTATCTTAAATTTAGCTTAGTAGCATCTCCAGAAAGTCTATTCCGCGCACAAAAGTCCACCAGCTTGCAATCGTTCCGCAACCAATCGCAATCGACACCCTTAGCGACATCTCCGGGGTTGGGCCGAACCTTGCAAAAAGGGACAAAAGCGGCCAAGTCACCAGGACAATTGCCAGTTGACCAACTTCAACGCCGAGGTTGAAAGCCAATAGGCTCTGCCAGATATTCGGAGACGTTACCTGCAGAATTTCGTGCAAAACGAAACTGAAGCCGAGACCGTGAAGGAGGCCCATCAGGACGGTTATAACAAAAACCTTTCTGTTGGTGTCGATATCTGAGCCGCCCTCCAACACTGCCAGAAAAGCCGCATAGATTATGGACAAAGCGATACCCGTTTCCACGAATGGGACAAACCATGCGCCCGATGGCACGTAGCCGAAGAAGCCAAGCGACAAGGTAACGCTGTGACCAACTGTAAAGCCGGTGACCCGCCATAAAAGCGCATGTAATCCGTGCGCTCCGATGACCAGGCAAATAACAAACAGGACATGGTCGATGCCCTCCAGAATGTGGCGCACCCCCTCCCAGACAAAGGTAATGATCCCCGCCATTCTGGATCTGGAGACCTCGATCGGGTCCTTCATCAGTCCCCGTGTTCGAAAAATCAATGGATCGCTAACACCGTAATCCAGGATAAGGTTCGCGGTGATATCCTGGTCTGGCAAACCGGGATTAAGAAGGCTGGATAGGGTGTAGGCCGAAGGTGCCTGCCCGAAATTGTAGTGTATTACAGTATCAACAACCACGTCGCCGACATAGGCAAGCGGATTGTCCTGCAGGGTTGAGCCTTGAGATACAGCGTGTTTGGCTTCATTCAACGTTGCAAAGCCAGGTTCTTCGCCCACACGATGAAGCGCAACAGATTCAACATTACCAGGAACATGCGTTTCCCGGGTCTTTAAGACTGTACCGGATTCAGCGATTTGGCCGAGCCCAAGCGGGTCTGCGGCGATTTTGGCGGGATCAACAAAGTGAACCACGCGGCCATACTCAAAAGCATTGGTCGTAAATGGTGCAGCTGAGGGAAGACCGCCCTCGATTGGTTCGCCAGTCTTGTCCGCGACAAGATATGGCATCGGCACGCGCATAAAGATGCGGAGCCCGTCATTTGTGTGCTCAACATGGAAGATCCGCACATTTAGGTTCAGAAGAAAATGCGCCTGGCTTGCGACCGCAGAGACGATCAGACAGGCGGTTACACTAACCAGCAGGATATTTCGCAAACGATCAGACATCTGGCGAACGTGCCTCCAACACTGTGATGGCGGACAGGGCCCAGTTTCCTCGGTCGGGCTGGAACTCTACCCGGGCGCGATACTCCACGCGCCGACGGTGATCATGACCCCAATGGCCGGCCTGCGCGTCGACGCGCCACTGCACGACGCCTTCGAACTTTCCTCTGCGGGTTATGTCGCCGTCGACAATGACGACATTCGTGACGTCGACGATTTGCGCACGCCCGCCGCCGGGCACCCGGATCGTCAAACTGGTTTCCAGCTCAGCAGCCACATCAGAGAGCGATGCGCCCATGACGATCGGTGCAAGCGCCAGTTTCCTCTCTTCGGAAGATACTTCGAGAGCGGCTACATATGTGTTGGTCAGAAGACGGGATAATGCACTCGTCACAATCTGTGTTTCAGATTGGCCAGAGATCGGGTTTAGGACCGGAATTGCGTGTTTCCCTGAAAAAGCGATGCCCGCAATAAGAGATATTGTTGATAGCGCCACAACGCCTATCCATGTCAATGTCCTGGATGATCGGAACGCGATCACGACTGCGCCCACGAACAGGGCAACGGCCAACACTGTCCACGACGGAATAACCAAGATGCCCGCAGCTTGAACAGGCGTGACTTCGGGGTTGTTGTATCGTTTCAGATGGTTGGTCCATGTGACAACAGGCTCGTCCGGTGATGCCCAGGCGAAGAACGGGCCGGCAATGTCTGTCAGCGTTATCGGGACTTTCTGAATCGCATCATCAAACATCTCCCAGTTGATCGATGCAGTAGTCGGCAACTCCGAGATCGGATAGGTCAGTATCACGCCGACAAACGTTGAATCGGCTATGAGCATTGGATGGCCTTCAACGACTTGAAACCCTCGCTCTCCTAACGTCAGAAATGTTCCACGAGCCGAATTAGGTGAGACGGCATTTCCCGAGATACTCAGCGAATTACGAGTTTTGAACGCCTCTAACGCGGCGGTTAGAACCTGCGACTGAAGCGCGGGTTCCAGCCTGATACCCGTTGCAAACTCTTGGTCAATCCACGGTGCGAGTTCCCGAACCCGGATGAGGATTTCGTGCCGAACCTCTCGCGACGTCACATACAGAAATGAAGTTGTCCCACTTTGTGACGGACGATTGAGATTGGGGTTCGCGAACGCCGTAATCCACGGGTCGGGCCAACTGATCGCCAGTTGCATGTCTTTCTTCAGAAAACTGAACCGAGTCACTGGGACGTGGCGATCGAAAACCATGAACCCTATTGTAGCTGCAGGCGAACCATCAATGGCAAATGGAGGGCGAATGCTCAGAGTTTCGGGCCGCGCGCCCTCGAAACTGTAGAACACCTCAAGATACATAACGTCCAGGTTTTCAGGTGGGCCGGGGATTGGCTTTCCGGTAAGGGGGTCGGTCTTTCCGGCAAAAGGCGAGGCCCGGTCTATTCTCTGACGGTGTTCCATACGTATCACGTCAAACGGCAACGGTTTCCCGTCAGCACTCGCGATCACAGGGCTTTCCGGATTCTCACCGAGTGACTGATGAAACTTGGCTGGTGTGGCAACGGATGCCGTTACGAGCTTCAACTGAAAGGCGTGTTCGAAAACCTCCAAATCCTCGGGGTAGATTTCCAGTTCCAGACGAATGCCCTCGTCTTCAATTCGGAACACAGCGATATTTTTGGCGACTTCTGCCCCGCTGTACGGGATCACATCACCCTTGACGGCGGTCGCAAGGATGGAAACCGTGAGTGCCACCAGCAAACGACTGATATAAATTAATAATCTCTCCATTGTTCAAAGAAACGGTACAACGTCTCCTCTTTTATTTCCGCGGATACACAAGTGTCGCAGACAGCCGAACCCCCCAACCATCGGGGCCGGAGTCTAGAGAAGCCAGGTAGTAACGCGCGCCTGCCTGCAGCGACACGCGCTGTTCCCCAAACTTGACAAGCTTAGAAATCATGAGGTTCACCGGCGCGGTCCACTCGTCCGTGGTCCAGTCATAGGTGGATTCGGAATTCACCGTGTAAGTCCAAGCGTCCTTGGTGGTGTGCGCCAGGAAGGGTTGAAGATAGGTTGAATTGATGTCGTCGCTTTCGAATGACCAGATATGGTTACCCAGCCCACCGATGGTCCAGGGCCCCTCCTGAACCAGTATGACACCAGTGATCCCGCCGCCCCATTCGCCCACGCCCAGTTCACGGTTACTGGATGTCGGCAAATAGAAGATGGGACCGACACCCCATGTAAACGACGATTTGGTTGGGCTGAACCAAAGGCTGACCGTCGTATCGCCGATACCCTGGTTGCTTCCGGACGTGCCGACAACATCGTTTTGCCATTTGTATGGAATGATTGTCCGGGTGATTAGGTTCAGATTATCTGTCAGGGAAAAAGGTATGACAGGTTGAATGTTCAAAGTTGTCTGATTGCCATCTTCGCTGCCGTAACCGGTGTCGTAATTGAACTGGAACGGAACCGAGATCAGTGACGCCAGCGGGTTCGACAATTGTTTAGCCAGTTCGGAGTCGTCTGCTGCAGCGGCCGGACTGATAGCCAGGGCGGTAAAGACGACGGGCAAACATACTCCTACCGAAATCGGTTTGGTTATCAGACATTTGGCGGGGGCGATCATCAATCAATTCTTTCCTTGGTACGACTACCCTCATGAATTCGGTCAGAGGCGTATCGACCTTTGGTTCTTGGGTTCAGCTGGGTGTCTTCGTTGCGAAATTTGGGGCGTAGCAAACACTAAGAGGTGATTAAGAAGGGCGCGCCCGGCCGGTGGGTGCGCCCTTGGCAACCGGACTATTTGTCATCCGGCATCTTCGGCGGAGTGTAACCCTTCCATTTCCCGGCCAAAACTTTGTCGGATGGTTCCTTTTCCTTGGACCGTGGCGCGTCGATATAGGCTTGCGATACGGAAGGGGGCAGCGCGTATTCGTCCACCGATGCTTCTCGTACCACGATCTTGTCTTTGGTCACGTTGATGACCGTCAGGTCTCGGGCCAGTGTCAACTCACCGTCATACGTTGAACGGATGCCCTCTAAGATCGCCTGATAGTTTTCCGGCGACAATACGGAGTGGTACCCCATGGCGTGGCGCGGTTTGACCTCGGCCATGACTTTCCCAAAAGCTGCCGGTTCGGTATGAACGCGCGTTGAAACATATGTGGCTTGTCCGAGGCTCCAGCCGAAATAAGGCGCCAGTGCTTTAGGCGGCAGGAATGCCTCATGAGTGGCGAGATCGGCACCTTTAGCGTATTTCACGTACCATTTGTTTGGATATGTATCGCCACCGAACACGTACTTCAGCCCGTTCCATTCCAGCGAATAGCTTACCGATCCATCCAAACTATGAATTGCCGGCCAGGACCGGATCGTCACGCCATTTTCCTCGTAGACAACCTCGTTTTCTTGCATGTAGTCGAATTCGGTGACTTCAATCTTGGCTCCATCATCCGGCAATGCGCCAGTGCGCCCGTCCAGATCCCAGGCGTAGGCGGCCTTACTGTTTTCAACGAAGGCCTTGATGCCCATTTCCGGAGTCGATCCGGTGGGACCATAAATCCGTAAAGGAGTGTATCGACCCGACAGCCAACTGCCGATGTGCAGCCCCATGAAGTCGCCGACATGATCGACATGCAGGTGGCTGACGAAAACTTTGTCAATTTTCGAAAAGTCTGGCCGAAGGGAAAATAGATTGCCCATCGAGCCCATTCCGATGTCGAACAGGAATACGTCGCCATTGCCAAGTTCAACGAGAAACGAAATGGATACTGCAGCCTTGGTTTGGTTCGGCATTCCGGTCCCCAGTGCGGTGATCCGCATTTCTTCGGTTCCCAGAATCTCGGTATTCGGGAAATAGCTTGCCGGATACTCTTCGTCGCTGATCTGCGTGGCGGTCCGGCCGGTCGGCAGGTTTTCGGCATGAGCTGCGGCGGCGCCAAAAGACATTGCCAAGGTTGTGCAGACAAATGCCAATTTGTGAAATCTTCTACCAATGCAATAAAACATATTCTCCTCCATCATTTCTCTGGTCTCAATTGCAAACGAGGCCGGGCCCGCAGTTGCAAAGATCGTTCGGGTTATCGGGGTTGTCGGCCGCGCAGTGACGAACCTCGCGGCGGTCGTGCCGGCGATGCACGCCTGCCACCGATCCCGGCGACATTGGTCGACCGAAATGGTCGATGAACAACGTGCCCGGGCCTGTTGCTTGTGGTATGTCACCCTTGATGACCTTGACGCCGGGATAGGTCATCGTTCCCTGATCGTTCAGTGGCCGTCGCGACAACTCCACGACCACATCAACAGGCGGTTCACCATCCGCAACGATGGTCAGTAAGGCGTTGGGCGGGTCCACGGCAAAGCTGTCGTCGCCTTGGGACACCATGTCCAGAAAGCCCTGTATGCTTTGCACGCCCGCATACCGAACCGGCCTGTCACAGAAGAATGTGACGATCGGGCTGACATCTGTCATCGTTATCGTGTCAGCGGTCATCGACACTGAACCGGCATTGTGCACGAACAATGCCTTGCACTCCTGGCCATCATCGTCTTGCGCCTGTGCGATGGACATGAAGCCGAGAACCATGGGAAATACGAAGAATAGCGTCTGGCAGGTTCGTTTAATCATTCCCGTCTCCTTGCTTGTTGGAATTCAGGTCACGGCGTCGGACAAGCTGCCTGTTCGGGCGACCGTCGTGCCGCTTCAGTGGTGATCTTGTGCCTTGGGTCTGACCTTGGCCAAGCTCACGTATTCCATCAGTTCGAGCCTCAGATCTTCGCAGATCTGATTGTATTCGGTCGCTCGGGCTCGCCCGTTTTCTCCTTCAGCTTGAAAGCTGTGAAAGGCGGTCACTGCCTCGCCGAAGTCACGGCAAATCGCCTGAAACTTTGGATCGCTCCGCGACAAAGACACGATTGTGAATTCATCGTTGGGCGATTTTTTAACCAATTCGGAACATCCGGCAGCAAGAAAGTTTTCCACTTGCTCCCCTCCCGTCAAAGGCCATTGGCCGTCAGTGAGAATCTGTTTCCACGGTCTGTCTGCCCAGGTACTCCCTGGAGACACCAGATTAACATCCGGGGGCTGCGGACTGGGGTAACGAACATGTTCTGAACGTGTTTTGGACCTTAAAAATTCTTGTGTTTGAATGTAATACTGGACGCGGCCCGTTTAACCCGGGTATCGTTAGGTTAGTTTGGATGGAACGAACACAGCCGACAGATACTTCGATGGAAAGTCAGTTATCCGAGCGGAAGTCAGCGCCGCCTCTGGAACAGGCGGCCATAGACGAACAGCTCGACCGTATGTTTGAGAGTTCTCAGTTTGGTGCAAATGATCGCCGACGCGCGTTCCTCAAATACATCATCGATGAAACACTGGCCGGACATGCTGACCGGCTGAAGGGCTATTCGATTGGCGTTTCCGTTCTGGGCCGATCCGAGGATTTCGACGCGACCTCAGATCCGGTTGTACGCCTTGAAGCGCGACGCTTGCGGCGCGAGCTGGAACACTATTACCTGACAGATGGAAGCAATGATCCCTTGGTGATTACCATTCCCAAAGGGTCCTATGTGCCGTCGTTCGAATTTCGGGATGTAACTTCGGCGCCTTCCGACAAGCCAGATCGGACAGGCCAGCGCGGCAGAAGCGGCTGGCGGGCTCCGAACTGGGTCGTATTGCTTTTGTTGACGCTGTTGATGGCCGTGACAGCTTTCATGCTGTTCCAAAGTTTCGAAACTGAAAGCCTGTCTACCGATCAGACGACCACGGACAATGACCTTTGGGGGGATTTACCTGTCGTTGCCGTGATGCCGTTCAATCCATTGGGAAACAGCGCTGTTACATCCGTAGCTGCCCGTGGCATCGCCGAGGATATTACAACAGATCTGGCGCGGGTGCAGGGCTTGCGCGTGATCTCGTACGCATCGACAGCCGAACTGTCCGACGGAGCCGTCGACCTGATCGACGAAGGACGCAATCTGGGTGCGACCCATGTTTTGAGGGGCAGCCTGCAGACCATGTCAGATGGCTATCGGCTAAACATCGGCCTCGTTGACGTAGACAGCCGGGGCGAAATTTGGGCTAAACGGTTCGACTATAAAACGACAGATCGGTTCGAAACTCAGACCGAGATTTCGCGCGAGATCAGTTCGACCTTTTCTATCGAATTGTTCCCCGAACTGACTTCGAGTATGGAGGATGCGCGATGGACACGCCGGGATGCCCGGATCCTGTACCAGCAGGCGTTGGACATCATTCACCCGCCAAGCGACCCATCGCGTTTTGACGCCGCACACACCTTGTTGCAGCGTGTAGTGCGGTTGGAACCGAACGCCCCGCACGGTTATGCCGGTCTGGCCTTTGCGGAAGCGCACAGAACTTGGTTTGGACTTGCTGCAAACACGGATGAAACACGGGGTCTGATCAAACAATATGCTGAAAGCGCGTTGGAAAAGGATCAGGCAAATGTTCGCGCACTTTTGACCTTGGGTATTCTCGAAATCTTGATGGGCAATCCGCAACCCGCAATTGATTTCGGTGAACGAGCAGTCGAGCAAGAGCCGAGCTCAAGTTTGGCTCATGGTTATTTGGGAATGTTCCTCCTGTACGCTGGCAAGCCAGAGCAGGCAATAACACCGTTGCAGCGAGCGCTAAGCCTTGATCCCCTCAGTATTCGAATACCCTATAGGAACATTCTGGGCGTTTCTCAATTCCACGCTGGAAACTATCGAGAGAGTCTGGCCACACTGCAGGAAAACCTGGATCTCGAAGGGCCGTTCGGTCCCCATATGATGGTCTACCAAGCCGCCGGAAATGCTGCGATCGGGAAAATCGACCAAGAAACGGAAATTCTCGAAAGCCTCGCGGCTATAATCGCCGAAGGCGAGACCTTTCCGCTCAGACGGTGGTTGGAGAAGGTAATTTATGATCCTAAAATGATGCAGCCTTTGCTGGACGAGTACGAAAAGGCCAAAGCGCTGGCAGACACTCGGTAACGGCCAGCAGTATTGCGTGGGTGTGTTTTGGCGACCTCTGCATTCGTGATCTTGTGTCCGGTTCAAGGGCAATTGTCGATCTATTTTGCATATGCCGCGAATGGCAGCTTCCCGCCGATTCTGTTGAAAAACAACGTGTTGCTGGCGCAGAATGGGATGATTTGAGCACGGCGCGAACGCCTTTTTGGTCAGGCTTTTCGCGTTTGCTGCGGTGCAGGAATGATCTTGGCCAATTTGCGGAGG
>NZ_JBWVAZ010000016.1:0-76499 GCF_057220975.1 Ruegeria sp. HKCCD9138 | reverse complement strand
CTTGGCCGGGTCGATCTCCCAGATCTCTTTCATGCCAACGCCGTATTTCTGCGGCTCTTTGCCCGCGGACAGGTCGTATTTGGCAATGACTTCCTTGGATAGCGAACCGCGCACGCCTTCCGACAGGAAGACATATTTGCCGTGCAGTTCCATCCCCGGTTCGGTCTGCGGGCCGTATGATCCATCGGGCTCAAGACCGAAGACACCGGCGACGACGCCTTTGACTTCGCCGTTCTCACCATAAACCAGTTCCGAACACGCCATGCCTGGGAAGATTTCAACGCCCAGTTCTTCGGCCTGTTCGGCCATCCAGCGGCAGACGTTGCCCATGGAAACGATGTAGTTGCCGTGGTTGTTCATCAGCGGCGGCATCGGGAAGTTGGGAATGCGGATTTTGCCAGCTTCACCCAGCATGTAGAAGTTGTCTTCCTCGACCGGCACGTTTAGCGGTGCGCCCTTTTCCTTCCAGTCGGGGATCAGCGCGTCCAGTCCGCACGGGTCCAGCACAGCACCTGACAGGATATGTGCGCCAACCTCGGACCCCTTTTCCAGAACGACGACGTTCAGGTCCGCATCCAGTTGTTTCAGACGGATGGCAGCCGACAGACCCGCAGGGCCTGCACCCACGATCACCACGTCGTATTCCATCGCTTCGCGTTCAATCTCGGCCATCGCGGGCTCCTTAGCTAACTTTCCGAATTGGCGCTTTCAACACGCGGTCGGCGCAATATTGTTTCACGGCTGATTACATGCTGAGAAAGACCTTGGTCAATCGAAACACGGCGTAAAACTGTCGCAATACGGCAGTTCACTGTTCCGGTCGGTCCCCCATGAGGTATCTGGGACCGCTACCATGCGATTTCGCCCTGTCGTCGGGGTTGTAAAGCGCACATTTAGGCAAGCTGAGACAGCCACATCCGATACAGCCATCCAGGTTATCCCTCAGGCGTGTCAGGGTATCGATTCGCTGGTCCAGATGGGAACGCAAACCTTTGCTGATTTCCTTCCAATCCTTGGGGGTCGGTGTTCGATTGCCCGGCAACCCGGACAATACCTGCCGGATTTCAGGAAGGGTCAGGCCGAACTGCTGAGCGATCATGACAAAACTCAGCCGTCGGATGTCTGCCCTCTGGTATCGCCTCTGCCCGCCCGGGTTTCGCCATGGCGAGATCAGGCCCTGGGATTCATAGTAGCGTATGGCCGAAACCGCCAATCCGGTTCGGCGCGCCAGCGCCCCTATGGACAGTCCGTCGGATGCCGCCATCTTTTCCTCCACAAAACTCTTGACCTAAAGTTAGGTTTAGAAATTACGGTGAGTCGGGACAAGTCGAAAATGCAAAGGAGATCCCATGATGGCGACGCTTGAACACACCAATTTCACCGTGCGCGACCCCAAGGCCTCGGCCGCCTGGTTGCAGGATGTCTTTGGATGGAAAACCCGCTGGGAAGGCCCCGCCATCGCAGGCGGATACACAGTTCACGTGGGCAGCAAACATACCTACCTGGCGCTCTACGCTCCGGATGACCCGAAACCGGCAAGTGAAAGCAGCTATGACGTGGTGGGTGGACTGAACCATGTTGGCGTATTGGTCGAGGATATCGACGCAACCGAGGCGCGCGTCCTGAAAGCTGGGTTCAAACCGCATAACCATGCAGACTACGAGCCCGGCAGGCGGTTTTACTTCCGTGACGACAACGGCATCGAATTCGAAGTGGTCCAATATGATTGAGATGCTTTGGCTGGGCGTCGATGCGCATCGCTGGCGGCGGGGTGATCTGTTGGGCCATCGCCACAGGCGACCGCCGCCGCCGGGACGGCGTTAAGTCGCAAATCCCCCGCTCCAAATTCCTTGGCCTCTTGCAATTTGCGCCTTATTTAGGTCAGGTAATTGGCAACCCATCTTTCGCCCCGACGCTTCTGTGCGGCGGGGCGTAACAATTTTTGCGTGGACGACTAGAACATGGAAAAGATTCCAATGACGCCTTCGGGCAATGCCGCGCTCGAGGCGGAGCTGAAAAACCTCAAATCCGTCGAGCGTCCGGCGATCATCGAAGCCATCGCCACAGCGCGCGAACTGGGCGATCTGAAGGAGAACGCCGAGTACCATTCGGCCCGCGAAAAACAGGGTTTCATCGAAGGCCGCATCAAAGAGCTGGAAGGCATTCTGTCTCTGGCCGATGTGATCGACCCGGCCAAACTGTCCGGCGCCATCAAGTTTGGCGCCAAGGTGACTCTGGTGGATGAAGACACCGATGAAGAAAAAACCTGGCAGATCGTCGGGGAATACGAGGCCAATATTGAAAATGGCCTGCTGAACATCAAATCCCCCATCGCCCGCGCGCTTATCGGCAAGGACGAAGGGGACAGTGTCGAAGTGCGCACACCCGGTGGTGTGCGGTCCTATGAAATTCTGAATATCGAGTACGCCTGACCGGAGCGCTAGTCATGTCGGAGCCCAAAAAGGATCAAGAAGCCGAGCGTCCGACCTCGTTGGGTATCTATGACCGTCCGGGCCAGCCAGCTGTTACCGGTATCGAAATTGCCGCCATCATTCTCAGTGCGATCTGGCTGGTGGTGTCCGTTGTGTTTCTGGTTCTGCCCGGCCCACAGCAGGGCGGTGGGTTCATTGTCACTTTTCTGGCCGTGTTCATGCCGGTGGCAATGATTTGGGTCGCCGCCATGGCCATGCGCGCCAGCCGGATCATGCGCGAGGAAAGCGCCCGGCTGCAGACAGCCATCGACGCAATTCGCAACGCCTATGTCAGCCAGCAACAGCGTGGGGCCATCAGCTATGAACCGGCGGTCGGGCGGAAACTGGACGAAATCGCCGCGACGCTAAAAAAGTCCGAAAGCACACCTGCCACGTTTTCGACCCATCGATCCGAACCGGCGCAATCAAGTGTGCCAACATCGGAAAAGGGTGATCAGACCGCGTTCGAACTTGGCACATCCGCCGAGGATATTGCGCCACCCCTGCCCAATGACGTCTTTATCCGTGCCTTGAATTTTCCCGAAACTCAGGAAGACGCCGAAGGGTTCACTGCGTTGCGCTTGGCACTCAAGGATCGAAAGGCGGCGCAGATTGTTCAGGCGTCAGAGGATGTTCTGACCCTGCTCAGCCAGGAAGGCATCTACATGGACGACCTGCGCCCCGACATGGCCCGCCCTGAGGTCTGGCGCCAGTTCGCCCAGGGCGAGCGCGGGCGTTCGGTTGCCGCGCTGGGTGGAATTCGCGACCGGTCGTCACTGGCGCTGACAGCGGCGCGGATGAAGCAGGATCCAATCTTTCGCGATGCCGCCCATCACTTCCTGCGCCGTTTCGACCACATGATCGTGGATTTCGAACCTGAGGCCAGCGATGCCGATCTGACGGCCCTGGGCGAAACCAGAACAGCGCGTGCCTTCATGTTGTTGGGCCGGGTTGCCGGAACCTTCGACTAGAGCCCAAAGCTGCCATAGGGAATGAACCGAACCGGGTCACCGGGCGTGATATGACATTCGCCGTCTTCGATCTCGACCAGACCTTCCGCCCAGCTGAGACCACTGATCCTGCCCGACCCTTCGGACTGGAAAACCTCGACCCGACCGTCCCGAACCCGAGCACGCAGGTATTCACGGCGACCGGGTTTCTTGCGTTTCTCAAAGGCGGCGGGGATGTCAAATCCCTGCGGGACCTGCCAACCCTCACCAGCCAACAAGCCCAAAGCCGGACGGGCAAAGATCAGGGTACATACCATCGCCGCGACCGGATTGCCCGGCAGACCAAAGACCGGCGATCCCTGCCACATGCCCAGCGCCAGAGGACGTCCGGGTTTGAGCGCAATCCGCCACTGCTGCATCGCACCGGCCTCGCGCAACAATGCCGAGACATGATCCTCATCGCCCGCCGAAGCACCACCGCTGGTCAGGATAACATCCGCCTGCGACGCCGCGTGGTCCAGCCTCGCGCGTAACATATCCCGGTCATCCCCGACACGCCCCATGTCCACCGGCTGAAACCCCATCCGTTCGACCAGTGACAGCAACATGGGTCGGTTGGCGTCGAATATCTGACCCGGCTCCGCGGTCTCGCCCGGTTCGACAAGCTCATCGCCGGTGGACAGAACCGCGACACGTAGCTGTGCCCGGACCGACACATCGGCAATGCCCACCGCTGACAACAAGGCCAGATCGGCGGGGGTCAGCCTGCGCCCGGCAGGCAATGCCAGATCGCCTTCTGCCACGTCCTCGCCTGCCCGTCTTGTATTGGCTCCCTGTTTCAACGGCCCGCGAAAGGCGATGTGGCCGCTCTCAACGGTGACGTCTTCCTCGAGGATGACCGTATCGACCCCATTGGGCAGGGCTGCACCGGTCAGGACGCGCAGGGCATGGCCCGAGGGAACTGCACCGTCAAAAGACACCCCCGCCGCCGCGCGCCCCTGGATCAGCGGCATCACATGCGCGCCCTCTGGTACGGCCCCCGCAAAACCATACCCATCGACTGCCGTGTTGGGTTGCGGCGGGTTGGATCGCCGGGCCGTCACATCCTTGGCCAGAATACGTCCTGTCGCTTCAGGTAAAGTGACCAGCTCCATCCCGGTCACAGGACGCAGACGGTTGCGCAGCAGGTTCAGCGCGTCATCGACCGGTGTCCAATCTACACCGGCGGGAAGCGCGAAACAGTCGTTCCTGAGCGGCGGTGGTGCGATGTCCGGCTTGATCTGCGGTACACCCAGAATCCAGCCTTCTTCTGCCGCATTGACGTTCAGTTGCCGCGCCAGTGCGTCGGGCGGCAGATGCGCAAGGTTCAGGGCCACTTGTTCGACTTGCCACGCGTCCTTGATCCGCCCCTCGGGCGCCGCGCCCAGTCCGAGCGATGGCCAGATTTCGACGAAAGCGACGGGCTTGTCCAGATTCTCAAAGGGCCATACGGCAACCTGCCCATCAAAACGACGGCGCAGGCGCGCCAATACCGGCAGACCCATCATGACCTGACCGCCTACCGCTCCAGCGCCCGCCATCTGCCAGCAGGTAAAGCTGCCGGTCGCGAGGTCTTCGACCGCGCGGCGATCGGGGAACGGGTTGTGGTAATTGTCCTTTCGACGCGGCAGCCCGTCGATATCGCGTTTCAACCCATTGGCCCAGAAAGGACCCCGCCCGCCAAAACGGCGATTGATCTGCCCTGCCAGATAAAAGCGGTTGTTGGCCTCGGGCGTGTCCTCGATCCGCGCCTCGAGCCAGTTCCAAAGGACTAGCGGGTCGTCCGATCCTGTCAGCGCGCGGGCGAAACCGCGCGGATAGCCAAAGGGGAAATCGAAACCAAGAAACAAGCGTCGCGCGGCGCTGCATTCGTCCTCGATCAGTTCGGACAGCCAAGCCTCGGCCAGCTGCCGGTTGCGCAGGTAAACCGGTCTGTTCGCCACCCCGTCCCGGACGACACAAGCCCAGATCGCATCCTTGCGCTGGTTCGGACCGGTATCGTTGCCTCCGGACCAATCCACCATGGCAAAGGTTTGAAACTGCGTCATAGGCCGACCTCCGACAGAATGAAATCGGCGATCCGCGTCGTGTCGTTCAGATCAAACACAGGCCGATCCAGTTCCAGCGGTGTGTCGCTGGCCACTGCGCGAATGCTGTCATCACCCGGTGCTATCAACGGATTGTTCGGTTCAGCCCGAAAGGCTTCAATCTTTGGATGTGGTTCCCGCTTGTACCCCTCGATCATCACCAGATCGACCGGTGACAAACGCGTTAGCAGTTCATCCAGCCTTGGCTCGGCCATACCGCGCAGTTCCTGCATCAAGGCAACACGATGGGCCGAAGCCAGCAGCACTTCAGACGCACCTGCAATTCTGTGGCGATAGCTATCGGTACCAGGCTGGTCCACGTCAAAAGCATGATGAGCATGCTTGATCGTGGATACGGTGAAACCACGCCCGGTGATTTCTGCCACCAGACGCTCCATCAGGCCGGTCTTGCCCGCATTTTTCCAGCCGGTGACCCCGTAAACCTTCATGCCCGCTCCAGCAATTCCCGAGCCCGCTCCAAATCCGCAGGCGTATTGACGTTGAAAAAGGGGTCAAAGGGATCGGCCGGGAACAACGCTTCGCGCCCGCCATGTTGATCGGTCCAAAGAACCACCTTGCGGAGCCCGTCGTGCAAAGCGGTCCGCAGATCATCACGCAACGCAACTGGCCAGAGGCCAAATGTCGGGTGTCGGTTCACTTTCTTTCCGCCTCCGGATTTCAGCGCCTCTTCCGAGGTTCGCGGAGTGGTCGCGAGCACCAGTGGATGCGCCTGGCCCTCGGCCGTTCGCACCAGCCGTTCCACCAGATCACGTGGAAAGAAAGGCGTATCCGCGGCGGCGGTCACGATACTGTCACCACCCTGTTCCGCAGCCCAGTCGAGCCCGGCCAGAACACCCGCCAGTGGCCCTGCGAACCCTTCGACCGTGTCCGGGATGACCGGCAGTCCCAGATCGGCAAACCGCTGAGGATCACCATTTGCGTTCAACGCCAGTCCGCTTACCTGCGGACCCAGCCGATCGATCACATGGCCCAAAAGGCTCTGACCGCCCAGTTGCAGCATACCTTTGTCGCCACCGCCCATCCGGGTGGCGAGGCCGCCTGCCAGGATTACGCCAAGAGGGTTACTCATTCCCGTCCCTTATTGCTTTTCCTCACGTGATAAGTCACTCGCGACTTTTGTAAATCGAACTCAGTTTAATTGGAACGCGGTTGGGTACAGGTGGTGCAGGACAAACAGCCACAGGATCAATGTCCCAACCGACAAGAACGAAGTCGCCGAAACGATATGAGCGGCCAATTTGGGTTCCTGATCGTAGTGCTTGGCAAGAAGAAACACGTTTTTCGCGGTCGGCACCGCCGAGGAAACAGTTGCCGCGATAGTCCACAAGGGGTCCAATCCGATCAGATGAGCTGTTAGCAACACAAGGCCCGGCGCAAGGATCAGTTTCGCCACCGTCAGAGTCAGAATCAGCGGCCCCGTCTGAATGATCGTACGTACGCTGGTGGTGAATCCGATCGCAAAAAGCGCGACGGCTGCCAGTGCCTGACTGAGCAGTTCCAAATAGTCCGAAACCGAGTCCGAGAACCCTATACCCGTGAAGGAATAAACAACGCCCAACAAAGTGGCCGCAATTATTGGGTTTTTCAGAACGTTTAGGAGGATCTTGTAAATCGGCGTTTTGGCGCTCGCCTTGTGTCCCGCCGCGCTTTCGAGAACCGTTGTCATGACCAAGAGCAGAATGGCGACGACAAGATTTGCCAGGACTGCCGGCAGCGCGCCCTTGGAACCGAATATAGCGTGTAGGATTGGCAGGGCGACCAACGCCGTATTTGATGCAACCGCTGCAAATGCTGCGACGGTAGCTGCTCCGGTCTGAAAGTTTGAAACGCTTTTCAAGCAGACGAACAATACGATGAACAGAACCAACAGAGTTCCGCCATAGGAAAGATAAAAACCGTAGTTCAAGAGGTTCCCGAATTCCTCCTGACCGATCAGATAGAACATAATGGCCGGGATCAAGACATATACGGCAAACTGGACCAAGGCGTCCGCAGTGTCTTCGCCCAGAAGCCTCGTCCACGAAAACGCGTACCCCGTCAGGATTACCGCAAATACCGGCGCAATGAGATTAATCAGCTCCATGTGTCACTCAGGCAAGGCATCTTCCAATTCGCGTAGGTTGCGTCCCATACTAGGATACATCCATTAGAATTCGCAGGATTTTGTAGGACTGCCTTCGTTGCCAGCCGAATTCAGGACAAAGAGCTTTTTCGGTGATGCTTCTTGTCCTCGGCCGCAACCGTCGTCGGATCTGCATCGCGCACCAACCGGTCCTCGCCCGCCAGACATACAAATCGCTGCCCGCGCATCCGACCGATGAGTGTCAGGCCAACCTCACGTGCAATCTCGACGCCCCAGGCGGTGAACCCGGACCGGGAGGCCAGTACCGGAATTCCCATCATGGCCGTCTTGATCACCATTTCCGAGGTCAGGCGACCGGTGGTGTAAAGGATCTTGTCCTCCGCTGTCTCTCGTTCGGACAACATCCAGCCCGCAATCTTGTCGACCGCGTTGTGACGTCCGACGTCCTCCATATAGACCAGCGGTCGGTTTTCGCGGCACAGCACCGTGCCATGGATCGCTCCGGCCTCAAGATACAGCGACGGTGTGCGATTGATCTTGGCGGCCAGCTCGTAAAGCCACGAGGTGCGTACCGAAACCCGGGGCAAACGCACGTCCTCAAGCCCCTCCATCATGTCGCCGAACACCGTACCAACCGCGCAGCCGCTGGTGCGGGTCTTTTTCTTCAGCTTGTCCTCATAGGATGTTTCGCGCGCCGTGCGGACAACGACGGTTTCCAGGTCCTCGTCGTAGTCGACCCGTGTGATCTGATCATCGTCCAGCAGCATCCCCTGATTGCGCAGGAAACCCAGCGCCAGATATTCGGGATAATCGCCAATGGTCATGGCCGTCACAATTTCCTGGCTGTTGAGGAAAATCGTCAGCGGCCGCTCTTCGACGACCGAAATTCGGCTGGTTTCACCGTTCTGGTCGACACCGTCGACCGCGCGGGTCAGGCGGGCTGCGCCGGGATCGGGCGCAATGATGTACTCTGACAGGTCCGTTTCCGTCGCCAATTGCAACCCTTTCCCAAGCCCGTTACTGCTGCTGCGGTCACCATAGGATTTAGCCATGGCATTCACCACATCCAAGTCACACTACTGGAAGGGTTTTCGCGATGGGACCCCGTTCATCTTCGTAGCGGTTCCATTTGGTACATTGTTCGGGGTCTTCGCGACCGAAACCGGGCTGAATATCGTCCAGACCATGGCCTTTTCCGCCACTGTGTTCGCGGGTGCCGCGCAGTTCGCTGCTCTGCAATTGCTGCAAGAGGAAACGCCGACCGTGATCATCCTGATCTCGGCCCTGGCGGTGAACCTGCGCGTCGCTATGTATTCCGCGTCGCTGACACCGTTTCTGGGTGCTGCGCCATTGTGGCAGCGGGCCTGCGCGGCCTATCTGATTGTCGATAATTCCTATGCCAGCTCGATCGTGCGGTTCGAAAAAGAACCACAGATGACTGTACCTCAACGTATGGCCTATTTCCTGGGTTCAGCCACTCCGGTTACGCCGCTGTGGATTCTGGCTACTTACCTGGGCGCTGTTCTGGGCACGCGAATTCCCGAAAGCTGGGCGCTGGATTTTGCCCTGCCGATTACCTTTCTGGCGATGATCGGGCCGATGATGCGGACCATGGCCCATGTGGTCGCGGCCTTGGTGGCAATCATCGTGTCCCTTCTGATGGTCGCTGTCCCCTACAACCTGGGCCTGCTGATAGCCGGTTGCGCCGGCATGATGGCGGGTGCCCGGGCAGAGCTGATGATGGAACGCAGAAAGGTCAAAGCATGAGCCAGGTCGATCCAGTCACCATTTGGACCATAATCATAGGGCTGGCCATTGGCAGCTATTCCCTGCGTTTCGTATTCATCGGCTTTGTCGGTGATCGCCCGATGCCACCCTGGCTGCTGCGCCACCTGCGCTATACGGCAGTCGCAATCCTGCCTGCGCTGATTGCGCCGCTGGTGGTCTGGCCTTCGGCCACGGAAGGGCAACCGGACGTTCCGCGCATGGCGGCTGCGGCCGTGGCTCTGATAGTCGGGTTGTTCACAAAAAACGTGCTGGCTGCCATTTTTACAGGCGCCGCAACACTTTATGGCCTGTTGTACCTAGTTGGTTGAGGCCGCGTCGATCTGATTGAGCCGCGCGTTATTCGCCGCAAGCCCCTTTTGCAGATCCGCGTCGTCGTTCTCGCGGTATTCCGAGGTGACAACACCCGGAATCTGTCCGAATTGCTCTGACAGCTTGTTTGGATAAAAAGTGACATCGATCTGCTCGAACCCCGGAACTTGTTGCAGGATCCGGGCGGTCGAATTGGCACAATAGGCAGATGCAACCGGTCCCGATTGCTTGGCCAGTTGCAGGGCGATCTCGGCCTGCTGCGGGGTCACTTCAATGGTTTGGATGCGCGCAAAATGCGTCTCGCGCGCGTGCGAGCTGCGATAGGCGCGCTCGGCCGCCGGCGTAATGCCGTAAAGAACATCGTCTTTGACCGGAACGATGTCCGCCCGGAACGAGCCCGCAGGATCAAAGATCACCCGCTCGCTGCCGCTGATCATCAGAGAGGTGTGTGCCCCGGACCCCGAGCGTGCGTTGACCATCGTATAAAGCGTCAGCGTCGACGGGCCCGGATCACGATAAGAGCGGGCCGCGATCTCGGTCTGATCGGCCTGAGGGCGATTGGACCCGGTGCATCCAGCGACAATCGCTGCCAGCAGACAGGCAATCAGGATCCTGAACACGGACACCTCCGGCCGGAATTACGACGCGAAGACCGCCAGGAAGAGGCAGAGTAATGCAATGACCACCACACACCAGGTGGTGAATCTGACGAACCCTTCAAAGGTTTTGTTTTGAACGGTGATGTCCATTTCGCCGTGCTTGTGATCAGCCATGTTTCTCAAGAATCCTAGTTCGCGTGTTCAAAACGTTGGATAATGCAAAACTCCGGGCCTGTCACGACGTCATTCGCGCGCAGGCAGGGCAAAAACCGAGCATCCGGGATAGCCAAACCCCCACCTCCACGGCAGGCCGCTACAGGGTCCGCCACCAAATCGCACGGCCATATACATCGCCTCAGCTGTAATCGTATGGACCGATCGAATCTGATCAGGCGTCATGTCATAGCGTTGGGCATATGTGTCGGCATGGGATTCGCCGTGTCCTTTCACGCAAGCCCGCAGAGTGTCGTCGGCCGACAGGCGAGCGTCAAAACTGGATTCGGCACTGAGCGCTCCACCCGCATTGTGGTAGGCCCGGTCGTGCGTGACACAGCAGTATTCCCACGGCGGATGCTCTTCATAAAGCGCGCTGAATTTGGGGAACGTGTCCGCCACCAATCGCCAGCTTGAAGACAGCCCGCCGGAACAGCCGTCGGTTTCGAAAGGCGTCAATTCCGCGCCAACCCGGCTTTCCATCAGGGCGCGGTGTGCGGGCATCTCGACGCTGCGCATCAGGTCCTGCGCCTGTGCCGCTGTGCACAAAGCCGTCAATGCGACGGTGACCCTAAGGGCTTTCATCGCGCATACCCGAGGTATCGACAGACAGTCCGAAAGTGGTCGCCAGCCACAGGAGCAACCGCTCGCCCGGCCCCATTTCAGCGCGCACCCGAAGCACCTCGCGCGCCATGGCCGGCCGGTCGGTGATCAACCCATCCACACCCATCGACGCCATTGCCGACATTTGCAGCGGGTCGTTCACTGTCCAGACGTAGATATCCTTGCCCGCGTCATGGACCGACCGGATCAGACCGGGAGTGACCATATTCGCGTTGACCGCAAGGAAATCGCCGTCGAGCCCAGACAGATCACCGACCGCCGTGGCCGCCAGAACGCCGGCACGCCACTCGGGGCGCAAGGCCTTCATCTTTTGCACCGCCGGGTATTTCAGCGACATTGTGGCAATGTCATCCTGCATTTCCAGCTCTTCGACAACCGCGGCAACGCGGTTTTCCAGGTCGACATCGTGACCGTAATACTTCAACTCGATGATAACCCTGGACTTGCCTTTGGCCGCGCTCAGAACGTCATGCAGGGTCGGCGCTCGTTCCGAGGCATACTGCGGGTCGAACCAACTGCCGATATCGATCCCGGCCACATCGTCCATCGTGGCGTCCCAGACCTTGAGGTTCACGCCTGCCAACTTCATGAAATCACTGTCATGCGCGATGATGACCACGCCATCGGCGGTTTCCTGAACGTCGATCTCGACCCAGTCCGCCCCGTCCTCGATTGCTTTCAGAACCGAAGCCATCGTGTTTTCGGGCCGCAATGCAGCGGCGCCGCGGTGCCCGATGACATCCGCGTGGTCTGGCGCCTGAACGCGTTCCAGCAATTTCTGCCCGAACCACAGGCCGATCAGCAGCGCTGCAAGCGCCGCCCCGACGGTCACAAGCACCGGCACCCGCAGGTCGCTGGGTTCAGGGTGCGGCATCGCCTCGGTTCTGGATTCGAAAAACCCGTCCAACAGGACTGCGAGCGCGCCCAGAGCCCATGCCGCCAGGACAAGCCCCGCCAATGACCAAAGGCCAGCCACCGCAAGGCTGAGCATCAGGGCGAGTTTCAGATTTGCCCCCTGCTGCAAGGGAACAACTGCAAACAACAGGCCCGCGACAAACGCAATGACGGCTGCGATGGCGATACGAACGGCCAGCCAAAGGACCAGTTCGATCTTGAGACGACCGCGCTTGCCCTTCATACGCTGACCGCTTTCCGCGAAGGCCGCCGGGGGCGCAAGCCCTTCGAACAACACGAGGTGCAGGCCCAGCGCCCAGGCGGATAATTTGCGGATCAGAACCCAGGCCATTGCCAGAACGACCAGCCCGATCATGACCACGGCAACCCAGAAAGCGGGCGGATGAAAGGTCAGGTAATAGTTGATGTCGTACTCCGTCAGCGTCCACCAAGCGATCACCGCGGCAACGGCTACGAATGGCACCGCCAAAAGCAGGACGCGCAGTACCAGCCGCACGGCAAAACCGAACAACGCGGGCAGTCGCGACAGGATCACGCCAATTGCTGCGCTGCCTGCACGCCACGGGTCGCGTTCACCCATGCGCAGTGATCCGGCCATTACGGAAAAGACGAAGACCTCGGCCAGCAGAAACAGGCTCAGGATCACAACACCGGCGACAAAACCGGCGGGTGACAGCAGGAACATGGCGATGTCCTGATCGGTCAAAGCCGATTGATTGGACAACGACACGGCCAGATTGACCACAACAGCGACGCCAGGCGCGATCAGCGCGATCAGAAGTAGGCGCACGGCGATGTAAATCGGGACAAAGACCCGCCGCCGCGCCCAGGCACCGGCATAGGCATTTGTTACGGCTGAAAAATAAGTCACGCGGCGCCCTCCTGAATGGTTCGATCATTCAAGGCTGCGAAGACGTGAATTTCAAGCCAGAGTGTCAGCTTTCCTCGAGATCGGCCGCAAGGCGAAATCCGATGCGGTTCGCAGGCTTGTCCTCGACCGATTTGGGCAAGGCGCGCAGCATGACGTTCAACTGGCTGACATGCTGCACCAATTGGGTGCGTGCACCGGTGCCGTCAGAGCCATAGAAAGTGATGACATCGGGATCAAAATACCCCATCCCCTCGATCCGCATCACGCCGGCATCACCGCCCGTAAATCCCATGGCGACCTCGTGATCACCGTCCAGAGTTTTTTCAAAATTCTGTATATACAGGATCAGCCTCTCATAGGCCCATTGGGCCGGGCTCTTGGTGGCGACCGGCTTTTGCAAGGGACCAGGCAGTTTCTTCGTACCCGATTCCGCCTCGGGATTGGCGTGCACCTCATAGCAACGGGGCAAGGCTGCGGCTTCGGCGGCCTCGGCCGAGGTTTCGATCTGGTCCTGCATCTGGCTACCCTTTGCGCTGATACTCCCACGCCCCGTCCGCACGACGCGAGCGGGTGACAGCATCAATGTGGTAGAGATGGTTCAGATGTGCAACCGCCTCGACCAGCGCGAGGCCATACTCGCCTTCCTTGATCGGACGCTTGAACAAAGCCGTAAAACAGTCGGCCGCAGTTTTGGGATGGTCCAGATCGCTCATCAATCGATCCAACGCGCCATGGTGATTTTCGATCAGTTGCCGCATCCGCACCGGCAGCCCGGTAAAGGGCAGTTTGTGCCCTCCCAGCACCAGATGATCCGGTCGCGCCAAGAGTTTCAAACGCTCGCAGGACTCAAGCCAATCCGCAACCGGGTCCGCCATGGGCTCGGTGGCGTAGACCCCAAGATTTGAACTGATCGAGCTGAGGATCTGATCGCCGGTCAGCACCAGATTATCGTCGCGACACCAGAACGTTGCATGCTCGGGGGCGTGGCCATTGCCCATGTGCACGTCCCAGTCGCGCCCGCCCATGCGGATCACGTTGCCCTGCTTGACCCGGGTAAAGCCCAGCGGCATCGGATAAACCACGTCTGCGAAATTAAATGGGCGATCCGCCATCCGCTTGGCCAGAACATCCGCAGCCATGCCGGCACTGCGATAGTAGTTCAGTGTCTCCTGTGGCCAGATTTCCTGAACGTCCAGCGACAACATGCGCGCGAACAGCCATGCCGTGCGCGTCGTCACCAACTCGGCCCCATGTTCGGATTGGAACCATCCGGCATTGCCGACATGGTCGGGATGGTGATGCGTGACGACAACCCGGTTGACAGGTTTGCCCGACAACGGCCCCGCCATCAGGTTTTCCCAGATGGCGCGTGTCTTCTTCGATGACAGCCCCGTGTCGATCACCGTCCAGCCGTCACCATCGTCAAGCGCATAGACATTCACATGGTCCAACGCCATCGGCAGCGGCAGTCGTATCCATAACACTCCGTCGGCAACTTCGACAGCTTCACCGTGGGCCGGAGGTTCGCCCCAGGGATACCGGATAATCTGCCCCATATCGCCGTCCATCAGACCGCCAACTCTTCGATGCCCAGCGCATAAAGGTCATCTGCGCCTTTCTGCGCCTGCGCCAGCAGACCCGCATGTTCGGGCAGCAAAGCGTTGATGTAATACCGCGCCAGTTTAGCCCGCGCGCCGTTGGGGTCGGCCAGTGCCGCGGACAAATGGTAATGCGCGCCAAGAACGCGCGCAAAGGCGGCCAAATAAGCTGATGCGCCGGCAAAGCGGTTGGCCATTTCGGTTTGCGAAACCAGCCACTCGGTCACTTCGCGCAGGGACTCTGTTGCCTCCCAAACCGGGCCGGCAAGTTCAGGTAGAGTGGCGCGCGCCTTCTCAGCCTGATCCTCGATCTCGTCCAGCAGGCGCGAGGCTGCGTCGCCGCCGTCCATCATCTTGCGTCCAACAAGGTCCATGGCCTGAATGCCGTTGGTGCCTTCGTAAATCGCAGTAACGCGCACATCGCGATAATACTGTGCGGCTCCGGTTTCCTCGATAAAGCCCATACCGCCATGCACCTGCACACCGGTCTCAGACACCCGCATCCCGGTCTGTGTACCAAACACCTTGCCGATCGGCGTCAGCAAAGCCGCCCGCGCTGCCCAGTCGGAATCCCCGGTTGCCTGTGCCATGTCGATGGCCGCGGCATTGGCCAGCATGATCGCCCGCGCCGCAAAAACATCGGCGCGCATGTCCATCAGCATCCGGCGCACATCCGCATGGTCGATGATGGCGCCCGAGGGCGTCTTGCCCTGTTTGCGTTCCAACGCGTAGGCCAGCGCATGCTGATAGGCCCCTTCCGCCGCACCGACGCCCTGCCCGCCGACACCGAGGCGCGCGTTGTTCATCATGGTGAACATGGCCGCCATACCGCCATGCTCGTGCCCCACAAGCCAGCCCCTGGCCCCGTCATACTGCATCACGCAGGTGGGCGAGCCATGCAGGCCCATCTTGTGCTCCAGCGAGACCACTTTCAGGTCGTTGGCAGCACCGGGGTCGCCGTTCTCGTCAGGGATGAACTTCGGCACCAGAAACAGCGAGATCCCCTTTGTTCCCGGCACCCCATCCGGCAAACGCGCCAGAACCAGATGGCACACGTTCTCGCAAAAGTCGTTGTCGCCCCACGAGATGAAGATCTTCTGCCCGGTAACGGCGTAGGTCCCATCGCCATTCGGCTCAGCCTTGGAGGTCAGCGCGCCGACATCCGAACCGGCTTGCGCCTCGGTCAGGTTCATGGTTCCGGACCATTCACCCGAAATCAGCTTGGGCAGATACAGCTCTTTCAGCGCGTCCGAAGCGTGATGCTCCAGCGCTTCGATCTGACCCTGGCTCATCAGCGGGGCCAGTTGCAGCGACAGGCAGGCCGCGCTCATCATCTCGTTCACCGCAGTGGTGACGGTCATCGGCAGGCCCATGCCGCCATATTCCGGGTTACCGCTCATGCCGATCCACCCGCCCTCGGCAATGGCTTTCCATCCTTCGGCATAGCCGGGAGAGGTGCGCAGCACGCCATTTTCCAACCGCGCCGGTTCCAGATCGCCGGGACGTTGAAGCGGGGCCATGACCTCTTCGCACATTTTGCCTGCTTCGGTCAGGATGGCGCTGACCACGTCGGCGCTGGCCTCCGAGAATGTCTCGGTTTCGGCAATCCTGTCAAAGCCGACCACATGGTCCAGCAGGAACTGATAATCGGAGAGTGGGGCGCGATATGGCATGGCTTCCCTCGAAGGTCTTTTGAAGGTTGTGACGTGCGGGCTTGGAATCCGCAAGCCGCACCGGTAATCATCTGGGCTGGGACGATTACCTACCCTTCCACATGTTGCAAGCAACCAAAACGCGGCGTCACGACCCATGATCCCTTACCGCACCGAGTATTTGTCTGCCGATCCCGCCGGGTTGGCGCAAGCTGCCGACCTGCTGCGGCAGGGCCAGTTGGTCGCTTTCCCGACCGAGACGGTTTACGGGCTGGGCGGGGATGCGCTGAACGGTGAAGCGGTCGCGGCGATCTACGCCGCCAAGGAACGGCCCAGCTTTAACCCGCTGATTGCACATGTCGCCTCGGTCGAGGCGGCCCAACGGTTCGTCGAGTGGACGGATCAGGCCGATCAACTGGCAAGTGCCTTCTGGCCCGGTCCGTTGACTTTGGTCCTGCCACTGCGTCCGGGGCATGACGTTTCATCGCTGGTCACTGCCGGGCTGGACACATTGGCAGTTCGGGTTCCGGCGCATCCGACAGCGCGCGCATTGTTGCAGGCGGTCGACGGACCCGTCGCAGCGCCCTCGGCCAATCCGTCAGGCCGGATCAGCCCAACCACAGCGGAACACGTTCGCGCCGGGCTGGATGGGCGGATCGCTGCGGTTCTCGATGACGGTCCGTGCGGTGTCGGGCTGGAATCCACCATCGTCGGGCTGGCCGGAGAGCCTACTCTGTTGCGCCCCGGTGGCGTCGCGCTGGATCAGATCGAAGAGGTTCTGAATGCCAGGCTGCACCTCCACCAGGCACATGATGTGTTGACGGCACCCGGCCAGCTACAATCGCACTACGCGCCCGAAGCTCCGGTTCGTCTGAACGCCGAGACACGTCAGGGCGACGAGATCTTGTTGGGGTTCGGTTCGGTGGACTGTGACGTAAACCTGTCCGCCAAAGGCGATTTGGCCGAGGCCGCGGCCAACCTGTTTGCAACCCTGCACGATCTGGATAGCTCCGGCCGCCCAATCGCCGTAACGCCGATCCCCGTTGATGGTCTGGGTGCTGCCATCAACGACCGGCTGCGCCGGGCCGCCGCACCAAGAGGCTAGGCGCGGCCCGCGCTGGCCGACAATGTCAGCGGGTCGACGCCAAGGGTGGCCAGCGCCGCCTCCCATTTCTCGTCATCGGGCAGGTCGAACACCAATCTGGGGTCGGCATCCGTCGTCAACCAGCCATTCATGGCGATCTCATCCTCAAGCTGGCCGGGACCCCATCCGGAATAGCCCAGCGTCACCATCGCATTCAGCGGCCCCCGGCCCGAGGCCAGATCCTCGAGGACATCCATCGTCGCGGTCATGCTGAAGTCGTTGCTGATATGCATCGAGTGCAGATTGGCCTCGTAATCCGAAGAATGCAGGACGAACCCGCGTGACATTTCGACCGGACCGCCAAAATGCACCAGCCGCTCGCCTACGACCGGGATGCGGCACGCGATGTTAAGCTGTTCCAGCAGGGTTTTGATTCGCAAATCCGAGGGTTTGTTGACGATAAGCCCCATCGCCCCGTCATCCTCATGGCTGCACATGTAAACAACCGAGTGTTCGAAACGCGGATCACCCATGCCGGGCATCGCAATCAACAGTTTTCCGGTCAGGTCCATATGCGGGCAACTCTTTGCTCTGCTATCCTACAACAATGGCCCTGCAAGAAGGGGATTGGCAAGGGATCAACGGCAATTCTGATGGAATTCATCAAAGTGACCGGAACGTGACTTGGCAATTTGGTCTGCAAGGCGCATCTATAGGCTATGAGAACGCTCTGGAAACCCGCCGCGACCGCTCTGATCGCCGGCCTGAGTTTGGCGGCCCCTGCCCTTGGTCAGGGTGTGGAACAGCTTGTTCAACTGGAAGTTCTGGACGGCGGCAAAACTGCAGATGGAACCTATCAGGGCGCGTTGCGCCTGACGCTGAAGGACGGCTGGAAGACCTATTGGCGCGCGCCGGGTGATGCTGGCATTCCGCCGCAATTCGACTGGAGCCGCTCGCGCAATGTGGGCGAAATCTCGATTACTTGGCCAGCACCGCATATCTTCGACCAAAACGGTCTGCAATCCATCGGGTACGAAAACCAACTTGTGCTGCCGGTCGAGATCACTCCCAAGAACCCGGCCAAACCCGTGCGATTGAAGGGCGAAATGGACCTGGGCATCTGCAAGGACGTCTGTGTCCCTGGTAAACTGAACTTCGATCATACGCTCGACGCAGAAGCGGGGCGCAATCCGGCAATTGCCGCCGCGCTGGCGCAACGACCGTTTTCTGCGCGCGAGGCCGGGGTGGCAGGTGCGTCGTGTCATTTGACACCCACAGAAGACGGCATGCGGATCGAGGCACACATCACCATGCCATCGGCGGGTGGAACCGAAGTTGCAGTCATCGAGCCGGGCAATCCCGCGCTATGGGCCTCGCAATCCGAGGCCGAACGGCGAGGGAACACCCTGATTGCCCGATCCGAGGTCATCAGCGCCTCTG
The DNA here is from genome assembly GCF_057220975.1 of Ruegeria sp. HKCCD9138. Classification (NCBI taxonomy): domain Bacteria; kingdom Pseudomonadati; phylum Pseudomonadota; class Alphaproteobacteria; order Rhodobacterales; family Roseobacteraceae; genus Ruegeria; species Ruegeria sp. HKCCD9138. Next base: position 57,755 of record NZ_JBWVAZ010000016.1, on the reverse strand, counting down.
GCGCGCCCTTTGCATTGGATCGGTCCGAGGTTCGGATCACCGTTCTTGGCGCAAATCACGCAGTGGACATTCGCGGGTGTAGCGCTGGCTGATGCTATGAGCCGTTCTCCAAAAATCGGCGCATTGGCCGTTGTCGTTCATCGTGATCAGGTGTTGCTTGTTCGGCGCAACAAACAGCCCGACGCGGGCCTATGGGGGTTTCCGGGCGGGCATGTTGAATGGGGCGAAACTGTAGCGCAGGCCGCAGCGCGCGAATTGATTGAAGAAACCAGCGTAACTGCACATCCACAGTCTTATCTCGAAAATTTCGACCTGCTGCATCGCGACGACAACGGCGAGGTGAGCGCGCACTACCTGCTGGTTGGCGTGGCCTGCGAGTATCAATCAGGTACACCCGTGGCAGGTGACGATGCACGCGAGGCCCGTTGGTTCCCGGTCGACCAAATCATAAGCAAAAATTTACCGATGAGCGATCGTGTCTCCGATCTGTTGAAAACTGCGTTGCACCGTGATCAGACTTTGGCGCGCCCGGACAAACGCGCGTAAAGCAACCCCGATACCACGACCCCGATCAGCAGTATCACCGCTGCCCCGGCTGCAAAGACACCAAGACCCATCTGCAGCGCGCTCGGCCCGTCCTCGCCGGGGTAAAGATCCGCGAGCGGCACCATAGGCGCTCCTGAAACGGCCGGCCAAATCATCGAAACTGCCAACCAAAGTGCAAGAACGAATCCGGTTGCCGACACGGCCCGTCGCACCACGACATCCGGTGCCCGCAATGCGCGGCGCATGGCAATCATTGGGCGGGTAATATCATTCAGGATAGCCAGCAGCGCGGGCACCAGCAGCAGAACCAGCAACATTCCAAAGCCCAGCCCGTAGACCAGCGTGATTACCGTTGGCTTGAGGAATTGCGCCTGTTGCGAACCCTCATACAGCAGCGGCGTCAGGCCCAATACGGTGGTGAGTGTTGTCAGCATTACCGGGCGCAACCGGTCTGCTGCCCCTTCGACAATCGAGGGCACTAGCCCGCGATCCTGCTGATATGCGTCTATCGTCGTCACCAGAACGATCGAGTCGTTGATCACAATCCCGGTCATTCCCAACAGGCCCACAACGGTAAACATGCTGAGCGGCACGTCCCAAATGTAATGCCCCCAGATCGCCCCCACCAGGCCAAAGGGGATAATCGCCATCACGACAAGCGGCCGTGTCCAGCTGGCAAAGACCCACGCCAACACCAGATAGATGCCGGTCAGACACAAAATCAGTCCGGTGCGCGCTTCGGCAAGAAACTGATCCTCCTGCTCACTGAGGCCTGCCATATACCATTTGACCTGTCGCTCAGCCTCGATTTTGGGCAGGATATCTTCGCGTATGGCCCGCGCGATTTCTGCGGCCTGCGCCGGATCATCTTCGGAAATGTCACCGCCCACGGTTATCACCCGCAGACCGTTTTCACGACGAATGATTGAAAAACCCGACTTCCGCTCGACCGAGACGATATCGGCCAGCGGCACATAGACGCCGTCCGGCGACCGCATCAGCGTGCGCTCCAGGAAATCGGCGGTCAGCTCATTCTCGGGCAGTTCCACGCGAATCTCGGTACTGCGTGGCCCATCCGGGAAGGTGGCGGCCTCGACACCGTTCAGCCGATCCCGCAAAACGCGACCCAGGGTTTCAATGCGGAAACCCAGCGCCTCGCCCTGTGCGGTCAGGTCCAGGATAAACTCTTCCTTGTCATAGGCCAGGTCATCCTCGAGCGCGGATACCTCAGTGTACTTGGACAAGGCCGTCTGAAGGTCCTCGGACGCTGATTTCAGCGTGTTTACATCCGCCCCATAGAACAGAACTTCAATGGCGTCACCGCCCGGCCCCGAACGCCAGCCCCGAAAGCTGAGCAGCTCGACCTTGGGATGGCGCGGCACGAAGTCCTGCAACTCGCCCACAAACTCGAAACTGGAATAAGGTCGCAGGTCGGCATCGATCAGCTCGATCGAGATTCCGCCCAACAAGTCGGTATCCTTGCCGTCAGCGGCGGACAGACCCCATCCAGCGGAGCCTCCGACCTCGGCCAGAACATAGTCAATGGGATTGAGTCCATGGCGCTCTTCGTAAATCTGGCCCAGTTCTTCAGCCGCCTGCTGAACAATGCGCATCATTTCCAGCGTATCCGACCGGGTGGCGCCTTCGACCATGATGAAATTGCCGGTGACCGAACCGCGTTCGGGCGCATTGAAGAACCGCCAGTTCACGTCGCCTCTGATAAACAACGCAATCTGACTGGCGAGTATCACCAACATCAGCGCCACGACCACATAGCGCGCCCAGACAACCCAGGCGACCAGCGGGCGGAACAGGTGATCGCGAACCCAGCGGAACCCCCGGTTCACCACGCGGTTAGGCAGATCGTACCAGTGTTCCTTGGCCGAATGCGCAATGGCATGGGCCATGTGGTTGGGCAGGATCAGGAAGCACTCGATCAAAGAGGCGATCAGCACGGCAATCACGGTGAAAGGAATGTCACGGATCAGCTCACCAAACCGTCCGCCAATCGCCGTCAGCCCGAAAAATGCGATAACGGTGGTCAGGGTCGCGGCAAAGACCGGCATCGCCATACGACGCGCAGCGCGTTCAGCGGCAACCATGGGTGCCTCGCCCAGACGGCGGGCGCGGAAATCGGCGTGTTCGCCCACAACGATGGCATCGTCCACCACGATCCCAAGTGTGATGATCAGGCCGAACAGCGACACCATATTGATCGAAAGACCGCCCAGATACATCAACGCAATTGCAGCGGACATCGCCACGGGAATACCCGCCGCCACCCAAAAGGCAATGCGCGCGTTGAGGAACAGAAACAGCAGGCAGACAACAAGGCCCAGCCCGACGAGGCCGTTGTCGACCAAAATATCCAGACGGTCAGTGATGGCCTGCGCCCGGGTGCGTATCAGCTCGATTGTGATCCCTTCCGGCAGGCTGGCCTGCATTTCCTGCACCACGTCTTCAACCGTGCGCTGAATCCCGATCGCATCTCCCAGGTTGGACCTGTCCACCCGGATGGACATTGCCGGGTTATCGCCGACAAAATAGCTTCGGTTGCGGTTGACCCCTTCAACGCGGATTTCCGCAACGTCCCCGACGACCAGTTTGGAACCGTCCGCGAATGTGCGAAGCGCAATTCCTTCGATTTCTTCAGGTGTGCGTTTTTCCGCGCCGGTCCGAATACGGGCGTTTGCCCCGGTCACGTCTCCGGCCGGATTGGCCGTCACTTCGGCCGCGATGGCCGAGGAGATTTCGGACAGCGAAATGTCATTGGCGATCAGTTGTGCTGTGGGAACCTCAACCACGATACGCGGGGCAGCCAGACCCCGGATTGTGGTCCTGGTCACGCCCGCTGCAAACAGGCGGTTGATCAACTCATCCGTGAATTTCGCCAGTTGTTCCGATTCAATCGGCCCGGTGATAACGACGTCTGTTACGCGGTCCCGCCAGGCCGCGCGTCGGATTGTGGGTTCTTCGGAATCCGCAGGCAGGTTTGTCACACCGTCGATAGCGGTTCGAACCTCTTCAACGGCGCGGGACATGTCCCAGTTAGGCTCAAACTCCAGATCGATACGCGCCGATCCCTCGCGAGAGGTCGATTCAGTCGCGGCAACTCCTTCGACCGCCAAAAGCGCGGGTTCCAGCAATTGTATGATGCCATTGTCCACATCCTCGGGGCCCGCGCCCTCCCATTCGATGTCCACAATGACAGATTCCAGGATCACATCCGGAAAGAACTGCGCCCGCATGTTCGGAATGGCGGCAGCGCCCAGAACCAGCATAACCAGCAGCAACAGGTTCGCGACCGTCCGGTGGCGGGTGAAATAGCTGAGGACGCCGCCTGCCGCACCGGGAATCTCGCGCATCATGCCCGTTAACCCCCGGCGCGGGTTTCAAGCCGGCGCACAAGCGATGCGGGCACGCTGCTTTCTCGAAGCTGGCCCAGCACTTTGTCCTTGTCGGCCTGCGGCATGGCTTCGCTGGCTTCGACCTGCGCCATCAACTGAGCGCGCTTTTCGTCCGACAACTCGACCATGTCAGGCCCGGCACCGGCCTCGACCCGCAGCGGGCGCACGCGAACACCCGAACCCAGCAGCGGCGTGCGGCCAATCACAACCTCGCGCCCCGCCAGACCTTCGCCCCGCAACAGAACCTCGTCACCCTGACGTCGGATCAGCTGCACCGGCAACGGCTCCAGCCGGTCATCCGCGCCGAGAACCAGAACATTGCCAGTCGCGTCCAACACCGAGGACGGCAACCGCACGACATTGTCCAATGCTTGCTCTTGCACCGAGACCGTGACGAAATCCCCCGGTTTGAACCCCGGCGCTTCATCCAGGCGCGCATAAATCAGACGCCCTGTCTGTCCTTCGCCTGCCGAACCGCTGTCGCGGCTGATGCGTCCTGTAGCCACCAAGTCAGTCCCGGTCACCTCCAGTGAAACGGTGACCGGCGCGGCGATCAGATCGCCCGCATCGTCCAACAATCGCACGTATTGCGCAGTTGAAACCCGGAATGCGACTTCCAGCGCATTCGGGTCCACCAACTCGGCCAGTTTTTCATTCGCTGCAACAAGCCGACCTTCGACCAGAGTGACCCCCGTCAGAGTTCCGGCAAATCGGGCGTGTATGGTCATGTCCTCCAGATCACGCTCGGCCCCTTCCAGCGCGATCCGAGCGCGGGACAGAAGAGTCGTTGCCTGATCGACCCGTGACTCTGCCTGCGCCAAGTTGATACGGCTGGACAGCACGGCTTGTTGGGCGGAGGTCGCGGCCAGTTCCGCCTCTTCAACGCTGGCAGCTGCCCCAACGCCGCGCGATTGCAGATCCCGTTGGCGCTGCAACGCCCGTTCCCGAAGCTCGGCCTGTGCTTCGGCCGATTTCAATTCGTCCTGCGCCAGCAGCAGCGAGCGTTCCGCGTCACGCTCTTCGAATTGCGCATCCAACAGATCGGATTTGGCGCGATCCAGCGCCGATTGCATGTCGGCAGGATCAAGCTCGACCAGCAATTCGCCAGCGGTCACCGTGCCGCCATCTTCGAAATCATCGGCCAGCGATATGACGCGCCCGCCCAGGGCCGCGCGCAGTTCCAGCCTGCGGCGGCTTTGGACCTGACCAAAAGCTTCCAGGTAAGGTGTTACCGTTTCCGGTTCCGCCGTCCGGACGGTGACCGCAAATATCCGTTCCCGCGCCTCGGTCGGCGGAGCGTCACGCGTCATTACATCCTGAACCGCCCCAACGATCATCTGAGCGGCCACAAGCAACAGGCCCAGCGTCAAAAACGCCAGGAAAACACCCACAAGGCTTTGCCGCAGAAATCGCATCGATCACTATACTCCGGTCGCACATGCTGCCTGACGCAAATGGTAGCCGCAGGGCAAAAATTGCCAAGCCACAAAGCGGTTATGATGCGTTAAACGCTGAACCAGTCTACTTCCGTCGCAGATTTTCGTCCAATCGGGGCATTATTTCCACGAAATTACAGGGCCGGTGGCGGTAATCGAACTGCTTTTCCAGAATGGCATCCCACGCATCCTTGCAGGCGCCGGGACTTCCCGGAAGGGCAAAAAGATACGTGCCACCAGCCACGCCACCCGTGGCGCGGGACTGTACGGCCGAGGTGCCGATCTTTTCCATGGAAACAATGGTGAACACGGTACCGAAAGCCTCGATTTCCTTTTCATATACGTCTCTGTGCGCCTCGACGGTGACGTCGCGACCGGTCAGGCCGGTGCCGCCGGTCGAGATCACGACATCTATCTCCGGGTCCGCAACCCAAAGGCGTAGCTGAGCAGCAACTTCGGTGCGTTCATCCCGAATGATCTGGCGATCAATCAGCACATGCCCGGCCCGTTCAATCCGATCCGCCAATGTCTGGCCCGACCGATCGTCTTCAATTGATCGCGTGTCTGAAACGGTCAGAATGGCGATCCGGACAGGAATGAACTCCATGCTTTCATCAATTCGCGACATAAGGCGTCAGGCCCTTTCCATGATGGCAAGCCGGATCGCCAGAGCAGCAAAAATACTGCCTGTGACCCAACCCAAAATACGAGATGCCCGGGGGTTGGAGATCAGCACCCGCCCCGCACCCCCGGCAAAAATACCGGCGAATCCATTCACCACGAACCCACCCAGTGAGATGATGGCTCCGAAGATCAGGAACTGCAGCAGGATCGAACCCTGCGCCGGGTCAACGAACTGAGGAATGAAGGCCAGAACGAACAGAATGACCTTGGGATTGGTCAGGTTCACGACCAAACCATCCCGGAAGGCAAATCGAGTTGGCTTGGCAGGGCCATCAACCGATACCGCCCCGTTTCGGATTGCACCCCACGCAAGGTAAAGCAGGTAGGCGACCCCCAACCAACGGATGACGTCGAAAAGCCATGGCATTGTGGACACCGCAGCGCCCAACCCAAGCCCGGCCAACAAGACATGCACCATGGACCCAACAGATATTCCGGCGCTGGCGGCCAGAGCCGATCCGGATCCGGACCGCAGCCCCTGTCCGAAACAGAACATCATATCCGCCCCGGGCGTGAGGTTCAGAACCAGCGCGGCCGGCACAAATGCCAGCAAGGTAACGGTTTCGATCATGCCGCGACCTCGAACCAGCTTACCCTTGGCCCGAGGTTGGCCACCTGTGTTCGCCCAATTGCGCCCCGATAACCCCAACTGTCATGAATATGACCGCAAAGGGCGAATACGGGTTGAACCCGTTCAATCGCGTCCCTGACCGCGACAGACCCCACAGACACGCCCTGTGACGTGGTATCGCCATAGCCTTTCGGCGGGGAATGCACGATCATTATGTCCGCCGTATCGCAGCGATCCAGCATCTCGGTAGCCTCTGATTCAGTCAGGTCGCAGGACCAGTCTCCGAACGGTGTTACGGGCACTCCGTAGCCCAGCCCAAACAGGCGCACCCCATCCACGGTCATGCCCGAGCCGTGCAGGACATGCACCCCTTCGGGCGCCGCATCGGTCAATTCGCCGGCGCTTTCGGCATTGCCGGGCACCAGAACCAGCGGCGCCGAAATACCCGACAGCATTGCCATCGCTTCGTCCAGCCCCTGACGCATGTTGCAATAGTCCCCAGCTCCGATCACCAGATCCGCGTCGACACTGGCGGCAACCAGATCCGCAGCCCTGTTGCGGGCCATATGCAAGTCGGAAAAGGCCAATATCTTCATGACGTGGTCTCCATCCTTGCCTTCAGCTCCAGAAGATCCGCCCATGCCTGCCGCTTCATCTGCGGTTGGCGCAGCAGATAGGCGGGGTGGAACATTGGAATCACCGGCAAGTTCAACGCCTGGTCCCATTGGCCGCGCAGGCGGGTTATGCCTCGTTTGCCCAGCACGGCCTGACAGCTGATGTTTCCCATGACCACCAGAATTTCGGGCTTTGCCAGCGCGACGTGCCGTTCCAGGAACGGCTTCATCATCCCGATTTCCTCAGGCTTTGGATCGCGGTTTTGCGGCGGCCTCCAAGGCAGGACATTGGTGATATAGACGTTCCGGTTGCGATCCAGATCGATCGCCGCCAGCATTCGGTCCAGAAGTTGCCCGGCGCGGCCGACAAACGGTTTTCCTTCACGGTCCTCGTCGCGACCGGGTGCCTCGCCAATGATCATCACCGGCGCGCCCGGAGTACCGTCAGCGAAAACCAACTGCCGCGCGCCGCGTTTCAATTCGCAAAGGTCAAAAGCCTCCATCGCATCGCGCAACTCAGACAGCGAATTCGCCGATTTTGCGGCCTGTAGCGCCACTTCGGCCGCATCGACTTTTTTGGGTTTGGACGGTGTCGCGGCTGCGGCCACGGGCTTTTTGACCTTGGGCGCTGTATCCGGAAGCGCATAACGGTCAATCGGAGCGTCTCCCACAGCATCAGTCACGCCGAGTTCCACCTGCCATTCCAGCAGGGCCCGCGCAGTGTGATAGTCCAAACCCGATTCCATACGATCAATTTACTCGCCTGAGGGCTGAGGGGAAGCGAATAGACCTTGCCATGTCGCTCGGTCGCACCGACCATGGCCGCATTCATGTTGCTGTCTATGCGAATCCTTTTGATCGGACTGGTGTTTGCCGTTGCAGGCAACGATCCCGTTGCGGCCCATTTCCATGACAAAACCGGCCAATGCCGGGCAGGTCAGATCAAGTGCGGCAGAAACTGCTGCCCGGCCGGACAGCGATGCAGCTTTGACGGCAGATGCATCCCGCCGGGCCACACTTATTGCGGCGGAGGGCGCACCTGCGGGCCATTCGAGCGCTGCGTGGCAGGTGGCACGCGCTGTGCGCCCGCAGGAGCAAACAAATGTACCTCGCGGCTCGACTGCCCCGGCGGCAGTTTCTGCAACGGGCGCGGTGAATGTGAACGGATCACCCCTGAATTCAACCCGGGTGCGGCCGCTCCGGGCCTGCCCACTGCCTGCGAGGACGGGCGAACCTGCGCTGCGGGATCGTCCTGCCTGCCGGGCGGCGGATGCTCGCGACCCGGATGGTTTCTGTGCGAAGAAACCGGATCGCAGTGTCGACCCGGATTCAAATGCTCGGAACATCAGGGCTGCGTACCGATCAAAGCGATTGACTGCGGCTACGGCAAATGGTGCAAACCCGACGAGCGCTGCCTGCCCGAAGGCGGATGCGAGAAACTGCCCGAAGGAACCGAACCTTAGGTTGCCTAGGCGCGCGCGGCTTTCTATAAGCGGGCCGATTGTCAGACAGGAGCCCGCCCATGCGTTTCGCCCATCGTCACCTTCTTGGCATCGAGCATCTGTCGCAATCCGATATCACCGCCATTCTCGACCTTGCCGAAAAATACGTCGACCTGAACCGGCAATCGGCCAAGCATTCAGACGTTCTGTCGGGCCTCACGCAGATCAATATGTTCTTCGAAAACTCGACCCGCACGCAGGCCAGTTTCGAACTGGCCGGCAAGCGGCTGGGAGCGGACGTGATGAACATGGCAATGCAGGCCAGCTCGATCAAAAAGGGTGAAACGCTGATCGACACGGCGATGACGCTGAACGCGATGCATCCCGATCTGCTGGTGGTGCGGCACCCCCATTCCGGCGCGGTCGACCTGCTGGCGCAAAAGGTGAACTGCGCCGTGCTGAACGCGGGCGACGGGCGGCACGAGCACCCGACACAGGCTCTGTTGGACGCGCTGACGATCCGCCGCGCCAAGGGGCGTCTGCACCGGTTGAACATCGCCATTTGCGGGGATGTCGCCCATTCCCGGGTGGCGCGATCGAACCTGATCCTGCTCGGCAAGATGGAGAACCGCATCCGCCTGATCGGCCCGCCAACGCTAGTGCCGTCGCAATTTGGCGAGTTCGGAGCCGAGATCTACGACGACATGAACGAGGGCCTGAAAGACGTCGATGTCGTCATGATGTTGCGCCTTCAGAAGGAACGCATGGACGGCGGCTTCATCCCCTCGGAACGCGAATACTACCACCGCTACGGTCTGGACGCCGCCAAGTTGGCGCTGGCCAAGCCCGATGCCATCGTCATGCATCCCGGACCGATGAACCGGGGGGTCGAGATTGACGGCACGCTGGCCGACGACATCAACCGCTCGGTCATTCAGGAGCAGGTTGAAATGGGTGTTGCGGTCCGAATGGCCGCAATGGAACTGTTGGCCCGCAATCTGAGGGATGCCGCATGAGTAATCTGACCGTCGCCCCCCATGAACGCGGCGTGTTGCGCCTGTTTTCACTGGACATGCGCCCGGAAGAGGCGAAGTTTCTGCGCGAACCCGGTGCCGCCGACCAGGTTCTGGGTGTCGCCGGGCTGGACCCCGAGCAGATCGACGTTTTCCCGGTCTCCGACCTCGAAGATCTGGGCCTTTATGGATACCTGAGCGAAGGTTGCGGCGTATCAGATGATCAACTGAACCGGGCCACCTTGGACGCCGTCGAAGGCTGGGTCATGGTCCTGCGCAGCGCCGCGTTTGGCGGACGGGCGGCAACGCTGATCCCCGACCGTCGGGTGCACCTGATCGGGCTCTACACCGAAGAGGCCACCAACTGGACCGGCGGCATGATCGAGACCGAAAGCGCCAAACCATTCTCAGCACCGCAATCCGCTCCTGAGGAAAACAAACAAAATCGCGTCGGGTCGGCTGTTCTGGCCCTTTTGATCCTTCTGGTTCTCGGAGGCGCCTTGTGGCTGATCCTGTAACCTTCGCCCCTGACAAAGGGGCCTACGTTCGCACCAACGCATGGCTTGCTGCGGTAGCCATGGCGGGCGCGATGGTCGTGCTCTGGCTGATTGGAAGCCCCTATGTCTGGACTGGCGCACCCGCCGGACTTGCCGCGATCGGTATCCGGGCCTGGTATCTGGCGTCGGAAGAACTGGTCGCCACATGGCAGATGACCGACACCGCTCTCTCCGGTCCCGGCGCACGAAAGGTTGCCTTGAGCCAGATCGAGGCGGTCAACACCATCGGCAGCTTTGTCCAGGTCGTCACCAAAGGCGGCGACAAACACCTGATCAAATATCAGGCAGACCCCGCCGCCACGAAAGCCGCCATCGAAAGGTCGATCAGATGAGCAACTTTTTTTTCACCAACGCCCGACTGATCGACCCCGAGGCCAGGGAGGACTCGATCGGATGGTTGCAGGTCGCCGGCGGTCGGATCGTTGGAAAAGGCGACGGGGAAGCTCCTTCAGGTGATGGGCAAACCATTGACTGCGCCGGACACTGCCTGGCTCCGGGTATTGTTGATATCGGCGTCAAGGTTTGTGAGCCCGGTGAGCGTCATAAGGAGAGCTACAAGTCCGCAGGCCTCGCCGCCGCAGCCGGGGGAGTGACCACGATTGTCACCCGCCCGGACACCATTCCGGCGGTCGATACGCCCGAAACACTGGAGTTTGCGACACGCCGCGCGCAAGCCGATGCGCCGGTCAACGTGTTGCCGATGGCAGCACTGACCAAAGGCCGCGAAGGGCGTGAGATGACCGAGATCGGTTTCTTGCAAGATGCAGGTGCCATAGCCTTCACGGATTGCGATCATGTCGTTGCCAATACCAAGGTGTATTCCCGCGCTCTGACCTATGCAAAATCCTGCGGTGCGCTGGTTATTGCCCATCCTCAGGACCCGGGTCTCAGCAATGGCGCCGCGGCGACAAGTGGAAAATTCGCCGCCCTGCGCGGTCTGCCCGCCGTATCGCCGATGGCCGAGCGGATGGGGCTGGACCGCGACATCGCGCTGCTTGAGATGACCGGCGCGGCCTATCACGCCGATCAGATCACCACCGCCCGCGCTTTGCCCGCGCTGGAACGGGCCAAGAGGAATGGGCTGGACATCACCGCAGGCACCTCGATCCACCATCTGACCTTGAATGAACTGGACGTCGCCGACTATCGCACTTTCTTCAAGGTCAAGCCGCCGTTGCGATCCGAGGATGACCGACAGGCGGTTATCGATGCAGTGCGCAGCGGTCTGATCGACACGATCAGTTCGATGCACACCCCGCAGGACGAGGAAAGCAAGCGACTGCCATTTGAAGAGGCAGCCTCGGGCGCGGTTGCGCTTGAGACGCTGTTGCCGGCGGCCTTGCGACTGTATCATGCGGATCAGCTGGATTTGCCGACACTGTTCCGCGCAATGGCACTGAACCCCGCAAAACGACTGAGCCTGGAGACGGGTCGTCTGTCCGCGGGTGCGCCCGCCGATCTGGTTCTTTTTGATCCCGATGTCCCCTTTGTTCTGGACCGTTTCACCCTGAAATCGAAATCCCAGAATACGCCGTTTGACGGCCAGCGCATGCAGGGTAAGGTCACCGCAACCTATGTCGCTGGAAAAGAAGTCTACCGGAGAGCCTGATGCCCCAACTCGACAGCACCGTCGTCCAACTGCTTCAATGGGCTGTTCTGGGTTATCTTTTGGGTTCGATCCCCTTCGGCATGATCATTGCGCGCGTCATGGGGCTGGGCAATCTGCGCAAAATCGGATCCGGCAATATCGGTGCGACCAACGTCCTGCGCACCGGTAATAAAGGTGCGGCAGCACTGACGTTGATCCTTGACGGGGCCAAGGGCGCAGCAGCGGTTCTGCTTGCGCGCACCTTTGCCGGGGAAGACGCCGCCCAGTTTGCGGCGGCAACTGCGTTTCTGGGTCACTGCTTTCCTATCTGGCTGGGTTTCAAGGGTGGCAAAGGGGTCGCGACCTTTCTGGGCCTGTGGCTGGCGCTGGACTGGCGCGTCGGCGTTGCCTGCTGCCTGACCTGGCTGGCTGCCGCCGCGATCTGGCGAATCTCGTCCGTGGGCGCACTGGCCGCGGCCGCACTGTCGACGACCTGGGTAATGGTCCTGACGAATGGATCGACGTTCATTCTGGGATTGTTCCTGACCGTCCTTGTCTATTGGCGGCACAGCGCGAATCTTGCCCGTATCAAAGCCGGAACCGAGCCGAAAATCGGCAAGTCGTGACTGCAACCGAACCGTTTCTGAATGCGTTTTTTGCCCTGCCGACCGGGACATTTACCGGGAATGCCGGCCCCAGACGGTACGTTGCCACCCGTTCCTCACTGGCAGGCGGAAAGTCTCACAAGCTGGTTGCGCATGAACTGGGCGGAACAGACTACATCAGCCTTAATCTGTACCTGACACGAAATAGCGGATCATTGTTGCGGCCCTGCGAAATGCCGGTTGAAAAGGTTGTGGATTTTGTCATGGCCTTTCGGCCAGACCTGCGGAAATGAACACCTGATATTCACGACCGCACATTCACAATTGATTGCTTTGAACGTGAACGGGCCGTTGCCCAACTCGGGTTTTGTGACCGCCAATTACGGCCGGCACAGAAATCAATCCGGGTCGCCCGAGCAAAATTATGGTGCTCCGACAGCGGCTCTGTTCACGAAAGGTAATATCATGAACAAGATCAAATCCATTATTGGTGGCGTAGCGCTGTCAGTTGCCATCGCAAGCTCGACTCTGGCTGCGGGCGTCGAGCTGAACACCACCACCACCGGTTTGGCGCTGCAGGGCTACGACCCGGTCGCCTACTTCACCGAAGGAGCGCCAACCAAGGGCGACTGGCAAATCACCGCGATCCACAATGACGCAATGTATCGCTTTGCCAACGAAGAAAACAAAGCAGCGTTCGAAGAAAACCCCGAGGCCTACCTGCCGGCCTATGGCGGTTACTGCGCCTTCGGTGCGGCGATGGGCTTCAAGTTCGACGGCGACCCGAACTACTGGAAGATTGTTGACGACAAGCTGTATCTGAACCTGTCCGAAGGCATCCAGAAGCGCTGGGAAGGTGATATCCCCGGCTTTATCGAGCAGGCCAGCACAAACTGGGAAACCATTGCTGACAAGACCCCTGCGGAACTGCAGCAGCAATAATCTGCTGAATAATTCCAGCGCGTCGGCGGCGGATTGTATCCGTCGCCGATTGTCGTTTGAAGACACAACGTCCGGGACATATCTGAACTTTCAGATAAGCGTTCAGTTGAAATGGACCAGCGCCGCCAGCGTTGAAGGCTGCGCGAAATCGGGCCGGAATTAGGAAATCCAGTGATCTGGTCGCAGGGCCAGAACGTATGTCTCGGTACAAGGCCGTCGTGGTTGAGCTGCGATGGTCACCATTTGATCGAAAGGAATAAGAAATGGCAGGAAAATTGGCATTGGCCACCGTGGTCGCAACTCTGGCCGCCAGTTCGGCAATGGCGCAATCTTCAGGAAACTGGACCGGCTTTTATGGCGGCGCGCAAATCGGATATGCCGATATCGACACCAGCCTGTCCGGCGTTGACGGCGATGGTGTCATCGGTGGTATTATTCTGGGTTACGACTACGACCTGGGCGATTGGGTCGTCGGTGGTGGGTTTGACTATGACTGGACGGATGTTGATTTGTCCGGCGCAGCCACGGTCGAGAATGTCTGGCGCCTGAAGGCCCGGGCCGGGTACAAAGTGAATCCCCAGGGCCTGCTGTATGGTACGGCAGGCTACGCCGATGCGGATACCGACACGCTGGGAAGTGACGATGGCTGGTTCATCGGTGCCGGCTACGAACAGATCGTGGCGCCGAATATCAGTGTCGCGGGTGAGATTCTGTACCACGAGTTTGACAATTTCAATTCAAGCGGCGTGGATGTGGATGCAACCACTTTCCAGATCCGCGCAGCATACCGGTTCTGATAAGTCTGAACGGCCCTGGTGCAACATGCCAGGGCCGTATCAATCAGGGTTCGAGGATCGTGCTGCCGGTTGTCTGACGCTCCTCCAACGCGCGGTGGGCATCGGCCACCTGATCCATCAGAAAAATCTGATCGACGTGAATCTTGACCTCTCGCCCGTCCACCTTACCGAACAATCGACGCGCCATCGCCTGACAGACGTTCGGGTCTGCGATATGGGTAAACAAGGTTGGCCGCGTCAGCTTCAGAGAGCCCTTCTGTGCCAATACCCCGATATCCAGCGGCGGCACCGGCCCCGAGGCGTTGCCGTATGAAATCATCATGCCAAGGGGTTTCAGGCAATCGAGCGAGCCCTGAAACGTATCAGCGCCGACCGAGTCCATCACGGCATCCACACCCTTGCCGCCAGTGATTTCGGCCACGCGATCCACGAAATTCTCGGTCCTGTAATTGATGCAATGGGCGGCGCCGTTGAAATGGGCCCGGCTGCACTTTTCATCGGTTCCGGCCGTGCCGATCAGGGTGATTCCTTCGGATTTGGCCCACTGGCAGGCGATCAACCCGACACCCCCGGCTGCAGCGTGAAACAGAACCGTATCGCCGCGCTTCAGCGGGGTTGTGCGGTGGAACAGGTACTCAACCGTCATTCCCTTTAGCATCATCGCCGCCGCGGTCTTGAAGGAAATGCTTTCCGGCAATGGACAGACCTGCGCGGCCGGCATCACGCGCGCCTGAGTGTAGGCGCCAGCCGGCGCCGCAGCATATGCTGCTCGTTGTCCGGGCTCCAAGTGCGTCACGCCTTCGCCAACGGCTTCGATCACTCCCGCAGCTTCCATTCCCAACGCATGGGGCAGTTCCAGTGGGTACAAACCACTGCGCTGATAGACATCAATGAAATTCAGCCCACAGGCATAGTGGCGGATACGCACCTCGCCGGGACCCGGATCACCGACCTCGCGATCTTCGATCCGCAGGACCTCGGGACCGCCGGTTTCATGGATGACTACAGTTCTTGCCGTCTGCTGCATGATGCTCTCCCTGCTGGTTTGTTGCAAAGCTAACACGCCTGCACGACAGAGCAATCCACTCGGTCACGCATCAATGAGCAGACAAATAAAGGAAAATGTGCTAAGGTTGTATCTGGCGTTGCCGGATCATCCGGTTACGACAACTTGGATACCGGATGCATCCCGCCACGCACCCACGCCAGGCAAGGGGATGAAGATGGACAAGACAATCGGCAACCCAATCAGCTGGATCGCCCGCCACCTCGGCGCGAGCAGCGATCATATGGTCGAAAGCGTTTCGACCATCGGCAGTTCGGAAACGCAGCAACTGCCGATGGTTCAAACGCTGACGCTGCAGGATTTGCGTGCCTGTCTGCAGGCTGGTTATCACGACTTCCTCGAAACACGCGCTGACGCAATTTTCATCGTGCTGATCTATCCCATTGCGGGGTTGTTGATGTTTGGCATCGGGATGAACATGGACATGGTTCCCCTGCTGGCGCCCTTGATTGCAGGTTTTGCGCTGATAGGTCCGGTGGCCGCGGTAGGTCTATATGAAATCAGCCGCAAACGGGAACAGGGCGGTGCCGTGCATTGGCTGGACGCGTTCGGCGTTTTCCAGTCCCCATCTTTTGGAGCCATACTGGCGCTCGGGTTCTACCTTGTCATGTTGCTGCTGGTCTGGCTGTTGGTGGCGCAGGGCGTCTATGTCCTGACGCTGGGGCCCGAACCTCCGGCATCGCTAAGCGCATTTGCCGCTGACGTCTTCACCACCGGTGCTGGGTGGACAATGATAATTGTCGGAACAGCCATCGGATTCCTGTTCGCCCTAGTTGCTCTGGCCGTCAGTGTCGTCAGTTTTCCCCTGCTTCTGGACAGAAAAGTGGGATTACCGGTGGCAGTGGTTACCTCGGTGCGCGTTTTGCGCCACAACCCCGGGGTCATATTGACATGGGGGTTCATCGTTGCCGCGCTGTTGGTGATAGGAGCAATTCCGATGTTGCTCGGGCTGATCGTCGTCATGCCGGTGCTCGGCCACGCTACCTGGCACCTTTATCGCAGGGCTGTCGCCTGACTGAAAAATGCGCGCGAGACAAGCTCGCGCGCCAGCCTCAACCAGCTACTTTAAGGACAATTTTTCCGATATGGCCTGAGCTTTCCATGCGTGCGTGGGCGGCAGCGGCGTCAGCCAGATCAAACTCGCTATCCATGACAGGCGCGACTTTCCCAGCCTCAAGCAGTGGCCAGACGGCCTCGCGCAGGTCCTGCGCAATCTTCGCTTTGGCCAGATCGCTTTGCGGTCGCAACGTGCTGCCGGTCAGGGTCAACCGTTTGACCATCATCAGCGCGAAGTTCAGCTCGGTCACGGGACCCTGCAAAAAAGCAATCTGAACCAGACGCCCATCCTCGGCCAAGGCTTTGACGTTGCGGGGAATATAGTCACCGCCAACCATGTCCAGGATCAGGTTCGCCCCACCCTCGGCCCGCATGGCGGCCACGAAATCCTCGTCACGATAGTTGATGGCTTTTTCCGCGCCAAGTTCGACACAGGCCGCACATTTCTCATCCGATCCTGCGGTGGCAAAAACGCGTGCGCCAAAGGCATTGGCCAATTGAATCGCTGTCGTGCCGATCCCGCTGGAGCCGCCGTGGACCAGGAATCTCTCCCCGGCTTTCAGACCGCCGCGGGTGAAGACATTGGACCAGACGGTAAAGAAGGTTTCCGGCAGGCACGCGGCTTCTTTCATACTCATTCCGGCCGGAACCGGCAGACAATGCGCAGCGGGCGTTGCGACGTAATCGGCATAGCCGCCACCCGGTAGCAACGCACAAACCTTATCGCCGACCGACACGCCCTCGACCCCGGAGCCCAAGGCCACCACTTCACCCGACGCCTCAAGCCCCGGCAAATCACTGGCGCCGGGGGGCGGATCGTAGGCACCGGCGCGTTGCAGGGCATCCGGGCGGTTCACACCGGCATAGGCGACCTTCAGGACGACCTGACCGTTTTCGGGCACCGGCACAGGCCGCTCGGTCAACTGCAATACGTCCGGTCCACCGGGCGTCGTGATTTCAACGGCACGCATCGTCTGGCTCATCCGCAGCTCCTCTTTTTTTCAATGGCTAGCAGGCATCCGTGCAAAGACCCAGCCGATTATTCGACTACTTTCGGGGCGTCAGCGACCCCGGCAGCCCCGCGCCGGACCTGTTTGGTGCCTTCACCTGTCCCGCCAGCCAGTTGGGCACCGCAAGGAATGGTTTCAGCAAGGGATTGCCATTCACCTGCGCCTTGAATTTTTCGAACTGCATCACACCTTCGATGCGCCGGTCCAAAAACTCCCACGTGGCCTGATGATCGGTGCTGTCGTCGCCCAGCCAATACAACAGGGTCGAGGAATACACGCCGGACAATGTGGCCCGTTTCGTGTACCAGTTCACATCCTCCGACGTGTCGCCCAGCGCGTTCCAGATAAGGTCACAGGTGCCCCACACGGCTTTTGCGCCATCGGCCGCATATATCGGCAGCGAAAACAGCGTCACGCCACGGCGCACCGCCTCTTTGTCCTGAACTGCCTGCAGGCGAAAGCGGACGGCGGCAGCGATCTTGTCGCGGAATTTCAGGCCGCTCAGGTCCTCGGATTCGATTCGTTCCAGCATCAATGCGTCGCCGCGCGCGTGAAAGGCCAGCGCCAGATCCACCGCGCCGCGCGGACAGATGGCGCGCGCCAGCCCTTCGTCCAGGCCGCTGTCGGTAATCGCCTCGCGAAAGCTGGATTCAGACCAGCCATCGAACGGCACATGGTCCAGCATGGCATCCAATAATTGCTGTTTCGCTTCTTCATAGGTCACGGTCATGGCGGTTCTCCGGTTCTCGGGGCCAGTACTAGACAAGTTAGGCATGCTTTGCTATACGGCCACTTCCTGCAATTTCCTTGCAACTCTATCTAGAAAGGTGGTGACAACCACATGCAGGTTAGTGTTCGCGACAACAATGTCGATCAGGCGCTTCGTGCCCTGAAGAAAAAGCTGCAGCGCGAAGGCGTGTTCCGTGAAATGAAGCTGAAGCAACATTTCGAGAAACCGTCCGAGAAAAAAGCGCGCGAGAAAGCTGAAGCGATCCGCCGTGCCCGTAAACTGGCACGCAAGAAAGCCCAGCGCGAAGGTCTGCTCTAAGACTTTCCTCGTCCAGCTTTGGATGACACTATTTGACGACCCCCGAGGCCCCGCCCGGGGGTTTGTCGTTTTCAGGTAAGTCAGAACTTGCCGTTTGCCCGTTTTTTGCAACGCGGCAACCCGCCGATGGAGGACCAACCCGCTTGGTCGGCATATTACGGCACAGCGAATCCCGGCCCGGTTGCACTCCTTCGCCGAAATACGCCCGATTTTGCCGCCCCACTGTTCAGTGTCCAATGTCACTCAGTAACTGAGGCCGTCCACTCAGACATAACAAAATACGGAGGCAAAACATGTCTACAGCAAGCACGGTTGAGCGGGAAATGCTGGCGCTGATTAACCAAGAGCGCACATCCCGTGGGCTGGACCCTTTGCAACTTGAAAGGCAACTGAACGTATCGTCCGAAGATCACAGCACCTGGATGCTGGACACGGACAGGTTCAGCCACACCGGATCCGGCGGATCAACGGCGACGCAGCGGATGGAAGCAGCCGGGTTCGATTTCTCGGGCAACTGGCGGTCCGGTGAAAACATTGCCTGGCAATCCGAACGCGGCGCGCCAGGCATCAGTGACGATGTCGCGCAATTGCACCAGAACCTGATGAACAGCCCAGGCCACCGTGCCAACATCCTGAACCCTGAATTCAAGTATATCGGGATTGGAATCGAAACCGGCGACATGCAGGGCTTTGACGCTGTAATGGTCACACAAAACTTTGCCAAGACGGACGCGGCGGTTCTGCCCGACGACGGGACACCACAAACTCCACCCGCCCCGACAGACGAAGAGGTGGCGCAGCCTGTCGTGCCAGAGCCTGAGACACCGGCTCCGGTCGTGGACGAACCGACGACGCCGGTGGATGAGACACCAACCGATGTCACCGAAACCGAGCAGCCTGAGCCAGAGGCAGAAGACCCGGTCGCCGAAGTGGAAACACCTGACGACGAGGCGCCCGAAGCAGAGACGCCTGTGGCAGAGGCCGATGACCCGCAGGTCGACGAAGAAACCCCTGGCGAAGAACCCGTTGCCGAAGTGGAAACACCCGACGACGAAACCCCGGAGGAAGTGACGCCGGTCGCCGAAACGGATGATCCGGGCGCCGACGATGAAACCCCCGACGACGAACCTGTCGCTGAAGCGGAAACGCCCGGGGACGAAACCACCGGCGAGGACATCCCGGTCGCCGAAGCCGATGATCCTGAAGTCGTTGAAGACACTCCGGTCGAAGAACCCGTGGCTGAAGTGGAAACACCGGAGGATGAGTGTTTTGACGTTCAGGCCTTCCTTGAAGAAATCGAGGCTTTCGTGAAAGCCCTTCAGGCGCACTTCGATCAGTTCGATTGGGAGTCACCATACCAGCCCGAACCTGAGGTCGATGAATTCGAGCTGGTGACGATGGACGAGGGTGACGACGATATGCCTATCATTTCGGATGGGACCGACGTAACCACGGACGACTACTGCGAATTCACCTACATTCACACGACCTGCATGATGGATTTCGCCTGATCCAATCAGATGTGCGGGGGTCCATCCGCCCCCGCACATTTGAATCCGAGATTTAGTAGATCTTTGGTACGTAGAGTTCGTCGGGCAAAATCCGGCGCTCGTATTCCGGGTTATAGCGGCGATCCGGCAAGGTGACCTTTTCCTGCGGGACATCCTCGTACGGGATTTTGGTCAACAGGTGTTCGATACAATTCAGGCGTTCGCGTTTCTTGTCATTCCCTTCGACGATATACCATGGCGCCTCGGGGATGTTGGTGCGAAAGAACATGTCCTCCTTGGCTTTTGTATACGCCTCCCACCGGATACGGGATTCCAGATCCATCGGCGACAGTTTCCACTGCTTCATCGGGTCATGGATACGCATGAGGAATCGCAACTGCTGTTCTTCATCGGTGATCGAGAACCAGTATTTCAGCAAAATGATCCCCGAGCGGACCAGCATACGTTCAAATTCAGGAACGTCTTGAAAGAATTGCTCGACCTGATCTTCGTTGGCAAATCCCATTACACGCTCGACCCCGGCCCGGTTGTACCAGGACCGGTCGAACAGAACGATCTCACCCGCCGCAGGCAGGTGCGGGACATAGCGCTGGAAATACCACTGGCTCTGCTCGCGGCGGCTGGGCGCAGGCAAGGCGACGACACGGGCCACACGCGGGTTCAGACGCTGCGTGATCCGTTTGATCACGCCCCCCTTGCCGGCGCTGTCGCGTCCTTCAAACAAGATGCAAACCTTGGCGCCGGTGTGCTGCACCCAGTCCTGTACCTTGATCAATTCGGCCTGCAATCGCAGCAGATTGCGGAAGTACACTTTGCGGTCCAGCATATCCGGATGCTGGTCCTTATAGATCTTGCGGACCTCCATCGACAGCATCGGCTCGCTGAATTCGATCTCGAAATCTTCATCCAGCGTGTCTTCCAGCTCGGCTTCCAGCCAATCTTTGGGCGCGTCGTTTCTATCGTGTGCCAAGTTCGGCTCCTTATCATTCATCGGGTTCGCACCGTATCGGGGCAGTGTAACCGGCAGATGTCACCGCTCCCGCAGATGGTGCCTGAATCCCGGTCCGCCATCTGACGAATATATATATGCTGCAAAACCTGAATGTGACCCGGTCAGGCGCGGGATTCAAGCGGTGGAATTGACGCAAGGCCATATCTTGCGCCCTCAAAACAGGCACTTGCTTTTGCATCCGTCCCGCCTGCATCAATGCCGGAATGAACCGGAGGTCATCGTGGCGTTCTTTCTTTCCTTCCTTCCAAAATTCTGGCCGTGGCTGATCCTGATTGTCGCCCAGGTCGCCGCGTTTGCCGGACAGCGCACATTGGCCGTCGGAATGATATGTGCCTTCGGTCTTGTGGCGCTGGTCAGCGGTCTGATTTCGGCATCTGCGGCGATTTTTGTTGGTCTTGGCCTTCTCGGCGCGGCCCGCCTTCCTCGACTGCGTGGTCCTGCAGCCTTGATCGGGCACATCGCATTGATTGCCTGGAGCCTCGTTCTGGGCGCGCATCTGTTGCCCGGGGTGCACAATCTGCTGGTTCTGGATCACGTTCACGCAGGACCGGACAGCGCGCCATTCACGATGTATCTCAATCTGGACAAACCAATGGTCTTTTTTGCGGTCCTACTGGCGTGGCCCGCGATGTTGATTCCGAACGCACCCGTCAAAATTTGGCCGCTGACAGCGGGTCTGATGCTGCTGCCCGCCCTTTTGTTGTCAGGCGCACTGTCCGGGGCAGTCCGTCCTGAATTCGGCCTGCCCCCCTGGTGGATGATCTTCGCCTTGTCAAATCTGTTTCTGACCTGCCTCACCGAGGAAGCCTTTTTTCGCGGCTACCTGCAATCAGCAATTGGCGCACGTACGGGGCCTCTGATCGGGTTGGTCACAGCAAGTGCCCTGTTCGGCGCTGCGCATGTAACCGGCGGCCCCGTCTTAATGGGGTTTGCGGCTCTGCTTGGTCTGGCCTGTGGTTTGGGGTATTTCGCAACGGGACGCCTGTGGGTGCCGGTGCTGATGCATTTCGCGTTCAATTTTCTGCATCTGACCTTGTTCACCTATCCCGGACCGGCCTGAGCAACCTCAGACCGGAAGAGCCGTTGTTTTGAATACGGTACGCAGCGCGAACGAGCTTTGCATCTGCGCCACGCCGGGCAGGCGCGACAGGTATTGCCGGTGTATGCGCGCGAAATCTTCGGTGTTTTCGGCAACGACTTTCAGGATGTAATCCGCCGTTCCCGCCATCAGGTGACATTCCAACACGTCTGGAATGCGGGCCACTGCCTTTTCGAAGGCATCCAGCACTTCTTCGGCCTGGCCTTGCAGAGTGATTTCGACAAATACCGTGGTCGGGACGTTCATCTTGCGGGCGTCCAGCAAAGCGACGTAATCCCTGATATAGCCCTCGGCCTCCAGCCTTTGAACGCGCCGATGACAGGCCGACGGAGACAAATTCACCTGATCGGACAGCTCTGCGTTCGATAGCCGCCCTTTGCGCTGCAAGGCGGCCAGAATCTTTCGATCAGTTGCATCAATACTCATCGGCGCACATCCATTGCGTGTGATTTCAAATTTGTCGAATAATCTCCCACTGAATCGTCCTTTGGCAAGCAGGGTTTCACAGAAATTGCGTCGCTGAATGCCCATAATTTAGGCAGTTTATGTACGGAGAGAGACATGAAAATCGGTTGCCCCAAGGAAATCAAACCACAGGAGTTCCGTGTCGGCATGACACCGAATGCCGCGCAAGAAGCCGTGGCCCGCGGCCACGACGTCATTATCGAAACCGGAGCCGGTATGGGATCCGGCTTTGACAACGACGCCTATATCGCTGCCGGCGCACGTATCGTTGACACGGCAGCCGAGGTTTTTGCGTCGGCTGAAATGATCGTCAAGGTCAAGGAACCGCAGGCCGTCGAGCGCAAGATGCTGCGCGAAGGTCAACTGCTTTTCACCTACCTGCACCTTGCGCCCGATCCCGATCAGACCCATGACCTGCTGGCCTCCGGCTGCACGGCCATTGCTTACGAGACCGTTACGGACGCAAATGGCGGTTTGCCGCTTCTGGCACCGATGTCCGAAGTGGCTGGCCGTCTGGCTCCGCAAGTCGGTTCCTGGACATTGCAAAAGGCCAACGGTGGACGTGGTGTACTGATGGGCGGCGTTCCCGGCGTGGGGCCGGCCAAGGTTGTCGTAATCGGTGGCGGCGTTGTTGGCACCCACGCGGCCCAGATCGCGGCGGGTATGGGCGCAGATGTCACCGTGCTGGACCGCTCATTGCCCCGGCTGCGTTATCTGGACGACGTATTTGGCGGACGGTTCAAGAACCAGTATTCGACCGCCGGTGCGACAGCTGAACTGATCCGCGATGCAGACATGGTAATTGGCGCGGTTCTGATCCCCGGCGCAGCAGCCCCCAAGCTGGTTACACGTGAACAGTTGTCGACCATGAAACCGGGTGCGGTACTTGTGGACGTTGCCATCGACCAGGGCGGTTGCTTCGAAACCTCCAAGGCGACCACGCATGCCGACCCGATTTACGAGGTCGACGGCATCATGCACTACTGTGTGGCCAATATGCCGGGCGCTGTTGCACGCACATCAACCATTGCACTTGGCAACGCAACGATGCCGTTCCTGCTGGCCCTTGCCGACAAAGGCTGGAAACAGGCCTGCCAGGATGACCCGCATCTTATGGCCGGGCTGAATGTCCATGCGGGCCAGCTGACCTATTATGCCGTCGGCAAGGCCCTGGGGATCGACGTTGTCTCCCCAGCCGTGGTCATCAAGTCGTAAGGCCTCCCGCGCCGGACAGCGCCCTCTTGCGAAGGTGCTGTCCGGAGTTGGGTCGGGTGCCGCACCAAAGGCGCGGCGCTGGATTTCCGATCGACCTCAAGAAAAAGACGCCGCGCAAACAGCGCGGCGCCGGGCCCAACCGGAGAAGGGCATTTCCAATGCCCGTTCGACGGGCGGGAGCCGTCAGCCCTTTTTCTGGATCTCGACGGAATGGGGATAAGGGATGGATATGCCCTTGGCGTCAAAGGCCTCCTTCACCGCCTTCGTCAGTTCGAATTTCAAATCCCAATAATCCGCGGCGGCACACCACAAGCGTGCCGTCAGATCAACTGAGCTGTCGCCGAGGTTGGTGACCCGCACCCATGGCTCCGGGTCGCTCATGATACGCTCATCGGCCTTGGCAACGTCCAGAATGATTTCCATCGCCTGATCCGCGCTGTCGCCATAGTCAATACCGAACACCAGATCCACCCGGCGCGTGTCATGTGCCGAATAATTGGTAATGATCGACCCCCAGGACTGTCCGTTCGGCACAATGATCTGCACGTTGTCCGGAGTGACCAGTTCGGTGGTAAACAGGTTCAGATCCTTTACCGTTCCAGCAGTCCCGCCAATATCAACGTACTGACCCAGCTTGTAGGGGCGGAACACAACCAGCATCACACCAGCCGCCAGATCGCTCAGCGTGCCTTGCAGGGCGAGGCCGATCGCCAGCGAGGCTGCACCAAGGATGGCAACGATACTGGTCGCTTCGATTCCGAAGATGCCCAGAACGGCCACGAAGACGATCGCCAGAACCACCCATTTGACGATGCTGGCGACAAAATTGCCCAGTGTCGGATCAATATGCGGGGTCGCATTAATTCGGCGGCGAACCATGCCGCTGATCGCACCGGCAACGATCCACCCCAATACCAGTACAATCAATGCCTTGATTGCGCTTATGATCAGCGGGCCGAACGCGCCCACCTGTGTTACAACGTCTTCCACGCGGATCTCCTTTGCTCCAATAGCAAACCCGCGCCAAAAGCGCGGGGATTGCAGCAATCTGGGCCAAAATCCCGCCTGGGTCTAGGGGCGTGTTTCCTCACTTTTCCCCCTCTTGTTCTTCAGCAAACAGCAACTGACCGGTCATGCACAGTCTTGGACCTGACAGCGCGGTCCGAACTTGGCAATGTGGCAAGCATCAGACAGACCAAGGAACCTCAAATGCTGGACACCACCTCGTTTCCGATCATGGCCAAATGGCCACCACAATCGCCAGAACGAATTCAGCTCTACTCCTACCCCACGCCCAATGGCGTCAAAGCCTCGATCATGCTGGAAGAAACCGGCCTGCCGTATGAACCGCATCTGGTTACGCTGGCAGATGCGGATGTCAAAAGTCCCGAGTTTCTGTCCCTGAACCCCAATAACAAAATCCCGGCGATGATCGACCCGGACGGACCCGATGGAACCCCACTGGCTCTGTTCGAAAGCGGCGCGATCCTGCTGTATCTGGCCGAGAAGTCCGGCAAGTTTCTCGGACGGACCAAGGCCGACAAGCACCGCGTAACCCAATGGCTGATGTTTCAGATGGGCGGCGTGGGGCCGATGTTCGGACAGCTCGGCTATTTCCATAAATTTGCCGGTAGCGAAATCGACGACCCCCGCCCGCGCGACAGATATGTCGCCGAGGCAAAACGCCTGCTGAATGTCCTGAACACGCAGCTTGACGGTCAGGAGTGGATCGCCGGAGACTACTCAATCGCCGACATCGCGATCGCGCCCTGGCTGCGCGGGCTGGACTATTACGGAGCAAAAGAATTGCTGGGATGGGACACTTATCCGCATGTCGCGGCGTATCTCGACCGCTTTCTCGGGCGACCTGCCGTGCAGAAGGGTTTGACGATCCCCGCGCGGGATTAAGCAAGATGGTGGGTGCTGGCCCCAGCATCCACCAGACAGTTCAACCCGGAAGTTTTCCAGTCAGAACGTAGCGCAGGATTTCGACCACCTGACGCGGTTCCTCGGCAACAGCAAGAGCCGCGGCATCAACTTCTTTCAGCGCGTGTTGGTGGTCCGGACCGTGCAAAACGATGATCGACTTGCCCAACGCGGCCGCATACCCCGCATCAAAGGCTGCGTTCCATTGTTTGTACTTGTCGCCGAACCGGACAACAACGACATCCGCGTCCGAAATGCCCTTGCGGGTACGGATCGCGTTGACCATCGCGCCCTTGTGATCGTGCCAGTATTTTTTCGGCTCGCCCCCCAGGATGGCGACGCCGCAGTCGTCACTGGCCGCGTGATCGGTGACAGGGCTGTTGAAGGTCACATCCAGCCCTTGCGCCCCATCGATTATCTGTTCGCGCCAGTCGGTGTGGATTTCCCCGGACAAATAGACGTTCAGGCCCATGACTTCCTCCGCAATTGCACAAAGCCTACTTAAGGCGCAATCGCGCAAAGCCCAATGCGGAAATCAAAGAAACCGGCAGTGCATTCTAGATCTTTCGAGCCACCAGATACCGCGACGGAGGCTGCGCAGGAAAATTCCCGCTTTCGATCACCTCGAACCCGGCCTTGCTAACCGCGGTCTCAAGAGTTTCGACACTAAACTGATTGACAAATGGGGCTTTGCCAAAAAGTTGCATCACCGGCAACATCAGCTTGAGCATTCCAAACTTGAACCCCAACCCTCCTTCGGCAAGACACGGCGTTTTGGAAATGAACAAACCGCCGGGGGACAGTTGCGCATGAATGTCCGCAAAGACACCTTTGATATCCGGCGCAAGGTGAAACAGGTTGAAGCCAAGTATGACGTCAAAAGTCTGCCCGTCCATCGGCTTGGTGATATCAATCGTTCTGAACGAAATGTTTTCGACCCCTTCGGCCTTGGCCTTCTCCTGGCCGATCTTCAGCATAGCTTCGGAAAAATCGCTGGCGGTTATGTGTGCGACCGAGGCTGCAAGCAGAAGCGCCGTTGAACCCGTTCCGCAGCCTAGCTCCAGAACCCGGTGGTGCTTGGACAGGTAGGACCGCGTCCGCCCCAGAGTGTATTCGTAAGATTCCATGTCCCGGATCGGAGTGCGTGAATACTTCGCGGCAACGCCGTCCCAGAAATTTGCAGCTGTCGTCATGGTCAATCTCCTTTGCCGCAAATCTACTCATGCACAGATCGAAGAGGAATTGCGGAAAATCGCAGAACTCTTATACGTATTTTCATGAAAAACCTTGGGGGCTTCGACTGGAACCACATCCGCGCCTTTCTGGCGACGGCAGAAACCGGTTCGCTTTCGGCTGCTGCGCGGCAGTTGGGACAGACCCAGCCAACGCTCAGCCGCCAGATCGCCGCGCTCGAGGGCGATTTGGGTGTCATGCTGTTCGAACGCATCGGCCGCACGCTGCAGATGACACAGGCCGGTGTTGAACTTCTGGATCACACCCGTGCAATGGGCGAGGCTGCCAATCGCATCGCCCTGACCGCATCAGGTCAGGCGAAGTCGATCGAAGGGCGTGTTCGAATTACTGCCAGCGACATCATGTCGGCCTATATTCTACCGGATCTTTTGCGCCAGGTCCGGGCGCAGGCCCCGCGTCTTCGGATCGACGTGATTGCCTCGAACGATATCCGCGACTTGATGCGGCGCGAGGCGGATATCGCCATCCGCCATGTCCGCCCGGATCAACCCGATCTGATCGCCCGTCTTGTGCAGGAGGCGTCGGGCCGTTTCTATGCCACGACCGAGTATCTGAACCGTGCGGGGCGCCCCAGGTCCAAGCGCGACCTATCTCAGCATGAGTTCATCAGCTTTGGTGACACCGAACAGATGATCGCCTACCTGAAACCGTTCGGCATCGATCTGAACGAAGACAATTTCCGGCTCGGGTCTCAGAACGGAATCGTGGCATGGGAATACGCCAGGCAGGGCTTTGGCATCGCGCCAATGTCTCAGGTTGTCGGCGACGCGACACCCGGTATCGAACGCGTACTGCCCGGTATGGAACCCATCACGTTCCCGATCTGGCTGACCACCCATCGCGAGCTGCATACCAGCCGACGAATTCGGTTGGTCTTTGACCTGCTGGCGGAATTCCTGTCCAAATGAAAAACGCGCCCAAAGGCGCGTCGTTCAATTCATTTCTCGTGCAGTGTTACCCGCGCAGGACCCCGCCGGTGGCCTTGGCCACTTTGGCGATGATCTTTTCGGCGACCGCTTCGATGTCTTTCTCTTTCAAAGTCGTGTCCGAAGGTTGCAATCGCACCGTTATCGCCAGCGATTTCTTGCCCTCGCCAACGCTGCCGCCGATGAACTCGTCGAACACGCGCACATCTTCGATCAGTGCTTTGTCGGCGCCGGCCGCGGCATTGACCAACGTCAAAGCTTCGACACCGGCATCGACAACAAAGGCAAAGTCACGCTCGACGGCCTGCAGGTCCCGCAGTTCCAGAGCCGAGCGTGTCGCGCCCGATTTGCGCGGCAACGGAACCTGATCCGGCCAGATGGTGAACGCCATTGCCGGACCTTTGACATCCATGGCCTGCAGAACACGCGGGTGCAATTCGCCGAAGACGCCAAGCACTTTTTTCGGACCCAGACAGATCTTGCCGTGCCGCCCCGGGTGCCACCAGCCCTCTCCATCGCGCATGATCTGCACCTTCGCCGGCGCTCCGATTGCGGTCAGAACGGCCTCGGCATCCGCCTTGGCGTCATACAGGTCGACCGGGCGCGAGGCACCATGCACATCCTTTGGACCGTTGCGGCCCACCAGCAGGCCCGTGATCTGGGTCTGTTGCTCTCCGGGCTCTCCATCATGGAAGACCGGTCCAACTTCGAACAATGCCAGATCGGCAAAGCCGCGCGCCTGATTGCGGGCCGCGGCCTGCAAAAGACCGGGCAGCAGGTCGGGGCGCATATGGCTCATCTCGGACGAGATCGGGTTTTCCAGCCTGGTCGCATCATCGCCTCCGCCAAAGAGTTTTGCCGAAGCCTGATCGATGAACGTGTACGAAACGCATTCGTTATAGCCCAGCGCCGCGCAGGTGCGCCGCGCCATCGACTGGCGGCGCTGCGTCGGGGTCATCACCGGTTTGGGAATGCCATCAGACACACGCGGCAGCGGCTTGCCCTGAAGCTTGGTCAGCGACGCAATCCGTGCGACCTCTTCCACCAGATCGGCCTCTCCCATGACATCGGGGCGCCAGCTTGGAACATGCGCCATCTCACCTTCCAGGCGGAAGCCGAGACGTGTCAGGGTCTGACGCTGATCGCTTTCGGGAATGTCCATCCCGACCAGAGACTGCACCCGCTCGGCATCCAGCTTGTAGGCGCGCGCATGGTTTGGCGCCTTGCCCGCCTCGACAACGTTCGAGGCTTCGCCGCCGCAAATATCCAGAATCATCTGCGTCGCGTGCTCCAGCCCTTCCAGCGTGTATTCGGGATCAACACCACGCTCAAACCGATACCGCGCGTCCGAGTTGATCTTGAGCGCCCGCCCCGTAAGGGCAATCTGCACGTGATCCCAGAAGGCGCTTTCGAGAAAGACGTTCACCGTGTCCGCGGTGCAGCCGGTTTCCAGACCGCCCATGATTCCACCTATGGATTCCGGACCGTTGTCATCCGAGATCACCATCATGCCGGGTTGAAGGGTGTATTCCTTCTCATCCAACGCCACCAGTTTCTCGCCACCCTTGGCGCGATGCACCCGCAGGTTGCCCTGTACTTTGTCGGCATCGAACACATGCAGTGGGCGGTTGTGGTCGAAGGTCATGTAGTTGGTGATGTCTACCAGCGCCGAGATCGGGCGAAGACCGATCGCCTTCAGCTGATCCTGCAACCACTGAGGACTGGGTCCGTTCTTCACACCCTTGATCAGACGCCCTGTGAAATGCGGCGCACCGTCCAGCGTATCCTTGTCGATTGTCACCTTGATCGGGCTTTCGAAATCACCCGGCACCGGCACATAGTCACGCTCTTTCAGCTTGCCGATACCCCGTGCCGCCAGATCACGCGCAATCCCGGCCACGCCCAGCGCATCCGGTCGGTTCGGCGTGATCGCGATTTCGATCATCGGATCGACTTTCGACGGGTCATTCTCGGCCAGCCAGTCAACGAAACGGTCACCAACGTCACCCGAAGGCAGTTCGATGATGCCGTCATGCTCGTCCGACAACTCCAGCTCGCGCTCGGACGCCATCATACCAAAGCTCTCGACGCCCCGGATCTTGCCGACGCTGATTGTCAGGTCCAGACCGGGGATGTACATGCCGGGCTTACAGACCACGACGGTGATGCCCTCGCGCGCATTCGGGGCGCCGCAGATAATCTGCAACTCACCCTCGTCGGTGTCGACCTTGCAGACGCGCAGCTTGTCGGCATCGGGGTGTTTCTCGGCATGTTTCACATAGCCCAGCGTAAAGCCCGCCAGCCGGTCCGCCGGGTTGACGATTTCCTCAACCTCGAGCCCAAGGTCGGTCAGGGCCTCGGCAATTTCCTCAACCGAGGCATCAGTGTCGAGGTGGTCTTTCAGCCAGGAAAGAGTGAATTTCATCGGTCGTCATCCGCCAGTCATCTTGGGTCAGCCCGCGTTTAGCGGATATTGCGCATAGGGGAAAGAGGCAGCTTGGCCCCCGGCTGCTACTCTTCCGCAACCGTGTTCGACACGTTGTCCGAGCCTGCGAATACAGCCAGAATCCGGGCAATGCCGTCGCCGGAATTCACTCCGGAATGGGGCGATTGGAACGCTTCGACAAATGCGTCGCCGGTTTTGTAGGTCCGGGTTCCCGCCTCGCCGTAATCGACCGTGATCTCTCCTTCCAGTACGTAAGCGACCAAAGGGGCGTCGTGGCGGTGCGGGCCCGTATCCTGACCGGGCTGCATCGTGACGATCGCCACCGTCACTTCGGGCGTTCCACCGGGATATTCCAGCGGCTCTCCAATGACCGAAGTTTGGGTCTGCAGCAGCACCTCGACCGGAGGATAGGTGTCGCGGGCGAATGCAGGGGCGGCGGCAAGGATCAAGGCGCTGAGCAACAACGATTTCACGGGGGGGCTCCTGTTTCGTGCCCATGCAGGTGACCTTGGCGCAGCCGCGAAGTCAACGATCAGGGATAAGTTGGCGTGCGGCCCATCAGCTCGTCCAGCTGGCGTCCGATCCAGCCATGCGGGATGAAATGCCCGCCCGGATGTGTATCCAGAACCACCTGCCCCAACGCGCAGTCGGACCATTCTACCCGGCTGAGCGTCAGAAATGGTACGACGCTCCAATCGCCGCGCGGAATGGCAGCATCGCAATCGTATTTCTGGCGCCACAGTGCGACGGGATAGGTCGTGTCGCCTCCGGGACCAAAGGGGAAATCCATCACGGTGTCGTCGGTCCCGTGCACATGGCGGGCCTGCCGCGGGGCCTGGGGGCAGTCCTCAGTCTGGCGAATGCTACCGGCAACCGCCAGCAGGGCCGCGATGTCATTTCCTGACTGACAAACAAAGCGCCAAGCCATCGCTCCGCCGAAAGAATAACCCGATACGTAAATTCGATTGGAGTCCACCGGATAGCGTTGGGCTACATCTTCCAGCACGCGATTTGCGAAATCGACATCCGCCGTATCAGCCGCCCAGAAATTCCAGCTTTTGCCCAAGCCATTGGGGGCAACCAGCAATACGCCTCTGCGCGTGGTTGCACCGGCAATCCGTTCATGGTTCACAACGACATTTCCCTGCCGCGCCCAGCCATGAAAGTGAAGCAAGACGGGCAAGGGGGTCTCACCATCCCATCCTTCGGGTTCCAATACGTGATAGGATCGGTCGTCGAGCTTGCAGGCGGTATCGCCATGACACTCGGTATTCCACGGGCCCATCGCAACGCTTGGCGTCGCCACCATCAGGACCAGGCAGATCAGTCGGTACAACATGAGGCGGAGCCTAACCGCCCCGCAGCCAGTGTCACGTCACATATGCGTCAAGGAGTTGTCATGGCCGCAGCGAGTGACCGTTGTGGAACATATGCACCTTGGCCGGGTCTGCCGAAAGCCTGACAGTCTGCCCGCGCAGGTTTCGCTCGATCCCCGGCAGTTTTGCGATAACCCCCTCGGCGCCTTTCTGGTTTGCGAAATACAACAGCGTGACCTCGCCCAGGGCTTCGGTGAAATCGACCGCGCCTTCGAAAAAACCTGCCTCATCCGGAAGTAAATCCTCGGGCCGGACGCCGATATTCACTTGCAACCCCACTTGGTCGGGAGTGGTAGGGATCGAGGAAACCACGGTCCCGCCGGCCTCCAGCGCGACCGAGGTGGTTTCCCCGGTCGCGGAAATAACACCCGGCAACAGGTTCATGGCCGGTGAACCTATGAACTGCGCCACGAACTCATTGTCCGGTGTTTCATACAGCTCCAGCGGCGTGCCAACCTGTGCGATACCTTTGTTGGCCAGCACAACAATTCGGCTGGCCAAGGTCATCGCCTCGACCTGATCATGGGTCACGTAGATCATCGTGCTTTCGGGCATCGCCTCTTTCAGCCGGGCGATTTCGATCCGCGTAGCGACCCGCAGCGAGGCATCGAGGTTCGAAAGCGGTTCGTCGAACAGGTATACTTTCGGATCGCGCACGATGGCACGACCGATGGCAACCCGCTGCCGCTGACCACCGGACAGTTCCTTGGGCAGACGATCCAGAAACGGTTCCAACTGCAGGATCTGCGCGGCGCGATTAACGGCGGCGTCTATCTCGCCCGCTGGCATCTTGGCAATTTTCAGGGCAAAGGCCATGTTTTCGCGTACGGTCATATGCGGATAAAGCGCATAGCTTTGGAACACCATCGCAATGCCGCGTTGTGCCGGCGGCACATCGTTCATGACCTGGCCTTCGATCTCAAGCGTTCCACCCGAGATCCTCTCCAACCCCGCGATCATCCGCAACAGGGTGGATTTCCCGCACCCCGAGGGACCAACAAAAACGATCAGCTCGCCGGTTTCGATATCCAGATTAATGTTCTTCAGAACATCGACCGGGCCATAGGTTTTGGCCACATCCGTAAGATTAAGTTCCGACATGTCCTATTCCTTTTCCCTGACCATCAAACAGAATCGAGCAGCATCCAGTGTCACATTCCCCGACCCTGAGACGCTGCCCAATTCCTCGCCGATCATGCGCCATTTACCATCCGGCAAAGTGATGCTTGCCGTATCTGAACCGAGGTTGAATGCGCAGAACACCTGCTCTGTGCCTGTTTCGCGCAGGAAGGTCAGCACCGGACCGTTCTGCTCCATCCGTGTCTGCGCACCTGTCATCAGCGCCGGATGCGCGTGGCGCAGCGCGATGGCACGGCGGTAATGGTGCAGCATCGAGTTTGGTTCGCGCTCCATCTGATCCACCGCCCTCTCGGCCTGCTCGGCGCTGACCGGAAGCCATGGATCGCCGGTGCTGAACCCCATCTCCTGATCCTGAGCAATCCAGACCATCGGTGTCCGGCAACCATCGCGGCCCTTGAACTCGGGCCAGAACTCTATGCCATACGGGTCCTGCAGCCGGTCAAACGGGACCTCGGCCTCGGGCAAGCCCAGTTCCTCGCCCTGATACAGGCAGGCCGAGCCGCGCAGGCACATCATCAGAACGATATGCTGGCGAATTGCGTCCTCGGACAGGTTCCAGCGTGTGGCGTGGCGCTGCACGTCGTGGTTCGAAAACGCCCAGCAGGCCCATGCATCGCCCGCCTTGTCTTCAAGCTCGTCAAAGACCTGTTTGGCATAACTCGCCGTCAGCGCGCGCTTTTCCAGAAACTCGAACGCGTAGCACATGTGCATACGCTTATCGCCGGTCGTATATTCGCCCATGATCTCAAGCCCGCGCTGCGCATCACCGATCTCGCCCAGACAGGCGCGTCCCTCGTATTCGTCGGTCAGCGCGCGCAGCCGTTCCAGGAAAGCGATGTTTTCGGGCTGGCTTTTCGAGAACAGGTGATCCTGATGATTATACGGGTTGACCATCGGCGCGATCGAGGCGTTGCGCTGGTCGATCGGCAACGCGGGGTTATCGCGCAGTAGCTTGTCGTGGAAATAGAAGTTGATCGTGTCCAGCCGAAACCCATCGACGCCCAGATCCAGCCAGAACCGCGCCACGTCCAGCAGGGCATCCTGAACTTCAACGCAGTGGAAGTTCAGATCCGGCTGCGACGTCAGGAAATTGTGCAGGTAGTATTGCAGCCTGCGCGAATCCCACTGCCAGGCCGAACCGCCGAAGATCGACAGCCAGTTGTTGGGCGGCGTGCCGTCGGGTTTGGGATCGGCCCAGACATACCAGTCGGATTTCGCATTATCCCGGCTGGCGCGGCTTTCGCTGAACCACGGATGCTGGTCCGAAGTATGCGAGAGCACCAGATCGATCATGACTTTCAACCCCAACGCATGGGCCTGATCCAGCAGTTCGCGGAAATCCTCCATCGTGCCGAACATCGGATCAACATCGCAATAGTCGCTGACGTCATAGCCGAAGTCTTTCATCGGCGATTTGAAGAAGGGCGAAATCCAGATCGCATCCACCCCAAGCGAGGCAATGTAGCCAAGCCGGCTGGTGATCCCCTTAAGGTCGCCGATCCCGTCGCCGTTGCTGTCCTGAAAGCTGCGCGGGTAGATCTGATAGATCACCCCGCCCCGCCACCAGTCGGCGGATGCTTTGGTTGCTGTGTTTTGATTCAGGTTGTTCTGCACGTTCATGACACGCCTTTATTTGACTGACCCGGCCAACAGGCCGCGGACGAGGTATTTTTGCATTGCAAAGAAGACAATCAGCGGCACGACGATCGAGACAAACGCCGCCGTGGCCAGGATTTCCCAGTTGCCGCCGCGCGTGCCCAGCAGCTCGACAATGCTGTTGGTCATCACGGTGGTCTGGCCCGATGCATCGATCAGGAACACTTTGGCGACCAGCAGGTCATTCCATGTCCACAGGAATTGCAGGATCGCAAACGAAGCCAGAGCCGGAAAGCTGAGCGGCAGAATGAGTTTGGTGAAGATCTGGAACTCGGTCGCGCCGTCAACCCGCGCGTTTTCGATCAGGTCACGCGGCAGCCCGGCCATGTAATTCCGCAGCAGGTAAATCGCCAGTGGCATTCCGAACCCGGTATGCGCCAACCAGACGCCCAGATACCCTTTGCCAATGCCGATCCCAAGGTGAAATTTCAAAAGCGGGATCAGAGCCAGCTGCAACGGTACAACCAGCAGACCCACCACGGCGGCAATCAACAGTGCCCGGCCCGGAAATTCCATCCAAGCCAGCGCATAGGCCGCAAAGGCCGCAACAAGGATCGGGATGATCGTGGCCGGAATCGTCACGGTCAGAGTATTGAAGAAGGCCTTGCTCATGCTGTCGGTACTGTCTTCGGCCAACAGCACTGTGTGATAGTTGTCCAACGTGAACTCGGGCGGAAGCTCGGCCGTCACGAAGACACGCGCGCCGCGGCTGCCCGTGAATTCCTCCGCGTTCTCCATCCGATAGTTGCCACTGGCATCAACAGTGATCGCGCCGCCGCGGCGCAACTCGGCCGTCTGGCCGGGCTCAAACGCATCGACAGCCCGGGAACTTACACCCCATTTTGAGATCGTTGCTTTCTGGTCTTCCTCAAACAGGTTGCCTTCGATCACATACATCCCGTTTTCCAGCACCTGAGTCTCTGGTGCGGCGGTCCGCAGGGTCAGGTTCTGCTCGGACGGGAATAAGGACTTCCACCACCCGCTGGTCGCGATCTGGTCGGCCGTGCGGAAGGACGAAATAAACAGCCCCAGCGTCGGCACCACCCAAAGCACGACAAGAAAGATGACCGAGGCGTGGACGACCCAACGAAGTGCCGGTTTGGTTCCTGCAATATCAGTCATGCCACACCCCTATTTCATTTCATTGCGCGCATTGCGCACATTCCAGACAAGGATCGGTGTCACCAGCAGCATGATCACCATGGCCGAGGCCGAGCCCACGCCCCAATCGTTGGCGCGGAACAGCTTGTCATACATGTAGTTTGCCAAAACCTGTGTCTCCCACTGGCCGTTCGTCATGGCGAACACGATGTCGAAGACTTTGAGGACAAGAATGGTGATCGTGGTCCAGACCACCAGAATGGTTGTCTTGATCTGCGGCACCTTGATCTTGAAGAAGATCTGAAACGGGTTCGCGCCATCCAGAATGGCCGCTTCGACGGTTTCCTCGGGAATACCACGCAGCGCGGCCGACAGAATGACCATGGCGAAGCCGGTCTGAATCCAGATCAATACGATCATCAGGAAAAAGCTGTTCCAGAGCGGGATGGTCAGCCATGTCTGTGGCTCGGCCCCACCGAAGAAGAGGTACAGGGCGTTCAGAATTCCGATCTGATCCTGTTCCACAGGGCGCGTGTCATAGACCAGCTTCCAGATCACGGCGGCCCCGACAAATGAAATAGCCATAGGCATGAAGATCAGCGCTTTGGCGAGGTTGCCCCAGCGAATGCGGTCGGTCAGCTGCGCAACCAGCAGGCCAAGAAATGTCGACAGGGCGGGCACTACAATCAGCCACAGCATGTTGTTGCGCATGGCTTCCCAGAATTTCGGCTCTGCCACCATCTGCTTGTAGTTTTCCAGACCGACCCATTCATAGCCGCCGCCAGGCAGACGATCCGTCAGCGACAGACGTAGGGTCTCGACCACCGGATACGCCAGATACAGGCCCAGCGCGGCCAGCGCAGGAAACAGGAACAGCCAAGGACGGATGATGTTCGCACGGTTGATGTTGCGGCCCGCATTGGGTCCGCGTGGCGGGAACAGAACCTTGTCCAGAAACTGATTGGATAGATAGAAGTAGCCCACACAGCCCGACACGCCGATGGCGATCGTCAGCAGGCCCTGAAGTGCCGGATGCATAACGCTCTCCGTTTCCAAGGAGGGGTTGGGCGGTCCAAATTGATGAACCGCCCGGTTTCAGATGCGGTTATTGCAGCGCATCCCAGGAGGACTGGATTTCATCCGCAACCTCTTGCGCGGACTTACCGCCGGCGTAATCGACCATCCCGGTCCAGAATGTGCCCGCTCCAACGCCACCGGGCATCAGATCCGACCCGTCAAACCGGAAAGTCGTCGCACCCAAAAGGATATCGTTCATCTTCTTCAGCGTCGGGTCCGAGAAGACGGCGGTATCCACACCCTTGTGCGGCGTCAGGAACCCGGTCAATGCCATCCAGGTCTCATGCGCCTCGGGTGTCCGCAGATATTCGATCAGAGCATGCGCGCCGGGGCTGTCATTGGTGATCGCCCACACGGTACCTGCGCCCAGTACCGGACTGCCGAGATCCTTGCCTTCATAAGCCGGGAAATAGAAGAAATCCGCATCTTCGCCGACAACCGTTCCCTCCGGGAAGAACGCCGGAATGAAAGAGGCTTGACGGTGCAAGTAGCATTGTGGGGGCGAGCTGAACATGCCTTTGGGGCTGTCGCGGAAGTCGGTGGTTGCGACCGCACCTGCACCGCCTGCCACGTAATCGTCGTTCCGTGCAAATGCGCCAAATTCCTCGATCGCGGCGACAACTTTCGGATCGTTGAACTTCATCTCGTTCGAAATCCAGGCGTCATAGTCTTCCGGTGACTGAGTGCGCAGCATCATATCCTCGACCCAGTCGGTCGCCGGCCAACCGGTCGCACCGCCGGACCCCAGTCCGATGCACCATGGGGTTTCACCGTCGGCCACGATCTGGTCGGTCAGCGCCTTAAGCTCTTCCATCGTGGTCGGCACTTCATAACCTGCGTCCTCGAAGTTCTCGGGCACGTACCAGACCAGCGACTTCACATCGACCTTATAGAAAAAGCCGTACAGGTGATCCTGGCCGTCCGGTCCCGGGTAAGTACCCAGATCGACCCACGACTGACCGGCGGCGTAATTGTCGCGAATCCAATCGGCAGTGCCATCGCTCAGGGGTGTCAGGAAACCCGACCGCGCCATATCAGCGGCCAGACCCGGCTGAGGAAACACAGCGACGTTCGGCGCTGACCCCGCCTCGGCATCAATGCGGATCTGTTGTTCGAAACTGTCCGAACCGACATAGGCGTATTCATGACCGGTGGCCGCGGCAAAGCCATCCAGCACTTTTTGGACGTTTTCCTGGTCCGGCCCCAGCCAAGGGCCAAACACGGTGACTTTCTCAGCCTGAGCCGCGCCCGCCATCAGGGCGAACGTGGCCGCGCCTGCGTAAAGCGAGTGTTTCATGAATTCTCCTCCCAACGTTGACATGCGCTTTCGAGACTCAGTTTCCAAAGCGCTTTGGATGAACTACTTTATCCGCTAACATTCGGCGCCTGTCAATGATGTGTTTCATATTGCCCTTATTATTAACAATATCGCCAAAACCGCCGAAACGGGTTGACGGATTGCCAATTTACACACAAAACAAAACAGAACGCGAATTTGAAGGCGCTTTGAGACTATGAACCTTAAACAGCTCTCTGAAATTCTCGGTCTGTCGCAGACGACAGTCAGCCGCGCCCTGAACGGCTATCCGGAGGTTAACGAGAAGACGCGTGTTCGGGTTCAGGCTGCAGCCGCCAAGCATGGATACCGTCCGAACAGCCGCGCAAAAGGGTTGGCGACCGGACGGTCGATGGTGATCGGGCACGTGATTCCCAGCTCATCCCGGCACGAAATGGTAAACCCGATCTTCGGTGATTTCGTTGCGGGTGCCGCAAAGAAATACGCCGATAACGGTTATGACATGATGTTCACACATGCCGCCGACACCTCGGTCGAAGAGGCGTATCAGAGCTTGTTCAAGCGCGGCGCGGTGGACGGAATCGTTCTGCAGGGCCCAAAAGTGGACGAGCCGCGCATATCGGTTCTGTCCAAAATGGGCGTGCCGTTCATCGTGCACGGCCGTTCGACCGGGGCAACCGAGACTTATGACTGGATCGACGTAAACAACCAACGTTCCTTCGAGCGCGCGACCCAGTTTCTGATTGACCTTGGCCATCAGCGCATCGCGCTGATCAACGGGTTGGAGGATATGGATTTTGCTCAAAGGCGGCGCAATGGATACATGGCCGCTTTGAAGGCCTCCGGTCTGTCGCCGGATCCCACCCTGCTCCGCAGCGCCGAAATGACCGAAGTTTATGGCCATAAGGCAATGTGCGAGCTGCTGAGGATGGATGAGCCCCCCACGGCCATTCTGGCGTCTTCCATCATCTCGGCTGTTGGTGTCCGCAGGGCGCTGGAAGAGAACGGCCTGCGCATGGGCCGCGACATGTCCGTCATCGCCCATGATGATGAGTTGTCGTATATGAAAAACGGGCAGGACGTGCCGATATTTACCGCCACCCGATCCTCGGTCCGCCATGCCGGGGAACTGGCGGCGGAAATGCTGATCGAGAGAATAGATGCCCCCGACGATCCCCCCAAAACCAAGTTGCTCGAGGCTGAACTGGTCGTTGGCAGCTCAACCGGCCCAGCCCCGCAAAGGTCCTGAAATGAAATACACACGTGAAGACTTCCCTGATGATTTCCTGTTTGGGGTCGCGACTTCGGCCTATCAGATCGAGGGTCACGCGCAGGGCGGCGCAGGAACGACACATTGGGACAGTTTTTCCGCCACGCCCGGCAACGTGGTTCGGGCTGAAAACGGCGACGTGGGCTGCGATCATTACAATCGATTTGAACAGGATTTCGACCTGATCCAGAACGCGGGGTTTGACTGCTACCGCTTTTCCACAAGCTGGGCACGCGTGATGCCCGAGGGGCGCGGGCCAGTCAATCAGGAAGGTCTGGACTATTATGACCGCCTGACAGATGCGCTGCTCGAGCGCGGTATTCGACCATGCGCAACGTTGTACCACTGGGAACTGCCTTCGCCTCTTGCCGACCTGGGCGGATGGCGCAATCGGGACATTGCCGGATGGTTTGCCGATTTCACCGACATCATCATGGGCCGGATTGGTGATAGGATGTACAGCGTCGCGCCGATCAACGAACCTTGGTGCGTCAGTTGGTTGAGCCATTTCGAAGGGCATCACGCGCCCGGATTGCGAGACATCCGCGCGACAGCCCGCGCCATGCACCATGTCCTGCTGGCCCACGGCCGCGCCATCGAAACGATGCGGGGACTGGGGATGACGAATCTGGGCGCTGTGTTCAACCTTGAATGGGCCGAACCGGTGGACGACAGCGACGCGGCGCGGCTGGCGGCGGGCCGTTATGACGGAATCTACAACCAGTTTTTTCTGGGCGGTGTCTTCAAAAAATCCTACCCGCCGATTGTTCTGGACGGGCTCGAAGCGCATCTACCGGACGGATGGCAGGATGACTTCGACACAATAGGCGCACCGGTGGATTGGTGCGGGCTGAATTACTACACCCGCAAACTTATCGCGCCCGACAACAGCGCCTGGCCGAGCCTGAAAGAGGTCCCCGGCCCCCTGCCCAAGACCCAGATGGGTTGGGAGATCGACCCGGCTGCGCTGTCGCGTTTTTTGATACGGACTGCTCGCGAATATACCGGGGATTTGCCAATCTACGTGACAGAAAACGGTATGGCCAGCAGCGAACGCAGTCAGGATGAAGACCGAATTGAATACCTGAATCTCCACCTTGCGGAAGTTCTGCATGCCCTAAGCGAAGGGGTGCCCGTCAACGGGTACTTTATCTGGTCACTGCTGGACAATTACGAATGGGCGCTGGGATACGAAAAGCGGTTCGGGTTGGTCGATGTGGACTTCGACACCCTGAAGCGGACTCCAAAGGCATCGTACCACGCGTTGAAACAGGCCTTGAACCGCCGCTGAAACCAAGTGTCCGAATTACCCGAGCGCTTGCATACGGTGGTTCAGCAACGCACGCTGCAAATCCGCAACCAATTCCGGCTCGTTACCGGCAAGATTGCGTTGGCACCCCGGATCGACATTTGTGTCAAACAGCATCGGCGCCTGGCCGGAAGCAAAATGCACGAACCGATGGTCTACCGTTTCGAATGCGACGGCCTGACAAGCCCGGGTCGGCAGGTTCCAGGCACGCTCAAAACGACCTGGACCTTCCAGACCGCCAAAGTGAACCTCGGTCATTGCCGTATTGTTGCGCCCTACCTCGCCATTTAGCAAATCCGCACCCTGCATCTGTGCAGGAACAGAAGCGCCAAAATGGCGCAATATTGTTGGCGTGACATCAATCGACTGTGTGGGGCGGTCAATCCGGTTGGGCGCAATGTCCGGTCCGCTTATCATAAGCGGAACATGCGATGCGGCACGATGCGGCGTAACCTTGCCCCAAAGGCCCAGATCGCCCAGCATCTCGCCATGATCACCGGTCAACACCAGCACAGTGCTGTCCGCCTGCCCCGAGGCCTCCAGCCAGTCCAGAAGCCGGCCGATGTGATGATCGACTTCCGCTGCCAGACCCAAATATGTCGACCGGCACAGCGCAATCTGCTCGGGCGTCATCGCCACCTGATCTCCGTCGAATCCCCAGAATAGATCATGAATACTGGGTTCCGCATGATGCGCTGCAAAGAACGGGTGCTCGTACTCGGCAACGGCTGGTGCGGGCATTGCCGCCGGATCAACCAATCGGTGCCACGGATCAGGGGCGACAAACGGAGGGTGCGGCCGAATGTAGGTGACCAAGGCAGACCATGGCCGCGCCTTGCGCACGTCCAGTTGCTCGATCACCCGGTCGGTCAGAAAGGCGGTGTCGCTGTCCTCGGACGCATAAAGGGCCGGATTGCCCAGAGCGCCGTCCACCGGTCGGTAGAGCCGCTCGAAATCCGAAGCCCCCGCGTCCGGGACATCGTATCCCTTGCCCCGCAGATACGCCAACCAGGCCCAGGCTTCTTCGCGCATTTCCTGCACTTCGGTGATGCCGTCCATCGGCCCTGTATAAGAGCGATGCGCCGGGTCAAGCGGCGCACGCCCGTAGGGATCCGGCTGTGTGTCCGTATACCCGAACAACAACAACTCTCGTCCCACCTGGCGCAGGCTGGTTGCGATGTTAGGTGTCCTGTTTGACAGCGGGGTTCCATTGTGCCGCGAGCCATGCGTCATGGCGTATTGCCCGGTCAGCAGACTGGCCCGTGCAGGACCGCATGGCACAGTCACCGTGTGGTGATTGCTGAAGACCACACTTCTCGCCTCAAGCCGCCGGAGGTTGGGCAGCGCTACGAGATCAGCAAAAGCTCCGGACAGCAAATCTGCCCGGAACTGGTCAATGACCACGAAAAGAAGGTTTTGGTCTTCAGACATCACGTAAGCGCACTCAGGCGGTGGCGTCCAGCTGCCTTACAAGCGCCGGAAGGTCGGCAACGGTGTCGATAACGTAATCTGCGCCGGCCTCTTTCAGGATATTCGTGGCGTGGGTGCGCAAAGCGTCGACTTCGGCCTCGGGCAATGCCGCCAGCTCTTCCGGTGTTTTGCCGACCGCATTGCCGGACAAGGCAACACCGACAGTCAGACACCCGGCTGCAACACCTTCCTTGATGCCCGGCTCGGTGTCGTCCACCTTGATTAGGGCCTGGGGTGGATAGGCCACCAGATCAACCATGCACTTATACATGCCCAGCGGACCGGGGCGGCCTTCGGGCAGATCATCGGAACAGACCAGGTTGTCGGGCTCGTAACCCTGTTCGGCGGCAACCGGAATGACATTTTCCATGATCGAGCGGGTATAACCCGTCGTCGATCCGATTTTCAGACCCATGGACCGCAACTCGTCGATCGCGGCTTTGGCACCGGGAACGAGGTCAGCATAGTCGGCGGCAACTTTCTCATTCATCGGGACAAAGACTTCATAAACTTTGTCCACATCCGCATCCGTCGGGCGATTGCCGTGTTTCGCCTCCCACTGCGCGGCGATATCCTCCATGTCCATCATGGTCCGGATGTGATCCCATTTCGGGGCGCCCATCGGTGCACGCGCCTGTTCGATCGTTGCCTCAATGCCGAATTCGGCAAAGGCTTTCACGAAGACACCCATCGGCGCGAAAGACCCGAAATCAACAATCGTTCCGGCCCAGTCAAAAACGGCCGCTTTGAATTTGCTCATGTTCTTCTCCTTAGATCAGGCCGGTTCGGCTTGTTTTTCCTTGAGGTCCGATGGGGACGGCGCGGCGCTTTGGACGCCCATTTCCTGCAACACTTCGCCTGTATTGTCGACGACAGCCTGCATCACGGCTGCGTCCACCTGTCCGATATGGCCAATGCGGAAACTTTCCGATCTGGTCAGTTTGCCGGGATACAGG
Source organism: Ruegeria sp. HKCCD9138 (assembly GCF_057220975.1). NCBI lineage: Bacteria > Pseudomonadati > Pseudomonadota > Alphaproteobacteria > Rhodobacterales > Roseobacteraceae > Ruegeria > Ruegeria sp. HKCCD9138. Next base: position 14,867 of record NZ_JBWVAZ010000016.1, on the reverse strand, counting down.
ATAAACCCCCGATCCTTCATCAGTTCGTAATAGACGCCAAACTCAAAGTTCGGATCGGCGGGGCAAAAGAAGGTGGTGATGATGGGTGACAGCCATTCGTCGTGCAACAGCGTCTCGAACCCGAGTCCACGCATACCCGCGACCAGCACGTCCCGGTTTTGCGCATACCGCGCACCGCGCCCTGCCACGCCACCTTCGGCCTCGTGCGCTTTGAGCGCTTCGAGGAAAGCCGCGACCACGTGCGTTGGTGGTGTGAACCTCCACTGCCCGGTCTTTTCCATCGCCGCCCATTGCGCGTGAACATCCAAACTCAGGGAATGGCTGTTCCCCTTAGCGTCTTTCAATGCGGATTTTTCTGCCAGGACAAACCCGAAGCCGGGAACGCCTTCGATACATTTGTTGGCTGAACTGACCATCGCCTGAAATGGTGTTTTGTTGGGTTCGAGCGGAACTGCCCCGAAGGCGGACATCGAGTCAATCAGCAACTTGCGCCCAGCGGCTGCAGTTGCATCCGCAATTTCCTGCAAGGGATTCAGAATACCCGAACTTGTTTCGCAATGGATTGCCAGCACATGCGTGATTTCCGGATTTGCGGCCAATGCTTCGGTAACCTGAGTTCCGCGCGGAGGAAGGTAGTCGCCCATGTCGATGACAGCACACGCCCGACCGAGATAGCCCAACGTTTCGACAGCGCGTTTGCCATAGGCTCCGTTGCACAACACAAGAACCCTGCCATCTTTCGGCACAAAGGAAGACAGCATTGCCTCGACAACAAATGTTCCGCTGCCTTGCAGAGGCACACAGTCATAGTCCTGGTGTCCTTCACCCAGCAATGCAATCAAACGCCGGCGCATTTCCGCGGTCATTGCGCGAAAATCACCGTCCCAACTGCCCCTATCACGCAGCATGGCCTGCTTGACCTGCACCGACGTCGTCAGAGGACCCGGTGTCAACAGATAGGGCTCACCCTGAGATGGCCTTGGCAGTGCTGTTTCTGGCATCATCTTTCCATTCATGTCATGCATGACTTTGTTAAAAACATAGCCTATCTCTATGGTCGTCGTATACGTTTCCCTACCCCATCTCAACCGATTTTCGCGGCAGTCAGAGAAATTCCCCCAAGTTTAAGGTTAACCTGGACGGGCAGGCATCATGTGCAGCCGTTTGTTAGCGAAAGAAAGTGACGGAAACAAAATCCAAAACCCCAGAGCTGAGTTCTACGGCTCATCGTCCAACGTCTGCTCTGCGCAAAATTTCTCTGCCATTTCAAAGAACAGACGCACCGAAGATGTTTCTGCCATCGTCGGGACAGTGACCAGATACTGTCGGGCACGAAGCAGTTCATCGTCAATCGGTACAAAACGCAAATCCCGATCGGTTCGCGTCATCTCCTTGTCCAAACCGATTCCGTGGCCGATTCCCTCGCGCACCAGAGAAGTAATGGACCCCCAGGAGCCAAGCCCCAGGACAGTCTGAACGCTTGCGCCGGCCTGAACAGCGGCATCATCGAAAATTCGCCGCGTTCCTGCCTGCGGCTCGCGCTGAATCAGTCTTACTCCGTCCAGGTCCGACCAACTCAACAGGTCTGTATCACCGAATGGCCCATCTGCCGGAGTCACAATGCCGATACGGCAATCGGCAATTTCCAGACAATGAAAATCCTCCGGCGGTTGTTGCGCGGTGATAAATGCCACATCAATCTCGCCATTGCGCAACAGCGGAAACAGGTCGAAAGACGCCAGCGACCGCGCATTCAGCATCACATTTGGGTGGGCATGAATGAATCTGGCAATACACGGCATCGCAATCTGCTGGGTCGAGTACCCGACCCAAAATGGACCGGACTTCAACTCCGACCGATCCGACACTTGCAGATCGACCTCGGATTTCAACGCCAACAATGCCCGTATCTTTGGGCGGATGATTTCAAAATTCTCGGTCGGCCTGATCAGATTGCCCTGCCGATGCAGAAATTTCAGCCCTGTCTGTCGCTCTGCTGAGACGACGAGGTTAGAAACCGTGGGCTGCGAAACACCCAGCTCAACAGCGGCGGCGGTGAAGCTCTTTGTGCGTGCGACAGCTTCCAGCGCCTGCAATTGCCGAAGGCTCAAACCAGAGGGTGTTGCCATTTTCCGATCCACCTTGACCCGATCTGAGTCGTCTTTCTATTTGCCGATCATCACAAAAGGGAACATGCCAAAGCCATATATGCCAACCTTGGTATGCGTCGTGTTTCGCTGCGCGCGGCCTTCAGCCAATTGACCAGTAGCAGGCAGTCAATGCAACCAGAACTGCGGCGCGCTTCGAAGTCAGGGTGCCGACCACGCGGCTGGCATTGCCTCGCAATGTTCCCGAATGAGTATCTTCACAGTCCTTTCCTCACCGTGTTCGGCCTTCTATGCAATGATTATCCAAGCTTCGGTTAGACCAGAGTGAATGGTCACTGCGCCGCTTATTAGATTTCAAGTTGTCCGACGGTATCCGTGGATCTTATTCCCAGATGGTTCAACCTCAGCTGCTCTTGTACATCATCACTCTGTTCACAATTACTGCGATTTTTGGTCAGCGAGCGCGGTTTTGCGAGCACAATCCGGCCTCTTCATAAGTTCATGATTCAACGTGGGCACAAAGCGCCATTGATATCGAAATGCGTCGGGAACATCGCGCTCAAGAACCGGAAAACAATTCTTAGTGCTTCCGAACGATCAAATGAATCCGGGTGCAGCAGGTAGTCTGTCCACATGCCTTCCAACATGGCGAGCGTGCCGTGGGTCGCGTCACGTGCAATCTGATGTGGCAAATCGGCTTCTGCTTCTTTCGCGATGCGAACAAACGCGTTGTACACCATGTTCCGAAGTTTCGCGTCCCGCGTGTCCGAGAACGCGGCTATAGCCGCCCTATTGCGGGCTTCACCACGGAAGGCATACCAAATCGACACATTCTTCTTGTTGAGGATGTCCTCACTCAGATCGCCACGGATAATCATCTCGATATGTTCCTGGCCGGTCTGGCCGGTCGTTTCCAGCAACGCGTAAATTCCGTTGTAATACTGCTCGGACGAATATCGTGCGGCCTCATCCACGAGGTTATCCTTGCCGCCGAAATGTAGGTGAATCATGCCGCGAGACAGCTCGGCACGCTGAATGATTTCGCTGACCGAAGTCTCCGAAATCCCTTTTTCGGCAACCGAGTCGAGGACCGCTTCGATCAGTGAAAGACGGTTTCGTTCGCGTATCTGTTGGCGCTTTCCTGTCATTCCAACCAGTGGTCTTATTTGTTTTCAGTCACTTGCATTGTGTTCTAGCGGAGTTTGGTAAACCGTCCAGATCCACCATTGAAATTATCAGTTGACACAGCTTGCCGGAAAATTCCAGATTTAAATGGACGATTGTCCATTTTGTGATGGAGGTCGGCACGTCACCGAAAGCAAAGTTCGACAGGGAAGAATGGCTGGAGTCATAAGAAGTGAATCGGGCAAGGGCCTGGCATTGAGCGCGCCTGCGACGCTCTATGTGGGTCTGCTTGTCGCGGTGCCGCTGTGCATTCTGGTCGCCTACAGCTTCTGGACGCAGACGTATGTCGAGGTCGATCGCACGCTGACCTGGGCGAATTATCACGAGGCGTTTACCGACCCTTTGGTGCGTCACTTGATGATCCGATCCGTGGCAATTGCGGGCGCGGTGACGTTGGCAACCGTGTGCCTTGCATATCCGATTGCCTATTTCATTGCCTTTCGGACGCAGAAAAAAACCCTATGGCTCTTACTGATCACCATTCCCTTCTGGAGCAGCTATCTGCTGCGCGTTTTTAGCTGGAAGCTGATCCTGGGGTTCAACGGTGTAATGAACTCGGCGTTGATTTCGCTGGGCATCATACAGGAACCCTTGACCTTTTTGCTCTACAACGAGTTTGCCGTAGTGCTGACCCTCGCGCACGCTTGGGCGCCCTTTGCGATCCTGCCGATCTACGTGTCCCTGCAAAAGATCGACCGCAGCCTGCTTGAGGCGGCCACGGATCTCGGTTGTAGCAGGCTGGAGCGTTTTGTGCGTGTAACACTGCCGCTGACCGTACCGGGGATCATCGCAGCCTGCCTGATCATCTTCATCCCAACGGTCGGTGATTACGTTACCCCGGCTCTAGTCGGCGGATCTCAGGGCAAGATGGTCGCCAATCTGATTCAGGTGCAGTTTGGCGCTGCCAATAACTGGCCATTGGGCGCAACCTTGTCTCTGCTTGCCATGATTTCGGTTGGCTGCGTTGCAATCCTGTTCGTGGTGCTCGTCACAGCATTGGGCCGGAGGATCAGATGACTCAAGCCATTCGGATCCCCTGGTTGCTTGTATATGCAGTAGCCTATCTGGTGTTTCTTTATCTGCCGGTGCTGCTGCTGCCGCTTTTCTCGTTCAATGACGGAACCATCGTGGCATTTCCGCTCAAGGGATTCACCCTGAAATGGTACGCACAACTTGGTCAGCAGGACACGCTGTTGCAGGCAATGGTGAACTCACTGATTGTCGGTAGTGTGACCGCCCTGATGGCGACCTCTCTGGGCCTGTTCGCTGCGCGTGCCTATGTCCGCTATCGGTTCAAAGGACGCGAATTGTCCGAAGGGCTGGTCATGCTTCCATTGGTCATTCCCGGCATCATCGTCGCCAGTTCCATGCTGGTTCTGTTCATCAGCATCGGGTTGAAACCGTCGCTGACAACCGTGATCCTTGGCCATGTCTTTGTGGCGTTACCCTTCGCTGTCTCGATCATGAAATCCGCCTTTGACGATTTCGATCAGTCACTGGAAGAAGCGGCTTTTGATCTGGGCGAAAGCGTCGTTGGAACGTTCCGACGTGTCACTCTGCCAATTGTCGCGCCGGGCATTATCGCCAGCCTTTTGGTCACGTTCACTGTGTCCTTCGACGAGTTCGTTCTGGCCTTTTTCCTGTCCGGCAACAGCCCGACACTGCCCGTCTACATCTGGAGCCAGATCCGCTTTCCGGCAAAGCTCCCCAATACGCTCGCGCTCGGGTCACTGCTTTTGATGTCCTCGGTTCTGCTGCTGCTGATCGCCGAGTATTTCCGCCGCCGTTCAACCCAATCCTCGGATTGAAGCCAAAGGAAACTAACAAGATGAGTGAACAGAACATCATCGAAATTCAGGGCGTTGAAAAACGTTTTGGAACCTTTGTGGCTGTATCCGACCTGAACCTCAAATTGAAGGAGGGCGAGTTTTTTTCGCTGCTTGGCCCTTCCGGATGCGGAAAGACGACGGCCCTGCGCATCATCGCAGGCTTTCAGGATCACGAAGAGGGCGAGATTCGAATTGATGGGCGCACGATGGGCGATGTCCCGGCGAACAAGCGCCCCACCAATATGGTATTTCAAAGCTATGCGATCTTTCCGCACCTGAACGTTGGTGACAATGTCGGATTCGGCCTGCGAAAGACCAAGCTGTCTCGGAAAGAGATCAAGGAACGAGTCGCCGAAGCCCTCGAGATGGTTGAACTTGGCGGATTGCAGGACCGCAAGGCGAATGAATTGTCGGGTGGCCAGCGACAGCGCGTGGCGCTGGCCCGCGCGCTTGTCATGCGTCCTAAGGTGTTGCTGCTGGACGAACCATTGTCCGCGCTCGACAAAAACCTGCGCGAAGCCATGCAGCTTGAGATGCGCCGCCTTCAACAGAAACTTGGCATCACCTTCGTCATGGTCACACACGACCAGTACGAAGCGATGACCATGTCTGACCGGATTGGCGTGATGTTTGCGGGCCAGCTCAAGCAGGTCGACAAACCCGAGGTGCTTTATTCCCAACCCTGCAACCGCGAAGTCGCATCCTTTATTGGCGGAATGAATTTCCTGAACGCCGAAATAACCGCCGAAAACAAGGACACGCTGGAAGTTGACGTTCAGGGGTTTGGGCAAATGACGATTGGGGTGAACCCAAATGTCCGGGTGCATGACAAAAAGCTATTGGTCGGAATTCGGCCCGAGCAGTTGGAAGTCGCGGCAGACAAACCGGACGGATACGACGCCTATGTCCAAGGCCAGGTGTCAGACGTCGCCTTTTATGGCGAGAGCGTGCACTACTACGTTCGAATTGACGGTCTGGCGGAAAGTATCTCGGTCGCCGTTCCAAACTACTTTCATACAGTCGATTACGGCCGTGGCGACACCGTTTGGCTGGGCGTTCAAAACGCCTCGGTAATCGATCTTGGAAAGCGTGGATCATGAATCTGTGGGAGGAGAGAAATGACTAATACTACAACGTTTACCGCAGCGGCGATCGCTGCCTTCACAGCGAGTCAGGCGCTTGCAAACGCGGCCGATCTGACCGTTTTCGATTGGTCGGGTTACGAAGACCCGGGGTTCTTCGGCGCCTATGTCGAGAAATATGGCGGCCCGCCCAGCTACACCTATTTCGGCAGCGTGGAAGAGGCGTTCACCAAGCTTCAATCCGGTTTCGAAGCGGATCTGGCCCACCCCTGCACAGACGCTCTGCGCAAATGGGTTGCGGCGGACATGCTCAAGCCCATCGACACCAGCAAGCTGGAGAACTGGGACAAGCTGATGCCGAAGATCAAGGAGGTCGATGGCATCACGATCGACGGCCAGACCTATATGGTTCCTTTCGAATGGGGGAACACCGGACTGATCTATCGCACCGACATGATCCCTGCGGACGATATCTCGCTGCAATTGCTGGCAGACCCGGCACATCAGGGCAAAATCGCCATTCCTGATGCTGCGTCCAGTGCGTTTGCCATGGCGGCCCTGGCGACCGGGGCATCCAGCTACACCGACATGAGCGACGAGGAATTCCAGAAAGCCGCGGATTATCTGCGCGCGATTCACCCGAATGTACGGTTCTACTGGTCAGACGCCGGTCAGCTTGATCAGGCGCTTGCCAGCGGCGAGGTCACGATGGGTTGGGGATGGAACCAATCAGAGTTGAACCTGATCTGGAACGAAACTCCTGCGGTCATGATGCGTGACGTGGACAAGGGCATCGCCACATGGGTTTGCGGATACGTCCATCTGAAATCCGCGAAGCAGTCGGATGAGCAGGTTTACGACATGCTCAACGCGTTGAGTTCTGCCGACAGCGGAAAGTACATCATCGAAAGCTGGGGCTATGCACACGCCAATCAGGACGCTTTTGCGCAGGCAGACCCGGAACTGATCGAAGCCTACGGGTTCTCGGACGTCGACAGTTTCTTCGAGGGCAGCCTGTTCTTCGACGCTGTGAACCCCGAGCTGGAAGCCAAGATGCTGAAGGAGTTCGAGCGCATCAAGGCAGGTTTCTAAGCCAGCAAAACCGGGATGGGCGGATCCGCAAAGGTTGCCCATTTCCGATCAACAAATTCCGATTTTTCTGGAGGAAGCGCGGTAATGTCAGGCGCTGACGGATACTCTATTCTTTTCGAACCGGTGAAAATCGGGCCCGTTACGGCCCGAAATCGGTTCTATCAGGTGCCTCACTGTAACGGCATGGGGCACCTGCGCCCGCGGGCCGAGGCCGCCATGCGGGCGATGAAAGCCGAGGGCGGCTGGGCCGTCGTATCCAATCAGGAGACAGAGATTCATCCCACGTCTGACCTATCCCCTTATGCCGAAAACCGCATCTGGGATGAGAGAGATATTCCTGCACTGCGCTTGATGACCGACGCTGTACACCAGAAAGGCTCTCTGGCAGCCATCGAATTGGCGCACAACGGTCACCATGCGCAAAACCACCTGAGCCGCGCACCGTTGCTCGGCCCATCGGAACTGGCTTTACAAACACCTTATCCAAAACAGGCCAGAACGATGGACAAAGCCGACATTCGCGAGTTCCGAAAATGGCACCGTGCCGCGGCGCGCCGGTCCCGTGAGGCCGGATTTGACATTGTCTACATCTACGCTGGCCATCACATGACGTTGCCACACCACTTTCTGCTTCCACAGTTCAATGATCGTTCCGATGAATACGGCGGATCGCTGGAAAACAGGATACGGCTGACCCGTGAGCTTCTGGAAGACACCAAGGAAGAGGTTGGTGACGACTGCGCCATCGCCTTGCGTTTTGCAGTAGATGAAATGCTGGGTTCGGATGGCATGCAGGCGCAGGAAGAAGGCCGCGCCGTTGTAGAAATGCTGGCAGACATACCTGACCTGTGGGACGTCAATGTCGCGAACTGGAGCAACGATTCCGCCACCACCCGGTTCGAGCCGCGCGACGGATTTCAAACGCCCTATATCGAGTTCGTCAAACAGGTCACTTCCAAGCCTGTTGTCGGTGTTGGCCGGCTGACGTCTCCGGATCTGATGGTGTCATTGGTGAAAAAGGGCGTGCTGGACTTCATCGGCGCGGCCCGGCCGTCAATAGCGGACCCGTTTTTGCCCAACAAAATCAAAGAGGGCCGCATCGAGGAGATCCGCGAATGCATCGGCTGCAATATCTGTGTGTCGTCCGACTCACTGGGGATTCCGATACGGTGTACGCAAAACCCGACGATGGGCGAAGAGTGGCGTCGCGGCTGGCACCCTGAGATCATTGAAAACAAGGTCGACGAACAAGCGGCCCTCGTTGTCGGAGGGGGACCTGCCGGCCTGGAATGTGCCATGCAATTGGCGCGACGTGGCTATGACGTAATGCTTGCAGAGGCCGGTTCCGAGCTAGGCGGGCGTGTTGCCCTTGAGTCGTCATTGGCCGGGCTGTCAGCCTGGAAAAGAGTCGCAGATCATCGGGTTTTTGATCTGCAGCAACGCGGAAACGTTCAGTTGTTCACTGAAAGTCGCCTTTCTGCAGCCGATGTCATTGAATTGGGTATTCCAAACGTTTTTCTCGCGACCGGAGCAACCTGGCGCAGAGACGGTCGCGGAAAATCCGCATTTGGGGGTGTCGACATTCAGCAAGGATCGAACGTTTACACACCGGACGACATCATGTCGGGCGTACAGCCAGGGGACGGCCCGGTTTTGATCTACGATGATGATCAGGCGTATCTTGGCGGTGTGTTGGCAGATCATCTCGCGCAAGCGGGTCAAGAGATTGTCATTGTTACCCCGGCTTCGATGGTTTCACCTTTCACGGACCTGACCCTGGAACAGGCCCGGGTGCAGCGCAGCCTTCTGGAAAAAGGTGTTCGCATAATCACGTCACATTCCATTGCCGACGCAGGCCCCGGGCGAGCGACGGTACAATGCGTTTATACGAACAGAACCCGGAACATCGAATGCGGGTCGGTTCTTTTAGTAACGCAACGGTCACGCGAGACCGCTCTTTTTGATGAACTGCGCGGTTTGACCGACAGTCCTCTGAAAACGTTGGAGTTGATTGGCGATGCCGCAAATCCCGGGCTTATCGCCGACGCTGTTTATTCGGGCCACATGGCGGCCCGCAACTTCGAACGTAATGCGGTTGATATTGACCGCGAATTTTTCCGTCGGGAACTCATATCCCTAGAAACTGCATGAGGTGCGCTATGCCGAAAGATGACTTGCAAGTGATGCGCGACTTGATGAAGACGCAGCGCGAGGGGTTCGCCCTGCCTCGCCATTTTTACACGTCTCAGGCAGTCTACGAGAATGACATCCGATCTTTCTGGAACCGAAACTGGATCTGGGTCGGCCATGTAAGTCAGGTTGCCGAACCGGGTGACTACTTCCTGTTTGATTACGGCCCCGAATCCGTGATCATCGTGCGGGATCGCGCGGGAGAGGTGCGCGCGCATCTGAACGTCTGCCGCCACAGGGGATCGAGAGTTTGCACTGAACAGAAGGGCAAGGCCCGAAATTTCATCTGCCCCTATCACGCCTGGACCTTTGATCTGAACGGCAGGTTGCGCAATGGGCGGTCAATGGGAGCGGATTTTGATCCGGGCGAATACGGGTTGTTCCCGGTTCAGGTGAATATCTTTCAGGGTCTGATCTTCGTTTGCACGGCGGAAAACGCTCCGCCGCTGGACCCAGCATTGGAAAAGTTGGCCCCCCTTTCAAAGCCGTTCGACTTTGAAAACCTGAAGGTCGCTCATGAGGCTTCGTACCCAGTGCCGGCGAACTGGAAACTGGCACTAGAGAATTATCTGGAATGCTATCATTGCGCCCCGTCCCACCAGGATTACTCGCGCAGCCATTCCCTGAAAGACCCCGCTCAGGTTCTGGAGTTCAGCGGCGCACTTCATGAGCGAATGCAAGAAGCCGGAGTACCCGTTGAGCAGCTCGACCTGACCGGAGAAAATGCGGTTGCGCCGGGTGCAGATGTCTATTGGCGGCGCTACCCGCTGTTCCCCGGCTACACGACCGGCAGCAAGGACGGCGCGCCCTTGGCGCCGCCTCTGGGTGAACTTAAGGGACATGACGGCGGGGCCACTGATCTTGGGATCGGCACTCTTAACTATTTCCTTGTTTATGCCGATCATGTCGTCGGATACCGGTTTGTCCCGCGCTCCCTGCAGGAAACGGATATTCAGATCGTATGGTACGTGCGCGGCGACGCTGAAGAGGGGCGCGACTATGACAGGGACGCCCTGACATGGCTCTGGCATGTCACATCGCTCGATGACGAACGGATCATCCGGCACAATCAGGAAGGCGTGAACTCACACCGATTCGAACCCGGACCGCTGTCCGAGATGGAATGGAGCATTCCCGGCTTCTATCGCAATTACTTCAGCATGATCTGATACGCTCAGAATTCGGAGAAGAAACATGACAGAATTAACTCAGCGCAGATCAAGGCGGCGCGGGGGCGGGCGTGAAGCGCGGGCGGCCGTGCGGACCAGCAACGCCGCCTCGCAGGCAATCTGGCCGGGCATCCCGGGTGGGCGATACAAACCGCTGTCCGATGCAGACATGGCGCGCATTCACGATGCCGCCCTCCGCATTCTGGAGCGTACAGGCGTGGGCGATCCCACGCAGGAAATCCTTGACCTCGTGCTGCCAAAAGGGGCGACGGTGAATGAGCATGGCAGGCTGTGCTTCCCCCGCGCCTTGATGGAAGACCTGTTGGCAAAGGCGGCCAGCGAATTCTATGTCCATGCTCGTGGATCGCGGGCTGGTAAGGACGACATGCACTGCACCAAGGACAAGGTGTATTACGCAAACTCCGGCACCGCGGTAACAACGTTCGACGCGGAAACATGCAGTTACCGGCCCTCGACGCTCAAGGATATCTACGACTTTACCCGTCTGGTCGATCGGCTCGACAACATCCATATGACCGGCGACACGGTTCTGGCGACGGATGTCCCGCAAGATTACGAACATGATATGAGCATGCTCTACGCAATTCTGGCGGGTAGTGAGAAACCATCCTGCCTTACGTTCCGCACGCGGGAGCATATTAAAGACGCGATCCATCTGTTCGATTTGGCATCGGGTGGCGAGGGCAAATTCCTAAAAAAGCCCTCTGTAATCTTTGGCGGGTGCCCCATCGTCTCACCGCTCCGGTTCGGGCAAGAAAATCTGGAAATCCTGATTGATACAGCGAAGATGGGCCTTGTGTGTGACCTTGCCGTTCCTCCGCAGGCTGGGGCGACGTCTCCTGCGCCATTGGCTGGAACCTTGGCTCAAGCGGTGGCCGAGACTTTGTCATGCGTCGCCATCGCCAACTTGATCAACCCAGGGACCCCGGTAGTGTTTGCGGCATGGCCCTTCATCACCGATCTGCGTACAGGATCGTTTACAGGGGGCAGCGGTGAGCAGGCACTGATTTCCGCCGCAGCAATCCAGATGGGCAATTTCTACAACCTGCCCACCAGCGTCGGATGTGGCATGACGGATTCCAAAATCCCCGACGCCCAATATGGGCTGGAAAAAGCGCTGACTTTCGCGTTGGCGGCCCATGCTGGGGCAAACCGGTTGTGCGAGTTTGGCGGGATGCTCGGCAGCCTGATGGGCTGCAGCTTTGAATCGATGGTCATCGACAACGAGGCAGCGGGCATGATCTCCCGGACGCTTCGAGGAATCGAGGTGAGCGACGACACGCTTTCGGTTGACGTCATCCATGATTGCGCAATTGATCCGGGTCATTTCCTCGGCAACGCGCAGACCTTGCAGTACATGGAGATCGAGTATGTCTATCCAACCCTGATGGATCGGGAATTGACCGATACCTGGGAGAAAGCCGGTCGGCAGGACCTGTTTGAACGGAGCCGATCCGTTGTGGATGACATTCTGTCCAACCACTACCCAAATTACTTTGGTAGCAAGATGGACGAAGAGGTGCGCTCCAAATTCCCGATCAAATTGCCGCCTGAGAAGATGCGCGCCGGATGAGTGCAGCAATCCAAAACAAGGCGTCGCAACCAGCATATTGCGTTGCCTCGACACTCGGCACATTAGCCCTGAATGCAACTGCGCGTGGCACGCGCTGACTTTTCGGGTCGCAGATAGTCAGATTGACATACTATTTTCGCGGTTTTCCCCGACGTTGCAAAACTGCAACTCACAACTTGCTTCCACAGTGCTTTCACTTGTGTTGGCGGAATGCAAAAAGCCCTGCGGGTTGCGAGGCTAAGTAGTTGTTTTCCGACCGTTCAGTTTGGTTTCGGGAGTAGGATTTGAACCTCTGACCTTCAGGTTATGAGCCTGACGAGGTGAGATCGTAAAGCAAACAGTCCAGTGGACTGTTTGTAGATCGAACGGGCTGTTTGGATGTTGGTTGCGGGGAGAGGATTTGAACCTCTGACCTTCAGGTTATGAGATAGCTTACGCCCACCTGCACCAACTACTCTGGAAAACGCTGATTTACCATATCGTATTGGAATCGTTTATTTATTATTGACGACCGGCACGCTCCGTTCCTACCTCTTACGCCATGAACCGCTTCCAGTTGCTTCCATTATGCTTCCACGGGGCGACGGTAGAGAAAGGATGAGTGATGCCCAAACTGACCAAACGCGCTGTAGAAGCCCTGCCGATAGATATAAAAGACTACTTTGTCTGGGACAGTCAGATTGCAGGGTTTGGTGTCCGCGTCATGCCCTCCGGGGCAAAAACCTATCAAGCACAGTATCGCAAAGGCGGACGGACACGGCGCGTTTCTATTGGACGACATGGCAAGATTACCGTCGACGAAGCGCGGAAGCTAGCAAAGGAACTCATGGGGCAAGTAGCTAAGGGTGAGAACCCAGCCGAAGAGATTGCCCAGCATCGCCGTGCACCCACTGTCGCGGCCTTGTGTGAGCGGTTCTTTGACACCCACGTCAAGGAACGCTGCAAGCCGTCCACCCAAGGGGAGTATCGCAGGGCGATTGATCTATTCATCCTTCCGGCCATCGGCAGCTTCAAAGTGGTCGACGTGGAACGGAAAGACATAGCCGAACTGCATCACAAGTTTCGGGACAAACCCTATCAAGCCAATCGGACATTGGGCGTGTTGTCCAAGATTTTCAATCTGGCGGAAATCTGGGGCTTGCGGCCTGACGGATCAAACCCCTGTCGCCATGTCCCAAAATATCGCGAAGAGAAACGGGAACGGTTTCTGAGCCAAGACGAGCTGCAACGGCTCGGGCAGGTATTGGCAGACGCGGAACGGGATGGCTCGGAGTCGCCCTTTGTTGTTGCCGCCTTCCGGTTGCTGATCCTGACCGGGTGTCGCCTTGGTGAAATCCAGACCCTTCAATGGTCTTTCATCACTGACGCAGGAATGGAGCTTCCAGACACCAAAACAGGCGCGCGGCGCATTCCCCTGCCCCAAGCGGCCCGAGCGGTTCTGAGCGCCCTGCCACGGCTTCCTGACAATCCCCACGTGATTGCCGGGGCTGTTCCCGGCCACTACGCGACCGACCTGCAAAAGCCATGGCGTCGTATACGTAAGCGGGCTGGTTTGAATGATGTCCGCATTCATGACTTGCGCCATACCTATGCGTCAAATGCAGTATCTTCGGGAATGCCCATTCAGATGGTCGGGCGGTTGCTGGGCCACAGCCAGATTCAGACCACGATGCGATATGCGCATCTGGCCGATGATCCGGTGCGGCAGGCAGCAGAAGAAAACGCCGCACGGCTCAATACAATCGTAGGCGCGCAGGAACCAAACCATGGGCTGCGTCTAGTTAGGTAAGGCATTCAGCGCGGCCAACCCCCTTAACGTATACATAGGCGGGTTACATTACATAGGGCGTCTACGTATACGATACGTTACATAGGGCTTTTCTCCCTACCCGGGGTATACGCGGGTCCGGGTATACCCCGGGTAGGGAAAACCACGATCCATGCCGATTTCTCGAATGACAGCTTAGAGCCCATTGTACCGGTTCAGATAGTCGCTATGACTACCTTAATGGGAAACTCATTTGGTCACGTCCAAGCGAATGTCTATTGAATCTACAATTCCAAATGCAAGAATGTCCAAACCGGCGACAGTCAACGAAATCCGCGCCGCCGAAAAACTGCTGGGGGTCAGATTTCCACAACCTCTTCGAGACCTCTATCTTGAGTGTGACGGTTTTAGGGAGCCTATGGGCAATGCAAAGTACCTCCTGTCCCTAACTGAAAACGACTTCATAGGTTCGCTCGTCAAAACAACGCGTTGGCTATGGGTTGAACAAGAATACTGGCGTCTAACTGACGTCAATCCGACACAGTTTGTCTTCTTCGGTTTTTCATCTGCCGACGAAGTCTGGGGCATCAGAATTGAGGCACCGCACGAAATAATTGAGTATCATCACAACCAAGGTACTGAGGTGACAGAATTGGGTGAGAACATATTGAGTGTCTTTCGCAGCGACTTTCAAAAATATGAGGACTAGTGCCGCTCGACTATCATGTACTCAGTCCGGGCAAACGGCAGCTTGGTCCGCTTCGAGCCCTTCTTTGACATTGAGAATAGGTGCTCAGCGTGCGATGCACGAAGCATGGACACAAATAACTTTCTTCGAGCACAAAGAGGC
>NZ_JBWVAZ010000015.1:0-81468 GCF_057220975.1 Ruegeria sp. HKCCD9138 | reverse complement strand
CCGCGAAGGCGGCCGCACCGTCGGCGCCGGCGTCGTGTCGAAAATCATCGAGTAATCGGTGACGGTTTTGAGATTATTCGCCGAATAATCTCGGACCCAACCGGTGAACCAAAGAAGGCCGTCCCTCAAGGGGCGGCCTTTTTCGTTTTTTACAACAGTGGGCCGAAGCACTTCGGCTCTGAAAGCGGCGCAGCCGCAGGTTTTTACAGTGTGGAAAAATCGATGTGGAGATATAGAAGTTCTCGACCGTCTTCGCTGAAGGTTGCTCTCACACCCATGCCATAGGGGACGGCCCTTCGAATGCGGGATAGAATGCCAGACGTTGGGAAACGCGGCCCGTTTCTCTTGATCGACCATCCGCCGTCGACGCGTAATGTGCCATTTCGGTTTTGGTAGGGTTTTTCGGAACTGAAATTCTCGCCCACATGAAAGCCTTGGGCTTCTAACCATGATGCAGCCTCGGGCACTCCACCCCATTCGTGTAGCAACCTGAACATACAAACCTGTGCATCTCCGTTGGTTGAAATCTTATCCCAATCCATTCGAAGCAAATCTTCGTGGGTTTCTGCATCGGCTCCGGTTTCAAGGCAGGACTGAGCATCTGGAAACTGGTATGACGCACGCACAACATCACTATTCATTCTGTTTGCAAATCGCAGTTGGAACTCCGGTTGACCTGAATTTAGTGGCAGCGTTGAAAAGAATAGTGCCGTTACAAGTGATTTGAGGAAGTAGAGAAAGACGCCCAGAACGAAGAGTGCAATCGCCTTCTTTGGGAGGTTAGCATTTCGAAAACCCTCGGGTGGCCAGAAATACTCTTGCTTGATCTTCGGACTTTTCATCCATCGAAGCGTCAACAAGCCCAGTAAAGCCAGAACAAGGAATGCGCCCAGCAAAACGTAGGAAAAGCCCAATGGCGCATTCAGAAGCAGTGCCATTGTGAGTAACGCGGACCAAGTCGTTACCGATCCGTCTGGATTAATTACTCTAGGCCCAATGCAGAAGGTGAGGACAGAGCCCAAAAGGAACGCGAGTGAAGCTAATGCAAATAACAGCATCAGCCAAAAAAGCTGTAACGCGATTGCGTAGGTGTAATGGATGTTGGGGTCATCGTTAAACAAGTGTGCAATATCAAATGCACCCACATGCAACAAAGCGGAAACCACAATAGAATTGGATAACAAAGCTGGCGTCAAAGCGTAGGGCTTCCCACTGATTCAAAAAGGCAAACGCGTGTAAACCTGTCAGATACTCAGTACTAAGGACGACTCAGTTTAAAGTGGTTTTCAAGTCCGGTATTCCCAACCAAAAAGTGAATCTACCAATGCTTCGCGCAGATGGTGTTCTCGGATTGACATGTGGTTATCAACTGCCGTTTTAGAGAGAACCAACAAACCCCTTGCCAAACCCTGCCAACCCAACTAATACGCGCGAGTTCTCAGTAAGAACATCAAGGCGGGGTGATTCCCGCCTTTTGGGTTCGATGAGGGTTGGCGATGCGCGTCTGTCCTCCTCTCAACCTCAACGCCTGATAAAAGGCTGTTACTATGCAAAGCCAAAACATCCGTATTCGGCTGAAGGCATTTGACTATCGCGTCCTGGATGCCAGCACGCAAGAGATCGTCAACACTGCCAAGCGGACCGGCGCGAACGTGCGCGGCCCGATCCCGCTGCCGAACAAGATTGAGAAGTTCACGGTTCTCCGTGGCCCTCACGTTGACAAGAAATCCCGCGACCAGTTCGAGATCCGCACGCACAAGCGTCTGCTCGACATCGTTGATCCGACCCCCCAGACCGTTGACGCGCTGATGAAGCTCGACCTCGCTGCTGGTGTGGACGTCGAGATCAAGCTGCAGTCGTAAGATCGGAGGGTATAGATTATGCGCTCTGGTATTATCGCAAAAAAAGTTGGCATGACCCGCCTGTTCATGGAAGACGGCAAGCAGATCCCTGTGACCGTTCTTCACCTGGACAACCTGCAGGTTGTTGCACAGCGGACCGCTGACAAAGACGGCTACACCGCCGTTCAGCTGGGCGCCGGTGCTGCCAAGGCAAAACGCACCTCGAAAGCCATGCGCGGTCACTATGCCGCTGCAAAGGTTGAGCCCAAGCGTAAGCTGGCCGAGTTCCGCGTCTCCGAAGATGGCCTGATCGATGTGGGAGCCGAGATTTCGGCGGAACACTTCCTGGAAGGTCAGAAAGTTGACGTTTCGGGCACCTCGATCGGTAAAGGCTTTGCCGGTGCGATGAAGCGCCACAACTTCGGTGGTCTGCGCGCCTCGCACGGTGTTTCGATCAGCCACCGTTCGCACGGTTCGACCGGTCAGTGTCAGGACCCGGGCAAGGTGTTCAAAGGCAAAAAGATGGCCGGTCACATGGGTGCTGCCCGTGTCACCACCCAGAACCTGGAAGTCGTCAAAACCGACGCCGACCGTGGTCTGGTCTTCATCAAAGGCGCCGTTCCCGGACCGAAATCGGGCTGGGTCACCGTCAAGGACGCCGTCAAGAAGAAAGCACCCGAAGGTCTGCCGTTCCCGGCAGCCGTAAAAGGTGCCGCAACTGAAGCACCTGCGGAAGAAGCTCCCGCGGAAGGTGGTGAAGCATGAAACTTGATGTAATCAAACTGGACGGCGGCAAAGCCGGCGACATCGAGCTGAACGCCGATCTGTTCGGTCTCGAGCCGCGCGCGGACATCCTGCACCGTGTGGTCCGTTGGCAGCGCAACAACGCGCAGGCCGGCACCCACAAGGTGAAGACCCGCTCGGAAACCAGCTACTCGACCAAGAAGATCTATCGCCAGAAGGGCACCGGTGGCGCACGCCATGGTGACCGTAACGCGCCGATCTTCCGCAAGGGTGGTATCTACAAGGGCCCGACCCCTCGTTCGCACGGCCACGACCTGCCGAAAAAGTTCCGCAAGCTTGGCCTGCGCCACGCTCTGTCGGCCAAAGCCAAGGCAGGTGAACTGGTTGTGATCGAGAACGCCGAAGCCGAAGGCAAGACCGCCGCTCTGGCCAAACAGGTTGCAAACCTGGGCTGGAAACGCGCTCTGGTCATCGACGGCGCGACCGTGAACGAAGGTTTCCTGAAGGCGTCGCGCAACATCGAGGGTCTGGATATCCTGCCGTCGATGGGTGCAAACGTTTATGACATCCTCAAGCGTGACACTCTGGTGCTCACCAAAGCGGCTGTCGAAGCACTGGAGGCTCGTCTGAAATGAGCGCGAAGGCAGAACACTACGACGTGATCCGCAAGCCGATCATCACTGAGAAGTCGACCATGGCGTCCGAAAACGGCGCGGTTGTCTTTGAAGTGGCGATCGACAGCAACAAGCCGCAGATCAAAGAGGCCGTTGAGGCGCTGTTTGGTGTGAAAGTCAAAGCGGTGAATACCACCGTGACCAAAGGCAAGGTCAAGCGGTTCCGTGGCCAGCTGGGCCGTCGGAAAGACGTCAAGAAAGCATATGTGACCCTGGAAGAGGGTAACACCATCGACGTGTCCACCGGTCTCTGATCGGATCACGTTTGTGGAGAGAGATGAAGGCCCCCGCGAAAGCGGGGGTTTTTTTGTTTGGAGGCATGGCATTGATTTATTGCGTAGCAATGGTTTCATTGGATGACAGTTGCCGTTCCAAATTTGATGTGAACTTTACGAAGAATGAACAAAGCAAAAACCATTGAATTCAACCGCCCTGCTAAATTCACATTGTTGGAGGTTCTGGGAAGCGGCGCGTGCGGTGAAACCGTCCATATCCGAGACGAAGGTATGGATGCCGATTTTGTTGCTAAGAAGTATCTTCCGATCATATCCGAAGAAGAAAACCCCGGTCTCTTTCTCGATTTGCTCGGACGGTTCCGTGATGAAGCGCGAATTCTCTTTCGGTTAAATCACCCAAACGTAGTCAGGGTCTTCAACTACTTCGACTACAGTGAATACAAAACATCGTACATCGTAATGGAGTACGTCTCGGGATTAGAGTTACTGGACTATCTCAAGAAAAACCCCGCTAACGCCGATAGGGTATTTGAAGGCGTAGTCGACGGTTTTACCCATTTGCAAGCGCGCGGTGTCCTGCATCGGGACATTCGTCCGGCAAACATTCTGATTGATGAGACAAGTACGCCAAAGATCATAGATTTTGGCTTCGGAAAAGAGATTGGGTTGGGCCAACCCGAAGATGACCGAAAGAGCATCTCTTTGAACTGGTGGTGTGAGACCCCTCCAGAATTCGCGGACAATATCTACGACTTTCAAACGGAGGTCTATTTTGTTGGAAAGCTGTTTCAACTGGCTATTCAGGAATGTGGACTAAGCGACTTCAAGTACAGGCTACTATTGATTTCAATGTGCGAGTCCGACCGGTCACGCCGAACACAGTCTTTTGAAGACGTGAAGCGCTCGATCAACGAGGGCAAATTCGCGGAGTTATCGTTTTCCGATGGGGAAGTAGAAACCTATCGGAATTTTGCTGGGGAGTTGTCCGAAGTTGTGTCTTCCATCCAATCGGATGCTAGGTTCGACCGAGATCCGACAAAAGTTCTCGTAAAGCTTGAAGCGCTGTACCGAAAAACGATGCTTGAAGAGACTGTTGCCGCACCGAACAAGTTAGTCTCTATTTTTGTGTTAGGCGCGTTCAGTTATTGGAAAAGTACCGAGGTTTATGTTGAGACACTACTCAGGTTCATCAATCTCCTGAGAGGATTGTCAGAAGAAAAGCGGAGTATTGTCTTGGAAAATATAGTTTTGCGACTAGAGGCATGCGAGCGGACAGAACCCGAAATTGATGACGATGAGATTCCATTTTAGGATACGGTTAGGTTTGGACTGGCAGCATTGGTTTTCGTGCCGAAATGGCATTTAAATTCCGGTCGCGCCCTATAGACACCCACCCCCAACCCTGTTACACGCTCCCAATCTTGCGGCCTCGGATTCGTTCCGGGGCCTCTGATATTTGTAACCGGGGACCTTCGGGGCCCTATACCCTTGGCACCTACGGGGGCCTATCACATAGCGGGGAAATCCCCTGCACTTGCTAAACGGAAGACAGAAAGCATGGCACTCAAGTCGTACAAGCCGACGACGCCGGGCCAGCGCGGGCTGGTGCTGATCGACCGTTCGGAGCTTTGGAAAGGACGTCCGGTCAAGTCTCTCACTGAGGGTTTGACCAAATCGGGCGGCCGGAACAACACCGGACGGATCACTTCACGCCGCCGTGGCGGTGGCGCAAAGCGTCTCTACCGGATCGTTGACTTTAAACGGAACAAAATGGATGTCGCGGCAACCGTCGAGCGGATCGAATACGACCCGAACCGGACCGCATTCATCGCATTGGTCAAATACGAAGACGGCGAGCAGGCATATATCCTGGCTCCGCAGCGTCTGGCTGTTGGTGACAAGGTCATCGCGTCGGCCAAGGCCGACATCAAGCCGGGCAACGCAATGCCGTTCTCGGGCATGCCCATTGGTACCATCGTCCACAACATCGAGATGAAGCCCGGCAAGGGCGGTCAGATCGCACGTGCGGCCGGTACTTACGCTCAGTTCGTTGGCCGCGATGGCGGCTACGCTCAGATCCGTCTGAGCTCGGGCGAGCTGCGCATGGTTCGTCAGGAATGCATGGCCACCATCGGTGCCGTGTCCAACCCCGACAACAGCAACCAGAACCTCGGTAAAGCCGGTCGTATGCGCCACAAGGGCGTGCGCCCGTCGGTTCGTGGTGTTGCAATGAACCCGATCGATCACCCGCACGGTGGTGGTGAGGGTCGTACCTCGGGTGGCCGTACACCGGTTACGCCGTGGGGCAAGGACACCAAGGGTAAGCGTACCCGCAACAAGAACAAAGCGTCCCAGAAGCTGATCATCCGCTCGCGGCACGCCAAGAAGAAGGGACGTTAATCCATGTCTCGCTCTGTTTGGAAGGGTCCTTTCGTCGATGCTTACGTGCTGAAAAAAGCCGAAGCAGCGCGCGAGTCGGGCCGCAACGAAGTCATCAAGATCTGGTCGCGTCGTTCCACCATTCTGCCCCAGTTCGTGGGTCTGACCTTTGGTGTGTACAACGGCCAGAAGCACATCCCCGTCAACGTCTCGGAAGACATGATCGGTCAGAAGTTCGGTGAATACTCGCCGACCCGGACCTATTATGGCCACGCCGCAGACAAAAAAGCGAAGCGGAAGTAAGTCATGGGCAAGGAAAAGAACCCCCGCCGCGTGGCTGAAAACGAAGCAATGGCGAAAACGCGCATGCTTCGCACCAGCCCGCAGAAACTGAATCTGGTTGCGCAAATGATCCGCGGCAAGAAAGTCGAGAAGGCTCTGACCGACCTGACTTTCTCGAACAAGCGTGTCGCGCAGGACGTCAAGAAGTGCCTGCAGTCCGCAATCGCGAATGCCGAAAACAACCACAACCTGGACGTTGACGAGCTGATTGTCGCCGAAGCATGGGTTGGCAAGAACCTGGTCATGAAGCGTGGTCGTCCGCGTGCTCGTGGCCGTTTCGGCAAGATCATGAAGCCGTTCTCGGAGATCACCATCAAGGTGCGTCAAGTTGAGGAGCAAGCCTAATGGGTCATAAAGTAAATCCGATCGGCATGCGCCTGCAGGTCAACCGCACCTGGGACAGCCGCTGGTACGCCGACACCAAGGACTACGGTGATCTTCTGCTGGAAGACCTCAAGATCCGTGAGTTCATCAACAAAGAGTGCAAGCAGGCCGGTGTTGCCCGTGTGATCATCGAACGTCCGCACAAAAAGTGCCGCGTTACGATCCACACTGCACGTCCCGGTGTCATCATCGGCAAGAAAGGTGCAGACATCGAAGTTCTGCGCAAAAAGCTTGCTCGCATGACCGACAGCGAACTGCACCTGAACATCGTCGAAGTGCGCAAGCCCGAGCTTGACGCGCAGCTGGTTGCCGAGTCCATCGCTCAGCAGCTGGAGCGCCGAGTTTCGTTCCGCCGCGCGATGAAGCGCTCGGTTCAGAACGCCATGCGCATGGGCGCCCTGGGTATCCGGGTGAACGTCGCTGGTCGTCTGGGCGGTGCCGAAATCGCACGGACCGAGTGGTACCGCGAAGGCCGCGTGCCTCTGCACACCCTGCGCGCCGACATCGATTACGCACATGCCGAAGCGATGACTCCTTACGGGATCATCGGGATCAAGGTCTGGATCTTCAAAGGTGAGATCATGGAGCACGATCCGCAGGCACGTGACCGTAAAGCACAGGAACTCCAGGACGGCCCTGCACCTCGTGGTGCTGGTGGCGGTCGTCGCTAAGGAGGGAAAGATATGCTTCAACCAAAGCGTACTAAATTCCGCAAGATGCACAAAGGCCGGATCAAGGGTCTCGCCAAAGGCGGCTCTGATCTGAACTTTGGCACCTACGGCCTGAAAGCTCTTGAGCCTGAGCGTGTAACTGCACGCCAGATCGAAGCTGCACGTCGTGCCATGACGCGTCACATGAAGCGTCAGGGTCGTGTCTGGATCCGCATCTTCCCCGACACTCCGGTCACTGCAAAGCCGATCGAAGTTCGTATGGGTAAAGGTAAAGGTTCGGTCGACCGCTGGGCATGCAAAGTCAAGCCTGGCCGCGTGATGTTCGAGATCGACGGCGTTAATGACGACATCGCCCGCGAGGCCCTGCGCCTGGCCGCGATGAAGTTGCCGATCAAGACCCGCGTCGTGGTTCGCGAAGACTGGTAAGCGATCCGGGGGGCAACCCCGTTCGTGACAAGATTGACCCCCGTCGGGAAACCGGCGGGGGTTTCCTGTTGGGGGCGCTGCCCCCGCCGCGGCAAGCCGCGACTCCCCCGGGATATTTTTGGCCAGATGAAGATTGCGTCTCCTGCTTTCATCGGGCTAAAAAATCTCGGAGCGCGAGGTAGAGCCTCGCAAAACACCCATCGCCTTCTTTCCGAGGCTGGTTTAAGACGAGGCCATGCCAAAGATTGAATCGCTCTTCGTCACCCGTCTCTATCGCGCAGGCCTGTCCGAATTCGGCCCCAAGATCGATCCGGAGGAGCTGGAAAGCTCTTGCCTTGTCATCGCCGGGGATGACGAAGCCGGTCAGGAATGGTGTGAAGAAAACGGCTATCCCGGCTATACCAGCTATGCCTCGCTGACCGATCTGCCCTGGCGGTTCCCGATCTTCGCCGATCTGGTCGCTGCGCTGGATCAGCACGTGGCTGCCTTTGCCAGGGATCTGGAGTTCGATCTGGGCGAAGGCGAGCTGAAGCTCGAGGACCTGTGGATCAACATTTTGCCCGAGGGCGGGATGCATTCCAGCCACCTGCATCCGCACAGCGTGATCTCGGGCACCACCTATGTTGCGATGCCCGAAGGGGCAAGCGCGTTGAAGCTGGAAGACCCCCGCTCAGGCCGCATGATGGCTGCGCCGACGCGCCTGAAAGGCGGGCGGCGCGACTTGCAGCCGTTCATCTATATGAAGCCTCAGGTCGGCGACGTCCTGCTGTGGGAAAGCTGGCTGCGCCACGAGGTGCCGATGAACATGGCCGAGGAAGAGCGGATCAGTGTAAGCTTCAATTACAAGTGGGATTGATGAGGCAAATTGCGGTCCACCATCACGTCGGATGAAAAAGCGAAGTATTGGAATGTGCCGCAGTCTTAAGCCCGTCGATCACGTGGTCGATAAAGGCGGTCTGCTTTTTAGGTGACAAGAAAGCTTTGCGACCGATGTCGACGATATCGAATTCAACGGGTACAGGACAGCCGTCCCGGAATACCAATCCCGTTTTCGCGATTTGCTGGTAAATACTTGCGGACACATCTTCGATTGGCTTGACGTGGTGGCCGTGTGTCGCAATGCCATAGATTCCGCCTCCAAAATAGGTCACCAACGGTGCCTGTTCGCGAAGTGCGTCCGAAATGCATTCGGCGATATCCGTCACTTGATCCAAGAATTCTCGCGAGGTGCATCTTTCATAAATGGATGTGATGTTCGTTACCGTGAGAATCTGAAGCCTCGTGGCTCGGAAATCCAGCCGGCCCAACTGCGCAAGGTAGTTTTCAAATGCGTGAACCCGCAGAACTCCGTCGACGTCGTCAATTGGTATCGCATCGCAAAGTTCGATTGTTTTGGGTTGGTGGCCAAGCTGAATGGCCTGGGGCGGCGCTTGTGCAATTTGTGCCAACTGCTCAACTCGGATGGATGCAGTTTCGGCCAGTTTGACGCGCAATTTCAGATCGGTGAAGTCGATAGGTTTGATCACGTAGTCGGTGGCCCCGGCGGCAAAGGTTTCGTCAACATGCCGTTTGTCCGACATCGCGGTGACCATAATGATTGGCTTGAAAAGATAACCGGGACGGGTCCTGATGCGTCTGCAAAGCTCAACCCCCGTCATTCCTGGCATTTGTATATCCAGAAGAAAGAGATCAAAGGGGCTGCTGGCCTGTTCAATCCTCTCTAGGGCTTGAGCCCCAGATTGCGCTGTTTCAATACTGTGTTCCCCGGACATTTCCAGGCCGAGGGAGAGCACTTCCAAAATGTCGGCATCGTCGTCGACAATAAGAACCTTCATGGCGGAACTCCAAGACGTCGAGCAGTGCGGGATTTAACAGGTAAAACAAAGAAAAAAGAATGACTCAGAACAAGGATTGCCCGGCGAATTTACTACAATCTAAATACAATGGTACTTAGCGTACGCTACCGCATAAATTGTTCAATTGAAAAGATGTTTTTGAATTGCATTAAGTTTTTTTGGAAATAAGCATGCTTATTGCCAAATGCTTGGTTGATTTGCGATCTTCAAGTGTGCCTAAGCCCGGGTGTGACGCAATTGGTGAGGGCTACAAACTTTCCCTTGCCACCCACCCCCTAAACCCTTATACGGCGGCATCCTGCAAGTCCCCCGGCCGAGTCGGGGGATTCGCATGTCTATCATTCATCCACCAGGTCCAAGGTGACCCTGTCAGGGGGCCTTCTGGTGTTTTGAGCAAAGGAAAAAGGCGATGAACGCCCAAGAACTGCGTGACAAGACCCCGGACCAGCTCCGCGAGGAACTGGCCAACCTGAAGAAAGAAAGCTTTAACCTGCGCTTTCAACAGGCAACCGGTCAGCTGGAAAACACTGCCGGCATCAAAGCGGCCCGCCGCAATGCTGCCCGCGTCAAAACCATTCTGAACGAAAAGGCCGCTGCTGCGGCATCGGAGGAGTAATCCCATGCCCAAGCGTATCCTGTCCGGAGTAGTAACCAGCGACGCCAACGAGCAGACCGTGACTGTTTCGGTTGAACGCCGTTTCAAGCACCCGCTGCTGCACAAAACCGTTCGTAAGTCCAAGAAATACCGGGCTCATGACGAAAAGAACGCCTTCAAGGTCGGCGACACTGTACGCATCATCGAATGCGCGCCGAAATCGAAGACGAAACGTTGGGAGGTTCTGGAGGCATAAGCCCCCAGACCTTTCCATTTGTCGAAACCCTGGGGGAATTAACAAGACCAGCCCCCACAGGTCGGGAGAAACCACATGATCCAGATGCAGACCAATCTGGATGTCGCTGACAACTCCGGCGCTCGCCGAGTTCAGTGCATCAAGGTCCTGGGTGGTTCCAAGCGTAAATACGCCTCCGTCGGCGACATCATTGTCGTCTCGGTGAAGGAAGCCATCCCGCGCGGCCGCGTAAAGAAAGGTGACGTCCGCAAGGCCGTCGTCGTGCGCACCGCCAAGGAAGTCCGTCGCGAAGACGGCACCGCGATCCGTTTCGATCGCAACGCCGCCGTCATCCTGAACAACAACAACGAGCCGATCGGTACCCGTATCTTTGGCCCCGTTGTTCGTGAACTGCGCGGCAAGAACTTCATGAAAATTATCTCGCTGGCTCCGGAGGTGCTGTAATCATGGCTGCTAAACTCCGCAAAGGCGACAAGGTCGTCGTGCTGGCCGGCAAGGACAAGGGCAAAGAGGGCACCATTTCCTCGGTTGACCCCAAAGCCGGAAAAGCTGTTGTTGATGGCATCAACATCGCCATCCGTCACACCCGCCAGTCGCAGAACTCGCAAGGTGGTCGTCTGCCTCAGGCAAACCCGATCGACCTGTCGAACCTGGCACTGCTGGACAAGAACGGCAAAGCGACCCGCGTTGGCTTCCGCATGGAAGGTGACAAGAAGGTCCGCTTCGCCAAGACCACAGGGGACGTGATCGATGCTTGATAACGCAACCTACACCCCGCGTCTGAAAACTCAGTACGTTGAAACCATCCGTGCCGCTCTGAAAGAAGAGTTCGGCTACAAGAACAACATGCAGCTGCCCAAGCTGGAGAAGATCGTTCTGAACATCGGTTGTGGTGCCGAGGCCGTCAAAGACTCGAAGAAAGCGAAAGCTGCGGTCGAGGATCTGACTGCGATTGCCGGTCAAAAGGCCGTTGCAACCAAGGCGAAGAAGTCGATCGCGGGCTTCCGCGTCCGTGAAGACATGCCGCTGGGCGCGAAAGTGACCCTGCGTGGTGACCGGATGTACGAATTCCTGGATCGTCTGATCACCATCGCGCTGCCGCGCGTGCGTGACTTCCGCGGTGTAAAGCCTTCTTTCGATGGTCAGGGCAACTTCGCCATGGGCATGAAAGAGCACATCGTTTTCCCGGAAATCGATTTCGACAAGGTCGACGAGGTCTGGGGCATGGATATCGTAATTGCCACCACAGCGAAAACCGACGCTGAAGCAAAGGCACTGTTGAAAGCGTTCAACATGCCGTTCAACGCATAAGCGCCGGGAGGATTGAGACATGGCTAAAAAAGCAATGATCGAACGCGAAAAGAAGCGCGAACGCCTGGTGGCCAAATATGCCGCAAAGCGTGCCGAGCTGAAAGAAATCGCGAATGACGAGAGCAAGCCGATGGAAGAGCGCTTCAAGGCGCGTCTGAAACTGGCGAAACTGCCGCGCAACAGCTCGGCTACCCGTCTGCACAACCGTTGTCAGCTGACCGGTCGTCCCCACGCTTACTACCGTAAGCTGAAGGTCAGCCGTATCGCGCTGCGCGAGCTGGGTTCTGCTGGTCAGATCCCCGGCATGGTGAAATCGAGCTGGTAAGGGAGACATAGATATGAATGATCCTATCGGCGATATGCTCACCCGTATCCGCAACGCGCAAATGCGCGGCAAGTCCACCGTTTCCACCCCGGCTTCCAAGCTGCGCGGTTGGGTTCTGGACGTGCTGGCGGACGAAGGCTACATCCGTGGCTATGAAAAGACGACCGGTGAAAACGGTCATCCGGCCATCGAAATCAGCCTGAAATACTACGAAGGCACCCCTGTTATTCGTGAACTGAAGCGGGTTTCCAAGCCCGGTCGCCGCGTGTACATGGGCGTCAATGACATCCCGCAGGTCCGTCAGGGTCTGGGCGTGTCGATTGTCAGCACTCCGAAAGGTGTGATGTCGGACGCAAACGCTCGCTCCAACAATGTTGGCGGCGAAGTGCTCTGCACCGTCTTCTAAGGAGGTCTGCAATGTCTCGTATTGGTAAAAAACCGGTCGAGCTGCCCAGCGGCGTTTCCGCCTCTGTGTCGGGTCAGACCATCGAAGTCAAAGGTCCGAAAGGCACCCGCAGCTTCACCGCCACTGACGATGTAACGCTGTCGGTCGAGGACAACGTGGTCAAGATCGACCCGCGTGGTTCGTCCAAACGTGCGCGTCAGCAGTGGGGCATGAGCCGCACCATGGTTGCCAATCTGGTGACCGGTGTGACCGAAGGCTTCAAGAAGGAACTGGAGATCCAGGGTGTGGGTTACCGCGCTCAGATGCAGGGCAACACCCTGAAGCTGAACCTGGGCTACAGCCACGATGTTGATTTCGTTGCTCCGGAAGGTGTCACCATCACCGCACCGAAGCAGACCGAAGTCGTTGTGGAAGGAATCGACCAGCAGCTGGTGGGCGAAACTGCGGCCAAAATCCGCGAGTGGCGCCGTCCCGAGCCGTATAAGGGCAAGGGTATCCGCTATAAGGGCGAGTTTATCTTCCGCAAGGAAGGCAAGAAGAAGTAAGGACGCAAACAATGGCAAACAGCAAAAGAACCCTGTTTCTGAAGCGCCGCCTGCGCGTTCGGAACAAACTTCGCAAAGTCAACGCCGGCCGTGTACGTCTGTCGGTTCACCGTTCGAACAAGAACATCAGCGTTCAGCTGATCGACGACGTTCGTGGCGTGACCCTGGCCTCGGCCTCGACCCTGGAAAAAGATCTGGGTGTTGTTGGCAAGAACAACGTCGAAGCGGCCACCAAAGTGGGCGCGGCCATCGCCGAGCGTGCCAAGAAGGCAGGCGTCGAAGAGGCCTATTTCGATCGTGGCGGCTTCCTGTTCCACGGCAAAGTGAAGGCTGTCGCCGACGCTGCGCGTGAAGGTGGTCTGAAGATCTAAGACCTGCGGGCAGCTTTGCGGCTGCCCCGATGATCCGGGGGCCTCGGCACCAGTCGGGGCTCACTTGGATTGAAGAAACGGTGCGGCAAGCGCCATATGAGAAAAGGGATGCCAAATGGCAGAACGTGAAAACCGTCGGGGCCGTGGCCGCGACCGTGAAGAAGCACCGGAATTTGCAGATCGTCTGGTCGCAATCAACCGCGTGTCGAAAACCGTAAAAGGTGGTAAGCGCTTTGGCTTCGCCGCTCTGGTGGTTGTCGGTGATCAGAAAGGCCGCGTCGGCTTTGGCAAGGGTAAAGCGAAAGAAGTACCCGAGGCCATCCGCAAGGCGACTGAGCAAGCCAAGCGTCAGATGATCCGCGTGCAACTGCGCGAAGGTCGTACCCTGCACCACGACATCGAGGGCCGTCACGGCGCCGGTAAAGTAGTTATGCGCACCGCACCTGAAGGTACCGGTATCATCGCTGGTGGTCCGATGCGTGCCGTGTTCGAAATGCTGGGCGTTAAGGACGTTGTGTCCAAGTCGCTGGGCTCGCAGAACCCGTACAACATGATCCGCGCCACCATCAACGGCCTGCAGAAAGAGCAGAGCCCGCGTTCGGTTGCCGCGCGTCGTGGCAAAAAGGTTGCCGACATCCTGCCCAAGCGGGACGAAGCCCCTGCAGCCGAAGCGCCTGCTGCTGAAGCAGAAGCATAAGGAGAGCGACCCATGGCAAAAACCATCGTCGTCAAGCAGATCGGTTCCCCGATCCGTCGCCCCGCCGAACAGCGCGCAACCCTGATCGGCCTGGGCCTGAACAAGATGCACAAAACCCGTGAGCTGGAAGACACCCCTTCGGTTCGCGGCATGATCAACAAGATCCCGCATCTGGTAGAGATCGTCGAAGAGCGCGGCTAAGCGCAGCTTCGAAGACTTTGAAACGCCTCTGACTTAGGTTGGGGGCGTTTTTTGTTTTGAACTTGTTGTTTCCATTATGTTCTGGCCTTTATATTGATCCTGGCCAACGAAAATGAAAATTGGTGAGAGGCATCGGTGAAAATACAGGAAATCACAGGCCTGGTTGACTGGCTTACGATAAAGAACGCTTCGGTTGTCTCATTAGCGGCGTGTATGTTTCTTAGCTCTAAGTATTACTTTGGGCCCAGTATGTCGGCGGATGTAAAAGCAATAGCTTTTATGCTTTGTTTCGCACTCTCGTACCTTTTTGTAAGCGGCTTTATTTGGTTGAAAGGCTGGTGGCAAGCTGAGCGCGATAAAATGGATGTATTGCACGCCGCTCTACGGTTGCCTTACGAAGAGCTCAGAACCTTGGCATATGATGTAGACGACTTTGGCGGCAATGAATTTTGCTGCAGCAAGCTGGGGCCTCAGAAAACGGATGCTGCTCTTAGTCGGGGATTTCTTAAGCGACATCTAACCGGCCATGTAGTCGAAGGCGGTGTCCCTAAGTATAACGTTTGGTTCGATGAGATTTTGGTCCAGGAAAAAGATCAGCTTTTTGATGAGTTAGAAACTCGTCTGCAAGACGGCACCTTTAGCATTTAACGGTTTGGGTGCCACCGGTTAGTTGGTCGGGTTGTGGCTTATTCGAACTGAAAAGCGTCGCTATGCTGCATTCGCATACCGGCCAGACCGAAATCTGCATTGTTAGCGTTATCTTTCGCGCCTATCTGAGCCTTGTCCCTAAAGGATCACAAAAGGAAACACCGGGGAATACGCCTCGGTACAAGAAAGGAATAGAGATATGGCACATACAACTGCACTGACACATGGCGGCTTCAACCTGAGCGCCCGCATTGCGAAGTTTATCGAAGGCGTGAAGGAAACCCGCGAAAAGGCGATCGAGTACCACCGCACCTACAATGAACTTCAGCGCCTGTCCAACCGCGAGTTGGACGACATCGGTGTCCGTCGCTGCGACATCGCAGACATCGCGCATAAGCACGTCTATTGCGTGTAAGGCGGCACTGCATCCGACCCCCGAGGCGCCCAGTGGCGCCTCTCATGATTCTGGGGGACTGATCACGAATTGGCGGTCTGCTGGGCGGAAGACACAACAATCCTTGCAACCGAAGGCGCAACGCTGTATCGGGCTCCGGTGGCATTGCGTCCACGAGAATCAAAACCAAGAAATGCCGTGGTTGGCCCATCACGCTTCGGGGTCACATCCGGCTTAGGAGAAGCGAAATGAAACTGAACGAATTGCGCGACAATCCTGGCGCGAGCCCGAAACGGACCCGCGTAGGCCGTGGCCCCGGTTCCGGCAAAGGTAAAATGGGTGGCCGTGGTATCAAAGGCCAGAAATCCCGTTCGGGTGTGGCCATCAATGGCTACGAAGGCGGCCAGATGCCGCTGTACCAGCGTTTGCCCAAGCGTGGCTTCAACAAGCCGAACCGCAAGGAATTCGCAGTTATCAACCTGGGTCTGATCCAGAAATTCGTTGACGCAGGCAAGCTGGACGCCAAGGCAGCGATCACCGAGGACGCACTGGTTGCCTCCGGTTTGGTCCGTCGCAAGCTGGACGGTATCCGCGTTCTGGCGAAAGGCGAAATCAGCGCCAAAGTGAACCTGGAAGTCACCGGTGCATCGAAAGCTGCCGTCGAGGCAGTTGAAAAAGCGGGCGGTTCACTGAAAGTCACAAAAGCTGCTGCGGCAGAGTAAGCGCTTGTGAGCGGGCAAAGACCCGCTTACATAGACTTCAGAGTTTTCCAAGACGCCGTCCGAGCCGGAAAACGGTTCCGGGCGGCGTTTGCATAAGAGAGACCGATTTATGGTATCAGCAGCAGAACAAATGGCGGCCAACACGAGCTGGGCTGCCCTTGGCAAGGCCACCGATCTGCGCAACCGCATCCTGTTCACGCTGGGTTTGCTGATCGTCTATCGTCTGGGCACATTCATTCCGGTGCCGGGTATAGACGGGCAAGCGCTGCGCGAGTTCATGGAGCAGGCGGGGCAGGGCATCGGCGGCATGGTTTCGATGTTCACCGGCGGGGCGCTGGGGCGGATGGGTATCTTTGCCCTCGGCATCATGCCCTATATTTCGGCCTCGATCATCGTGCAGCTGCTGACCTCGATGGTTCCCGCGCTTGAGCAACTCAAGAAAGAGGGCGAGCAGGGCCGCAAGAAGATCAACCAATATACTCGTTTCGGCACCGTGGCACTGGCCACAGTTCAGGCCTATGGTCTGGCCGTATCGCTGGAATCGGGCGATCTGGCGACCGATCCGGGGCTCTATTTCCGCTTTTCGACCATGATCACGCTGGTCGGCGGCACCATGTTCCTGATGTGGTTGGGTGAACAGATCACCGCGCGCGGCATCGGTAACGGTATCTCGCTGATCATCTTCGTCGGCATCATCGCCGAGGTTCCGGCCGCGTTGGCGCAGTTCTTCGCGAGCGGGCGCAGCGGTGCAATCAGCCCGGCCGTCATCGTTGGTGTGATCGTGATGGTCATTGCCGTGATTACCTTTGTGGTGTTCATGGAACGCGCCCTGCGCAAGATCCACATCCAGTATCCGCGCCGTCAGGCCGGTATGAAGGTGTACGAAGGCGGCTCGAGCCACCTGCCGGTCAAAGTGAACCCGGCGGGCGTTATCCCGGCGATCTTCGCAAGCTCGCTGCTGCTGTTGCCGGTGACGATCTCGACCTTCTCGTCAGGTGCCACCAACGGGCCGATCATGTCGTGGCTGTTGGCCAACTTTGGCCCCGGACAGCCGCTGTACCTGCTGTTCTTCGCATCGATGATCGTGTTCTTTGCATATTTCTACACGTTCAACGTGTCGTTCAAACCCGACGATGTGGCGGACAACCTCAAAAAGCAGAACGGTTTTGTGCCGGGCATCCGTCCGGGCAAAAAGACCTCGGAATATCTGGAATATGTCGTCAACCGCGTGCTGGTTCTGGGTTCGGCCTATTTGGCGGCGGTCTGTCTGCTGCCTGAAATCCTGCGGGGCCAGTTTGCTATTCCGTTCTATTTCGGCGGCACCTCGGTTCTGATCATCGTCTCTGTGACCATGGACACGATCCAACAGGTTCAGAGCCACCTGCTGGCGCATCAATATGAAGGGCTGATCGAAAAGTCCCAGCTGCGCGGCAAAGGCAAAAAACGCGGCAGAAAGGGAGCTGCTCGTCGATGAACATCATACTTCTTGGCCCCCCGGGGGCCGGCAAGGGGACGCAAGCGCGTCACCTGGTCGAGACACGCGGCATGGTTCAGCTCAGCACCGGTGACATGTTGCGCGAAGCCAAGACCTCGGGCACCGAAATGGGCAAGAAGGTCGCCGCGATCATGGATGCGGGCAAGCTGGTCACGGATGAGATCGTGATCGGACTGATCGAAGAGAAACTGACCACCGAAACCGGCGCCGGATTTATCTTCGATGGCTTCCCCCGCACACTGGCGCAGGCCGATGCACTGGCGGCGCTGCTGGCCAAGCTGGGCCAGTCGCTGCACACCGTGATCGAGATGCGCGTGGATGATGAGGCTTTGGTGCAGCGGATCACGGCGCGTTCGACCTGCGGCGGCTGCGGTGAGGTCTTTAATGACATCACCAAGCCCATCCCAGCGGATGGCAAATGCACCAATTGCGGCAAGGAAAATGACTTCGTCCGTCGCGCCGACGACAACGAGGACAGCCTGCGCACCCGCCTGATGGAGTATTACAAGAAGACGTCGCCGCTGATTGGCTACTACTATGCCAAGGGCGATCTGCGCCCGGTCAATGGTCTGGCAGACATCAAGGAAGTTACCGCCTCGATCGAGGCGATTCTGGGCTGACTTCAGGTTGGGGCTTGACGGCCCCTCCAAAAGCCCATATCGACCCACATCCCTATGGGAATCACTACTGCGTGCGGGATTCGTTTCGTTCGCCCCGACCACCTCGAATAATGCTGAACCCTCTGGCCTCACTGCCACGGTTAGGCGTTGTGAAAAAAGGTTCTGGAACTACGGAACCGCAACGAAAAGGAAAGTGACACGTGGCACGTATTGCCGGCGTAAACATCCCGACTGCCAAGCGGGTACCTATCGCCCTCACATATATCACCGGAATCGGCAACACCTCGGCCAAAGCGATTTGCGAAGCCGTTGGCATTGAAGCGTCTCGTCGCGTCAATGAGCTGTCGGATGCCGAAGTTCTGGCCATCCGTGAACATATCGACGCCAACTACACCGTCGAAGGTGACCTGCGTCGTGAAGTTCAGATGAACGTCAAGCGCCTGATGGACCTGGGCTGCTACCGCGGTCTGCGTCACCGCCGCAACCTGCCGGTTCGCGGTCAGCGTACCCACACCAATGCTCGTACCCGCAAAGGCCCCGCAAAGGCCATCGCTGGTAAGAAGAAATAAGGGAGGGTCTGACTGATGGCACGTGATAAGACTCGCGTTAAGCGCAAAGAGCGTAAGAACATCGCATCGGGCGTCGCCCATGTGAACTCGACCTTCAACAACACCAAGATCCTGATCTCGGACGTGCAGGGCAACGCCATCTCGTGGTCGTCTGCCGGTACTATGGGCTTCAAGGGATCGCGGAAATCTACTCCGTATGCCGCGCAGATGGCTGCGGAAGACGCAGGCAAGAAGGCGCAGGAACATGGCGTCAAGACGCTGGAAGTCGAAGTTCAGGGCCCCGGTTCGGGTCGTGAATCGGCTCTGCGTGCGCTGGCTGCAGTGGGCTTCAACATCACGTCGATCCGCGACGTGACTCCGATTGCTCACAACGGCTGCCGCCCGCCGAAGCGCCGCCGCGTCTAAGCGATTTTGAATTGAGCTGGGGCTGTGTTTTTGCACGGCCCCAGCACGTCATTTTGAACCTCGGGCGTCTGCACCTTGTTGGTCATGGGGCGCGGACAGGAATGGAGGGATTACATGATCCACAAGAATTGGGCAGAATTGATCAAACCGACCCAGCTTGACGGCAAGCCGGGCAACGATCCCGCTCGTCAGGCGACCCTGGTTGCCGAGCCGCTGGAACGTGGCTTTGGTCTGACTCTGGGCAACGCGCTGCGTCGCGTTCTGATGAGCTCGCTGCAAGGTGCGGCCATCACCAGCGTTCAAATCGACAACGTCCTGCACGAGTTCTCCTCGGTTGCGGGCGTGCGTGAAGATGTCACCGACATCATCCTGAACCTCAAAGGCGTGTCGCTGCGCATGGAAGTCGAAGGCCCCAAGCGCCTGTCGATCAATGCCAAAGGCCCCGCCGTTGTCACCGCCGGTGACATCAGCGAAAGCGCTGGTATCGAGGTTCTGAACCGCGATCACGTCATCTGCCACCTGGATGATGGCGCCGATCTGTTCATGGAACTGACCGTCAATACCGGTAAAGGTTACGTCTCGGCTGAGAAGAACAAGCCGGAAGATGCACCGATCGGCCTGATCCCGATCGACGCGATCTATTCGCCGGTCAAAAAGGTTGCCTATGACGTTCAGCCGACCCGTGAAGGTCAGGTTCTGGACTATGACAAGCTGACGCTGAAGATCGAAACAGACGGTTCGATCACGCCGGAAGACGCGCTGGCCTTTGCCGCACGCATCCTGCAGGATCAACTGTCGATCTTCGTCAACTTCGACGAGCCTGAGGCGGCTGGCCGTCAGGACGAGGATGACGGTCTGGAGTTCAACCCGCTACTGCTGAAGAAAGTGGACGAGCTGGAACTGTCGGTCCGTTCGGCAAACTGCCTGAAGAACGACAACATCGTTTATATCGGCGACCTGATCCAGAAGACCGAAGCCGAGATGCTGCGCACCCCGAACTTCGGCCGCAAGTCGCTGAACGAGATCAAGGAAGTGCTGTCCGGCATGGGTCTGCACCTCGGCATGGATGTCGAGGATTGGCCGCCCGACAACATCGAAGATCTGGCCAAGAAATTCGAAGACGCGTTCTAAGCGCGTCTTCACCAATGCCCGGGCTGCCGGGGACAACAAGGGCACTTCCGCCCCAAGGAGAGCCGGTGACACGCATCGCCGGCCAGACAAAGCAAAACGCGAAAGAAGGAACTAGAAAATGCGTCACGCACGTGGTTACCGCCGCCTAAATCGTACTCATGAGCACCGCAAGGCGCTGTTTGCGAACATGGCTGGCTCGCTCATCGAACATGAGCAAATCAAGACAACTTTGCCCAAAGCAAAAGAACTGCGCCCGATCATCGAAAAGCTGGTCACTTTGGGTAAGCGCGGCGACCTGCACGCCCGTCGTCAGGCCGCATCGCAGCTGAAAGAAGACAAAGACGTCGCAAAGCTGTTCGAAGTTCTGGGCCCCCGCTACGCCGAGCGTCAGGGTGGATACGTCCGTATCCTGAAAGCCGGCTTCCGCTATGGCGACATGGCACCGATGGCGATCATCGAATTCGTTGATCGTGACGTCGACGCCAAAGGCGCGGCTGATAAAGCCCGTGTTGCCGCAGAAGAGGCCGCAGACGACGAATAAGAAAGCGCCGTTTTCGGAATTCAACCCCCGCGTCCCGGACGCGGGGGTTTTCTTTTGCGGTCCTGTTGAAGTGTCGCATTTGACCCATTTCCGGTGACATCGAGCGATGCAAACCTTACCGTCCCGCGTCACGTTCAGAGGCAAGCGCGGAGGAAAGAGGATGGTGACACTTTCTGAACTACCCGGCGAACTGACGGGCCCATCCGTTTGGATCGGCCGCGAGATGGAGCTGCGGCAGGACGAATGGATTCTGGATCTAACACCGGAAGATGTCGCCGACCTGGAGCAAGCCGCCCGGCACTACCTGAACCTGGGGCAGGACATTGGTGAAATCACAGCTGCGAATTTCCCGCTGCAACGGTTGGACCAGCATCTTGCGGACCTGCGCGACAAGCTGATCGACGGGATAGGTTTCGAAGTGATCCGTGGCCTTCCCGTGCAGACATACACTCAGGAAATGGCCGCCGCGATCTTTTGCGGTGTGGGTGCCCATCTTGGCTCGGCCCGCTCTCAGAACGCGCAGGGACATATTCTGGGACATGTCCGCGACGTTGGCGCCGACGCCAGTGATCCGAACACGCGAATCTATCAGACCCATGAGCGCCAGACTTTTCACACGGACAGCGCCGACATCGTTGGTTTGATGTGCCTGAAGGACGCCAGGGAGGGCGGGGACTCGCTGTTGGTCAGTGCCGAGGCGATCTACAATCGGATGCGGGCAGAGTGTCCAGAATTGCTGGAGCGATTGTTTGACCCGATTGCGACCGACCGCAGAGGGGAAGTTCCGGAAGGCATGCAACCCTTCATGACCATACCTCCGTTCAATTGGCACGATGGGAAGCTGACGGTGTTCTATCAGCGGCAATACATCGACAGCGCGCAAAGATTCCCCGAGGCCATGCGGCTTACCCCTGAACATGTTGCTGCATTGGACAAGTTCGATGCTCTGGCAAATGATCCGGACTTGCATCTGAGTATGCGTCTGCAGCCCGGCGACATGCAGTTCGTCTACAACCACTCGCAGTTACACGACCGGACCGGCTTCGTTGACTGGCCGGACCCGGCCGAGCGGCGTCATCTCTTCCGTCTGTGGCTATCGCCTGAGGGGGACAGGGAATTGCCCGACGTATTCAGGCAGCGTTACGGCAATATCGACGTGGGTAATCGCGGCGGCATCATTACCAAAGGCACGCGCCTGCACGCGCCGCTGGACTGAACACCCATCGGATGCTTGCATTACGTTCCGTGTGGACGCATATCCAACGCAGCTTTGCACGTTGAGGTGTTCATGTTCCGCACGACACTTGTCGCTCTTTCACTCGCTTTCGCTTCGATTGCCACGGCTGAAACCCGTGTGCCGCAATCTCAGGTCGAGATTTCTTTGGGCTTTGCCCCCGTGGTCAAAGAGGCTTCGCCGGCAGTCGTCAACATCTATGCCAAGATCGTACGACAGGGGCGGGTCAACCCGTTGTTTGCGGACCCGTTCTTTCAGGACTTTTTCGGCGGAGGGTTTGGTGCGCCACGGCCGCGGGTGCAGAACTCGTTGGGCTCGGGCGTGATCCTTTCGGAAGACGGGTATGTGGTGTCCAATTACCACGTCGTTGGCGCCGCGACCGAAATAAGGATCGTCACTACGGATCGCCGTGAATTCTCGGCCAAAGTGGTTCTGGGCGACAGGGAAAGCGATATTGCGATCCTGCGACTGGGTGAGGCCGAAGGCCTGCCGTTCCTGGAGTTGCGCGACTCGGACCAGGTTGAGGTTGGCGAACTGGCCCTGGCAATTGGCAACCCGTTCGGAGTGGGGCAGACGGTATCTTCGGGCATTATCTCGGGGCTTGCGCGGACCGGCACGGCAACCGGCAATGCGCGGGGCTATTTTATCCAGACCGATGCGGCCATCAATCCCGGGAACTCTGGTGGCGCACTGATCGACGTGAACGGGCAACTGATCGGAATCAACACCTCGATCCTGACCCGCTCCGGCGGATCGAACGGTATCGGCTTTGCCATTCCGGCCAATCTGGTCGCCGAGTATCTGCAACAGGCTCGGGCAGGCAACGAACATTTCGTCAGCCCTTGGGCGGGGATGGCCGGCCAGCACATGAGCGCGGACATCGCAGAATCTCTCGGTCTGTCGCTGCCACAAGGCGTTGTGATTTCGGACCTGCACCCGCTCAGCCCGTTGGCTGAAGCCGGTTTGAAGGTCGGCGACGTCGTAACGCATGTCGACGGGAAAGAGGTGAACTCTCCGGCCGAGATGAAATTCCGCATGTCTATCGCGGGCGTCGGGGGAACGTCTCTCCTGACGCGCCTGCGCGGCGACACACGGAGCGACATCAAAGTGGCTCTGATTCCGGCGCCCGAAACACCACCCGCGGAAGAGACCGAACTGGATGATGGTACGGTGCTGCCCGGGCTGGTGATAGCGCGGGTCAACCCGGCTTTGATCACCCGGCTGGGTTTGGTGTTGTCGCAGACAGGCGTTGTCGTGGTCGATTCCGGACCGTTCGGCGCGCGTGCCGGATTAAGAGCAGGCGACGTGGTGAACGCGATCAACGGTCAAGTGGTCGAGCGACCCGTGGATGTCGTAAAGGCTCTGACCCGCCCCGGGCGCCGGGTTCAGATCGATCTGGATCGGGGCGGTAAGGCGGTGTCCCTGCGGTTCCGGCTGTAACACGATGAGCGACCTGTTCGATACTCACGAAAGCCCGCAGATGGCCGCGCCACACCGGCCTTTGGCCGACCGGTTGCGCCCGCAATCGCTGACCGACGTCATCGGGCAGGAACAGGTGCTGGGTCCTGACGCGCCATTGGGCGTGATGCTTGCGTCGGGCAGCTTGTCCAGCCTGGTTTTCTGGGGTCCGCCAGGTGTCGGGAAAACCACGATCGCGCGGTTGCTGGCACAGGAAACCGATCTGCATTTTGTACAGATCAGTGCTATTTTTACCGGCGTACCTGATTTGAAGAAGGTCTTTGAGGCAGCCAAAATTCGTCGGCAGAACGGGCAGGGGACGTTGCTGTTCGTCGACGAAATCCATCGTTTCAACAAGGCCCAGCAGGATGGGTTTCTGCCGCATATGGAGGATGGCACCATCCTTTTGGTGGGGGCCACAACCGAGAACCCTTCTTTTGAACTCAACGCCGCTGTTCTAAGCCGTGCGCAGGTCTTGGTGCTGGAACGCCTGACCCTGGCTGATCTGGAACGGCTGACCCAACGGGCCGAAAAAGAGCTGGGAAAAGCCTTGCCGCTGACCGGCGCGGCGCGCGAGGCCCTGCAGGAAATGGCGGATGGAGATGGCCGTGCGCTGCTGAACCTGATCGAGCAGGTATCGGCCTGGGCTGTCGACAAACCGCTGGACTCTGATGCACTGGCAAAACGCCTGATGCGGCGAGCTGCGAAATACGACAAATCGGGCGACGAGCACTACAATCTGATCTCGGCGCTGCACAAATCAGTGCGCGGATCAGACCCGGACGCGGCGCTGTACTGGTTCGCGCGGATGCTGACCGGTGGCGAAGATCCGCGTTTTCTGGCGCGCCGCATCACCAGAATGGCGGTCGAGGATATCGGGCTTGCCGATCCGCAGGCGCAGTCGATCTGCCTGCATGCGTGGGAAACATACGAGCGGCTTGGGTCGCCCGAGGGCGAACTGGCGCTGGCGCAGGCGGTCATCTATCTCGCGTTGGCGCCAAAGTCGAACGGGGCCTATGTGGGTTACAAGGCAGCAATGCGGCTGGCCAAGCAGTCCGGCAGCGCGCCGCCACCAAAACACATCCTGAACGCGCCAACATCGTTGATGAAAGACCAGGGCTATGGTGCAGGATATGCATATGATCATGATGCCGAAGATGGTTTTTCCGGCCAGAACTATTTCCCCGAGGACATGGAGCGACCTGAGCTCTATCAACCGGTTGAACGCGGTTTCGAACGCGAGTTGAAAAAACGGTTGGACTATTTTGCCAAGCTGCGGGCGCAACGGACTTCAAACCAGGGCTGACTTGACTCTTTGACCGATGCGGGCGACAGACGCGCATGTTCTCAGAAGAGTTGAAACAGACGCAATCCGGGCGGTTCCGCCGCACGGCGCAAGGGGCGATGGCATGAGCGGTGTGCAGATGATTACAGTGGCCGAGGGCGACGGCGACCAACGGCTCGACCGCTGGCTGCGTCGCTTGTTTCCGCATGTCAGTCAGGGCCGCATCGAAAAGATGTGTCGAAAGGGCGAGCTGCGTGTGGATGGTGGGCGTGTCAAAGCTTCGACCCGGTTGGAAGTTGGGCAATCCGTGCGCGTACCGCCGCTGCCGGATGCAGAGCATAAACCGGCTGAAGTCAAACGTCGCGTCTCGGACGCGGACGCAAAGATGATACAGTCCTGCGTGATTTACCGCGATGATCATGTGCTGGCGCTGAACAAGCCGCACGGTTTGCCGGTGCAGGGTGGCAGCGGTCAGACACGCCACGTGGACAGCCTTTCGGAAGCGTTGCGGTTTGGTTTTGACGAAAACCCCCGATTGGTACACCGGTTGGACAAGGATACGTCAGGCGTGCTGCTGATGGCGCGGACGCGAGAGGCGGCCAAGGGGCTGACTGCGGCTTTCCGACATCGCAATACGCGCAAGATCTATTGGGCCTTGGTTGCCGGCGTGCCGACGCCCTATCTGGGCGAGATCAAGACCGGGCTGGTCAAGGCGCCGGGGCATGGCAAGCATGGTGAAGGCGAAAAGATGATTGCCGTTCATATGAACGAAGTTGACGACACACCGGGCGCAAAGCGGGCGCGCACGCTTTATGCGACGTTGTATCGTGTCGCTGGCCGCGCTGCTTGGGTTGCGATGGAGCCTGTGACCGGACGCACACACCAGTTGCGGGCACATATGGCTGCGATTGGCCATCCGATCATCGGGGATGGCAAATATGGCGGGTCCGGGCAGGAGAATCTGGGCGACGGTTGGGGCGCACAGCTCGGTGGGATAATCAGCAAGAAGCTTCACCTGCATGCGCGACGGCTGTCATTCGAACACCCCGTGACTCGCAAACCCGTGAGTATTACCGCACCTATGCCCGAGCACATGAAGGACAGCTGGGACACTCTGGGCTGGACCGAAGACCTGGCCACCGACGATCCATTCGAGGAACTGCGATGAGCGCGCCTTTGAGGCTGATCCTGTTCGACATGGATGGTACCCTTGTCGACAGTCAGGGAAGCATCGTATCGGCCATGAATGCCTGCTTTGAGGCGTTGTCACTGCCGGTTCCGGATCGAAAGGCGACCCTGTCGATCGTCGGATTGTCTCTGCCGCAGGCGATGGCGCAGTTGGCCCCGGAACAATCAGCCAAGGTTCAGACCCGGTTGGTCGAGGGGTACAAACAGGCGTATCACGCGCAGCGGCTGGAACAGGGTGTCACCAGTTCACCGCTGTATCCCGGTGCGCGGGCCGTGATCGAAACCCTGCATGCAACACCCGAATTTCTGCTTGGTGTCGCGACGGGCAAATCGCAACGCGGATTGGATGCACTGTTAGAAGGGCACGGGTTGGAAAAGTTTTTCGTGACCCGGCAGGTTGCCGATCATCACCCGTCGAAACCACACCCGTCGATGATCCACACCGCGCTGTCCGAAACCGGTGTTTCCACGGCGGATGCGGTCATGATTGGTGACACCAGTTATGACATTGAAATGGCCGCGGCGGCCGGGATTGCCGGGATTGGCGTCAGCTGGGGCTATCATCACCGGTCCGCGCTGCAAAAGGCAGGTCAGGTGATCGACGCATTCGAACAATTGCCAGATGCTCTGGCCGAACTTTGGGACCACTAAAATGAGCGACTGGAAACCGAAACGCTTCTGGACATCCAGCGCAGTGGTCGAAGCCGATGGGGGCTTTACGGTCGAACTGGACGGACGCAGGGTCAGGACGCCGACCAAGGCGGCCCTGATCCTGCCGACCCGGGCCATGGCCGAAGCTGTGGCAACCGAATGGGACGCGCAGGAAAAAGAGGTGGATCCGACTACAATGCCGTTCACACGCTCTGCCAACGCTGCCATCGACAAGGTGCGCCAACAGCACGCAGAAGTCGCGGATATGCTGGCGGAGTATGGCGATTCAGACCTTCTGTGTTATCGCGCGACGCATCCGCAGGCGCTTCAGCAGAGGCAGGCCGATCACTGGGACCCGGCATTGGACTGGGCCGCGGAAACGCTGGGCGCGCGTTTGTTCGCTGTTGCCGGAGTTCTGCACCAGCCTCAGCCAGAGGACGCAGTCCAAACCCTGCGCTCTCGTGTCCACGCCCTGAATGCCTTTCAACTTGCCGCTTTTCACGATCTCGTCAGTTTGTCGGGCTCGTTGATCCTGGGTTTCGCTGCGGCCCGCGACTGGCGCAGCGCGGAGGAGATATGGACCCTCTCTCGGCTGGACGAAATCTGGCAGACCGAACAATGGGGCCACGATGACGAGGCGC
The DNA here is from genome assembly GCF_057220975.1 of Ruegeria sp. HKCCD9138. NCBI lineage: Bacteria > Pseudomonadati > Pseudomonadota > Alphaproteobacteria > Rhodobacterales > Roseobacteraceae > Ruegeria > Ruegeria sp. HKCCD9138. The sequence goes on along the minus strand of NZ_JBWVAZ010000015.1, from coordinate 54,226 downwards.
ATTCGGTCGCTGAAATCAAGAAAACTGCCTTTCTGCACGCCAAAAGGTTCTTCGACCTCTCGGTTTGAGCCTTTGAAGCCTGAATTTTGGGTGTGAAAACCGCAGCCTATGCGGTTGACCCATCGATTTCCCTGATCCAGCCCTTGACGTTTGTTTATGAATACGCCCAAACTCAGGCCACTAAAGGGGAGACACCTTTTGGGTAACCTTTCCGGTGCGCGAGTGCCGGATCGAACCGTTCCATCAGGGATGGAAAATCAGGAAGAGGTAAAAATGAAAAAATCCGTAATCTTGGGCGTCGCGACGATCGCCGGCCTGGCTGCTGGCGCAGCTGCAGCGGGCACCGTGGACGATGTCAAGGCGCGCGGCAAGCTGAACTGTGGTGTGACCACCGGTCTGGTCGGTTTTGCAGCGCCCGACGCAAATGGCGAATGGCAGGGCTTTGACGTAGCTGTATGCCGCGCTGTTGCAGCAGCCGTTCTGGGTGATGCAAACGCAGTTGAATTCGTTCCGACCACCGGTAAGACACGCTTTACCGCGCTGGCCTCGGGCGAGATCGACATGCTGGCCCGGAACACCACCTGGACCTTCAGCCGTGACGTCGACCTGAAGTTCGAATTCGTTGGCGTGAACTACTATGACGGTCAGGGCTTCATGGTTCCCAAGGCGCTGGGCGTAAGCTCGGCCAAGGAACTGGACGGCGCAACTGTCTGCATTCAGACCGGCACGACAACCGAGCTGAACCTGGCGGACTTCTTCCGCTCGAACAACATCAGCTACGAGCCGGTTCCGATCGAAACCAACGCCGAAGCGCAGCAGCAGTACCTGGCTGGCGCATGTGACGTTTACACCACCGACGCCTCGGGCCTGGCCGCAACCCGCGCCACGTTCGAAAACCCCGGTGATCACGTCCTGCTGCCCGAAATTATCTCGAAAGAGCCGCTGGGCCCGCTGGTCCGCCATGGCGATCACGAGTGGGGCGACGTTGTCCGCTGGACTCTGAACGCGCTGATCTCGGCTGAAGAGCTGGGCGTGACCTCGGCCAACATCGACGAGATGGCGGCCGGCACCAACAACCCCGAAGTGAACCGCCTGCTGGGCAGCGAAGGCACTCTGGGTGAGATGCTGGGTCTGGACGCCGAATGGGCGGCCCGCGCGATCAAAGCCGGTGGCAACTATGGCGAAGTCTTCGCCAAGAACATCGGTGAGGAAACTCCGATCGGTCTGGCACGTGGCCTGAACGCTCAGTGGACCGACGGCGGTCTGCTGTACTCGCCACCGTTCCGCTAAAATCCACGGAAAAGGGCGCAGGGCAACCTGCGCCCTTTTTCCATCAATAAGAAACACTCCCGAATAGATTGAGCAGTGATCAACTCTGCCGACAAAAAATCGGGATGTCACGGGGATATACATAGGTCATGACGACTCTCACTGACCCGCCGAAGGAGCATTTCCGGCTGTCCATGCTCCTTTACGATACGCGGTACCGATCTGCGACCATTCAGGTCATCGCTCTGATCGGTTTCATGCTTCTGGCAGCCTGGATCATTTCGAACACCATTCAGAACCTTGAGGCGCTTGGTAAACCGGTCGAGTTCGGCTTTTTCGGTGAACCGGCGAGCTATGACATCAACCAGCGCCTGCTGGAATACACGTCGCGTGACAGCCATCTGCGTGCAGCCTTTATCGGCCTGCTGAACACGTTGGTTGTGGCCGTACTGGGCTGTATCACGGCGACGATCGTTGGTGTTCTTGTCGGTGTTCTGCGCCTGTCCAACAACTGGCTGGTCGCACGGATCATGACCGTCTACGTCGAGATGTTCCGCAACGTGCCGGTTCTGCTTTGGATCGTGCTGGCCATGGCCATCCTGATCGAAAGCCTGCCCGCACCCAGGGCCTTCCGGGGCGAAGACCCCGAGGCGACGATGAAGCTGTTCGATTCGGTCGCTATCACCAATCGCGGGGTGTATATTCCGGAATTCCTGTTCTCGCGCAGCCTTGGCGATATTCATTTCTTTGGCACATCCAGCCTGCGGTTCGATGTCTCGTTGGACTTGATCGCCGTACTAATCGTGCTGGGCGGCAGCATCTTTACCATGCGCAAGGTTGCAGCCTGGGCCACGGCCAAACAGGAGTCGACCGGTGATCGCCCGACCATCTGGTACATCCAGTTGGGCATCCTGTTCGTTCCGATGCTCATCCTGCTGACTATTCTGGGCTTCCACTTGGGATACCCTGAACTGAAGGGCTTCAACTTCAGCGGCGGTACGCATATGCGCAACTCGCTGATAGCCTTGTGGCTGGCCCTGTCGCTGTACACGGCGGCCTTCATCGCGGAAATCGTGCGCGCTGGTATCCTGGCCATTTCCAAAGGTCAGACCGAAGCCGCATCTGCGCTGGGTCTGCGCCCGGGCCGCACCATGCGACTGGTGATCCTGCCGCAGGCGCTGCGGGTGATCATTCCGCCGATGATCTCGAACTACCTGAACCTGACCAAGAACTCGTCGCTGGCGATTGCGGTCGGATATATGGACATCACGGGTACCCTGGGCGGCATCACCATGAACCAGACCGGCCGCGAGCTGGAATGCGTTCTTCTGCTGATGCTGGTCTACCTGTCCATCTCGCTGAGCATTTCGGCGGTGATGAACTGGTACAACAACCGTGTCAAACTGGTGGAGCGGTAATATGGCTGATGTTTCATTTGTCCGTACGGAAATGCTGCCCGAACAAGCGCCACCTGCTTCTGAGGTTGGCGCGCTGGGATGGGTCAAACACAACCTGTTCTCAAGCTGGTTCAACTCGATCCTGACCGTGGTTTCGCTTTGGGCGATCTGGTATGTTTTAGCTGGTGTTTTACCTTGGGTTTTCCAGTCCGTCTGGAATGCCGACTCGCTGAACCAATGCCGCGAGATCATGCAGGAGACCTGGGGATCGACCCATGGGCACGCCTGCTGGGCGGTGATCAACGACCGCTGGTTGCAGTTGCTGTTCGGTTTCTACCCCAGCCATCTTTACTGGCGTCCGATCCTGTCCCTGGTGCTGCTGCTGGTTGCGCTGGCCCCGGTGCTGTATTCGGATCGCGTTCCAACCAAGATGCTGATCTTTACCGCCATCTATCCCTTCCTGATGCCATGGCTGATGTGGGGCGGAACCATCTGGGGCCCGATTTCAGCCGCGCTGGGTTTTGTTGTCGGTTGGGGCGTCTACACCCTGCTTAGCAAGCAATTGAGCGAGCTGATCGGGATGATCGGTGCAACCGTGGCTGCAGTGATCTGGTGGCTGGTTCTGTCCGGCTATTTCACCGGTGCGATGGACTCGATCCTTCCGATAGGTATCGAAGCGGTGGAAAGCCGTCAGTTCGGTGGTTTCATGCTGGCGATCCTGCTGGGCGTCGTGGCCATTGGTGTCTCGCTGCCGATCGGCATCGTGCTGGCGCTGGGGCGTCAGTCGGACTTGCTGATCGTCAAATACCTGTGCGTGGGCTTTATCGAGTTCATCCGCGGCGTGCCGCTGATCACCTTGTTGTTCGTGGCGTCGCTGCTGTTAAACCTGTTCCTGCCGCCGGGCACCAATTTTGACATCATCCTGCGGGTGATGATCATGATGACCCTGTTCTCGGCCGCCTATATGGCCGAGGTAATCAGGGGTGGTCTGGCTGCCCTGCCGCGTGGTCAATACGAAGGCGCAGACAGCCTCGGCCTGAACTACTGGCAGGCCCAACGGCTGATCATCATGCCGCAAGCCCTGAAAATCTCAATTCCGGGCATCGTGAGCACATTCATCGGGATCTTCAAGGATACGACCCTGGTGTCGATTATCGGGCTGTTCGACGTTATCGGACTGGCATCCGCCATCCGCGCCGACACCGCCTGGAATGGCATCTACTGGGAACTGTTCGCGTTCATCGCGGCGCTGTTCTTCGTCGTCTGCTTCTCCATGTCCCGTTATTCCATGTATCTGGAGCGCAAGCTTCAGACCGGCCACCATTAAGGAGTTCAACGCATGTCTCAACTTGCCGTAGAACGCGAAATCGACCGCTCCAAGATGCAGGTGAGCGACGAGGTCGCCATCGAAATCTCCAACATGAACAAGTGGTACGGGGCTTTCCACGTGCTGCGCGATATCAATCTGACCGTCAATCAGGGCGAGCGGATCGTGATCGCGGGGCCGTCGGGGTCGGGTAAGTCCACCCTGATCCGCTGCCTGAACGCGCTGGAGGAACACCAGCAAGGCACGATCATAGTGGACGGAACCGAACTGTCGAACGACCTAAAGAATATCGACAAGATCAGGTCCGAAGTTGGCATGGTGTTCCAGCACTTCAACCTGTTCCCGCATCTGACCATTCTGGAAAACTGTACGCTGGCCCCGATCTGGGTGCGCAAGACGCCCAAGAAAGAGGCCGAAGAAACGGCGATGCACTTCCTTGAAAAGGTGAAGATTCCCGAACAGGCCAACAAGTATCCCGGTCAGCTATCCGGTGGTCAGCAGCAGCGTGTGGCGATTGCCCGTTCGCTGTGCATGCGACCGCGGATCATGTTGTTCGATGAACCGACATCGGCGCTTGACCCCGAGATGATCAAAGAGGTGCTCGACACCATGATCGAGCTGGCCGAGGAAGGCATGACCATGCTCTGCGTGACGCACGAGATGGGCTTTGCCCGTCAGGTGGCGAACCGCGTGATCTTCATGGATGCCGGACAGATCGTGGAACAGAACGAACCGGAAGAGTTCTTCAACAACCCGCAAAGCGAGCGGACCAAGCTGTTCCTCAGCCAGATCCTGGGTCACTGATCCGGATCGAAGTCACAAGAAGGGCGGGGTTGTGCCCCGCCTTTTTCTATTCCAGCAGTTCGCGCGGAATAACAAACTCCAGCGTTTTGCCGCTGTGCCAGTATACTTCGTCCCAGTTTTCTACGCCGAATTGGATCACGGTCGTCGCGCAGGTCGGATAATCGAAAAACCTTGGATGTTCGGGTGTATTCTTCACGATGCGCTCGGCAAAATCGGCGATTCCGGGATTGTGCCCAAGCATCAGCACTGTTGCGCCCTGTGCCGTTTGTAATTGGTTCAACATTTGCACTGGATCGGCGTGATACAGGGCCTGAGTAAAGGCAACTTCAGGCGCGCCTAGCCCCATCTGTTCCCATGTTTCGCGCGTTCGGGTTGAGCTTGAGCTGAGCACTTCATCCGGCAACCAGTTGTGGTCCTTCAGCCAACCGCCAATCGCCGCAGCAGACTTTCGCCCACGTTTGTTCAGGGGGCGATCATGATCCATCAGACCGGGGTGATTCCAGCTTGATTTGGCGTGGCGGGTCAGGATCAATGTGCGTGTCATGAGGGATGAAAGGACTTCATGTGAAGGGCGGATTGTTCGGGTTGCCGTCCTGCACCATGGCTGATGGGGCAGGCCAGCCTTGCCGCGCAGCCACCGGTCATGCAGCTTTGCCCTGCATCGGTATCCAGATAATTGTGGCAGGCAGCCACGTCATAAAAGCTTGCCGCATTCAGAGCGCCGACCGGGCAGGCCGTCGTGCAGGGGGCGGGACAGTCTGTGCAGGGCGAAGTGCCAGATACGGCCGGAATGTCAAACTCATCCGGGAAGTGCAGCGCGCCACGGAAAGAAATCAGCATCCCAACCGTGTCGTGCACCAACGCGCCTACAGGGCTTTGGAACGTGCGCCCTGATTTCAACGCCCAGTCAATGAACGGGGTGTAGGGTGGGCCGCCGAATGGGAAATAGGCCACAGCGCCCATTGCGGCAGCCAATTCACCCACGACACGGGAAGACCAGCGATCTACCGGGTCCGGCAAGTTATCATTCCACTCGGGAGAGGCCTGCAACACCGGCCAGAATGCTTCGGCCGTACCCAGTAGGATCAACGTGCCGTGATCCAGCTGATTTGCACCACTGGTGCGTGGATGCTGCGCCCCCATCACGATGAGGCCGGCCTCGAAAGTCGCCCTCTCAACGTTCTGATAGGTCACTTCCGTTGAAACGGAAGGAACAGGCTCCATCCTAGCCGGGTCGGTCGATCGTCCTGCCATTCCAGTCCCACGCTCATCTTTTCGTGTCCGCCACCGGGCTGCGCCACATAGGTTCCCATCAATCGGTCCCAGATGGACAAGGCAAAGCCATAGTTGCTGTCATGCTCATTTCTGAGAACCGAATGGTGCACCCGATGCATATCGGGCGTCACAAGAACCCTACGCAACACAGCGTCCACGGCAAGAGGAAGTCTGAGGTTCGAGTGATTGAAAAGCGCGGTTCCGTTCAGAAGGACCTCGAACAGGATCACCGCCAGTGCGCTGGGTCCGAGAAGGTAGATCAAGCCTATCTTCAGGGCCATGGACAGCGCGATTTCAATCGGATGGAACCGAATGGCCGTGGTGACATCCATATCTCTGTCCGCATGGTGCACGCGGTGCAGGCGCCAAAGTATTGGCACCTTGTGGGTCACAAGATGCTGAAGCCAGATCGCAAAATCGAGGATCAAGACGCTGAGAGCGACTTCCAGCCAAGCTGGCCAATCAAGGCGGTTGAACAAACCCATGCCGTTTTGGGACGCGTCGAGCGCCGCCCCCACCGCCAGAAGGGGAAACCCGATTGCCAATACACGGAGTGTCACAGCGTTCAGGACAGTAATCGACAGGTTGGTCACCCAGCGCCGCGCCCGGTCGCAATTGCGTGGCCTGCGGGGCGCAAGTGCTTCGGCGCTTGCGAAGACAATGAACAGCCCCAAAAACACGCCCAGACGAATGATGGCTTCATTCTCCATACATTCACATTCGGGCATGTTTGTCTCGGACGCAAGGCCGTCCGGATCACTAACGCGTCAATCGGGTCGGATCAGAGACCCGGCGCCGTGTTCGGTGAACAGCTCCAGCAGTACAGCATTGGGCGCACGCCCATCGAGGATAACAACAGCACGAACGCCGTTGTGCAGGGCGTCCAACGCCGTTTCGGTTTTGGGGATCATGCCGCCTGCGATTGTGCCTTCCCGCGTCATCTCGCGGATCTGGCCGGCCTTCAGTTCAGTCACCACATCTCCGGCCGCGTTTTTGACGCCCGAGACATCGGTGAGCAGCAAAAGGCGGTCCGCTTTCAAGGCCGAAGCAATCGCGCCGGCAGCGGTATCGCCATTGACGTTGAAGGTCTCACCATTCCCTCCGGCGCCAAGCGGGGCAATTACCGGGATTACATCATGCGCAAACAGGTCATGAAGGATCTTGGGGTTCATCTCGGATGGCGTTCCGACGAAGCCCAGCGAAGCATCCGTCTGTTCGCAGGTCATGAGATGAGCGTCTTTCCCGGACAGCCCAACGGCCATTCCACCCTGCGCGTTGATCGCCTGAACGATGCGCTTGTTCACGAGGCCGGACAGCACCATTTCAACCACTTCCACTGTGGCCTTGTCGGTGACGCGTTTGCCGTGGACGAACTCGGACTGGATATCCAGCCGATCCAGCATCGAATTGATCATCGGACCACCGCCATGCACGATGACCGGGTTCACGCCTACCTGCCGCATCAGAACGACGTCACGGGCAAAGCTCTCCATCGCCTCGTCGCTGCCCATGGCGTGCCCGCCCAACTTGATGACGACAATGGCGCCATCATAGCGCTGCAGATAGGGCAGGGCGCTATTGAGTGTGGCTGCTGTGGCGATCCAGTCCCGGTTCATGTCTCTTGTCTTCATGGCTAAGGTCCCTTTGGCGTACCCTGTTAGGACCTTTGCGCGGTGGTGCCAAGGCCCAAGCTATTCCAGGTGTGCGATGATCGAACGCAAGGTTGGAATGCCGTCGCCTTTCTCGGATGAGGTCAGCACGATCTCGGGGAACGCTGCCGGATGCTTGGACAACGCGGCGCGTGTCTGATCCAGCACTTTCTGGCGTTCATTGGCCTTGACCTTGTCTGCCTTGGTCATGACGCACTGGAAAGTGACAGCGCTGGTGTCCAGCAGCTTCATGATCTCGTCATCGACCGGCTTAACGCCATGGCGCGAGTCGATCAGGACAAAAGCCCGGCGCAGGGTCTGGCGTCCACTCAGATATTGCTTGAGGAGCCTCTGCCATTTCTCCACGACCTTCACCGGGGCGTTGGCATAACCGTAGCCCGGCAAATCAACCAGATAGAGCTCCGGGCCTTGCGTGAAAAAGTTGATCTCTTGCGTGCGCCCTGGGGTGTTTGATGCGCGTGCCAGCCCCTTGGTGCCAGTCAGCGCGTTAATCAAACTTGATTTGCCTACGTTCGAGCGACCGGCGAAACAGACTTCCAGCCGATCCGGTGCTGGCAAGCCATTCATGGCGACAACGCCTTTGACGAATTCTGACGGGCCGGCAAACAATTTGCGTCCACGCTCCTGTGCGATCTCGTCCGGGTTGTCTGCAAGAGGGAACGGCAGGGTTGTCATAGCACTTTCACCGTATCGCCAACGCCGATCGAGCCGCCTTGGAGGACCTCGGCGTATACGCCAAAATCCTGATGCCCCAGCTGCTCAAGGCGCCCAGCGTGTCAGCGTCACGCTCCCCTGTTTCGGGGTTGGCGGTGGTTGCCAGGCAGCGAGTGATGCGTTCACGTACCCGGAACACGGCCTCACCGATCTGAATGTCGCGGCCGATCCAATCGAACTCTTCCCATAGCGGCAAACCATCGAACCAGACGTTGCCGCGCCAGCGGGCGGTTGACAGGTCCTGCCCCAGTTTTTGTCCGACCGCGCGATGCGACGCCATGTTGCACAGGCTGATCGACGGGAAATCGCTGTCCGTCATACCGCGCCCCGGCACCCGGACGATGCGGGCCGAAGCAGCGCGTTCTTCGGGCATCAACGGCTTGACCCATTCCAGAAACATCTCTTGATCCGTATCCGGGGCAAAGCTGAGATCGGGGCGCTTTGGATGACTAAGTGTCACCGTGTCACCCTGCGTCCGGGCCGAGATCGCCATCAGGTGCGGAGCTTTCGCCGCCCTGCTGAAATTGGCGCAAGGTACCCATTGCGAACCATCAACCTTGGAGGCCTCATGCGCCACTGCCCAAACGCGATCCCCGGGCATCGTCTGCCCGGGGGTCACGGTTACGTTGTTTACGGATTCTCGCCCATGGCTTTTGATCGGGTGCCGCCACAGGCTGGTGACCTTTCCGCTCATTTGTCGTCCGTTTTGGGCGTTCGCTTGAAGCCGGACTTGATGTTGCCAAACACATCAGGTGTATAGCCTTGGCTGCGCATGATCAGATACTGCTGCGTGAACGTAATCGTGTTGTTCGCGATCCAGTAGACCACCAGCCCGCTGGCAAACCCGCCCAGCATGAACATGAAGACCCACGGCATCCAGGCAAAGATCATCGCCTGCGTCGGATCGGTTGGTGCCGGATTCAGTTTCTGCTGCAACCACATCGAAATACCCAGCAGCATCGGCAGGATGCCGATGAAGATCAACGCCATCAGTGTGTCCGGCTGCGGCGCGGCCCAAGGCAACCAACCAAAGAAGTTGAAGATCGAAGTTGGGTCCGGCGCGCTCAGGTCCTGGAACGGGCCGAACCAGGGGGCCTGACGCAGTTCGATGGTGACGAAGATCACCTTGTACAACGAGAAAAAGATCGGAATCTGCAGCAGGATCGGCAAACAGCCCGCGGCGGGGTTCACCTTTTCCTTCTTGTACAACTCCATCATGCCCTGTTGCATCTTTTGGCGGTCGTCGCCTGCCGCCTCTTTCAGGGCCTCCATCTGCGGTTGGAGTTCCTTCATCTTGGCCATCGAGACGTAGGACTTGAAGGCGAGCGGGAACAGGATCGCCTTGATGATCAGGGTCAGCCCGATGATGGACCAGCCCATGTTGCCGATCAGAACGTTTATGTTGTGCAGCAGCCAGAAAATCGGCTTGGTCAGGAAGAAGAACCAGCCCCAATCGATGCTGTCGATGAATTTCTGGACGCCTTCGGCCTGATATTCGCGAATGGTTTCCCACTCCTTGGCACCCGCGAACAGGCGCGTGGTGACCTCGGCGCTGGCGCCCGGGGCGACCGTCAGCGTCGGCAGAACCGTTTCGGTCTGATAGATCTTGCGGCGTGCGTCGTACTTCGCGGCGGCCTTGAAGGCCGAACCAGGGTCAGGGATCAGCGTTGTCATCCAATAGTGATCGGTGAACCCTATCCAGCCGTTTTCCTTGACCTGATAAACCTCGGCCTGGGCGCGTTCATTTGGATCGATATCGAAATCGCGGACATCGCCATAGTCGACCTCGGACAGTGTCCCGTCGGCCATGCCGATGACGCCCTCATGCAGGATGAAGAAATTCTTCAGTTCCGGCAAGTCGCCGTCTTCGCCGATGCCGTGGCGTGCAAGAATGCCATACGGCGCCATGCCGACTTCGGCCTGTGTTGCGTTTTCAACCGACTGGGTGACCGAGAACATGTAGTCCTTGTCTACAGAGATCGTCCGACGGAAGGTCAGGCCATTGCCATTGTCCCAGGCCAGGGTGACCGGACTGTCCACGCCCAGTGTATCCCCCTGTTCCAGGCTCCAAAGCGTGTTGGGCCCCGGCACATCTGTCCCCGAAAGCCCTGCACCCGGCGCCCAGCCATAGAGCGCATAATAGGCAGACTCGGATCCGACGGGTGAAAGCAACTCGACGATCGGCGCGCCTGCTTCGATCGAGGTTTTGTAGTCTTTCAGGAACAGCTCATCGATGCGGCCACCTGACAGCGACAGGCTGCCCGAAAGGCGTGGGGTGTCAATCTGAACGCGCGGCGCCTGGCTATCCGGCAACGTGTCCTCGGCCGCTGTGGTCGCTTCGCCCACGGTCCCTGTTCCCGTCGCACTGGGCGCCTGCACCTCATTGGTGTCGGTTGTGGTGATTTCGGTTTGCTCGGGTGTCACCGTCGGCTCCGGTGGGGGAAACAGCACGAACCAAACCAGGATCACCAGAAAGCTGAGTGCAGTTGCGAGGATGAGATTCTTGTTCTGATCGTCCATCTGGGACAGCCACCTTGAGCATTGAAAGACACCCGGTGGGTTCAACAGAGTGCAGCCCCAAAGGTCAAGTGGAATCGCCCCCCAATTCACCACTACGCGGCGATCTGCACGGCAAATTCAGGATTTCCGTCCGATTTTGTGCTGGATTTCCGGAACACCGCTTGCATTGGTTCGATAGGCGGCAATCCAGTCCAGAGTTTTTTCAAAGGGCATCGGCCTGCCAATGCCGAAGCCCTGTACGTGATTGCTGCCGAGTTGAGCCATCAGCGCGTGCTCGCCGGGCGTCTCCACCCCTTCGGCAAGTGTCTCAAGGTTCAGCCGTTCGGCCATGGTCAGAATGGCGCTGACAAGCTGCTGCTGACTGGGGTCCTGATCGGCTTTGGCGACAAAGGTCCGGTCAATTTTGATGCGGGATACGTCAAAGCGTTTGATCGAGGCAATGGAGGCGTGCCCGGTTCCAAAGTCATCGAGGTCAATACAGCACCCCATTGCCGCCATTCCGGTCACGTTTCGGGTAATGACATCGTCCGGGCGCCGAGAGAACACCGTCTCGAGAATTTCGACTGCCAGCCGGTCCGGCGTCAGGTCGAATTGATCCAACTCCCATTTGAGGCGGTCCAGAAGGCCAGGATCGCGCAGTTCGTCGGAAGAGAAGTTCACGCCGACTCGTGGCACATGGAATCCGGCATTGTCCCAGGCGTTGAGAGCTTTGAAGGCGTGATGACGTATGACCTGTCCCAAACGTTCCAGCAGTTCGGCCTGCTCGGCAAAGGGCAGGAAAACCTGGGGGCCCATAATCCCTTTTGTCGGGTGTTCCCACCGGGCCAGGGCCTCGAACCCGGTGATCTCGCCAGTGTCGGTGGAAACTTGCGGCTGAAACCACGGATGTATTTCACCATTGTCCAGTGCGGCTTCGAATTCCTTGCGCAGATTGGCTCGGACCAGCGATCTGCGGTGCGTTTCTGTCGAAAAGGCACGAATGGTAGAGGGCCCGGTTCTTTGCGCTTCGGCCAGGGCGGCGACTGTGGCTTCAATCCATTGCTCCGCGTCGGCACCCGGTACATAGGATTGCAGGCAGAACCCGATTGAACAGGATACGTAGACCCCGGTGCCGTTCAGCAGGACGGGCTCCTCAATGGCGTTCTGAATGCGGCCGGACATCTGAATGCAGGCCTCAAGATCAAGCTGCGTTGAAGGGCGTAGCCCGATCAGAAACCGGTTCGAAGTCAATTGGGTGAAGATGTCGTGACCACGAATCACAGCAAGAACGCGGTCACTGAACTGTTGCGCGACATGGTCGGCGGCTGTCTGTCCGTGAAGGTCGAGAATTCCTGAATGGTTATCCAGCGCAATGGCGATACAGGCCGCGTTTTCACCGGTGCTTTGTGCAGTCTGATGGATGGACTGCAATTCTGACCGGAAGATGTCCCTTGCCACTGCACCGCTTGGGCGTCCTCCTGCATCGGCCAGGATATGCGTCTTGCCGCTTATCGTGCCGACAATTGCAAAGACCAGCGGCACACCGAGTGCAACGGTGACCAGGGCCAATTCACCGCCAAGCCAGAAAGCGGCGAGGCAAATCGCGGGTACAAAGGTCAAGGCTTGTGGACCCGTCACGACGGCAAGCAGAATTTCGCGGATTCTTTCAAGGGACGGGTGTCTGGACATTGGTTTCAACGGCCTTCGGCATGGGCTGGGATCGCACAGTCCGACCGTAGGAAACCAATCTGAGTCAGTCGTTAACGCAACAGCGGAATTTGCTCCGAATTTTCGTCATTTTGAATCGGTTCAAGGGAAAGACCCGCAAAATCAAACAACTTGGGGTCCAGCAGATGGGACGGCCGCGCATTTGTCAGCGCGCGGAACATGACTTGCCGGCGACCGGGTGAGTTTTTTTCCCACTGGTCGATGATCTGTTTGACCTGTTGGCGCTGAAGACCGTCCTGACTTCCGCACAAGTCACAGGGAATGATGGGGTAGCCCATCGCCTTGGCAAATTTCTCGCAATCGACCTCGGCCACGTGGGCGAGAGGCCGATAAACGAACAGATCACACTCTTCATTGACCAGTTTCGGCGGCATGGTGGCCAAACGTCCGCCGTGGAAGAGGTTCATGAAAAAGGTTTCGAGAATGTCGTCGCGGTGATGGCCCAACACCACTGCCGAACAACCTTCTTCGCGCGCGATGCGGTACAGGTTGCCTCGGCGCAGGCGCGAACAGAGAGCACAATAGGTGCGGCCCTGCGGGACCTTGTCCATCACCACCGAATAGGTGTCCTGGTATTCGATCCGGTGCGGCACATCCATGCGATCCAGAAATTCCGGCAGAACCGTCGCTGGAAATCCGGGCTGCCCCTGATCCAGATTGCAGGCCAGCAGGTCGACGGGCAGCAGACCGCGCCATTTCAGCTCATAAAGAACAGCCAGCAGAGTATAGCTGTCCTTGCCGCCCGACAGGCAGACCAGCCAGCGCGGGGGCTTGGCGTCCTTGTCATGCGCGGCGGCGTCCACCATCCCATACTGTTCGATCGCCTCGCGCGTCTGGCGCACGATGCGTTTTCGCAGCTTCTTGAATTCGGTGGTCGAGGGCGCACCAGCGAACAGGGGGTGGATATCGTCAGCTTCGTCAAACATGCGCAGGCCCTACAGCGTTTGGATCAATCGGGCAAGATCAGGTCATTCATCCGGAACCGGGTCATAGCCGTCGCCACCCCAGGGGTGGCAGCGCCCGATGCGGCGGGCGGCAAGCCACGCGCCTTTCAACGCCCCGTGCTTTTCCAACGCTTCCAGCGCATAGGCCGAGCAGGTGGGTTGGTAGCGGCAATTGAAGCCCACCCAGGGGCTAAAGACCAGGCGATAGGCGCGCACGGGCAAGGCAAGGAGTTTGGCCAGGAAAGTCAATTCCGTCCCCCATGCAGCTTGCGCAGGGCATAGCGCAAATCGTCCTTCAGCGCGTCGAATGACCGTGCTGCCGTCGTATCTGCACGCCCGATCAGGACATAATCCCAACCGGCCCGGCCTTCGGTTGGCAAAATTGCCCGCGCGGCCTCGCGCAGGCGACGCTTGGCGCGGTTGCGCGCGACGGCGTTGCCGACCTTCTTGGAACAAGTGAAACCAACACGAACCCCGCCGGGTTCCTCTGGTGTCCGCTTGCGCGCCTGCACCATCATCGACGCCGTCCCCTGTCTGCGCGCGCGTGCGGCTTTCAGGAAATCGGACCGGGTCTTGAGGATCGTCAAAGTTTCAGGTGGACAAACGGACGCCGCCGGGGGCGTATCCCCGGGCTGGTTCCTACCATCCTCAGGGGCCTCCGGCGGCGTCATGTTCATAACCTGATCGGTGAGCGGTTTACGCGCTCAGCGATTTGCGGCCGCGGGCGCGGCGTGCATTCAGGATCTTGCGGCCGGCTTTGGTAGCCATGCGCGCGCGGAAACCGTGGCGGCGTTTGCGAACCAGGTTCGAAGGCTGATAGGTGCGTTTCATCGCTCCGTCTCCAATCTTTGGCGGTCGGGGTGCGGCGCGGATTCGCCTGCCCGTGTGTTCGAAGCCCGTCCTCTACTGGTAAGCGCAGGCTAAGTCAAACCCTCTGGACCCGGTTTTCGCCCCTTTTGCAACAATTCTGTAACCTGTGGAGCGAAAAGATTTCAAAAACGGGGTTAGACCCCGAAATCACTCACATATCAGGCCATAATATTCAAGGCCGCGTGAAGCCCCTGTTGCCGGGCCGCTGCCGGGCGCATGTTGGGAACAGAATGATGGAACAGGAACCGGAACGTCAGATGAGCGAAACATCGCAGATGCCGCGCGGTGGATTGGCGCGGCATATTCCATTGATAGTGATTCTGGTCGTAGCTGCTGTCGGATTCTTCGCGCTGGGCGATTACCTGACCTTTGAAACCCTGCGCGACAACCGAGAAGCACTGCTGGCGTGGCGCGACAGCAATTACTGGGTGATGGCTATTGCATTTGTCGCGATTTACATCGTGATTGTGGCGTTCTCGTTTCCAGGTGCTGCCGTCGCCTCGATGACCGGAGGGTTTCTGTTCGGGCTGTTTGCCGGGACCGTGTTCAACGTCTTTTCCGCCACAATTGGGGCCTCCGCCATCTTTCTGGCGGCGCGCTGGGGGCTGGGCGAATCTCTGACCGCCAAGCTTGAAGCGTCTGAAGGCGCGGTGAAAAGGCTCAAGGATGGTCTGCGCGAGAACGAGATTTCGGTTTTGTTCCTGCTCCGTCTGGTCCCGATAGTGCCATTTTTTGTGGCCAATCTTGTGCCGGCGCTGGTTGGGGTGAAATTCCGCAATTTCCTGATCACGACCGCGCTGGGCATTATTCCCGGCGGTATCGTCTACACATGGATTGGCGTCGGCCTTGGTGGTGTGTTCGACCGGGGCGGAACGCCGGATGTTTCGCTGCTGTGGGAACCATTCGTAATCGGACCGATCCTCGGCTTGTGTGTTCTGGCTGCGCTGCCAATAATTATCAAAACTCTGCGGGGCCAAAGGGGCGGATAATCGATGCAGGAGCTGAAAACCGATATCCTGGTGATCGGAGCCGGGTCAGGCGGTTTGTCTGTCGCCGCGGGGGCCAGCCAGATGGGAGCGGATGTCACCCTGCTGGAAGGGCACAGAATGGGCGGCGACTGCCTGAACTTCGGCTGCGTTCCCTCCAAAGCCCTGATCGCCAGCGGCAAGGCGGCGCACGCGCAGTCCCACGCATCCCTCTATGGCGTGGCGGATGTCGATCCGAACGTGGACTATGCCGCCGCCAAGGATCACGTGCATGATGTAATCGCCCAGATCGAACCGATGGACAGTCAGGAGCGGTTCGAGAGCTTTGGTGTTCGGGTAATTCGGGAATACGGGTCGTTTGTGTCGCAGACGCAGGTGAAGGCAGGGGATAACCTGATCACCGCGCGCCGGATCGTTGTGGCCACCGGATCCTCGCCATTGGTTCCGCCACTGCCGGGGCTGGATCAGGTTCCTTATTTCACCAATGAGACGATCTTCGATCTGCGCGACAAGCCCGGGCATCTGCTGATCATTGGTGGCGGTCCCATCGGCATGGAAATGGCGCAGACCCACGCGCGGCTGGGCTGCAGGGTTACCGTAATCGAAGGCCTGAAAGCGTTGGGCAAAGACGACTCCGAGGCTGCGGAAATTGTACTGGAAGCCCTGCGGACCGAGGGCGTCGAGATCCATGAAGACGCGATGGTGGCCCAGATTCGCGGCAAAAAAGGCGCGATTGAAGTGGTAACGGACAACGGCCAGATATTCTCCGGTACGCACTTGCTTCTGGCCGTCGGCCGCGCGGCCAATGTCGGCAATCTGAACCTTGAGGCCGCTGGCATCGAGCAGACCCGCACCGGTATCAAAACCGATGATAGCCTGCGCACCTCAAACCAACGTGTTTATGCGATCGGAGATGTCGCAGGCGGTATGCAATTCACCCACGTGGCCGGGTATCAGGCTGGAGTTCTCATCCGGTCGGCGCTGTTTGGTCTGCCATCCAAAGCCAAAACCGCACATATCCCCTGGGCGACCTATACCGACCCGGAACTGGCACAGGTTGGTCTGACCGAGGCGCAAGCCCGCGATCAGCATGGCGACAGGATGGAGGTCGCTCGGTTCGACTATCACCATAATGACCGTGCTGTGACCGAGCGAAAGACGAAAGGGTTCATTAAGGTCATGGTTGTAAAGGGTCGGCCTGTGGGTGCCACAATCGTAGGTCATCAGGCCGGGGAACTGATCAACTTGTGGTCGCTGGCCTTGGCCAATAACCTGAAAATGTCTCAGATCGCCGCGATGGTATCCCCTTATCCGACGATCGGAGAGCTTAACAAACGGGTGGCGGGTGCTTATTTCTCGCCAAGGCTGTTTGAGAATCAAATGGTTAAACGAGTGGTCAGGTTCGTCCAGCGCTGGATCCCCTGATCAAGAAAAGGAGCGCCAATTGAACTCGCTGTCCGGCCGGTTCCTGATCCTGACGACGGTCTTCGTGATGTTGGCCGAAGTCTTGATTTTTGTCCCGTCGATTGCGCGTTTTCGCGAAGATTTCCTGCTGAACCGGCTGGAGCGCGCCCAGATCGCCTCACTGGCGTTGCTGGCAGATGACATGCTGGCCGATGATCTCGAGGCCGAGTTGCTGGCCAATGCGGGCGTCTATAACGTGGTGCTGCGGCGAGACGAAGTGCGGCAGCTCATGCTGTCCTCGCCAATCCCGGATCAGATCACGCAAACCTATGATCTGCGCGATGCAAGTGCCTGGGTTCTGATCCGCGACGCGACTTCGCGCCTGTTCTCCCCTGGCAATGAAGTCATTCGCGTCATTGGCGCACCGGTCAAGGACGCCGGGCTGTTGATCGAAGTCACGATGGACAGCGATCCTTTGCGCATGGCGATGACGGACTACGGGTTGCGGATTCTGGGCCTGTCGCTGGTGATTTCGGTCATTACCGCGTCCTTCTTGTTTTTGGCAGTGCGCGTCGTGCTGGTGCGTCCGATCAAAAGCGTTGTCGGTTACATGCAGCGTTATGCCAGCGCGCCTGAAGACGCGCGGGGCATCATCTCGCCGAATTCCAGGATTACGGAACTGCGTGAAGCCGAAGAGGCGTTGCAGATGCTGCAAACGGATTTGACGCAGGCATTGAAGCAGCGTGAAAGGCTCGCCCAATTGGGCGGCGCTGTTGCCAAGGTCAGTCATGATCTTCGGAACATACTGACGTCGGCCCAATTGTTTACCGACAGGATCGAGGCAAGTGACGATCCTTTGGTGCGGCGGATGGCGCCGAAACTGGTTAACTCCATCACGCGGGCGGTGTCCTTGTGTGAAAGCACTTTGGCCTTCGGCCGGGCCGAAGAACCGCCACCGACGCTGACAATGGTGAAACTGCATGACGTGGCCGAGGATGTGGTCGCCAGCGAGCAGCTCGCGATTGCCGACGCCTGTGTTGAAATTGTGAACGACGTTCCGCAGGACCTTGTGGCACGGGCTGATCCTGAACAACTGTTTCGGGTTATTCTGAACCTCGTCCGCAACGCCCGGCAGGCATTGGTCGCGTCCGGTCAGCCGGGCAGGGTGGTGGTGAGCGCGTCTGAAACGGAAAACGAATGGTGCATGGAAGTCAGCGATACGGGGCCGGGCCTTCCTCCTAAAGCGAAGGAAAACCTGTTTACCCCGTTTCAGGGTGGCGTGCGCAAAGGAGGATCTGGTCTAGGTCTCGCCATTTCGCAGGAACTGGTCCGCGGACATGGTGGCGATCTGGTTCTGAAAGACACGGGGCCGCAGGGAACGACCTTTGAAATAAGGCTTCCGCGCGGAGACAGGACTTTTTGAAGATTTTTTTCAGAATCAGCTTGCACGCACCCTGCGCCGGGTCTACATAGCGCCTCACCAACGCGGACCGATAGCTCAGCTGGATAGAGTACTTGACTACGAATCAAGGGGTCGGGGGTTCGAATCCTCCTCGGTCCGCCACTTTTCTGCTTAAAAAAGTGGCATTGTTGGAAAACTGCAATAAAATCATATAGTTAATCTGGAAATTGCTACTTAAAATTTAGGCAATCCCGCAACATTGAAAATCCCGCAACATTTCCCGCAACAATTTGTCAGTCTCTAAGGCGAAAGGTAATCTGGCCACTCTCAAAGGCCGTTGCGTTTTGCCGCACAAAACTCCTATCGACGTCATGAGTTTTTCACGTAAATCTAATTGAAAGTTTGAAGCCTAATTACCGTGTAAGAAGAATGCTTAGCCCATCTGAAAAACTGACTTTAAAGAAATCTATTGCCGAAAAACTTGATGAGTTGGAGTGGGCAGAAATCGACCTTACTCTGGATGAATTTGGCGCCAAGACACAAGATCAATGGAGTGGCGACAAATACTCGTATGTCCTGAACATGTTCAAAGGCATCGCTGATGACGCTCTTAGCCAGCTAGCGAAACACTTTGGAATAATCGAAACGACACGAAAGCATGTCGAGCCAGCTGTCTCAAACGACCAAGAGTGTCTATACATTTTCATCTCACATCTAGCGAAGCATAAAGTCTTTGCTTCGGAACTACAGGCAGAGATGGCCAAGTTTGGTGCCAACTGCTTTGTAGCGCATGAAGACATCGAACCAGATGCGGAATGGCAGGCTGAGATTGAACGTGCACTACGTGAGTGTGATGCGCTTGTTGCTCTACTCCACGACGGTTTCAGCGAAAGCACTTGGACAGATCAAGAAGTGGGTTTTGCGCTAGGGCGAGGCGCTCCGGTTTTTTCTGTGAGGCTCGATGTTGCGCCTTATGGTTTGTTTGGAAAGAAGCAAGCCTTCAATGGGAAGGGAAAGAGTGTACCAGAGATCGCGAAGGAATTTTGGGAAGCCTACAAAAAACATCCAAAAACCACAGACAAAGCATCTGATGCAGTAATCGCAAAATTCTGCAAAAGTGGATCATTTGCCGACGCCAAGACAAACTGCGAACAGGTCGAGGCTCTATCTACATGGAAGGACATCTACTCAACGAGATTGAGAGAAGCAGTTGGTCAGAATGAGCAGATCAAGTACTCTTGGGGCGTTCCGGAGCGGATAGATAGGTTGATTGCAAATCGAGAGGCGTCGCCAGAGGTTGCCAAGGCGGAGTCAGAAATCCCGTTTTAATTCGGAAGTCCTAATTCGTTGGCGTTGCCTTGCTATTTGTAAACTCGCTCGATTCGATCCCGCAACAAATCCCGCAACATTTTCTACCTGAGAATCATGTAATATATTGAAAATAAAAACGAATAAGTAGGGTGTGGAAAGATCCTCGGTCCGCCACTTGGTAAAAACTTCCCTAAAACAAAATACTTACAGGTCAATTTTGTTCAGATATTTGCGACCTGAACTTTTTATTCCTGAACCATCCACAGACAATATCCGTTTCTTGTCCGCTTATTTGGTGTAGCGTTCAGCTTCATCCAGAGATTCATGGCCCTACCATGTCATCAGTTGATGCGATGTAGCGCCGTTCTTAGCGAGTCTCGCACAACAGGTATGGGACAAGATACTAGCGGGGCTGATCGAGAGCTGGATTGTCCCCGACGCCCCGTAAATGGTCGACAGCACGGTGGTTCGTGCCCATCATCAGGCAGCGGTCGCTAATGGCGGCCTCCTCGACACGGCCTTGGCCGTTCAAAAGGTAGCTTCACGATCAAGATCCACCTTCGGGTTCATGCCGCCGGTCCGCCGATGAGAACCGACATCATGCCCGGCCAGACGTCCGATTATCCCGGCTTCGATTTCATCATGAACGACAATCCGCCGGAACCCTTATTGCTGCTGGCTGACAAAGGTTACGATGCTGACAGTAGCCGCGACGATATGCGTTGCCGAAGCATCCAAACGGTATTTCCCAAGCGGAAGTCGCGAAAGAAGCGTGTTGGCATTGATTGCCCACTGTATCGACTGTGGAACCTGATTGAGATGCTTGAACAAGCTGAAGAATGCACGCCGCGTCGCGACACGTTACGAAAAAAACAGCAGAAAATTTCTTGGCTACGTCGACATTGCGTCAATCCGCCTGTGGCTTTGCCATTTGTCAACGTAACCTAACCATACTTAAACACCTGTGGATTGATGTAGCCTTGACTTTGGAATTCCCATTCGAGTGTTTGGGCTTTCAGGTGTAAGAGACGACCGTACTAGAACGCGACCCGATCTCCTCCTTTCAATTCCAGGATTTCCCTTGCCTCATCTGGTGTTGCGATCTGGTTACCCAAATCCTCAACTATACGCCGGATTTTGGACACCTGTTGCGCATTGCTCTCGGCCAGTTGGCCGCGAGAAATGAACAGGCTGTCTTCAAGACCGACGCGAAGGTTGCCGCCCATCTGACTGGCCGTCGTGGCAAGCGACATCTGAGCTCCACCTGCCCCTAAGACCGACCACCGGTAATCATCGCCAAACAGACGGTCTGCCGTGCGTTTCATAAAGACCAGATTGTCGACCTCAGATCCGATACCACCGAGGATTCCAAAGATGAACTGAATGAAGATTGGTGCCTTGAACAACCCGATATCCATGCAGAATTTCAGGTTATACAAGTGGCCAACATCGTAGCATTCGTGTTCGAATTTTATGTCATGCGGTGCCAACGTTTCCGCCGCCTCGCGAATGTCTCGGAACGTATTGCGAAAGATGTTCTGATCAGAGTTCGCGACATAGTCTTTCTCCCAATTAAATTTCCAATCGTCATCGCCGTATCGGTTGGCCAATGGGTGAAACGAGAAGTTCATCGAACCCATATTCATCGAGCACATTTCTGGGCTGAAAGTCTTGGCCGGGTTGATCCGGTCTTGAATGGATAGTGTCAGCGATCCACCGGTCGATAGATTCACAACTGCGTCGGTGGCCTGTTTGATGCGCGGCAAGAAAGGTGCGAAGTCGTTCGGGTCAACCGATGGAGAACCATTCTCGGGATTGCGTGCATGAAGATGCAGGATCGACGCTCCGGCCTCTGCGGCCTTAACCGCCTGCCGCGCGATGTCATCATAGGTGTACGGAAGTGCATCCGACATGGTTGGTGTGTGGATCGCTCCTGTTACAGCACATGTTATGATGGTCTTTTTCTGACGGGCCATG
Source organism: Ruegeria sp. HKCCD9138 (assembly GCF_057220975.1). Lineage (NCBI taxonomy): Bacteria > Pseudomonadati > Pseudomonadota > Alphaproteobacteria > Rhodobacterales > Roseobacteraceae > Ruegeria > Ruegeria sp. HKCCD9138. The sequence goes on along the minus strand of NZ_JBWVAZ010000015.1, from coordinate 32,649 downwards.
AGTTCAGTTTTCCTTGGATTGTCTGATGTGCTTCACGCGATAGCCCAGCGGGAATAGTTGCAGGTCATAACGGCTACGGATCACGCCCCAGATGCCTTTCGGTGCCTTGAGCATGACGACAATCGCAACCACGCCGAGTACGATCAGGTAAGTTGTTCCGAGGTCGGCCAGCGTTTCGCGCAGAGCGAAGAAGACGAGCGTACCGATAATCGGTCCTTCGATTGTGCCGATGCCGCCGATCACAACGATGAAGATAACGAAAGCAGTCCAGTCATTAACGCTGAACGCCGCATCCGGCGAGATGCGCAGCTTTTGCAGGAAGATGAGCGCTCCGATCATTGCCGTAAACGCCGACGTGACGACATATACGATGAACTTTGTGCGCCAAATATCGATGCCGAGGCTTCCGGCGGCCAGTTCATTGTCGCGAATTGACGTCAGCGCCAAACCTTGGCGCGAGCGCAGGAAGAGATACACGGCAGTCACAACCAGCACAGCAGCTCCGAGCGCCAGCCAATAGCTCAGCGCCTCACGCATCGCGCGCCCGGACGCCAGAGATTTGACGATGGCAACGGGCAGCGAAGATCCTGAACCCCCACCAAGCGCTGAGATTTGCGCGAAGCTCAGCCGAAAGACTTCAGCGATGACCCAGGTACCTATGGCAAAATAAGCGCCTCGAAGCCTGAAGATCAGAACAGCCACCGGGATCGAGATCAAAGCCCCCAGCACGCCTGCGGCTGCAATAGCAACCAATGGGTTCCGCCCACCCAGCATCGTAAGTGCAAAGAGCATATAGCCGCCAAAGCCCACATAGGCTTGCTGACCAACAGAGACGAGACCAGCATAACCCGCCATGAGGTTCCAGAGAGTGGCCAGGGACAGGTAAAGAAACAGCTCTCCCATCAGGCGCATGTCGGCGCGGCCTGCCCACCAGGGCGCTGCAATTAGAACAAGCAAACCGATTGCGGCAAGGATCGCGGCAACTCGTGCTGCTTTAGACGATCGAGAAACAGAGTAGTCCTGCAGGTTCATCCGGAAACCCTCGGGAAGAGGCCGTTCGGGCGAACGGCAAGAATGACAAGGAAAGCGATATGTCCCGCAAGCACTTGCCAGCCCGGATCAATCTTGGCTCCAATGGTTTGCGCGACGCCAAGGATAACGCCGCCAATTAATGTACCCCAAAGGTTGCCAAGCCCACCGATGATAACGGCCTCAAAGCCAAAGATCAGGCGGCCCCCGCCAATGGAAGGATCAAAGCTTGTCCGAATGCCAAGCAGGATACCGGCGATTGCTGTCACGCCCAGCGCCAGAGCCATGGACAGCCCAAAGATGTGCCGGCGATTGAGGCCCATAAGCTGGGCGATGTCTTGATTGTCGGAAACAGCCCGAAATGCGCGACCAAGCGCGGTGTGATAAAAGGTCCATTGCAGCCCCCAGATCACAGCGATGGCGATCCCGAAGGTCAGTAGCGGTAAGATCCCAAGGGTCACTCCGCCCACTGCAACGCTGGCTGTTTCCAGCGCACCAGCATTCAATGTTTGCGGGTCGGCCGTGTAGACCTCCAGCAACCCGTTCTGGATAATAACACTCAGTCCGAAGGTCACAAGCAGCGGTGGAAGAATATCGTCGCCCAGAGTTTGGTTCAGTAGGCCGCGTTGAAGGGCATACCCAATCAGCGCCATAGCGGGAACGACAATCACCAACGCGGCCATCGGGTGCATCCCCGTCGCGGTCGTCACGGTCAGCCCGAGGTACGCGGCCAGCACGATCAAATCGCCATGGGCGATATTGACGAGCCGCATGACCCCAAAGATCAACGACAGACCCGCGGCAAACAGCGCGTATAACCCACCCAACAAAGTGCCCTGCACGATAGCGTTCAGCCAATCCATATTATTCGATCCCGAAATACGCGCGTGAAATGTCTTCACGCGAAACGGTGTCAGACGCGCTTTCCAGCGAAACGCGCCCCTCCTGCAGGCAGTAGACCCGGCTCGAGACCGACAGTGCCTTGGTTATGTCCTGCTCGACGATAATCGCACTCATGCCCTCACCGATGATGCCGGGCAGAGCCTCGTAGATGTCTTTAATGATGATCGGCGCGAGCCCGAGGCTGATTTCATCGAAGAGGATCAGATCGGGATTGGCCATCAATGCGCGCCCGATGGCGACCATCTGCTGTTGACCGCCCGACAGCGATGTAGAGGCCTGATCTTTTCGCTCTTCAAGGATCGGGAATAGATCATAGACGGCTTTCAAATCCCAAGGGCCCGCTCGACCAACTTGAGCCCCGATCATAAGGTTTTCTTTGACTGACAAAGAGGGGAACAATTGACGACCCTCTGGGACCATCGCCAAGCCAAGCTCTGCAACCTGGTCTGCGCGAAGGCGGCTGATATCCTGACCCCGGTAGTGAATCTGATCCGGTCCGTTCGTCAGCAGCCCGGTGATAGATCGCATCAGGGTCGTCTTGCCTGCGCCGTTTGCACCGATGATGGCAAGAACTTCGCCTTCGCCAACGTCCAATTCGACATCGTAGAGCGCTTGGAAATCACCGTAGTAAGAATTTAAGCCGCGTGTTTGAAGAATGGGATCAGGCATCGGCTTCGATCCCCAGATAGATTTCTTTGACTTCAGCGCTTTCCATGATTGCCTGCGGCTCGCCCTCGGCGATCTTCTTTCCGAAGTCGATGACGATCAGACGATCCACGACGGCCAGCAGGGCGTGCACAACATGTTCGATCCAGATTATGGTGACGCCAGAGGCGTGGATGTCGTTGATGGTCTGAACCAGTGATTTGCACTCAGCTTCGGTCAAACCACCGGCAATCTCATCCAACAGCAGCAGTTTGGGTTTGGCGCAGAGCGCGCGTGTCAGTTCCAAGCGTTTCCGTTCCAGCAGTGTCAGGCTGCCTGCTAGAACGTTTGCCTTGGGCAGCAGCTCCGTTTGGTCCAGAACCTCCAGGCAAAAGCGCTCAGCCTGATGCCCATGCAAGCCGGCCGACTGCGTGGCGGCGATCATTGCGTTTTCGAAAACGGTCATTCCCGAAAACGGCTGCGGGACCTGAAAAGAACGCGCGATGCCTGCATGGCTACGCCTTGCGGCGCTCCACTTTGTAACGTTCTGCCCATTGAATTCTATCACCCCGGAATTGGATTTGAGCGTCCCAGTGATCAGATTGAACATCGAAGTTTTGCCAGCGCCGTTGGGGCCGATTACCCCGAGTGCTTCGCCTTGCTGGACCTCATAGCTCATAGCATCGGCTACAGTGACCGCGCCAAATGCCTTGCTCAGGTCTTGGAGTCTCAAGATTGTCGTCATGCTTCTCTCGGATAGAGGGTTCGGCGCCAAGATCGGCGCCGAACGTCTAGTCAGCCCAATAGCTTCATATCTGCCGTGACCGGAACTTCGGGCGCGGTGCTGTTTGCAACGATCTGCAACTCATACCCGTCGCCGGACTTTTGCCACTGACCGCCGACCAGCGGAGTTTTGGTGACATTGTTCATGGGTCCATCACCCCAGTTCACCGGTCCGACGATTGTGTTTAGGTTCGTGGACGTGATTGCGGAAATGATCGAAGACGGGTCTTCCAGATCATCCGCCCGTTTGATGACATCCGCGACGACCTCGAACAGCGCGTGTTTAAAGCCAAGGGGTTGAGTCCAAGGACGGCCTGACTCTGCCGTATAACCTTCAGCAAGGTCTTTCGAAGAAATGCCGGTGAGTGAGGACGAGAAAGGATGGTGTGGAGACCACCAGACCTCGGTCGACAACCCGTCACCACGGTCGCCCAGCGATTCAATGACCGATGGGAACAGCAATGCTTTACCAATGGTAACGACCTTCGGGTTGAACCCTTGCTGGGCAGCTTGGCTCCAGAATGTCGCGAAGTCCGGTGGGATCATATTGCCAGTGACGATTTCGCAGCCAGCAGCCTTGAATGCTGCGATCTGGTTTGAGAAATCGTCGGACAGAGGCTGATAGCGACCGGGATCGGTGAGCGTGTACCCGGCGGCAGCAAGCGGTTTAGGCATGCCCAGTTCCGCATCACCCCAAGCATTACCATCAGCATCGTTGGGGAAAAGACCGCCCACAGTCTTGGTCACGCCCGTTTTGTCCCACATGTCGAGGAACGCTGCGATCACATCCTCCAAACCCCAGAAGAAGTGATAGGTCGTTTCAAAACCCTCTCCCGGAACACCATTGCGGCCAAAGAAATAAGGCTGCCATGGGCAGTCGGTTGTGATACAGGGAACTTCATTGATCTCTGCCTGATCAGCGACGGGATTCACCGTGTCCGGAGTTGACGCCGCCACGATGATATCAACTTCATCACCCAAGATCAGATCTGCCGCGACCTCGGCTGCTCGGTTCGGGTTGGACTGGCTGTCTTTTGAAATGATCTCGACATTCCAGGTCTTTCCATTGTTGTCCAACCCGGCCGAAAAGACCTGCTGTATGGCTTGAAGCACGTACTCGTCGGCCTCAGCGAAACCAGCCAATGGACCGGTACGCGGGCTGACATTGCCAATCCTTAGCGTCGGGTTTGCGGCATAGGCACGCGTTGCCCGGAGGATGGCCGGAGCAGCGATTGCCGCCGTAGCGCCGGCAATAAAACTGCGCCTCGTGGCCGTTTTGAAAGTCCTTGTCATTGCGTCCTCCCTTCACCGGCCTCCCGCCAGTGTTTGATTGATCTTACAAAGTCTTCTCGAGATTTTTCAGATGTGTCGCGACGCGCTGGCGAACCTGATCCGCCTCGCCCTCGGCCCATGTTCTGAAACCTTCGCCGGATTTCATTCCAAGCTTACCTGCATCGACAAGCGACTTGAGATAGGAAGAAGGTCCCTTATGCGCCTCAAGATCGTGCAGTACGTTTTCGTGAATATCGAGCGTCAGGTCGGTGCCCACCATATCAGCGTTTTCAAGCGGACCGAGGACCGCCAATCGCCGCCCAAAGCTGGACTTGATCACAGTATCAACAGCTTCCGCGTCACAGATCCCATTTTCCACCAGACTAACCGCTTCTCGCCACAGCGCATGCTGAAGGCGATTGCCAATAAAGCCAGGCACATCCTTCTCGACCATCACCGGAGTCTTCCCGGCATCTTCCAACAGATCGAACATCGTCTGCGCGACCTCAGGGTCTGTCCACTCGGTCTTAATGACTTCGACCAGCGGGATCATGTGCGGCGGGTTCCACCAATGTGTTCCGAGTGCTCGGTTTTTCAACCGCAGCCCAGACATAATCTGAGTGATCGGCATGACCGAAGTATTCGACGCGAGAATGCAGGTCTCTGGTGCGTGCGCTTCAATCTCAGCAAAAATCGCTTGCTTTAGCTCCAGCTTTTCCGGTGCCGCTTCGAACACAGCGTCGGCACTTTTAACTACACCTTCCGTCGTCGCAAAGATTTCAATCATCTTGAGGGTTTTTGTGATTGCGATCTCGTCGTCCCCCATCGCGGCCATGCTAACGCGGATGCGGTCAGACACGGTGGCTCGTGCCTCTTCAACGGGATCTGTGATGGCGACATATTGACCTGCTTTTGCCAAGGTCAGGGCGATACCGTGCCCCATAAGACCCGCGCCAATTACCGCTATCTGCTGCTTCTTGCGCACCATTCTTTAACCCGCCGTATATCCGCCGTCGGCATGAAGGATATGCCCGGTGTAAAAATCAGATGCCCGCGACGCGAGAAACAGGAGCGGACCGGCCAGGTCTTCAGGCTCGCCCAGTCGTCCTTTGGGAACGCGGGTCAGGAAGCCATCGCGCACAGCCTTGGCTTCGTCGGTGTCTTCGAACATCCAGGCCGTCAAAGGCGAACGGAATACCGTCGGCGCGATCGCGTTGACGGTGATCCCAGTTGGACCCAGCTCACATCCCAAGGCTTTGGTTATCCCGTTTACTGCAGCCTTTGACGCGCAATATGCCGTGTAACCGGCTGGGTGGCCCAGGATACTACGAGCAGAACTGACGAAAATGATCTTGCCGTATTTGCTTTGCTTCATGTGCGCCGCCGCCGCGCGTGCCAAAAGCCAGCTTTGGTTCACGTTGGTGTCCATCACTGCATCGAAGGTCTCTGGCGTCATTTCGTTGATCGGCGCGACTTTGTTCATGCCGGACGCAACAACGAGAATATCGAGCTTACCAAAGCTGTTGACGGCTTCGTCGACCAATGCATCACAAGACGCCTCATCTGTGGGGCGCGTGTTTATTGCAACGACGGTCGCGCCAAGCTCTTCGCACTCTGTGGCAATCTTATCGAGCGCGTCTTGGTTGCCCGCTGCCAGAACGAGGTTGCAACCTGCCCCGGCCAGGACGCGTGCAGCTACCATTCCGAACGCTCCCGAAGCTCCGGTGATCAGTGCGACATCACCTTTTACGTCAAACATCTTGAGTGGATCAGACATTCATTTCGTCCTTAGCTTTCTGGTGGATACGGAATGACCACCAGCATTTTGCAGGTGTTGTTCGCGCGGTTTTCAATTTTGCGCACTTCGCCCGGTGCGATTGTGCAGCTGTCCATGGGGCCAAGGGTGGTTTCGGTGTCATTAACGATGACAGTCATTTCACCCTCCAGAACAACGTAGACTTTCTCGAACGGGGTAGAATCTGGTCCAGCACCGCCGTTCGGCAGGAACTGACTGAAACCAATCCACTGATTTTTCGGCCCATATTCTTCAAACCCCTGCAAACGAAGCCCATGGCACCCAAAGTGGTTCGGTGCTTCATAGGGTTGGGCGTCTTGAAACCGCTTCAGATGCATGTCCGTCTCCGATCGGGTTGTTGAAATGGCGGCCGCCGGAATACCGACGACCGGTCCGTGAGTGTTCAGAACTCTTTGCCAGCTTCGATTCGGTAGGATTGGTTTTTGTCGATCATCGCAACCAAGCGGATGATGCAACCGTCGCCACGATCCCAATTCCACGGGAAAAACGCGAATGTGCAACGCTTGCCGGTCACCTTATCCAGATCCCCGCCGACATTTTCGATACCCAGAATACCTTTGGAGAACAGCATGTTGTGTACCGGCTCCCACTCAGGGAAATCAACTTCCCACGGGGTTCCACCCGACCATTCAAGATATTCTTTCTCCAGATGGGGCATTATCGGACCGTTTCGCTGTGGGCCAATGGCCGTGGCCAGCGGATGATCGTTTGCCTGGGTGTCATGCCCGACGACTTTCACACCCTTTTCGATCATCCACTCGGCGGCCGAGGGAACAAGACCTGGGCAGTAGGCAAAGTAGTCACCATCTTCGTACTGCTTGTGCCAACCGGTATTGATGATCAGAACATCACCTTTGCGGATCGCGTGCCCGCAAGCCTTCTCGAGATCATCTCCAGTAATCTGTTCCCACTTCTTTTTGGGTACCGAAACGACCAGGCCAGAACCGAAGAAGTGCGGCAGCGGTACCTCGTCGATGAACGGCGTTCCCTGAACAACATGCGCCGGTGCATCTATATGCGTGGTCACGTGCATGGTAGTGGTAATCGTCTGCGACAGAACGCCGGACTTGGCCATATAGTGTTTTCGGTCGATCTGAACGTCTTTGAAGTAGGGCCAATTCGGACACTGAAACCCGTATCTGTGGCTCAGGTTGTAGAACTCCAGCCCCATGTCGTTTTCGGTGTTGCCCTGGAATTCGATGCCGCGGATTTCAACCATCGGGCATATCTCCTCTGTTCGCCGGTGATGCAGCGTTGTTCGATTTTCGTTTGTCTGGGTGGCCTTCCCACCTGTCCCGTATCATGATGCATGCGCACCGCAATGCGGTCAACTTAAAACTCATAATACGGTTGACTTGCACCGCATCGCGATACAATGTGACTGAATACTTGATGCCGGTATGCGGTGGTAACAAGAAGCGTGAGGATAGCTCAAGTGTCTGAAAAAAATGAAAAAGGTGGAATTCAGGTTATTTCGCGAGCGGCTTCGATTCTGCGCGTCTTGAAGGAAAGCCAATCCGGAATGAGCTTGGGGAAAATCGCCGAACGCGTCGACTTGCCCCGCTCTACGGTACAGAGAATCACAAGCGCCCTGGCGGAAGAAAAGCTTGTTATTGCTGACGCGAATGGTGGCGGTTTGCGATTGGGTCCTGAACTGAGCATTCTCGCAGACGCAGCGCACTACAATATTGTCGAACACTGTCGGCTTCTATTGACTGAACTGACCCAGAAAACCGGAGAAACGACGGACCTCGCCGTTATGCGCGGTATTGGTATGGTTTTCTTGGATCAAGTCCCCGGCATTTACCGGCTGACTACTGTTTCTCAAGTCGGGGAGGTTTTCCCGCTCACGACGACTGCAAACGGCAAGGCCTGCTTAGCACAACTCAAACCGGAGGAATCCATCAAGCTTATAAAAAACGAGTGGGATAGAAACGGTGTTCAGAGAAACCTGGATGAATTTTTGACTGAATTGGACATTATCCGCAAACAGGGTCTTGCATACGACCTGGAAGAGCACTCAGTCGGCGTGTCAGCAATTGGTTTTTCATTCACCGACTGGGTAGGAGATCTGCACGCAATCTCTATCCCAGTACCTACGACCAGATTTGCAAAGCAAAGAGCCACAATCGAGAAATCGCTGATTGAAACTTCCGCCAATATCCACAAAACCTTTAGGTAACGGGATGTACACAAAAACGGAAAGCTGGTTCTTGAAGTCCAACGCATGCGCTCGGCCGAGGCAGAATTGTTCCGCTAAGAGCATCCGGTAGATTGGAATATTTCCCAAAAGGTGTTTCACACGAGAACATCGTCGCAATTTGGTTTCTCTGAAACGAAGGAAAACCTTCGAGCCGCAAATGGCAAAACCAGTGCGAAACAAAACGCCAATTGACACAAAGAATTGCCTAATTGTCATCAAATGGCAGAACTTAACCATTTGTGCCTCTCTTCCTTCATCCGGTGCCCAGACTTGTTTCATCGATCCAGACTTCCTTTCCGAAAAATTGGATCTGATATGCTTATCAGATGCCGCGGGCGACAGAGCCCGCTGATCTGCCACGTGGCGAACGCGGTTGGGAGTGAGTCAATGTCAGAAATAGTCTTGCCGTCGGCAGGGGCGCAGGCGGTCTCAACGTTTTTTTGTGGTCTTGTTTGTGATTGCCAAACGGACGCGCCTCCCCGACGGATTGGTATATGCCTCTCTTGTCATGTTATTCCATATCATATATGCCGCTCGTAACGTTATAAAATCACACAGAGGATCCGATGGCCAGAAATCTCCTTCCAATATCGATCTCGGCTGCACTGATCGGTGGGACGGCAATCGCGGATGTTCCCAACGTCGCTGTCGACATAGCGCCGGTTCATTCTTTGGTAGCACGGGTAATGGACGGTGTCGGCACACCTGATCTGATTGTTCCTCCGGGTGCGTCGCCACATGAGTACAACCTGCGCCCTTCGGAGGCCGCAGCCCTGCAGGAGGCTGATCTGGTTTTCTGGCTGGGCGAAGATCTGACGCCGTGGATGGAAGGCGCAGTCCAGACTCTCGCCGAAGGGGCGACTGTCACGACCCTGCTGGAATCGGACGGCACTGTTCTTCTTGATTTCCGTGAAAATGCGTTGTTCGAGGCGCATGACCATGGAGATGAAGGCGACCACGGTCACGACGACCATGCTGAAGACGAGGGTCACGACGATCATGACCATGGTGATGAGCATGCCGAGGAAGGCGAGCACGCGCATGAAGACGAACATGATCATTCCGAACACGATGACCACGATCATGACGACCATGCCGAACACGATGGACACGCTCACGGCGCACATGACCCGCATGCTTGGCTGTCACCGGTAAACGCTGAAACCTGGCTGAACCTGATCGCGGCGCAGTTGTCGGCCGCTGACCCGGATAATGCGGGTGCTTATTTTGCCAACTCTGCCGCCGCGCGTGAAGAAATGGCTGCGCTGTCCGCCGAGGTTGCCGAAACACTTGAACCGGTTCGTGGCCGCAGCTTCATCGTGTTTCATGACGCCTATCAGTATTTCGAAGACGCATTCGACTTTCCGGCCTCGGGCGCGATTTCAATCGGTGATGCAACCGACCCCAGCCCGGCACGCATCGCAGAGATACAGGGGCGCATTCGCGAAGAAGGCATTGATTGCGTTTTGGCTGAACCTCAGTTCAATCCGGGAATTATTGACACCGTTCTGGGGGGGACCGACGCCAATACCGCTGTGATTGACCCTCTCGGGTCTGATCTTGAGCCCGGCGTGACCCTCTACCCGCAAGTCATCCGCAACATGGCCAAAACATTGGCCGGGTGCCTTTGATCTGCTTAGTTAGCCCAGCCGAAGTTAAAGCGCAGGCAGGGCTTAACGCCGTCAGGGGCAATGCAGTTTGCCAGTGCTCGTGTTCCCAGTGACAGCGTTGTCCCTGACGCACACAGGTTGAGTGCTCCTGCGTCGCTTGATCGACACGGGCACCGCGCCGCACATCCAGATCTTCGACAAGGTCGAAATATCCGATGGCACTTGATCTCGGGCAAACTTCGAAAGGGATTTCGAGACCGATTGAAGCAACTGCCCTGAGGGGCACGAGCGCATGAAACGAAGACACAAAATACTTCGAGATTCAGTGTTGCTGTCGGATCCCGATCTCTGAAGCGCTCAACAAATTGCCAAGAACAAGTTACGTCACGATTGGGAGTTCAAGTGTGAGGCTTGCTCCGCTTTCGGCGTTGTTGATGGAAACCTGTCCACCGTGGCGCTGTGCGACGGCGGAGACGATCGAAAGCCCCAGCCCGCTTCCCTCGGAATGTTCCAGTTGCGAAAACCGCCCGAATGCCACATCGCTCTGGTCAGGTGTAAGTCCCTTGCCGTCATCAGACACAGTTAACAGCACCGAGTCATCACTGCAGCGCAGAGTAACGGAAATTCTGCTCAACTTATCCCCGCCATGTTTGAGGGAATTGTCCAACAGGTTTTTGATTGCCTCGCCCAGAAACACCCGATCGCCGGACACCATGACGCTTGTGTCAGGCATCGTGACATCGAACTCGATCCCTTTTGCAAGGATGTGAACGCCCATCTCGGCGCAGGCCTCTTCGACAACCGATCGGAAATCGCAATCGCCCATTTGTTCCTGATGCGTCGGGTGCCTAAGACGTTCAAGCGACAACAATTGTTCCGCCACGGTTGCCGAATTTTTGGCAGCCGTCACCAGTTCCAGTATTCGTTGCTCCTTGTCATCGTCGGTTTTCGCATCCCGAAGCGCTTCGGCCATTGACTGCACGGCTGCGGCGGGGTTTCGCAACTGATGCGCCGCTTCAGAAATAAAGGTCTGATGGGCGCTGATACTACGTTCGACTTGGCCAAAAAGCCGGTTCAGCGTTCTGACTATGCCCTGCACTTCAATCGGTACGGGGCGCTTGATCTCGCTAAGGTCGTCCGCTGATCGCAGGGCGATCGCGTCCTGTAAGTCAAGCAACGGTCGCAGACCTCGCGCAACTCCGAACCAGACGACCAGAGCCAGCGTGACAAGCAGGATGCCCATAAGGATCGCTGCGCGCACAGACAATTGATTGGCAAACGAATTGCGGTCAGCCATCAGTTGCCAGGCCGTCACGGTTGCGTCACCTACCAGGTTTTCCAGTGTCACACGCTCGGTCATTCTGAGAACACGAACGGGTTCGTTGCGATAGATGGCCTCAAAAAAGTGCGGTTTGTAAGGGTCTTCGTGGGTAATTGCGCCCGGGGACGGAGGATATGCATACCCCGTCACATAGATGCCGCCGGGTCCTGTAACGTGGTAGAATATCTCGCCTCCGGACGCATCACGGATAAAGCTTCGCGTCGAAGGTGACAGCGCGTCACCGCCGGAAATGGCGACGTCTCTGGAAATCGCCAGACCTGCGGACAGGAGACTGTCATCAAACAGTTCCTGCGCAGTGCGTTGAGCGACGGCAAATCGCCAGACCCCAAGCAATACAGCCAGCACGACAAGCGGTGTCAGGATCAAAAGAAACAGCCGGAGCCGGAGCGAGCTGTGCTGGATCACTTTTGCACCTCAAGCAAATATCCCAGCCCTCGTGCGGTCTTGATGGCGATGCCAAGATCCTGAAGCCGCTTGCGCAAACGCGACACGTGGGGTTCAACGGCCGAGTCGTCCACGTCTGCACCAACGCCATAGACGTAATCGGTCAGCTGACCCTTGGGCACGATCCTTCCCCGCCGCTCCAACAGGCATTCCAGCACCGCCATTTCCCTGCGCGGCACATCGAGAATTTTCCCTTGTACGCTGACCTGACGCGCTCCTCGGTCGAACTCCAGACGACCAATCGTTTCTTTCTCGCCATAGTCCAGCTGTTTGCGCCTTGAAAGTGCGCGTATGCGCGCCTCCAGCTCGTCCATCTCAAACGGTTTGACCAGATAGTCATCGGCACCCATGTCCAAACCTGTGACCCTGTCGCGAGTTTCCGAGCGGGCCGTCAGAAGAATTACAGGCGCACCGTCACCTCGGCCGCGCAGGGCTCGCAAGATTTCAAGCCCCGACCGACCGGGCAGATTGATATCCAGAACGATCAGATCCGCGCCTTCCTGTTCAAGATACAATTCTGCCGCATCGCCATCGGTCAACACGTCCGCTGCATGGCCACGATCACGCAGGCGGTAGGCAATGGCGTTGGCGAGAGTTTCATTATCTTCGACGATAACGATCCGCATCAGATCTCCTGCAAGTTTCGCGCAAGGTTGGCCCTTCATGATTGCCAGATGGGAGGGGGAATCAACCCCACAGTTCTATTTGCGATCATGGTGGTGCGAGAGGCGCCTTCGTGGTTGTCTGGTCAACAGGGAGGATCCAATGACCGTATCCAACTTTACCCGTCGCGCTGTCGTGGGGCTGATCGCCGCCGCCGGCATCGCCGCGCCCGCCACAGCCGAGGTCGATTTCTCGGGCAAGACCATCGAATGGGTGATCCCGTTTTCGGAAACGGGTGGCTCTGCCAAGTGGGCCAACTTCTTTGCACCGCTACTGTCCGAAGCGCTGCCGGGTCAGCCGACCGTCGTGGTGAAGTTCATGCCCGGCGCGGGGTCTACCAAAGGCGCGAACTGGTTCCAAGAGCAGAGCCACGATGATGGCACGCTTCTGTTCGGTACATCGGGTTCGACCCAGTTTCCGTACCTGCTGAGCGATCCACGTGTGCGCTACGAATACAATGATTGGATTCCGGTCATGGCTTCGGGAACCGGCGGAGTCGCTTACTTGAACGCAGAAGATGGCGCCAAGTTTGACGGGTCTGCCAACGCGCTGAAGGACACTAATTTCATCTACGGCTCGCAGGGCGCAACCCGCCTGGACCTGGTGCCACTGCTGGCCTGGCAGATGCTGGGCATGAATGTCGAGCCGGTGTTCGGCATCAAGGGCCGCGGCGATGGCCGCCTGATGTTCGAGCGCGGCGAGGCCAATATCGATTATCAGACGTCTTCCGGTTATCTGGGGGGCTCGGCGCCATTGGTTGAGGCGGGTCAGGCCGTTCCGATGATGACCTGGGGTGCGTTGGATGCTGATGGCAATATCGTACGCGACCCCACCTTCCCGGATATCCCGACCTTCAAAGAGGTCTGCGAAGCGACCGATGGATGTGAAACCAATGGCGAGGCCTGGGATGCGTGGAAAGCGTTCTTTGTCGCGGGCTTCCCGGTTCAGAAGCTCGCCTTCCTTCCCGGCGATACCCCGCAGGAGGTCGTGGACACCTATACCGCAGCCTTCCAGGCTGTGACCGAGCGGCCGGATTTTGCCGAAATTTCATCCAAGCGAGTTGGCAAGTATCCGGTCTTTGTCGGCGATGGCTCGAAGGCTGCACTACAGACCGCAACGAATGTGGACGACAATGCCAAGCAATACGTCCTGAACTGGCTGAAAGAAGCCTACGGCGTCGAGCTGAACTAGGCCGACGACTCGCAGCGCGCGCCCTCAACGCTAGGGCCGCGCTTTTTGACTTCTACCAAGATTAAATGAAAGGCGGCCGCTATGGAGGTTTTCGCCACAGCTCTTCCTGCGTTTGGTGATGCGTGGGGCTTGATCCTGCAACCCATCGTTTTGGGCTATCTTGTGCTCGGCGTAGTCATGGGGTTGGCCGTTGGTGTCTTTCCGGGGCTGGGCGGCATTGCCGGCCTGTCCCTGTTGCTGCCTTTCATGTTCGGAATGGACCCGATCCTGGGTCTGGCGCTGATGATCGGAATGGTCGCTGTTGTGCCGACCTCTGACACCTTTGCCTCGGTTCTGATGGGCATTCCTGGCAGTTCCGCCTCGCAGGCGACTGTGCTGGACGGCTTTCCGATGGCCAAAAAAGGTGAGGCCGCGCGGGCATTGTCCGCGGCCTTTGCGTCGTCGCTGTTCGGTGGACTGGTCGGCGCGACTTTCCTGACGATGTTCATCCTGGTGGCGCGACCGATCGTTCTGGCCTTTGGCCTGCCGGAAATGTTGATGATCACCATTCTCGGCCTGTCGATGGTCGCCATTCTGGCCGGGCGTATCCCGCTAAAGGGCGTAGCCGCCGCAGGTCTTGGCCTAATGGTCGGTACAATAGGCGAGGCGGATGCGGGCGGGTCGCTGCGCATGGCGACCTATGACATTCCCTATCTGACGGATGGCCTGAAACTGGTGATCGTCGGCTTGGGCATCTTTGCTGTCCCGGAAATCGTCTCCCTGCTGCGGCAAGACCGATCGATTGCCAAGGGGGCCTCGCTGGGGGCCGGATGGCTGGACGGTGTCAAGGACTGGGCGGCGAATATCTGGCTGTCGGTCCGCTGTTCGATCATCGGGGTGGTCGTTGGCGTCATTCCCGGTCTCGGGGGGTCAGTCGTCGACTGGATCGCCTACGGCCACTCGGTTCAATCCACCAAGGACAAGAGCAACTTCGGCAAGGGCGAAGTGCGTGGCGTCATCGGGCCGGAAAGCTCGAACAACGCCAAGGAGGGCGGCGGGCTGGTGCCAACCCTGCTGTTTGGCATCCCCGGATCTGGTTCGATGGCGATCTTCATCGGCGCGGTGGCGCTGCTGGGGTCGGGGGATATCGAGGTCGGCCCGAGTATGCTCAAGGACAATCTCGACATCACCTATTCGATTGTCTGGTTGCTAGCTCTTGCCAACGTGGTGGGCACCATCCTGTGTATCGCAGCCTCGGGTGGGATCGCCAAACTGACAACAATCCGCTTCACTTATCTGGCGCCGTTTCTGTTCATGCTGATCAGCTTCGCGGCATTCCAGTCCGGTCAGAACTTTGAAGACCTTCTGGCCCTGTTTGTCATCGGCCTGATCGGCATCTTCCTGCGCCGTTTCGACTGGTCGCGCCCGGCCTTCCTGATCGGCTTCGTGCTGTCGAACCCGGTTGAGAAGTTCACCAACCAAGCCTTCCAGATCGCCTCGTTCCGGTTCCGCAAGAGCTTTGGCGAAGGCATGGAATACGTCTTCAGCCCGATCGTAATAATTTTGATCGTGGTCACGGTTGTTTCAGTTATTCTCGGCATTCGACAGGCCAAGATGATCATGGCCGAAGGCGACGTGCAGGCGGGAAACAAACGCGCGCCGCTGGTCTTCCTGCTGGTGATCATGGCTTATCTGATCGTTGCCCTGGTCAACGCCAACATGATCCCCGACTACAACATGACAGACAAGATCATCCCGCTTGTGATCGGCAGTGTCTCGCTGTTTTGCTGTGTCGTTTTGCTGATCCAGATGATGCGGCGGCCCGAGGGTGATGCGATCTTTGCCGACAAGGAAATCGCTGGTGAAGATGCCAACGCACCTCATGGCCTCTGGTCCACACTGGCGTGGTTCGCCAGCTTGATTGCGGCCACGTGGGTCGTTGGTTTCATCCTTGCCCTGATCGGGTTCTTGATCGCTTTCTTCCGCATTCGTGCCGGGTCAAGCTGGCAAATGACCCTGATCCTGACCGCCTGTGGCATCGGCTTCATGTGCATCATGGCGGGCGCGCTGAACCGGGATTTCCCGCCGGGTCTGCTGCAGGACATGGTGGACCTGCCATGGCCGCTGAAATGAGCCGCGCCATGACAGGTCCGACGACCTCCTTGGTTTCACCCGATGAGAGGGGCGCGCTATGACCCAGAAGGCAATCCCTTATGTCTTCATGCGCGGTGGAACCTCGCGCGGTCCCTATTTCCGCAGGTCGGACTTGCCAGAGAATCTGGATACCTTGGCGGAAGTTTTGATTGCTGCAATCGGTGCCGGGCATCCGTTGAATATCGACGGCATCGGCGGCGGCGCGGCTGTGACAACCAAGGTGGCAATGCTGTCGGCGAGCGAGGATGACTGGGCGGATATCGACTATTTCTTCGCTCAGGTCTCGGTCGAGGAAAAGCTGGTCGATTTCAAACCCACTTGCGGGAACATCCTGTCCGGGGTCGGCCCTGCGGCGATTGAGATGGGTCTGATCGAACCGCAAGGCGATGAGACGGAAATCTGCGTGCGCGCCGTCAACACGGGCGCACAGGTGCTGTCCAAGGTACAGACACCGGGCGGTCAATTGACTTATGAAGGCGACGTCGAGATCGCGGGCGTTCCGGGTCACGCTGCCCCTGTGCAGCTTAGTTTCATGGGCGTTGTAGGCTCATCCACCGGTGCGTTTCTACCGACGGGGAACCTGCGCGATACCGTTCAGGGAATCGAGCTGACCTGCATGGATGTTGCCATGCCCATGGTCATCGCACGCGCCGAGGATTTCGGTCTGACGGGCTATGAAAGCGCCGAAGAACTGGACGGTAATCGCGAGTTTTTTGACCGGATGGAGGCGGTTCGGATCGAGGCCGGTGAAAGGATGGGGATGGGGGATGTGTCCCAATCGGTAACCCCGAAATTCGGCCTTCTGTCGCCCGCCCGAGACGGCGGAACAATCGCTGTCAGGTATTTCATGCCATGGAAGACCCACCCGACGATGGCGGTCACCGGCGCGCAGTGCATGGCCTCTTGTGCGCTGACGCCGGGGACTGTTGCGGATGGGCTGTTGCAACGGGCTGAGACGGGGCCTGCCGAGGTCGTGCTGGAACATGCATCGGGAACGATCGACGTTCTGGTGGATTTTTCCGCCGAAAACGGCTTTGCCCTGAACGCGGCGGGCCTGGTGCGCACTGCGCGCAAATTAGCGGATGGGCATATCTATGTACCCGAAAGTGTCTGGACCGGGAGTTGATCGGGCTTTAAGAATAATGTATACAAAGGTATACAAAAAGGAGTATCACGATGAACGATTACTCTGAATGCCTCGAAATCGCGCGACAGGAACTCAGGCTGGCACTGGCAGCTTTGCGACGGGACATGGCGGATTATCCGACACCGATTGCGGGCTGTGATGAGCAATTCAATCACCTGCTGGATCAAAGCGAACGTGTCCGCAATGCACTGTCGGCGCTTGAAGCTCCGCATTTTGTTCCCACACCTCGAAAACTGGAAACCGGGCGGGGTATCGAAAGCCGATGAAAGTTCACATTCTGGATGACTGGTTTGACACGCTGCGCGGCCTGCCTTGTTTTGCCAAACTCACCGACCATGATGTGACAGTCTGGACAGACCACGTTGAAGACACCACCGTATTGGCGTCTCGCTTGCAGGACGCTGAGGCAGTGGTCCTGTTTCGCGAACGCACCAAGATGACCCGTGAGTTGCTGGAACAATTGCCCAACCTGCGCCTGATCAGCCAGCGCAGCGTGTATCCTCATGTGGACGTTCAGGCCTGCTCTGATCACAATGTGCTGCTTTGTTCGAATATGCACGGCGGCACACCATCTTTCGCTGCAGCCGAACTCACGTGGGCACTGATCATGGCCGGGATGCGGGACTTGCCTGCACAAATGGCGTCGGTCAAGGCAGGTCGCTGGCAAGCCGGAGTTGGCAAGACACTGCGTGGGCGTCAGCTGGGACTTTACGGCTATGGCCGTATTGCCCGCGCGGTTGCGGGTTACGCCGAAGCCTTTGGCATGAACGTCACCTGGTGGTCCTCCGATGACGGCCGCGCACGCGCCAGAACCGATGGCGCACCCGTCGCGCCCAGCCGCGCCGAATTCTTTTCCGGCAGCGATGTCGTCTCGGTTCATGTTCGCCTGAAGCCAGAGACCAAAGGGATCATAACAGCGGGTGATTTTGCCGTGATGCAATCCGGATCACTTTTCGTGAATACATCCCGGGCAGGGCTGATCGAGCCCGGCGCATTGCTGGATGGGCTCAGGAAGGGCCGCCCCGGCAAAGCCGCCATCGACGTCTTCGATTCCGAGCCGCTGACCGACCCGAACGACCCGCTGCTCTCGCACCCCAACCTGATCGCGACGCCGCATATCGGTTTCGTCACCGAGGACGAGTTCGACCTGCAATTCGCCGACATCTTTGATCAGGTCAACGCGTTTGCCGAAGGTGCACCGATCCACATGATCAATTCGGAGGTCTGGCCCCGCGCAAAGTAGTGTTGGCTGCGTGTCTCGCATGGGTACAGCCACGCTATGGGCTCTTTCTTGCGTCGATTAATTTCAAAAGAACGGTTTCGAGCCCAAAGGATACTCCTGCTGCATATTTGGAAGATTCTTGGGTAGCGGATCAATATGTGAGATGGTGGAGCCTAGGGGAAACGCCGCCGAACGCCTAATGCACTGATAGTAAACACTATTGTAGTGTGTTGGTTTGCAGTGTGTCTCACCATAGTGCCACACTTAGAAGTGCACAACCTGCTACGTTGAACTGTGCATTTCCAAACCTGTGCTAGACCTACTGTCTTCTATTCGTGCGGTAGGTTGCGACTGGCCTGCATTTGTTGAACGTCGTCAGGCCAAGTGGAGCGTATGTAGCCCAGTATGTCCCATATATCTTCGTTAGTCAGGGTGCCCTCAAAGCCCGGCATGCCACTGTTGAAGTCTTTGATACCGCGTGCTGCCAAAGCATCTGCCCCACCTAGTTTGGTGTACTCGAACAGTAGCTGATTATCATGATGCCATGTGTGTCCTGTCACGTCATGTGGTGGTGCGGGTAACACTCCGTCATCATCGGGTGTTTGCCAGTTAGGTTGGCCTTCCAGATTAACTCCATGGCATGAGGCACAGTGCACTGCATAAAGTTCCTGCCCATTTGCTAAGTCTCTGTCTATCAACTCATGATCTGCAACGGCGCTTGTACCACTGCAGCATAAAACCAGTGCATACAGGTGTTTGTTCATCTCTTCATACCTTAACTCGGATGCGTTAGCACGCTCGTGAGTGTCGCCGTTGTCGCCAGCACAACTAGTACGATTATTGCCTCAAGCTCGATGGATCGGGCTAGGTGTTGCGCTGCCTCAGCCTCTCCACCTCGCATGGCCGGAACAAATCGGAGCTTATTGGCAGCGGCGAGGATCAACAGCAGTGCCACAAGAAACACTTTGAGCAACAGTGCCCGCCCGTAGCCAGTAAACAAGAGCCCTTGGAGATTGCCGACGAGCAACCAAGCCATCCAGAGGCCTACCACGATTAAAGCCGGCACAACCAATGCAGCAGTTTGCCCAAACCTATGACCTAGTTCAGCAGCATCTGTCAGGTGTTCAGGCATGAGAGCCATACTCCGCAGCGGGCTAAAGATGCCCACCCAGAAGGCTACACATAGCAGGTGCAACAGGAGCAAGAGTTGGACGCCAAAACTCTCCAGTTCGGGCACGTGCCCGATCTGTGCAAAGGACCACAAAGCCACCGTGCCACCCAACAATGCGACCCATAGACCAAAGCGAGGAACAGACAGTCCTACAAGGATCATCACTGCGCCGATAAGGCGGTAGGCAAGGACGTCGCCCACGGATGTCTGCCAAAGTAGACCAAGCATCTCTGGATCGACCATGCCGTCAAATTCGCCTGTTAAGGCGGCCCCACGAAGCATGAAGCCAACTACCGTTGCGGCGAGAGCAAGGCACGCCAAGGCCCTAGCTTGGCGCATGACCCCTCGTTGTATCGGTGCGACAAAGCCGGAATAGAGGCAGCTAACAATCATAAGCCCGGTGGAGCCCGCAAAGCCAATGTAGAGCCCCAGCTTTGCGAAGACTGCGGCAATACCCCAAATGTCTGGCATGCTCATTCCACGGTAAAGGAAAACTCGCCCTGCATCGCATGGCCGTCTTCACCTAAACCACGCCATTCGATGACATAGGTGCCAGTTCCATTGCTCGGCAGTGGGATCGTGAACTCCTGACCAAAACTTGTCTGGTCGCCCAAATCTAGGCTTACTGCCGAGTGTTCATCATGGGCCATTTCTATCCGTGTCAGCCGGATGTCCTTAGAGAAGTTGAGGCCAATTTCAGCGGGCACAGTGGTTATTGTGGCTCCGTCTGCAGGGGTTGTTTCTTCGACCTTGGAATGCGCCAGTATGCCGCTGGGAAGAACGGCCATGAATGCGAGCGTTACGATCTTTTTCATGGTGCTGTCCTCAATTTATCCCATTGGCACGTTGAATTTCACGAATGTACGCGATCACCATAGCAACGTCACTTCGCGTCAAACCTTCCACGGGCGGCATGTCGCCAAACTGCCAATGATGGCTTCTTACACCTTGTGAAACCGCCCTCTGAAAGGCTTCATCAGCGTGGTGGCTGGGTTCGTATATTTTGTGGATCAGAGGCGGCCCTGCGCCTTCTATACCGACCGCATTCACGCCGTGGCAGGAGGCGCAGGAGACCTCAAAGACACGCTGGCCGATTGCGGCATTACCCTCGATGGGCGGCATCTGAATTGCGACCATAGCATCGCCTTCAAGTGTCTCCTGTGGTTCGGCATCTTCGATTGAACCGGGCCGAAGAATTGTGAAAGCGGCGACGGCAGCGACGGTGCATACGCCAACTAGTAAGTAACTTTTTTTCATGGATTGGTCCTGACATTTTGGGAGCTGGTAGTGTTGCGACACATCGCGAACAGCCGGACGGGCAGGTCGCTTAGGTCCGCAAGGGTTTACACTGCTTTAAAGGTCAGGGGGCCTGTAAGGGCTATCTGGTTCATTCAGCTTGGCTTGAGCCCTAATCTGGAACTCTGGGTCAATATCACGTTGACCCTGCTCGGCTTCACTGTTCTGGGCGAGCAATACAATTGCTTGGCAGACAAAGGGATTGCATTCTCCGGTTCCTGAACTCTCCGGGCCATGATGATGACTAGAAACCGAGACATCACCGCTGTTCGTTGCTAACGCAGAGTGTTCAGCAGGTTCCCTGTGTTCCTCACAATGAATGCCAACGCAACCAATTGATACCGCGTGAGCAACGCCAGCTATACCGGTCAGGATGACCAGAAAGCTAACCAATAGCACAAATGGGTATCGCCGAATTACCATGGTGCTGGACGCTACTGCACAGGAGCGCCCGTGACAACGTAGGCATCCTAGGTATTTTGACGCGATCAGATATACCTTGGGTCCACGGCGGACGTTGAGAACGTGATGTAAATCACTTTCCACTAGATAAAACCGATCGGTCACACCGATATCAACCATAACGTGCAGTGCGGCTGTGGGCTTCTCTGCATGTGTTTTGAACCAAACTATTTACAAGGTCCGATCCTGTGGAAGTTCTGATACTGCTTGTTGTTGCTGTAGTTGTGCTGTTCGTTGTGCGTAGCAGATACCATTCCGATAGAGGTAAAAAGCCGACCTATCAACCAACTTCGGACTTGAGGCGGAGATTGGATGCATCCAGCCTCTTAGTGGTTCAACAGCCCTCACGTTTCGGTGCTGGCAGTGCAGTGCCAAAACCCGCCCCAATAACCGCATTACACTTGCGAAGTAACTTTTTCGGAAACCGATTCGTCGTTTAGCAGCTCTGAAGCTGGATCACCTGTCTCCCGGGTCAGTTCGGTAAAGTTAAAAAGCTCAGACATTTTGTTTTCATGGATACAAATGTGGCGCCAAACAGGCCATGCACCTCTTCAATCGACGCGAATTGCCACATTGCGGTCACAGACCAAAGGCGCATAACTTTTTAGTGAAGTTCGATATGATTTTCCCCCTTAACGTGTGCTGTGAGCTTTGTTAGCGAGAAGCTAATAAAATAAACAAAAGGTTACGGAATGGGTATTTTGAGAACCGCTTTTGGCGGAGCAGTTTTTGCATCTATCGCGTGTGCCGCATATGCCGACGTTCCTGCGGGTATTGCTGCCCTTGAAGCTGGTAATGTTTCGGGCGCAGTCGAGGAGTTTCAGGCTGGTTTTGACGATGGTGATGCAGATGGTGCGTTCTTCATCGGGCGCCTGTTTGAGATGGGTCTGGGAACTGAGCGCGACATGCGCCGCGCTGTCGAGCTCTATAGCGCGGCAGCTGATCAGGGCAGTGCGTTAGCGCAGAACCGGCTCGGTTTGATGTACCTGAACGGTGAACTTGTCTTGCAGGATTATCAACGCGCTGCGGAGTTGATTTGTGCGGCAGCTGAGTCTGGAGATGCCAACAGCGCATTCAACTGCGGGTTGCTATTCGCAAATGGACAAGGTGTGGAACAGGATGCGGCCAGGGCGGTGGCATTCTGGCAGCAAGCCGCAAACCAAAACCACGTGGCCGCAATCAACTATCTGGGTCAGGCCTATCGTGATGGCACAGGTGTAACGCAGAGCTACGAGACCGCGTTCGAGAATTTCTCGCGCACCGGGGGGGCTGGCAACCCTTTGGGGCTCTTTGAGATAGCCAAAGCCTATCAATCAGGCAACGGCGTAGATCAGAATCTCGTCAAGGCACACAGCTACGCCAACCTGGCGTCGGCACGCGGTATGGAAGAGGCCCGTACCCTGCGAGATGCGCTGAACGCAGAGCTGGATCGTGATGATCTGGAGGCAGCACAGAGCTTTGCCCGCAACTGGGAAGCAACGCCGCTGGATCAGGCTACGCAGTAGTAGCGTTTTTAGGTCTTCGAGTTCTCGTCGGTTCAGATTGGTTCATCTGTTATGAAAAACCCTCTTTTTCTCACGGTTGCTGTTATGTGTCTCCTGAGCGGGTGTTTAGGTACATCGCCTGATCGCCTGAAAGAGATATACAGCGTTACCCCCGCGAGCGATGGCGGCTATAAGGCCTCCATAGAAGTGCGCGCAAACCATGCCGCTCAGCAGGATAAATTCAGCCAGAACGCATTCAACGAGATTTGCGCGGGACAAGCGACCATCATGTCCCAAACCGTCTCGGCCCCGTTCGACAAACAGACCACATACACACAAAAGACGTGGAACCCGGCCATTGGCCAATTGGTCCAAACAGCAAGTTTTCCGGTGAACACACCTCATGTTCGTATGACCTACAGGTTTGAGTGCACATGAGGAGCAGTTCTCTATACCCGCTGGCCATCAGCATAGGTATCGCTCTCTTCCAGTCAGCGGCTTTGGCGCAAGAGGTTGAGCCCCCGTCTGCGGACGAGGTGTTTTCGGACTGGCGGGTATTGTGCCAACCGGTGGAACAGGATGTCGCCTGCCAGATGATACAGAGCGTTGCCGCCGAAGAAAATGGCCCGCCAGTATTTCTGCTGAGCGTGTCTGCCGATGAAGACACGGACCAAAGCTATGCAGTCATAACGGTTCCTGTTGGCGTCTATCTGGCTCCGGGCATCGAGTTGCACGTGGACAAACGCCGTCCCTTCAAAGTCTTGTACGAGGTCTGCGATCAGCTTGGCTGCCACGCGGGGTTTCGGATGAACGGCGATGTCCTGGCGGCATTCCGGAGGGGACTGGAAGTCAAGGCCCGAGTTTGGACAGCCCGCGACAAGGCCATTGATTTCCCGGTGTCGCTGCGCGGGTTCACTGCTGCATACAATCGTTTCAGAACGGCGGGGGACAACTGATGGGTTTGCGGTCTCTCTCCCTAACCACAGCACTTGGTCTCTGGGCGATCCTGCCGACGGCAGCAGCCGTTTCAGCGCAAGGCGTATCACCTGGTGACTTGCAGCGCATCGGCAACGAAATTCTTCAGCAGCAAACTCAGCAGACGGAAGAACAGGAACAACGCCGCCGGGAGTTCGAAGAACGTGAGAATGTGGTACAGGACCAAGCCGCTGGAGAGGAGCTCTATGTTCCTCCCCCGGGTGGCCCCTGCTTTGAGATCCGCAGTATTGACCTCGAAGGTTTTGAGGCATTCAAACGTGAGCCCGAAGGCTATCGCGATCTGATTGGCACCTGTGCGACAGCAGCCGACATCGCGCAGACATTGAACCTGATCAACACATTCTATCAGGAGCTGGGGTTCATCACGACCCGTGCTTATGTGCCGGAACAGGACATTGCAGACGGGTCTCTGGCTATCACCATCGTGCCGGGCCGCATCGAAGGCTATGTCTACGGCACCGGCAAGCCAGCGGATGCGCGTCTTTATACGGCCTTCCCGACTGCACGTGGTGACCTTCTGAACCTGCGCGATCTGGAACAGGGGCTGGAGAACATCAACGCACCCCGGTCGGCCAGCGGCCAGTTCCAGCTCGTGCCCGGAGAAACACCTGGCGGGTCCTTCATTCAGGTTGACGTGCAAGACCGACGCCCATGGTACTTGGATTTCCAATTCGACAATTCCGGTTTTGAGTCCACAGGCCGGATCAAAGGCACCAGCACATTTGGACTCGATAACGGGTTAAACCTCAATGACCAGCTGCGGATCGGAATCACCACCACTCCATTTGAGGAGCGCGGGGAGCGCTATTCGGATTCTGTTTCTGTCAACTGGGGCTTGCCGGTAGGCAACTGGCTGTTCAATGCGGATTTTGGAGCGAGCGACTATCGCTTCATCACCCAAGGCATCAACCAATCCTTTGTCACAGAAGGACGCAGCCAGTACCTGATCCTGCTGACTGAGCGCCTGTTGATGCGGAACCAGACATCGAAGGTCTATGCCTACGGTGATCTGAAGCTGAACAGAACTAAAACCTCGATCAACGATATCGAGATCACCAGTCAGCGCCAGCGCCTCACAGTTGCCTCGCTTGGCCTTCGGGGCGAAAGCACCATCGGGCAGGGTCGGCTGTTCTGGAACATAGGTGTGAAAGCCGGGCTTGATGCACTAGGGGCAGACATTCCTGAACTCAGCGTCATCGATCAGGAATTCCGTCTTGTGAAGATCCGCGCTGATTTCTCTTCTCCGCTTGGAAAAAGCGGGCTTACCTATCGGGGTACACTGGCCGGGCAATACTCGGACGATGTCCTACCTGGCATTGAGCAGTTCGGCATTGGCGGCTGGAGCACGGTTCGCGGCTTTCACGACAACAGCCTCTATGGCGATACAGGAATCTATCTCCGCAACACAGTCGAATTGGGTGCCTACAAAGCGCCAAGATTTGAAGTGCGCATGAATGCGGGCCTCGATTTCGGGTATGTCAAACCCTCTGCCTTGCGCCGCTGGTCTCAGGATCACCTGGCCGGTATCAGCCTGGGTGCCGATATCATCATGAACAATAAGGTTACCTTGCAAATGCAGGTGGCGCACGCTTTGAGCCGACCTGACGAGTCCCCACCCAACACCAATCCAGCCTTCGAATCCGACAAGACTGTTGGGTATCTCAGTCTGAGGTTGCAGTTCTGATGAAGCGTTTTGTTGAGCAAAGTAATTTGGGAAGTCGTAACCATGCGTAGTCGTGTTTTCGAGAAAGTCGTTTCTTCGGTCCTGACGCTTGCGTTGACAATACAACCTGCTTTGCTTCATGCGCAGAACATCCAGCCTGTCGGCCCGAACACTGGTCCGCGCCCACATGTCGACCAGTCGCTAAACGGCACAACGGTCATTAACATCTCGACCCCAAATGGCGCAGGCGTCAGTCACGATGTCTACACCGACTTTCAGGCAGATGATCTGATCCTGAATAACTCGGCCACGATCACCAATACGCAGCTTGGCGGTGTGATTGAAGGCAACGGCAACTTGACACCGGGACAAGAGGCCAATCTTTGGATCGGTGAGGTTGTTGGCGGGAATCAGACCCAGCTGGGCGGCATTCTGGAAGTGGCTGGAAAGCGCATGGATGTGGTGGTCGCCAACGAGTTTGGCATCACCTGCAACGGCTGCGGTTTCATCAACACGGGTCGTGCGACGCTGACAACTGGTAAGCCGCAATTTGCTGGCAATGGTGCGCTCACCGGGTTCGACGTACGCCGGGGCACGGTTACAATCGGGGCCGGAGGTCTGAACCCGGAAAACCGGATAGGTCTGACCGACACCAGCCGAGTCGATGTGATTGCACGAGCGGCCGCGATTTACGGCAAGATGCGAGCGGATCAACTTAATGTCGTCGCTGGTGCCAACCAGGTGGACTATAACTGGTCTTACGATCCGGAAACGGGCGCGGTTACCGGGATCACCGAGCAGGCCGGTGAAGGGGCTGCCCCCGCATTGGCTGTGGACGTCGCCGCTCTTGGTGGCATGTATGCCAACGCAATCCGTTTGATTGCCACCGAAAATGGCGTGGGCGTGCGTCTGAACGGGGATATGGCGTCCTCAACCAACATTGCGCTGCGGGCTGATGGGCAGCTTACGCTGGGCGCTCCTGATGCTGGTCATACACCGCAGATCCGTGCGGGCGGGCGCGTCCAGGTCCGCAACCAGGGTCCGATCCTTCTGGAAGGTGCGATCACCTCCGAGAGCGGTGATCTGATCGACATCAGAACCAGCAATGGCGACCTGACCTTCAACGGTCAGGCAGCGGGCGGTGCAATCCGTCTGGAAAGCGCGGGGATGCTGAACATCTCCGGCGCAATTGTCGCGCGCGAAGCGTTTGCGGCTGCATCAACCGGTGCCTCTGCGGTGCTGGACAGCAACTCTGAGGTCTTTGCACAGTCCATCGATGTTGATGCGCTGACGCAACTGACCTTCGATGGCAAGGCGGCCGCCCTTGAGACGGCTTCTCTGACGGCCGGAACCGAGCTTGTAACAGGTGCAAGTTCGGAACTTGTTGCGGAGTCTGTGGCTCTCAACGGTGATGACGCTCAGATTGAAGGTCAGGCTCAGGCGCTTGAAGAGCTGACCATTGAGGCCACAGACGGGTCGGTTACTCACACGGGATCGTCACGGGGGCAATCTGTCACCGTAACCGGTGACGAGATCCGGACAAGCGACGAATCCCAGATCGCTGCTGTCGAAAGCCTGTCGGTGACAGCTCAGGATCAGGCGATCATCGATGGCGATCTGATTGCCGGGCAACAAGCTGATCTTTCGGTGACAGCAGGGGATCTCGACCTCAATGGGATCGTGAACGCGCACAATACACAAGTTACGGTTTCAGGGGTAACCACGCTTGGCGCAGATGCGCTGGCGGTGGGGCAATCCGTTCTCGAGTTTCAATCAGGTTCGCTGAATGGCGGGCTGAATGCGTCACATTTTGATCAACTGCGCGCAGGTGATGGGCTTGCAGTCACGTTGGACACCGGTGGAATTTCTGTCAGTGAATCAGAACGGGTGGAGTTTGACGGAGATCTCCTGCTCGATCTTGGTGGTGATCTGGAAAACCGCGGCACGATAAAGGCGAGTGGCGCTCTTCAACTGCGCAGTGGTTCTGATCTGAGCAACCGCGGCGGTCTGCTGAAGTCCGGTGACACAATGCAGCTGGTCGCCCGCGATGGCACGGTTCTCAACCAGTCCGGGCGCATTGAAGCAGATGGGGGCCTGGCTATTGAAGCAGAGACTTTTGACAACCGTTTCGACAGCATTGTGACACAGCCCTCACAGTCGGGTGTTGAGATATTTGCGGGAACCCCGGACAATAAGACAGCCAGCCGAAGGGTTTCGACGAACCCGGCCGATCTGGAATTGGAAAGCTGTTACACCAGCTCCAGAAGCAATTCGCCCACTCCTAGCAGTTCAAGTTGTGCAACGGTTTATGGTTCCGGTCGTGGTGGCGTGACCTGGAGCACAGGTACTTCTGTTGCTGCTTCGGGGGATAGGCCCGAAGTTCTTTCGGGCGCTGGAATTGCCATTCAGGCGGATAATGTACGCAACGACGCTGGATTGATTTCTGCTGATGCAGGAATCGAGATCCAAAGCTCAAGCTTTGCAAACAACGGTTACCACGACACCAAGGTCACCCATACAGCGACCTATACAAGAAGCGTGACGACAGAGATCAACGAGGGCAGCGGCGGTAGCGACGCCACCTTTTACACACGAACAGAAAGAGTGTCCTATTCACCAGTCTCGCGCGAGACCTCCAACGGGGCAACATCGGAGATTGGCCAAATACTGGCGGGTGGCGCTGTCAACATCAGCAGCGCATCGGTCGTGGCGAATGGCGACATCAGATCCGGAACCACGAGCGTTGTTGCGCCGCGTGATAATTCCGTCGTGACAAGCGCGCCACTGCCTGAATTGGTTGTCTCTGGGTCGTCTTTGACACCGGTTCAACCAGAGCTTCAGGAACTGGCCAGTCTGGATAATTTGATTGGAGAGGGTCGGACCAATTTCGGTACAATCCCAGTCTCTTACGAAGACTTCATATCTTCCGACTATTTTCTGGATCGTCTGCAAATTCAGGACGAGCTGTTTCAGAATATCAACCGACCAGCCGAGTGGAATGGATATCCGGGCGACGGAACCTCATATGAAGGTAGAGATGCAGTTCAGGGTCCGGGAACGGGCTTCAACGGCTTTGGCGACCGGTTCGGCTTGTCAGATACAGGCTTGCTCGCTTCTCTGGACAAAGCCAACACGTCAGACAGCGGTGATCTGACAATCGTTGCCGGCCAGATTACCGGTTCTGGCGGTTCGCTGATTGCCGAGAGTGGCTCACTGTCTCTGACATCTTTCGGGAACATTGCATTCGAAGACACGGAACTCGGCGGCGATCTGGTCGACATCATCACAGGCGGGGATTTCACGGGCAAAGCGCTGGTGATCAGATCCAGCTCTGACACCTCGATATTTGCGGCTGGCAACGTCACTATCGAAGGTCTGGCGCGGACAGAAGAATACTACACCAACACAAGCGTCACCCGGATCACCGATAATCTTGCCTCGCGCTTTGACGTGGGTGGTGACCTGTCGATCATCTCCTCTGCTGACATGACACTGGCCGGTGTTCAGGCGCAGGTCACAGGGGACACGCGGCTGACGGCAGGCGGCAGTCTCTACCTGCTCGCCGAGCAATCCGGCGTGCAATACAGTGAAGGCGATGCGAAGAACGGGACGGATCGCCTGACCCTGACCGCCCAGGTTACGCAACTGTCTACTGGTGGGGACTTCATCGCCAACGCGGGCGGAGACGCGGTACTGGTCGGTACACAGATTGATGCGGGCGGAAAGGCACATCTGGCAGCGGCTGGCGATGTAGTTCTGGCTGCCGCGCAAGACATCGCCAAATCAGAAACCCGCAAAACCAGCAGTGGGTTCCTGTCGAAGAAAAAGGAAACACGGTCCACGCTTGCCGTCACCAACCGGGGTGCCGGGATCACCGCTGGCGGTGACATCGATGTTATCGCTGAGACAGGTGACCTGACCACAGCTGGGACAGAGCTCGCCAGTGCTGCTGGTGATATCAACCTCACTGCGACCGAGGGCAACATCCTCGTCGGCACCTACACCGATGTGTTTGAAGAGACGCATACCAAAGAGAAAAGCTACCTTGGCGGATTGCTGATCAAGTCCAGCCAGTTGCACACGGTCGATCACATCAATACCGGAACCGATGCACTGGCGGCCCTGGATCTGAGCGTCGTTTCGGGCACGGACACAACGCTTGTCGGCGCGACACTGTCTGCCGGCCAGAACCTGAATATCACAACCGGGGGCGATTTCTCGGTGCAGGCCGCCATCGACAGTCACCGTTCCGAGTTCTTCGAGACCGACATGGGTCTGGTCGCCATGACCACGATCACCGAGACTAGCTTTACCGAAACAGCCGTTCTGACCGAATTGCTTGCCGGGCAAGGCATGAGTTTCGACATCGGTGGCGATGCTGAGTTGGTGCTGTATCAAACCGCAGGTGTTGATGCGCCCAACCCGCAAGATCTCTACCCAGAGGAACTTCTGGCCATCGACGGGCTGGAACTGATCAGCCAGGAACTGGCGGATGAATATTTCTATGAAGAGAAGACCCAACTCTCGCCCGCGTTCAAGGCGTTGGTGTCAATTGTGGTGGCGGCGTATGTCGCGCCTCAGCTGGTCGGTGAGTTGCTGCCAAACCTGACCTCGGTAGCCGTCTCCAATGGAGCCAATGCGTTCACTTCAACAGCACTCGTCGAAACGTTGGATGGTGTCGTAGCCGGAGATCTCGATCTGGGCGCGATTCTGGAAGCGGCCACATTCTCCGGTGTATCTGCTGGTCTGACCTCGGGCATCAATCTTAACATCCCTGAGAGCAGCCCCCTGAATGACGCCTTGATTAGTGGTCTTGGTAATCCGCAAGGTCCACAACTCACGGTGGCCGGCATTCTGGAAGGGGCGTTGGACGGCTCAATTTCCTCCGGTCTGAGTTCAGCCGTCTATGGGACTGACTTCGCGGATGGTTTCTCGGCAAGCCTTGTACAGACAGTCACAAACCTTGCGCTGGCAGATGCCCAGTTTGAAATCGGTGGGTTGTTCACTGACGTGAATGGCAACCCCATCAACGGTGGTGAAGGCTCAGCAGGTCATATGCTACTTCATGCGCTCGCGGGTTGTGCCGCCGCCGAAGCCACCGGTGCGGACTGTGCAGCGGGTGCGGCTGGTGGAATTGCGCAGAGTATTTTTGTAGGTACGGATCCTGCGCTCGCAGGGCTGTCAGACTATGAGATTCAAAAACGTGCGGAGCTATTTGGTGCCGTCGCAGGCCTGCTCGCATCTGGGGGCAATGCTGAAAACGTAGCTTCCGCAGCGGCGGTCGCGCAATCCGCAGCCTTGAACAACTATCTGTCACACACAGAAGCGTCCTTGCTGGTCGGTAGCAAGCGTGAACTGGAGGATTGTCAGTCTACCGCTGAATGTTCCGATCAGGAAATCGCTGATTTGGAGAAAACAATCACGCACCTTGAAGGGGTAGACCAGCAACGAGACGAACAGCTGCGTGATGCATGTACCGCAAACCAATCCAGCCCAGCCTGCGTTTCCGCCGTAAAAGATGCATACGTGAAACTTGGTTTGGTAAATCCATCTACTACCAATCCGTTTTCTGCACTAGAAGGGCCAAATCTTTATCAAAGACTTCAAAATGCAGTTCAAAAGTACGGCGAAGAAGGGCTTGCCGAAGCGCCCAATGGCAAACAAAAACTAGAAGTATGGGCAGAGTTCACAGGCACTGCGGAACTGATTGCAGAATACCCTGAAGCATATGAAGCGGCGCTTGGAGAATTTGTAACAGATCGTGCCATTGATGCGACCCTAGCAGTCGTCGGTGGGTTCATTGATGCAGGTTTGACACGTGGAGCGGCGGGCCTGCAGGGAGGCTCGAGCAGAGCATTTTCAACAAAAATTGATGACAAGATTGCAATTGCCGAACATGTTCCATTGCCGGCAGGCATCGCAAAAACCTTTAAAGATGGCCAGTATGCTACTGTAAGGACTACTGTGGATACACCAGTTTATCGAAAATTTGGCGGGGGTGCAGATCAAGCAAAAGCCAATGGTGGATTTGCAGGAACTGAACGAAATCTGGGGCGCGAAGAAACAGCGGTGTACCCGAAGTGGAATAGTACTCAGTTTGAAGCAGTGATCGTAATTCCCGAAGGTACTCAAATTCATATTGGTCGAGTAGCCCCACAGCCCGTTGGATCGACAAATCCCAAATATCGAGGTGGTGCTGATCAAGTACTGTTGCCTCGGGATTATCCGGACGCTTGGATTAAATCTGTGCGCGACGGAAAGACTGGCAAAACCTATACGCTTGATGAGTTCAAATCCGCATATCCCGAGCAGTTCAATTGAGGTGATGTAATGCGAAGTGAGAGAGAAGAGGAGCTTTTGGGGCTTCTGGTAAGAATTCAGGCAGAAATCGCCCAGGCAAAACGCGCCACAATTTACAAAGGTTTGGCAAAATCTATCAATATCCTGCAAAATGAGGATAGAAATGGATATGCTAAAATTGGCAACCATCTACTGAATGACTTCAGGATGTTATATGATAACAGACACGATACTGAGACCCTCAACGAGAATTTTGATCGTGCATGTGAACTAGCTGAGAACCTTTCGAAATCGTGAGCGAGAATGCGCGAGGTCAAGAGAGGTGAACTATAGTGGGCGTTTCAATCAATTTCATTCAGCAGAAGGTATGGGATCTGGCCTCAAAAATTGACGCACCTAAATCGTGCACTACGGTTTTTTCTACGTCGCCGCAGGACGGCCGGCCACATATAGAAATCCAGGGAGATCAATTTCGACTTGTCTACGAAGAGCGGGGCAATGTGTTCGCTGAGAAGACCACGCAGAGCCTCGATCAACTTCTGTATTGGATATTTTGCTCGATCACATCGCAATTGGCACAAGAATATGAATTGCGACATCGTGACGGCTGCCAAGGCACCCGTAGGATTCTGTTCCGCAAGCAGTTGGAGTTGATAAAAAAGCTCTCATCAGCTTGGTATAGCCTTCTAAAGGATGAAATCGAAAACATCCTCGCTGAACACCCTTTCAATGACGAGAGAACTTAATTCTTCCTTCGAAGAAATTCACCCAAACAGCCCCTATCGGGGGCTGAGTTTTTTTCATGAAAGGTGCAAACTGTGTGAGCCTCCCCAACTGAACTGGTCCACCGTTATGTTTAGGAAACGGAGGACCA
>NZ_JBWVAZ010000014.1:0-97429 GCF_057220975.1 Ruegeria sp. HKCCD9138 | reverse complement strand
CCGGCGCCAGAAGGCCAGATCGCAGGCGGCGCGTGTCATCGCGTGACCCGCGTCCGGCCGCTCATGATGCGCCCGAAACCCCGCGCCAAGCGCGCCCACCGGCCGGCCCGCCTCCGGGTCGGGGTCCTGTGCATCCGCAACCGCGGTCCGCCCCAAGAAGGGGTTGTGAAGGTGTAGACGCCCCAGCTGGCCTCAATGTGGGGAGCTTGATCCTCTCATTGGAGTCAAAAAGTACCCAAATTGGTAGGCTAACTTAAGTTGTTGAAATCGTGTCGGTCAGTACCGTGAGGAATGCGACAACGCCTCGGAGGCGCAAATGTTGAAGAAACCCGAGAACATGAGCGAGTTGGACAGCTTCCTGAATACGCATCCAGATGTGCAGTTTGTGGATGCAATCCTATTCGATATTGCTGGAGAACCCATTGGCAAGCGTCACCCGATTAAAGACCTTCGAAGTCTCGATGAAAACGTCGAACAGTACTGTGCTCGTGCAACTATGCTGGGTGTTTTCGGTGAACACCATGATGTCTTCCGCATAGGTTTTTCCGACGGTGATCCGAGTATCGATCACGCGCTGGGGAGCCATGGTAGTGGGCTTAACAACACCACTTGAATGGGCATCGAACAAGCGCGTACCACGGCGTCGCAATATCCTGCAAAAAGTGCACAGCGCCTCCCAGAGACTGTCCGAAGACTTCCCCCAGTATCTACTGTCCAAGACGCTCCATCATCGACGCGACCTTGCTAACCTAATCAGCCATAGATGCTTGGAGCAACCGTCCGCTCCAAACAAGCCTCAAGGATTCAAGACAACGACAGCGTTCTAAAGCGTTCGTTGCAACCAACTTTAAACAAGTCAACAAACCAAGCAGGGAGTCAAAAATGAAACGACCCGCCTACTACTTAAGCGCCGCCGCTTTTTCTTTATTGGGTGCCGCTGCTCAGGCCAGCGATTTGGTTGTGTCCAATTGGGATGGATACATGCCACCAGACGCGGTTGATGCATTCAATAGCGCCACGGGGAACACCGCCGAACTGGTGCTGCATGCCACGAATGAGGAGATCATCGGCAAATTGATCGCATCTGGTGGCAAGGGCTACGATGTTGTTTTTGTATCATCTCCCTTTGCCGAGGTGCTAAACAACCTTGGGCTGGTAGAAACGCTGGATGCGTCGAAGCTTCCGAACATGGCGAACCTATACCCGGCAGCGTTGGAGCTTCCACATGATCCGGGCAACACGTTCTCGGTCCCTTACGCCTGGGGCACGACGGGCCTGTGCTACCGCGCGGATATGGTATCAGAGGCACCCGACAGTTGGATGGACCTGCTGCAACCCGCCGAAGATGTCAACGGTAAAACCACCATGCTGGCCACCGACCGTTGGCTTTTGGCCGCCGGGCAGTTGGCCAAAGGTTATTCCGTGAACGAAACGGACGAAAGCAAAATGACAGAGGTGCGCGATCTGTTGATCGACGCCAAGGGTACACTTCTGGCCTATGACGACACTACTTTCTTTGCCAAGTTGGTGTCGGGCGAAGCGTCGTTAGTGCATGCCTGGGACGGTTGGTGCAACTACGGCATCGCCGAGAATGCAGAGATAAAATACACTATCCCAACAGAGGGCAGCGACCTTTGGGTCGACACAATGGTGATTATGGCGGCGTCCAAAAATAAGGATGGGGCTTATGAGTTCATCAACTACATCCTTGACGCGGAAACCCATCGCTGGGCCGCTGAAAACATCCTTTACAAGGTGCCCAACCAGGCCGCGATGGAAGGCGTCGACCCCAGCCTTTTCGAGACTTACCCGAACATGGGTATGGCTCCGGAGGACATGTTGAAATTCGAGCAGCTTCGCGATGTAGGCGAAGCACAGCGCGCCTATGCGCGTCTGGTATCGGAAATCCGCGCCGCGAACTGATCCTGCCCTGCGCGATGATCCCGGCGATCATATCGTCGCCGGGACATTGGTGCGCATACTGGACGTAATTCAATATGATTGACCGCAAGTCTACGTATTTCATGGCCCCGGCATTCGCGTGGTTGACTTGTTTCATGGTCGTGCCGTGCCTGCTGATCCTTGCGCTCGCCTTCTTTAGGCGCGGTATCTATGGCGGGGTCGAGTACACATTTACCCTTGAAAACGTGGCCCTTGTTTTCGATCCGCTTTATGCGGGAATTTTCCTGAAATCCGCCTGGATTGCGGGGCTTGCGGCAACAGTAGCTGTCATCATCGGATATGCCGCGGCCTATGCCATCGCCTCGATGCACCGGCGGTATCAGCCGCTCCTTCTGTTCTTTGCCGTTATGCCTTTCTGGTCGAACTACCTTGTGCGCACATATGCCTGGATCGTACTGCTGAACCGCGAAGGGTTGATAACGGGTCTCGCGGGCTGGTTGGGGTACGAGGGCGAGATGCCGCGCTTGCTCTATACCGAAGGGGCCGTGGTGGTCGGGTTAGTCTACAATTACCTGCCCTTTGTCATCCTCGCCTGCTATGCGCCGCTGTCCCGGCTGAACCCTGAAGTCTCCGAAGCCTCTCGTGATCTGGGTGCGACGGGCTGGACGACATTCCGGCGCGTGACGCTGCCCATGACAGCGGCCGGCATCGCAACCGGCTTCGTCTTTGTCTTTGTTTTGTCCATCGGCAATTTTGTGACGCCGGCCCTACTGGGCGGCGGCCAATTCCAGATGATCGGCAATCTTATATACGATCAGTTCTTGAAATCGAATGACTGGCCATTCGGTGCCGCGCTGTCGATGGTTTTAATTGCTATTATGATGGGGCTGTTGACGTTGCAGACTTTTGCGAGCGAGCAAGCGTCGGGCGGTAGGGTTAAGCCGACATGACGGATCAAAGCCACGCCAAAAACCGTCTTATGCTGCTGATCCTCGGGCTGGTCTTTGCCTTTCTCTACATCCCGATATCCGTTCTTTTCGCGCTTTCCTTCAACGAAAAGGGCCTGCCCACAGCCTGGACTGGCTTTTCTACCAAATGGTTTGGCACGCTATTGGAAAACGAGGACATCCTGGGAGCGGCACTTAACACGCTAGTCGTGGCGTTGGTATCAACGGTGATGGCAACGATTTTTGGCACGCTTTTGGCCATCGGCGTCGAAATCCGTCGTCGCAAGGGCCGGGTTTTGGAAACCATTATCTTCGCGCCCATGATCATCCCGGATATCGTGTTGGCCATCGCGCTCTTGTCTTTCTTTTCCATGCTCAATGTTACCATGGGTCTGCATACGATCATCTTCGCCCATGTTGTCTTCAACTTGGCTTTTGTCTGTTCGGTCGTGCGAGCGCGCCTGAAAACCTTCGACTGGTCCATTGTCGAAGCATCGGCGGATTTGGGCGCGCCAGTCGCAACCACGATCTGGCGTGTGGTTTTGCCGGTTTTGACACCAGCGGTTACGGCTGGTGCACTTCTGGCCTTCACCCTGTCGGTTGATGAATTCATCATCGCGTTTTTTACTGCCGGAGCTGGCCGCGACTCCATCACTCTCCCGATGCAGATATTCGCGATGATCCGGTTCGGTGTCACGCCGGAAATCAACGCGCTGTCTACCATCGTCATGTGTGTCTCTGTCCTCGCTTTGACACTCGCGCAGCGCCTTAACCGAGGAGGTGTACCGGGACAATGAATGTTCTTTCCATCCAGCACGTCAATAAATCTTTTGGTACAGTGCCCGCCATCGACGGGGTCTCGCTCGAAATCGCTGAAAACGAGTTCTTCGCCCTGCTCGGCCCCTCGGGCAGCGGCAAGACTACCCTCCTGCGTATGATCGCAGGATTCGAAGACCTTTCGGGTGGGCGAATGCTGCTTGACGGGCAGGATATTTCAACCTTGCCAGCCAATAAGCGCCCCGTGAACCTGATGTTTCAGTCATACGCGCTATTCCCGCATATGAGTGTTGCGCAAAACATCGCCTATGGGCTCGAGATGGAGAAACTGCCTCGCAGCGAGATCGCAGCGCGCGTGGACGACATCCTGCGGGTTATCCAGTTGACTGAATTAGCGCGCCGCAAACCCGATCAACTCTCTGGTGGTCAGCGCCAACGCGTGGCGCTGGCGCGTGCGCTGGTAAAACGCCCGCGCATTCTTCTTTTGGACGAACCCCTGGGTGCACTTGACAAGAAACTGCGCGGTGAGATGCAGTTGGAGCTGAAACGAATTCAGACGGAGTTCGGCATTACCTTCATCATAGTCACGCATGATCAGGAAGAGGCGTTGGTCATGGCCGACCGTATCGCCATCCTGAAAGACGGCGCGCTCGTGCAATGCGGCAGCCCGCGCGCTGTTTATGAACATCCCGCCAACCGTTTTGCAGCCGAATTCATCGGAGTGATGAACTTTTTGCCGGTCCGGGCCGATGACGGCGCGCTGACTGACCGCACCGGCGCCTCGATTACTGCCGAGACTGCCGGGCGCAAGGGGGCGTTGATTGCAGCGTTCCGTCCTGAACGCCTGCGGCTTGACCCCAAGCCCGGTGACAATCAGTTGACCGGCAAGATTTTTGAACTCGCGTATCACGGACTGGATTTGCAGGTCCATCTGATCAGCCCTGCCTGCGAACGGCCGATTATCATACGTTTGACCGCAGATGCAGCCGAAGGCCGCTTGCTCAATCGTGGCGAGACACTCACTCTCGGTTGGGCACCAGAGGACACCCGGGTATTCGACACCTGACACCACCTAGAAGGGTTCTGAAGGTGTAGACGCCCCGAAGTTCAGCCTTAGCGTTGGAGAGTGGCTGTTCCCCGATAGGATGAAAGTGCGGGTTCACGACTGCACACCGGGCCCAAGCATCATAGGAGAACAGCCATGAAAGAGTATATCGGTCTCGATGTGTCGCTGAAAGAGACCGCAGTTTCAATCCGACGCGACGGCGAACGTGTCTGGCGCGGGAAACACGCCGAATAGAGAAGACAACACCTTCAAAGCCTCACGCGGCCCCACCGAGAGGGCAATGGGTAGAAGGGAATTGGGTCTGGCAAGTGGGAGAACATCCTGCCAGACCCCGGCAATCTCGCCAAATCAGTGGGCAACCATGATGTGGCGAACTGCCGTGTAGTCTTCGAGAGCGTACATCGACATATCTTTGCCATAGCCGGATTGCTTGAGTCCGCCGTGAGGCATTTCGTTTGTCAGCATAAAGTGTGTATTGATCCACGTGCAGCCATATTGAAGTTGTGCTGAGGCCTCCATCGCCCTTCCCACGTCTCTTGTCCAAACGGAGGACGCAAGTCCGTATTGGCTGTCATTGGCCCAATCGATAACCGGGTCAGATTCTGTGAATCGTGTCACCGAAACCACGGGACCAAAAACTTCGCGTTGCACGATCTCGTCGGTCTGTACCGCACCTGCAATTACCGTCGGCGCATAGTAGAACCCCGGCCCATTGTGAGCCTCACCTCCCGTGGTGATTTCAATGTGCTTGTTTTCAGAGGCCCGCTGAACAAAGCTGGCAACCCGATCCCGCTGACGAGGAGAAATCAATGGCGGTATTTCATTCAACGTGTCGTCCGCATCGTCATAGACAATGCTGGCTGCCGCATCGGTTAATTCAGTGACAAGCTTTTCGTAGATACCATCGCCAGCATAAACGCGACAGGCCGCAGTGCAATCTTGACCGGCATTGTAAAAACTAAACGCCTTTAGTCCTTCAATCACGCGATTGAGGTCGGCATCGTCGAAGACTATAACAGGAGCCTTGCCGCCAAGTTCCAAATGCGTGCGTTTGACGCTCTTTGCTGCGGCCATCAAAACCTTTTTACCCGTTGCGACGTCGCCTGTGATCGAGATCATATCGACGTCTTCGTGATTGATCAGTGCATTGCCAACTGATCCCCCTTGCCCCACGATCACGTTGACGACACCCTCCGGTAAAATGTTGGACAAAATGCGTGCAAAGGCCAACGCAGTGAGCGGAGTCTGTTCAGATGGCTTGATTACAACGGTGTTTCCACCCGCCAATGCAGGAGCAAGTTTCCAGGCCATCATCATAATTGGATAGTTCCAGGGAGCAATTGAGGCGACCACTCCGATTGGATCGCGACGGATCATGCTGGTATGCCCCTCAATGTAATTTCCGGATATTGGACCATGCATGTTCCGTACCGCGCCCGCGAAATAGCGGAAGCAGTCAGCAACGGCCGGAATCTCCTCATTCCTAACTTCGTTAATGGGTTTGCCGCAGTTTAGCGCCTCCAACTGAGCAAGAGTTTCAAGTTCTTTCTCTACAGCATCGGCAATTGCCAAGAGCTTCGCAGATCGCTCACTCGGGGTTGTGCGCGACCAGGCGGGAAAAGCCCGCCGCGCGGCCTTAACCGCTCTGTCAATCTGGCCTGGATCTGCCTCCGGCAGTTTGACGACAATCTCACCCGTTCGCGGATTTAGGACGCTTTCTTCCGTTTCCGTGCCGGCTTCAAATTCGCCCCCAATCAACATATCTGTGTACATTTTTTGCTCCCTACTATTTGCCTTGTCCAGCAACCGTGTCAGTGCCGCGGGTGAGATAAAACGCGCCGAGGATCGGCAGGAACGTAACCAAGACGACAACCATGGCGACGACATTTGTCACCGGACGCTGTCGAGGGCGTACGAGTTCTTCAAGCATCCAGATTGGTAAAGTCTGCTGTTGCCCGGCAGTGAACGTCGTTACGATCACCTCGTCAAAACTGAGAGCAAATGCCAACATGCCTCCCGCCAAAAGCGCTGTAGAGATATTCGGCAGGATTACAAACCTGAAGGTTTGGAAGGCGTTTGCACCAAGGTCCATGGACGCCTCGACAAGGCTGCCACTGGTACGACGAAAACGGGCCACGGCGTTATTGTATA
The DNA here is from genome assembly GCF_057220975.1 of Ruegeria sp. HKCCD9138. Lineage (NCBI taxonomy): Bacteria > Pseudomonadati > Pseudomonadota > Alphaproteobacteria > Rhodobacterales > Roseobacteraceae > Ruegeria > Ruegeria sp. HKCCD9138. The sequence goes on along the minus strand of NZ_JBWVAZ010000014.1, from coordinate 90,586 downwards.
CAACTACTACGCAGAAAGTGGCGTGCCCAAGGACAATAGTCCAGAAACTGAACGGAATGTCCGCAAGGTTGAAGGCAGAACGTAGCGAAATACCAGTGATGATCCCGGGCAGAGCGATGGGCAAAATCACGAGCAAAGATATTGTCTCGCGACCAAAGAACTTTGAACGAGCCACGGCCGCAGCGCACAGGGTTCCAAGGATCAGCGCAATTATCGTCGAGACTGAAGCAACGCGAAGGGACAAGCTCAAGGCCTCCCAAACGTCTGGGCGGTTCCAAGTGACGCCGAACCACTTAAGCGTCAAACCCGGGGGGGGCCATTGGTAGCTCTTGTCTTCCGTCGTGAACGCGTAGACGAATATCAAAACTATCGGAAGATGCATAAATAGGAGCCCGAAAGCTGCGGCGAGCTTCAGCGATAGTGTGGCGCGGTCAGAGTGCATCGAAAGCCCCCATTCTGCGTGCTCCGTAGAGGTAGACACCCATAATCACAATCGGAACGACGGCGAATGCAGCCGCAAGCGGAATGTTTCCAGCCGTTCCTTGGAACTGATAGACAGCTTGTCCAATCATCCGGGCTGAAGTGCCAACAATCTGAGGAATGATGTAGTCACCCAGCGTCAAAGAAAATGTAAAGATCGATCCCGCAATGATGCCTGGCAAAGCCAAAGGCAAAAGCACATTACGGAAAGTCTGTGCTGGGTTTGCTCCAAGATCCCCCGACGCCTCAAGTAGGGAAGCTGGCACGCGCTCAAGCGAAGCCTGTATCGGCAAGATCATGAAAGGCAACCAAACGTAGAGGAACACAAGGAAGGTTCCCGTCCAACTGACGGAAAGAGAGTTGCCCCCTACGACGGGAAGCGAGAGATAGGCTTCCAGCAACCATGTCAGGTGCATACTCTCGAAGATCCAACTTAGGATACCTTCCTTGGCCAGGATCAGTTTCCAAGAATAGACTTTGACCAGATAGCTCGACCAGAGTGGGAGCATAACCCCCAAATAGAAGAACGCTTTCCACCAGCCTTTTGCATAGCGCGCGGCATAATAGGCAACCGGGAAGCCAATGATTGCTGCTGCAAACGTTACACTTGCAGCCATAGCAATTGTGCGCAGTATTATGTCTAAATTCGCTGGCCGGAAAAGCTCGGCATAAGTGCGAAGAGTAAATTCATAGTTGATGAGCCCAGAAAACTCGTCAATCGAAAAGAAGCTCTGCGCCAACAACGCGAAAAGCGATCCTAGATAAATGATGCCCAGCCACAGAGCAGGGGGCAAAATCAGTGCAAGCAGCAGGATATTTGGCTTTCGCCAAAGCAAGTCTGAGACGTGACTTGCGGCGCCAATTTGTGGCCGCTTGCCTGCGGGTTGAACCGACGTTTCAGCCATTTTGGGACTCCATCAAGTGCAGCGCATCAACATTCCAATTGATACGGACTGTTTCGCCAACCTTCGGTGCCGGCACAGTTTTCGGTAAGGCTGCATTGATGATTTGCCCTTGCAAGTTGAGGGACACTCGGGTTGTTGCTCCTAGATATGCATGAGAAATAACCTGAGCCGCGTACCCTTCTTTCCGCAGTTCGACAGCTTCTGGTCGGAGGCTGGCCGGCCGTTTTTCCCCGGTGACGCTCTCGACAAACTCCTCCGATAGCACGTTGGATGAGCCCACAAAATCCGCCACGAATGCGGTACGCGGTGCATCGTAGATTTCTTGAGGTAATCCTATTTGTTGTATCTGACCCTCACTAAATACAGCGACACGATCGGCCATAGACAGGGCCTCGCCTTGATCATGGGTCACAAAAACAAACGTTATTCCGAGCTGACGTTGCAGGCCTTTGAGCTCCTCCTGCATCTGTTCACGCAATTTGAGATCAAGCGCACCGAGGGGCTCGTCCAACAAAAGCACTTTGGGCTTGTTAACCAGTGCTCGTGCCAACGCTACGCGCTGCCGCTGCCCACCTGATAATTCAGACGGCTTTCGCAAGCCGTAGCCAGGCAGCGCCACCATCTCCAGCGCTTCATCAGCAGCACGATGCTGTTGGGCCTTTGAATAACCAGAGATTTTTAGACCATAGGAGACATTGTCGCGCACATTTAAGTGCGGGAAGAGCGCGTAGTCTTGGAAAACGGTATTTACTGGACGGCGATAGGGAGGAGTTGCTCCGGAGTTTTCTCCGAATATCTCGATCTTTCCTGCTGTTGGTTGTTCAAATCCAGCGATTAATCGCAGGCATGTCGTTTTACCGGAGCCGGAAGGACCAAGCATCGCAAAAAACTCCCCTTCTGCGATATCTAGGTCAACGGTATTCACGGCGCGTACAGCACCATAGTGGCGAGAAACCGCGCGGAGGCGAACGGCAGACAGCATGACAGTGTTTCCTTTAGGAGGGCTCACCGCTCAGCTAAGCGGTGAGCCGAAGCTGGTTTATCGACCGCCAATTACACCGATGTAATCAGAGACCCAGCGATAGTACGGCACACATTCGTCATGGCTCTCACATTTGGAAACCGGTGTTTGCCAAAAGCGAATTCGCTCGAAATCATCAAAGCCGTTTTTGGTGCAGCCGTCTGCGGTCTGTTTGCCTCGGCCATCGGTGCAAGCCGCCGGAACGGCGGGATTAGCACCGAACCAAACTGACAGGTCGGACATCAAATTGGAGCTCAGTGTGTGCTCGAACCACATGTAAGCGCAATTTGGGTTTTCCGCATCCACATGCATCATCGTTGTATCAGCCCACCCAGTTGCTCCTTCTTTCGGGATCACACTTGCGATTGGCGCGTCATCACCTTGAAGTAAGTTCACCATAAATGGCCAAGACCCGGATGCCGCCATCCCCTCGTTTTTAAAGTCATCGATTTGGATGAATGCGTCGTGCCAATAGCGACCGACAAGCTTGCGTTGTTGACGCAAGAGCTCAAGAGCGGCGTCGTACTGTTCCTGATTCAGTTCATAGGGCGACGCGATACCCAGCTCAGGCTGATGTGTCATCAGATAAAGTGCTGCATCGGCAATGTGAATTGGCCCATCGTAAGCCTGAACGCGCCCCTCATTCGGTTTACCATCTGGCAAGTCCTGAGGTTCGAACACGATACTCCAAGAGTCGGGTGACTGATCACCGAATACTTCGGTGTTGTACATCAGCACGTTTGGGCCCCACATGTATGGAACTCCGTAGTGCACGCCATCGATAAAGTGCCAAGGAGCTTCCTTGAGGCGCTCGTCAATTGTATTCCAACTTGGGATCAAGTCAGTGTTGACTTCCTGAACACGTTTTCCAGCGATCATGCGTAACGACGCATCGCCAGAGGCGGTCACGAGGTCGAAACCGCCTTCGTTCATTAGCGCAACCATTTCATCTGATGTATTCGCGGTCTTCACATTAACCGCACAACCAGTCGCTTTCTCAAAGCCTGTGACCCAATCGAACTCGGGTGACGTTTCTCCTCTTTCGATGTAACCCGGCCAAGCGACAATATTCAACTGGCCTTCACCGGCCCCCAGTGTTGCCACCTTTGCATTCGCTACTGGTACCGCCGCAGTAAGAGCAGCCAAAGCAATCGCTGTGCAAGGTTTGAGATTGTATCTCATGATTGTCTCCCTGTTTTTTTCAAACACGATTCTTGGGAAGACAATGGAGGGAATTTTTTGATATCTCCAATTCAATTATTAGATGCTGTTGTATCGGAAATTCAGATACCTGGATTTTCTTAACGATTCCGAGCGTTTTTCATTGCTTGAGCGACGGCAATAAACTCGTCTGTGGCATCAGAAGTGGTCAATCCGCGACGCCAAACGAGGCCCACCTGAACGACGGGGAGAGTGCTATCGACATCTCTGCTCTGTATTCGGTCGCCCTCAAGCGACCAGGGCCGATAAACCAGGTCTGGGAGCAACGCAACGCCTGCACCAGTTGCTACAAGGGATCGAACCGCTTCCACGGACCGAGTCCGAAACGCCACCCTTGGGCGTTCGCCAAATGCGGATACGACCGTGACAGCTTCGCGTTCCATTTCGTCAACATCCAAAACGATCAATGGCTCCTTTGCGACATCAGACAGCGCGATGCTGCGCTGTCGTCCTAACTCGTGGTCATTCGGAAGCCAAAGTCTGAACGATGAAACATCGAGGATTTCGGACTGAAGTGCATACCTGTCTCGCAAGTGAGTGGTCACCATCACTGCAATGTCCAACTCACCCCCTATGATCAAGTGTTCTAGGTATTCAGCATTGTCTTCGACTGCGCTCACCTCTACGTCAGGAAAAAGCCGTCGATAGCGCGACAGTACTTCCGACAAAACATAACCTGCAGTGAGAGAGGTTACTCCGAGATTCAGAGTCCCTTTAATCTGACGCGAACCAGTCGTTACGGCACGCGTTGCGCTAGAGACTTCAGCGAGAATTGAAATTGTGTGCCTTAAGAAAACTTGCCCGTCCGGAGTTATGGAGATTCCACGGGGGTGTCGCTCAAAGAGCTTGACACCCAAGTTGGCTTCGAGTTCCTTGATCGCCTCCGTGACCGCACTTTGAGAAATCGACAGGGCGTGAGCGGCCTTACTGACGGATCCCTCCTCAGCTGCTGCCGAAAAGTACCTGAGTTGTTTCAACGTAACTGACATGATCGGGATAACTACCAACGAGTGGGCGATCGGATCAACAGGCCGGCCAAGGGCAAAAGAGGCAATATTGATGCAATGTCACAGAAAAACCAGCACTGATAGGAAGTAATATAGCCTCATACTGGTGTCGTACTTGCCCGGTAGGCATTACCCCACACGATAGAGTGACTACATGACGCAAACGTCCTGAGGCATGATCTGAAACAGTTCGAGATGGTTTGAATCTGCGCAAAGAGCGTGAACGCAGTAGGCCTAAATCTACGTCGACCATCTCACCTTAGAATGTGGGCGGCGTACAAGCACTGAAGACTACCGCCTCTTCCGGACCGACCTGTCGAAATCGATGCGGTAGTCTGCTTTCGAAATAATAGGCATCACCGGAGCCAAGAATCTTGCGATGCTCTCCTACCGTAATCTCGACCCTGCCCGAAATTACGATCCCAGCCTCCTCACCCTCGTGAGAATACATGACACGACCGGTGTCCGCACCCACGCTGTAAGTCTCCTTCAATACCATCAGTGAACGACGGAACAGATTTGCCCCCACTTGCTTGAGCGACAGCTGCCCTTTGCCGATCTCCACTAGGTCTTCTGCCGCGTAAAAGACCGTTCGTTCGGGTTCGGGCTCGAAGGCGAAAAACTCCGACAATCCAATCGGAATCCCATCAAGTATCTTTCTCAAGGCTCCAACGGATGGGTTCATCTGTCCGGATTCTATCAATGAGATAGTACTATTAGGTACGCTGACCTTTTTTGCCAAAGCGCGTTGCGACAGGCCGGCTCTGGTCCGAACTGTCCGCAGGCGCCAGCCCAGCTCAACGTCGCCATTCTTCGTGTTTGTTCTGTTCATTATTACCTAATACCTCTCACCTGAGGTTAATAAATACAACATGTTGCAAGCAGAAAGAAACAGACTTTTTTTGTATAATGAGCCACTCTACGGTGATCGACGAGTTTCAAAATAGACAATGGAAAACGACTATGCTGAACGCTGAGATATCGGAGAGAAAGAGCAACTCAATTGCCCGAGGCGTTGGTATGATGACCCAAGTCTACGCAGAGCGTGCCGAAAACTCTGAAATCTGGGACGTTGAAGGAAACCGATATATTGACTTTGCCGCAGGTATCGCCGTTGTCAATACCGGCCACCGGCATCCGAAGGTCATAGAAGCGGTCAAAGCTCAGCTCGAGAGCTTCACTCACACGTGCCATCAGGTGGTTCCCTACGAAAACTACGTCAGGCTGGCAGAACGTCTGAATGTACTTGTGCCCGGTGATTTTGACAAAAAGACCATCTTTGTCACTACTGGCGCTGAAGCAGCCGAAAACGCGGTCAAGATCGCGCGCGCAGCTACCGGTCGTTCGGCGGTCATCGCGTTCTCCGGTGGGTTTCACGGTCGGACCTTTATGGGTATGGCGTTGACCGGAAAGGTAGTTCCCTACAAGAAGGGTTTTGGCGCGATGCCAGGCGACGTGTTCCATGTTCCCTTCCCAGTCGATCTTCACGGCGTGAGCGTTTCAGACAGCGTTGCTGCACTGGACAAGCTGTTCAAAGCAGATGTCGATCCAGCGCGCGTTGCTGCAATCGCCTTAGAGCCCGTGCAAGGTGAGGGCGGTTTCTATGAAGCCCCGAAAGAGCTGATGCAACATCTACGCAAGGTTTGTGATGAGCACGGCATTCTGCTGATCGCTGATGAGGTGCAAACAGGCTTTGCACGCACGGGCAAACTCTTCGCCATGGAACACCATGGTGTGGTCCCAGATCTGACATGCATGGCCAAAGGTCTTGGCGGCGGATTCCCAATTGCTGCTGTCACTGGCCGCGCCGAAATTATGGACGGAGCGGATCCGGGCGGCCTAGGTGGGACCTACGGCGGCAACCCAATCGGTGTAGCGGCGGCACATGCTGTGCTGGACGTGATCGAAGAAGAGGACCTCTGTGCCCGCGCTGATCAACTTGGCAACCGTTTAAAACAGCGGCTCTCCTCAATGCGCGATACGATTCCTGAAATTGCAGATATTCGCGGTCCCGGTTTTATGAATGCGGTCGAGTTCAATCTAGCAGATGGCTCAGCGCCCAACCCTAACTTTGCAACTGCGGTCAAATCCGAGGCGATGAAGCGTGGCCTTATACTCTTGACGTGTGGTGTCTACGGCAACGTCATTCGTTTCCTCGCTCCCGTCACGATCCAAGACGATGTGTTCAACGAAGCACTTGACACTCTCGAAACATCCGTGAAAGCGGCCAAAGGGGGAAACGTTTAAATGGCACTCTCCAATGTGTTGCAACGGCTCGCGAGGTCGGACTTGCTTATCAACGCCGCCTTCGTCGGAGGTGAGTGGAAGGAAACTGCTTCCGATGGCGCGACATTTGAGGTAAAAAACCCCTCGACCGGAGAGGTCATTGCCACCTTGCCGGATCTCGGTGTTGGTGAAACCAGCATTGCGATTGATGCGGCGTACATCGTGCAAAAGGACTGGGCTGCAAAAACCGGCAAGGAACGCGCGGCCGTCCTTCGCCGTTGGTATGACCTGATGGTCGACAATGCCGACGATCTGGGAATGATCTTGACGGCGGAAATGGGCAAACCTTTTGCAGAGGCGAAAGGTGAAATCCTCTACGGCGCCAGCTTCATCGAATGGTTCGCTGAAGAAGCGAAACGGATCTATGGCGATATCATTCCGGGGCATCAGCCTGACAAGCGTATCATGGTGCTTAAGCAACCCGTGGGCGTTGTCGCATCGATTACGCCGTGGAACTTTCCCAATGCCATGATTGCTCGTAAAGTTGGCCCGGCTCTTGCGGTCGGATGTTCCTTTGTCGCAAAGCCGGCCGCTGAGACGCCGCTCTCGGCCCTCGCCATGGCCAAGCTCGCTGAAGAGGCCGGCCTACCAGCAGGCCTGTTTTCGGTCATCACGTCGAAACGGTCTTCTGACGTCGGCAAGATGTTTTGCGCAAATGAGAAAGTGCGCAAGCTGACCTTCACAGGTTCAACCGAAGTTGGACGTATCTTGATGGAGCAGTCCGCACGCCAGGTCATGAAAACGTCCATGGAACTCGGCGGCAACGCACCGTTCATCGTATTCGACGACGCGGACCTCGATGCTGCGGTCGAAGGAGCTATGATTTCCAAATACCGCAACAACGGCCAAACATGCGTCTGCGCAAATCGCATCTACGTGCAAGCCGGCGTCTATGATGCATTTGCTGAGAAGCTTGTCGCAGCCGTAGAGGCGATAAAGGTTGGCGACGGTTTTTCCGACGACGTTGCGGCTGGCCCGCTGATCAGCGAAGCGGCTGTCGATAAAGTGGAAGAACATATCGCTGATGCGACGAGCAAGGGTGCCACGCTTGTCACAGGCGGAAAGCGCCACGGGCTCGGTGGTACTTTCTTTGAGCCAACGGTCATGACTGGCGTAACGCGCGACATGCTTATTGCGAGCGATGAGACTTTCGGTCCGGTCGCACCGCTCTTCAAGTTCGACACCGTTGAAGATGTCATCGAACAAGCCAATGACACCATCTTTGGCCTTGCGTCTTATTTCTACGCCAAGGATCTCGCCAATGTCTGTCGCGTCGCTGAAGCACTAGAATACGGCATGGTGGGGGTCAATACAGGACTAATCTCAACAGAAGTCGCTCCGTTTGGCGGCGTAAAACAGTCTGGAACGGGACGAGAAGGCTCGAAGTACGGTTGTGATGACTACCTTGAAATCAAGTACGTCTGCGTGGGCGGCGTATGATCAGACCGGGCTTTAGGATCTCAGAAATTCTCCCTGTCACGAGGCTGACTCCTCCCTAGCACTCGCGGCGACCTGGCCGGTGAACACTTTATGGCCTTTTCCCCGTTCACCGGCGTGGTGCTGGTCAATCTGTAAAGAGCACAAGCTTCATTTTCTTGTAAGTGTATGTCAGCGCTGGAAAACCGTAAACATGCCCAGCTTTCACCTGACACTTCTTGGCCAGAACGCAGTCTAGAAGTCCAGGCAGTTTCTGTAAATTGCTGTAGGGGACTTCAGGTCGCCCGTGCCCCCCGAACAAGCGGGCTTCCGTGGGAAAAACCCTTATGGCCCGCTTCGCGCTCTTAGCGTAGGGCTCAATATCGCTTGCCGCCATCACAAAAACCGGCCCGCTATAAAGGAAATCACCTAAAAAAACCAATTTCCTCTCGTCATCAATAATCACGATAGTCTCTTTAGAATGACCAGGAAGGTGAACCAACTTGATTTCGCGTTCGCCCAAATCAATCGATTGGTCAAGTGGGAACCATTCGCCAACTCTCGTTTGTTCAGGTCGCGTACTGTCCAAAAGCTCTTCTTGCGAGAAACGATATGAGCCGTCCTCGGAGATATTGACACGCAGGAACGGCAAATCCGGAAACGCCACGTGTTCAAACTCTTCAATATTAGCGATGTGGTCGAAGTGGAAATGGCTTGGAAGTAACGTGACGGGCAGATCGGTCAGTTGCTCTATGATATGTGTCATCTTACTGCCACCAACAGATCTGTTCTCGCCCGTACCAGTGTCGATCATGATAGCTCTCTTTGTACCAAGTACCAGATAACTAACGTTGCCCTGACTACTCCGACGTTCTTCAATGACATAAGTGTCCGGATCGATCTGCCCGACAGAATACCAATTTGAGGCGACGTCAACTGGTGTAATCGGTTGGGGATTTTCAGCGACAGCCAAGCTCACAGTCATTAATACTACTCCAAAAGTCATAATTAGATGGGTTAACAACACACTAAATCGGCTCATTTGTATCCTCCAAAGTTCAGTCAACTCTTGCTTACGATTTTCGCCGAATATCGAGTCGAAGAAGTCTATCGCTTGCTACTGCTGCAACCGCTTTCACTGCATCAATCTTGGTGTAGCCAAATCCGCGTTAGAAGCGGATACCTACCCTTGGCACACCCTCCACCATTCGATCATGCAGCAGGTTGCAGACGTCACATTCCGGACGTTCAAAACTAGGTGTCGTATGATAGGTGAGCGGGGCACATCCACCTTTTGCTCACGCCGTTTTTGCTGACGCAGAAACCCCTCGCAAATGCGGCATGAGGTTTGTGGTGTTGGAGCGGAACCCACCGAACCAGACATTCATCTGCGTTTTTGTCACTGAACTTCAGGTCGTCCTCCTTAGTTGGCTGTGCGCTGCGTGCTGATAGGTAAGAAATCCTCGGCGCGGGTTATTGAAATTCTTTCTTGGCAACTGGGTGAGCTTGCCAGAGGGCAGCCGGGAAACAGGCGTTACGAAAGTTCATCCACCGCCCGATACGCCATTGATATCGCGGCTTCGGCCATTGCCTGGCCGGAGGCATCAGAGTTTGCAATTGCCACATTGCCGATTGTCTGCCGCGCTACCCCGTGATGTTGTCCGCCTGCATAGCCATGGGGCCAGCGGTTCACCGTGATCGCAGCAATATCGCTGGCCGCATCAAACCCGTAGGGACCAAATATGCGGTTCAATTGCTCGCGAGTGCGTCTTTCGATTTCTTCGAAGGTCAGTTCCAGCAGCTCATAACGACCCATCCGAAACCGATCGACCATATCCAGATCCTCACCGTATAGGGCGGGACAGAACTCCATATGCAGGACTATGGGCTCATCTGGATTGCGTGAAAACTCGTAACCTCCCATCGAGACCGGAAAATCCAGCATGAGCTCAGCATGAAACCCATCCGGACAATAGAGCGCGCTTGCGCCCAGCTTGTGAAAGGCGCGCCAATTGGTCAGGGCAACATTGGTGTAGACCAGCGGCGCTTTGACATAGGAGGCGAGCGCTTCAGCCTGCGCCTCTTCCATTTCTGGGATCAGATAGGGGATTGCCATATTGTAGCAGGCCATAATGCAATGGTGCGCCTCTACCGCATAGGTTTCACCGCCATGCACGTAAGTTACCTTTGCCGGTTTGTCCCCGTCTCCCGGCCGTACATTCACCACAGTGCTATCCAGACGCAGTCGCACATTGTTTTCGGGCAAATCCAACTTGTCATAGTCAAACCGCGCCAACACGATGTCATCCATTGTGTTACCCGAGGCACATCCAGGGATCATCTTGCGCACCAGAAGTCGCGCAATCGATGCATTCCCATCCGGGAAATGGTGGATATATGTCTCGGGTTCATCTTCGGAATCCTCGGGACGGTCGATGAACCAACCGGCCATGCCCAGTTTCAGCCCGGCAAAGCCTGGCAGCCCGCTATAGAGCCAGGCTGCGCCCGCTGGCACCAGATCAGGCGCAACGGCGAACCCTCCGTTGGTGGACTGGCGAAAGAGGCTGATCAGGGTTTCTGACATGCCACAATAGTTGCGCAGGTAATCGGTGTAGGAGGTGCCTTCGAGAATCTCCTGCTTGTCAGAAACACCCTTCAAGTAGTCCGGCGGTGACAGCATGAGTTCTTTGAGTTTCGCCCGATCTTCAGCTGTCAACGGCAGGTCGTCGATTTGCTCGGGGGTTGGTTTCTGGCCACGTCCGCCTCCGTAGGCCACGGTAAAGGGAAAATGAACGTCTTTTTCAGCACCTAACTGTTCGGCGAACATTCGGGTTTGCATACCCAGCCGTTCATAGAACCCCCGATCATAGGCTGTTTCAAACCGGTCAATATCAATTCCTATATCCCTGAGGCAATCCATCACCTCGATGTCAAACTCCTGCGGGTTTTCGAGGGTCTGGCTACCGCCATAGCCAATCAGGAAGTGACCGTTGACTGTAAACTCATTCCGCTTGGCATGACCGCCAAAATCATCGTGGTTATCCAGAATCAGGATGCGCGCCTGTGGATGGTCGCGCTGGTACTTGCGCGCCGCCGCAAGACCGCTCAGACCTGCACCCACCACGACCAGATCATAGCTGCCGCTGATCTTGTCCGATTGTGGTGCATCTTCGCCGTCGCGGCCAATTCGGTGCATAACCTCGAACGAACCCGGATGTGAACCGCGCATCCCTGTTAGCGCGGGCGGATTGGGCGCATTCCCGCTTGCCGCCATACCGGGTTTTGCCAACCATGGCATGCTGGCTGCAGCACCAATAGATACCGCCACTCCATTGATGAATTGGCGGCGGCTGATCGGTGCGGTCATGCCAAGTCTGTCCTGGGTCATCTCAATGCTCCTTCTGCCCGTAAACCACATTTGCGAAGCGCAGAGGAATCCAGTGCACATTCCATACGTTGCTCTGCACCTTGGTACTATTCAAGGTGACGCCTGTGTCAAATCTGGTCTCGATATCGGTCAAAGCCGCACGAAACTCGGGTAATATTTTGATAATTAGTGATATTATTGAATCGAGCTTCGGAGCAGTTCGGTGATATGTGGGCAGACTTCCACTTTGGTTTATACAGAACATGACCTTGGTTTATGTCCCCTATGAAGAAAACCAGCCTTGCAAGTGCGCCACCGCTTCATCCTTGCCGCCACTTATCTCGCGCTTTATGCGCTTCTTGAACTGCTTGGTGAACTTGCCTGGGTTGTGTTGCAAACTTTTGACCATTGACCTTTGTGGCGTCAGCGCCTGTGTGGCGAACGGCATTATCCAATTGAAGGTTGGTCCATGATTTCTTTCAAAGGCGCTCAGTATCCGAAAGACGTGATCTTGTTCGCGGTCTTCTTTTATGTCCGCTACGGTGTTTCCTATCGGGATCTAGAAGAAATCATGGCCGAGCGCGGTGTTTCGGTGGACCACACCACACTGAACCGATGGGTAACACGGTATTCCGGCGCGATCGCTGAAGCAGCGCGTCGCCGAAAAGGGTCATGTGATCGTTCCTGGAGAATGGACGAGACTTATATCAAAGTGAAAGGTGCGTGGGTTTACCTCTACCGGGCCGTCGACAAACACGGCAAAACCCTTGATTTCATGCTTTCTCGACGTCGTAACAAACCTGCAGCCACAAACTTCTTTGCTGGGATGTTGGAGATCAACGGCCTTCCGCGAAAGATTGTCATCGACAAAAGCGGCGCAAACACAGCAGGTATCAAAGCCATCAACAAAATGCTGAAGGGCTTTGGATGTCCGATTCCAATCGAGATGGTGAGGCAGAAGTTCCGAAACAACATCGTCGAACAGGATCATCGGTTCATCAAGAGACGCACTCGACCAATGCTGGGGTTCAAAGCTTTCGATTCTGCTGCAGCAACCCTCGCTGGAATCGAAGTCGCGAACATGATCCGCAAGGGCCAATTCACGCCCGGATTCTGTCCCTTTCAACAATTCGCTGAACTGGCCGCTTAACTTGAAGACACGCCGTAATTTCGTTGGCCAGCAAGATTCTTTGCAACACAACCATGGCGCTTCGCAGCCAAAGGAGGGCACCAACACCTTCCCGGTCCATAATCCTCAAGCATCGCAACTCCCTGCCCTCATTACGCGCAAAAATTGACGATTTTGCTCGTTACTTTTGTCATATCGTCAAATCACTATTACATCCGATAAGTATCCCTTATCAGGTGTAATTTAGACTGGTCAGAAAACGGACGTCAGGCCCCTGCCCCGCGCCCGGATTGTGCCTCTTCCTTCCTGAAACAATGCGCCGGACTTTTCTTACCTTTCAACGGATTTTTCTTACTTCACGGTGCCACAAATTGATTACCTCCCCGAGGAAATTGTTTTCTTTTGGAAGAAGTAATGGGGAGAGGAGAGTTTTTCAGTTTTCTTCCAAATGTTTCCAAATGGGTGCCCGCGCGTTCCAACCTGTCGATCGCTGAAAGCGTGCTACAAAGGCATGCCAGGACTTGGTTTTCCAGTGAAGGAATTGTCCATAGAGCTTCCTTCTGATGGTCATAAATTGGAAACAGCAGCTTTTCACAATCTTGCAGCATCAAGAACAGAAGCGGCGACCTTGCTACGTGCCATGGATAGAGGACATACCCCATCATGTAAGGAATGAGCTTACAAAGGGGGTAATACCCCCCTGCCCTCTCAATAATGGAACCGCAACTGTGCGAGTTCGAGTGCCTGGGCATCTCCCTTGCCGCTTACGCGATAAACCATGCGATCTTCTTTGGTGATCCTGCGTGACCACCAGCCGCTGAGGTCACCCTTTAGCGGCTCAGGCTTACCAACGCCTTGGAATGGCGTTCGCATCGTCTGCTTGATCATGTCGTTAATGCGCTGATGAATCTTAGGATCAGCCACCTGCCAATGCAGATAGTCTTCCCAGGCCTGGTCCGAGAAAATTAACTTCACTCGATGAGATCTCGTTCTTCACCCTTGCCGGCATCCAACTGAGTGATAGATGCACGCAGGCGCGTCGCGTTGTTCGGCGTCGACAGAAGATGCATTGTCTCCTGGATCGAGTTCCAGGTCTCTAAAGATACCATTACGACGGACTCACGGTTTTTGCGTGTCACCACAATTTCTTCAGCGTCATTGATTACGCGATCCATGACACCTTTGAGCTCTTTTCGAGCGTCGGTGTACGTCATGACATCCATGTTTTAAGCTCCTCTTCTGTTGTACAGTATATTGTACGGGTTTCGCTGAATGTCAAGTTTTGTGCTTCTATCAAAAATTCTGGCCTCTTCGCTTTAGTCTAGACCTAGCTAGATGTAGCTAAGGATAACTAGATAAATATTTATGTAGACTTGTTGACATTTGTTTTTTATCGGCAATTTTGTGCTTATGTGGTGAAGTCTAGACCTAGCTAGACTTAGCTAGATGTATGGTTGTCTAGCAACAGAATGGTAGATCATTATTTATCTATCTATCTTCATCTAGCTAGAGCGAGACTTCTCTGCATAGATTGATCCAAAGGCAGGTAAAAGCAGGAGCAAAAAATGTCCGTAATCTCTTTCGCCACTTCAAAAGGTGGTGCTGGCAAGACCACGGCTTGCATCGTTTTGGGGACGACGTTCGCAGACCAACTAAAAGTCAGCATCATCGACGCAGATCCCGCACACAGGGTGAACAGATGGGCCGAAAAGGGTCCGTATCCCAAAAGTATTACAGTGATCAAATGCGCCGACGAAAATAGGATCATGGATGTGATCGAAGCTGAGCAGGAAAAATCGGACGTCGTTCTGGTCGACCTAGAAGGCGTGGCATCTAAACTAAACAGCTACGTGTTTTCTATGTCTGACCTTGTGATAGTACCGACTGGTGACGAGCAGCAGGATGTAGAGGACGCAATCCTAACACTGAAGCAGATCAAACTGGATAGCCGGGCATCGCGTCGCGATATTCCAGCCAAAGTACTGTTCGCACGCACAAAAGCAGCCGTTAAATCGCGGCTGGAGAAGAAGCTGAATAAGCAAATGCGGGACAATGTCGATTGCTTCGAGGCTGAGCTTAAGACACGAACAGCATTTTCCAGCATTCACAATAGCGGCGGCAACCTGGATAGTCTGCCAAGTGATGTGAGTGGCGTAGACAAGGCAAAGGAAAACGCCCGGGAGATCGCCAAAGAAATCATCGCGACCTTCCAGCAGGCGAAGCAGGAGGCCGTGGCATGAACGAGCGCAATGATCTCGATTTCGGAGCTCTGAAGGGCCCTGTCAAACCAAAACCAAAACGAAAACCGGTCGAACCGGAAGGGCAGGAGGGTGCCGTAGTTGAACAATGGCCGTCAAGAAGCCCGGCATCGGCGCCTGTGGCCCCTGTGGAGCGTCAAAGTAAGCCAAAGGTGTCTCTCGAAGCTCAGGTCTCCATTCGCGGCCCTCACGAGATCATTGAGCGGTTCAAAGGCAGCTGTCAGGTGGGTCGCGCTCGACTTTCATACTACGACAAGATCGCGGGCCTTCTAGACCTGGAAGACAAGTTGCTCGAGCTAGAAATCGGTGGGCGCAACGCGGAGCCGATGGATATCCTTCTGGAGCTAATCCAGCGGAGCAGGTGATGTATAAATACTCGGCTCAGTAGGGCAGGGCCTTACATTTTTCACAGTAAGACGCCTAGGTTGAGATTTTCTGGGCGTTTTCATTTTTAAGCCCGTTTATGCCATGAGGGAATTTCAAGTTCTGTTGGCAGCTGTTCAGGCGTTTGGACAGAGCGCTTCTCCAGCCATCCTTTGAATACAGCTCAACGATCTTGGCCAAATTCAGAATAGTGACGTTTTGCGAGCTCTCGAGTTTCATTTTTTGATCGTGAGGGTTTCTGGCTGGCCACTTGGTCATGAGATGATACCCTCTCAATGTTCCAAGCATGTCAATGCAGAATGCAAAAGTGAAGAATTTAGGAGTCTATAGGGCGGCCCCACTGTCGTCTTAGTTCCAAGCTCTCCCTTCTATCTTATTCTAAGATTCAAGATTCAGGAGCGAGTACATAAATATTTTCAAAGGCTTATCGATTTAAATGTGAAGGATTTAGGTGGTTGAGTGAAGGATTTAGGAGAATCCGGCGTTTTCTGTGAGGCTTTTAGGAGCTTTCTGTGAAGTTTTCAGGAGTACCTCCAAGAGTTATCCATAGGCTGTATGCCAACTATGAAGAAATTAGGAGCCACTTTCTGTGAAGGATTTAGGACTCCTAACTATGAGGTTTTTAGGACTACTGTGAAAATGGAATATTGTGTTTTCATTTTTATGCGACTCACTCTAAGCTGCGGGTATGAGCAGTAACGATAAGCAACTTGTCATCAATTTGACGCCAACTCCAGACCAAGCCATGAAGCCGGCGGAGTTGATTAAAATGAAAGCAGATCAACAGCTTAGTCTTGTTGAAAGGCGAGCTGTGACAGTGCTTTGGCACAATGCACATCAGCAGAAGATCAAGAAGGGTAAGGTCTATACGATTCCCGTCAGTGATCTTGCAGCTCAGGGCTATAACGCATCTTCATCTGAAATGAAGCAGGTCCTGGAGCGCCTCCAGAAGACGTTGGTTGTAATGTATAATCCAGCGACCGATACGCGTGTTTCCACACAACTGCTGAGCTCAACGATAGAGAAGGGGGTCTCCAAGCGGAACGGTGTGCTGGAGTACCGGTTCACAGATGAGATGTTTGAGTTCATCAAAGACTCGGAAATCTGGGGCAGCATCGAGATTCCGGTGCTGATGCACCTGTCGTCTAAGTACGCAATCTCACTCTACGAGCAGGCGTCCCAATGGGTGAAACTTCGGTATAAACACAACGAAGAAATGCCCATCGACGAGTTCCGTCGCATCATCGCCATAGAAGAAAAGAAGTATCCGGCTTTTGGATCTCTGAACAAGCACGTCATCAAGAAAGCGGTTAGTGAAATCAACGCTTTGGCGGACTTCAACATTCAGATCATGCCGATCAAAACAGGGAAGAAGGTGACTCATGTCAACATCTTCTGGCACGAGAAATCTATCGATGAAAAGAAGTCTGCTTATCAGGAGTTGAGCCGCCATAAATCAGGTCGGAAGGCTAGGATCGCAGGCGCCGTTGAGACGGTTGAACCTGTTGCCGAGTTGAGCAAATCGCAAATGCCTATCCTTGAGGACTACTCCTAAATTCTTCACAGTTGACTCGAACTATCCTTGCCAACTCGCGGGATTCCAAGAATTAACAAGGATAGTCCTAAATTCTTCACAGTTGACGTAAGTCCTAATTCTTTCACATTTATCAAGAATAGGGCAGGGCGCTACTCGCTTCGCTCAAGGAATAGGCCCATTGCAACTACGCCGCTGAGGAAGGCTATAGCACCCATCGCGTACGCACTAGTTTTCTACACTCAGTTTAGTTGTGGTAAGATGCGCGCATGGATCCTGATCATTTCGTCATAATCTTCACAGTCGTCATTGGTGTCGGTGGATTAGTAGTTTGCTGGTTGACGTGGCGAAATCTGCCCAAGGAACCAACTCCGGCTACAGACGAAGAAATTGAAAGAGTATTCAAAGATGACACTAAGGTCCGAGCAATGCTCATTGATGACTACCAGCATCAGAAAACGGGTCGAAAGGGATCGTCCGAAGAAGACGGCTCATGACATCTTCATCTTGCCTGGAGTGCAGGATCCTCAAGCCATCCAAGCCAGATGAAGCGTGCTCAGCCTCGGGGGCAGGGGGATGAGTTGCCAGTTCAGCCTCAACCCATTGCCTGACCTCAACCCTGGTTAGTTCTGCATTCTCATCGACCGCACTAAGAACGCGTTCTTCAAATGCTTTCCACTTAGTTTTCAGATCGTCCGTGTCATTCAACTTCTGTCAACCACGGCCAGCTCTGGTATTATATGAGTAATATCAGCGCGAGTAACCGTTTGGAGCCTAGAATGAGTGAGAATACGCCGACCTGGGATGAAATGGCAGAGGCGATAAAAACTATGGCAGCAGCGGTTGGTGCTCACGCATCGGTTAAAAACAAGTATGGCGCCCTCCGAGTGGAGTTTCCGATGCTGCCGGACAATCTTGATCACGTGCGAGCTCTGTACACTTTTGCAGAGCTGATCGAAACTGAATCCGAACGCACGCTAAGCGCCTGTAAGAGTTCTCACGAAAAATAAGGCTGCAACAGACCGGTTCTTCGGCGTCGATCTACCTCTGCAAACAGCTCAGCTTCGGTGGCTGTCTCAATGCAGTCTCCTCTTAGCGCCTCCAGTTCCTCTGCTGACCAGCCGTCAAACCTGGTCGAATACAAGCCCAGAGCCAGCGGCTCGTGGTAGTCTTATTCGGTCATGTTTTAGCTCTCGTCGTGCAACATGCACATAGCGTGTCAGATTTATCTCGCCCGCGGACGATATCACCTCGATGGCCGCATCTCGCGCATGTTTGCGTGCTCTCATAAATCAACCGTTGCTCGACGGGCTCAAGACATTCATGAAAACGATGAAAACTGATCGAGATTTTCCCTTCCCTGTCAGTCTTCACATCTGAGATCTGAACCGATCCTGGATCCAGGCCAGCTTCCTCAATAGCGCTCTCCATGTCGTTTAGATGCCGTGAAATCATAACGAGCCAGCCCTGGCCAATAGCTGGCCGGAGCTCTGCTATTTCCGGGCCTACAAGGTCCGGGTATCGATCCGCGATGTCCATTTCTAGGTCATCTGGCCATTTCGCCGCGGAGTCCTCAAATCTTCGCTCAATCACAGCGTTGTAACACCAGCAACATAACGTCGTTGCGTAACCCAGAATGCGCTGGGTCTCGGCAGCATTGCCGCAATACTCACACGTCTGGCTAATCCGATCAGTTGCTAACTGGATATCTTTCCAGATGGCCTTGGGATGGCCGGTCGTGTACACGACCAACGCACCCCATTTCTGCTTCACCTGGACAATTTCCGGCAGACGATTGGGCTCGTCTGAGGAGGGTATATACAAACCCTGCTCATAATCACGTCGGATATCCTCTAACGCAATTGTCAGCTGATCGATCCAACCACGGCGATTGATTCCTAAGGTCCTCTCGATGCCAGGACCTGGGTTATCCCAGTCGACTACTGCTTGAGACATGTGCGGTACAAACCCTTTGTAGCGAAGATCCCTTTTGTCGGCCGGTCGCCGCCCGATCCGCAGCACTTGCAGAATTGGACAGAGCGATCACAGTATCGGTTGATGATCGCCTCGACCTCTGGAGTGCATCAGCTGGTTAGAACATCCAGCAGAACCGTTGAGACTCCGTAGATCAGACGAGTTCAGCCATGCCTGGCAGGACCCAGCCCTGGCGCTCCCCTTCAGTGATTGCAGCGACTTCCTTCATCACCGGCGAGGGCACACGGTCAACGATCCAGGGGGCTTCTTCGTAGATGTATCGCGGCCCTGAATATCTGGAATGAAAAACCGCTTCCCGCAGACGGCAGAAATCCTCTCCGCGGATCGGGATCTGAACAGGATTTCCGTTTTTGTCTTCGCGAAGGGCAGGCGAGGGTGATATGCCTGAGACGATACCGTTCCAGGCTACTAGCGACAGTTTGGCAATCGAAAAGAGACCCCTGTCATTGAGGCTAAGGACATCCACACTGGTCTCGTCATGGCGAAGTGTGGGTTCGGTCAGATAGGCTGCCAAAAACCCTGGGACGCCATCCAGTGGCCCTTGCATGAAGAGGCAGGTTACAGTTTTGCATCTGTCGAGATCTGCACATTGCAGTTCGAGAGCGGCGCGTTCGTCGACCACAAGTGTTTCCGAAATGTCCTTACTGCGTTGTCTCATGTCGCGGGCCAATCCAACCAGGCACGCTGCACGTTCGATGTCACAATCAGATTGAAGCTGTTCTGCCTCAGCTTCGGTCAACACAACATAGCAATCGTCATGGTCTCCAACATGGATGGTGACGGGGTAATCCCCTGGTCCACGCCGCTCGATGGTTGGCAAGATACTCAACGTATCCTGGTTTAGATCCCCGTCATGTTCGGCATCCAAAAAAGGAACTGTTTCGGAGTCAGGTTGGCTCAAGGCCCAGGTGATGACCACTGGCGGTATACAGGTAGCCTGACCACGGTCTATTTGTTGCGGGTTTGAGCGTAGCTCCCGCGCTTCCGTATCCAGTGTCCAACACTCACTCATGAGCAATTCCCAGCAACCATTGGGTTGGACATATGCCACCGGTGCGTCCTTTCCCGCCCCCTCCTTGCGCGTGACGTGGTCGGTCAACAGAATCCTGTCGACCTGTTTGAGCTCCTCGAAAGCGACCTGATCAAGGCATGACTTGATCGGAAGCGAATGTTCCTTGCTCATTTGTTTTGCGGTGCGTTTCAGATCATGAACGCGTTTGGCAGTGGGCGTGAACAAAACTGACATTTTTATGTCTCCTCAGAGGTCCAGGGTCGGGCACCTAACCTCAAAGAAGCAGATGCGGTTACAAAGTTTATCTTTTTACGTTTCAGCCTAGCCTTCGACATGCCCGACAAGGGGTCAGGGCAGAAACGACGCCCCACAATCACGGTACCATATATGGTACTGGAGTCAATCGCGAATCGATATATGGTACCCTTCTGACTCCCGGCAGGACTGTGAGCAGGCTGGCCAATTGTTTGCCATTGGTGGATCCAGCGGTTTTTCCTGATTGATCATAGGAGGCCGCCGATCCCTGTTGATCCTGGGCCGGGTTTGTCTTGGGAGGTGTCGATCTGGCCTATACCGTGACCAATCCTCGGCCACGTCTCGATCCTGAGGGTAGGATGATCTGCGCTTCTTCAGTGTCTGCCTCTTTGTAGGGCCCTGAGGCAGATCCACGGGGGGATACTCTGATACACCATCGTGGCACAGTTCTATTAGGGATGTCGTATCGTCAGTGGGGCAGACCATTGCGGCCAATCTTTCTTTGATATCCCGGGAGACCGTGCCAGCTTTGGACGCAAGCTTGACGCCCTCCTCGACGATCTTGCGATACTTCTGGGCCGTTGTTGCTGACACCTCGGCCGCAGCTGCCAGGACGCGTACGGAGATTTTCTTTCCCTCGGCCAGCAGCGTGTCATAAGCGTCCTTGATTTTCCGGATCACCTTCTGCGCGCGCTTGTCATGGCTGTAAGCGGCACCGATACGTTGCCGATCTTCTAGATCCATCCCGTCGATCAGGAGGTCCGCACAAGCGCCTCGGTCACGCTCACAGTATCCGCTGCCCTCGTATTTCTCCCAGGTCCATTTGGAAATCGACTTCGCGATCTGGGCCAGTTCCTTGGAGCTGAGGCCTGCCGCGTATCCCATGTCGTCATGCGCTTCCCGCACAATCTCGGAAACGATGCTGTGGAACTGCTCGTAACTCGCGCAACGGAATTTGGCGGCGTAGCATTTGTGTCGGGCCATCTCAAAGACGTCCAGGTTTCGCTCACCGGTTATGCCGGCCTTTCTGGCCGCACGGCGGGCGCGCTTCCTGTTGCGCCGCGCGATATTGATTACTTTTTGCTCACTTTTCTCCAGATCGGATATGCCGAACAGTTCCGCCCAATCGCGCAAGCTGTGACGGTTGTCGGCGAAGTGAAACACATCCCATTCACGGGAGGCGGGGTTCTTGAAGGTGACACCCTGGTTCCGATCAACTGGAATCCGATGGCTTTCCAGCACGTCGTAGAAATGCTCGAGCACCGCGTTCATGAAAAACTTCTGACGGACGTCCCCTTCGTTGACCGGGAACTGGAGCGGGAAGACGAAATGCGCCCGGACCCGCCGTGGTTGGTTTTTCTTCGTGGCCCAGCGGAAGCTGGCAAAGGCGGGTTTTGGAATCTCACCCTCTCGTATGAGATCAGTGATCTTCAACCAGGCATCATCTTCCCACCGATCATCGATATCGATCACGATGACGCGCCGTTTGCGGTGTTCTGCAAAATCGAGGTTCAGGCTGATGTATTTCTGGTGTTCACAGCGCCAGTGCGCTTCGCGGCGAACCGAAACGCGCGAAATGGTGTCCTTATTGACACCGATATACATGTTCTTTGGGGTGCCAAAGGCTTCGATGGTCTCAATAGCTTTTTGACGGGCGGGTTTGCCCGCAAACCGATGCGGCGCAGGCAAGGCTTGCGCATCACCTGACTGTTCGACATGGAAAGTGCCTGGAGAAAGGATTTCTGTGCTTAGGGCTGCCACACCTGCCTTGCCATTTCCCGGCCAGCCCAGTCATCAGGATGCCTGACAACAGTGAAGGATTGAGCCGGAACTGGCGCAAAAACGGAGGCGTTTCGGTCGCACGTATCTTGTGTTTGGTTTTGCATTCTACTGCTCGCTCGTTTTTGTTTTCTCCCTGTTCACAGCGCGGCCGAGCGTCTGAGCAGAGAAGAGTGAGCCCCGCAATTGGAGGCCTCTTTAGATTGGAAGTAGATAGGTGAAAACCCCACTTCAAGTTTATAAGAGGTGAACGTTTGTGAGTTTTTAACACTGTTTAACAAGTGGTTAACGTTCCTCTTGTTCGACCGGGCAGGCTATTGAAGAGGGCAGGGGTCCAACCATATTGGAAGGGCATGAACGGTGTTTTCCCAACACTCATAGTCAGGCGCTCATCCGAACTCGCTCGGGCTTGAGCGCCAATGCGCGGCCCTTGATACGCCCCGGATCTTTCGATCCGGGGCTTTTTTCAGCACTCGTATATGGGTAGTTCCTCGACATCATAGTGAGGCTCGGCGTCCTGATCATACATGATGAAACGCAGTTTGAATTTCCACGCGATCTTGAGTGCCGCGCGAAACGCGGGGCAGGGGCATTCCCTGAGTTCTCGTTCCCGATCTTTCGGATCTAAATACTCGGGAATATGAAACACGAACCCGCAGTCGCTGCGCAAATAGACCTGGCGGTAGAACTCACCGCGGTTAATCTGTTCAATGGTTTCGCGCGGCAGATGATCAGTGGAAAGATCCAGCATGAAATACGCCCGGATCATGTTCATATCAAGAATGGCCATAGCTGCCTCCAACTTTGCTGTTGTCCTGCTCAAGGTTGAAGAGCGGAAGGATGGTGTCGGTGCGCGAGCGATACTCGTCGAACAGTGCCGTCTCGGAAATTCGTACCCTGGTATCCGGCAAACCATCCCGCAGCACCTCGGCGACGGAGTTGACACATCCCCAACGACCATCCTCAGTGGCCCAGGCACCGGTGACCTCGATCTCATCTACCATGAGATACTGGCACAGGAACTCCGCGGCTGCTTCCTGGCACGAGAACACACGGGGCAGGCATTCGCTGCCAAAACTCTCCCATTCGTCAAAAGGCTCTTCGCCGGCGTCGCATCCCCACAGGCGCATTGCAGACACAGGTTCCAATTTCCCAGCGCGATGCGCGGCAACGAGTGCATTGTTCAGACCGATTTGAATGGCCTCTTCAAAGTCTTCGTTGATCTCATCGGACAAAAATCCGTCGATTATGATCAATTGCCCTTCATGGGCCAGTAATTGATCACGGATTTGATCCCTGCACCTTCCGGCGGCCATGGGCCCGACATTGAAGTCACCGCTTCCGAACATACTGCCGGGATGCACCAGAACCAGCGTCTTCAGTTGGGGTGTGTTGATCCCGCCTGTTTCCTGCATCGGGTTTTGGATTGTAGGGAGGTTTGGTGATTGAGTCGTCATGATATCTCTTTCATTTTGGCACAGCTGTCCCGTCACCATCCGTTGGGACGATGTGCCTGGTGTGTATTGAGGGTTAGGAAGTCAGGCCCTGTCTGGCTGTGCCCAAGTCGCGCAATCGATCAGTCGGTGGCCTGATTCAGGCGGCAGACAGAGCAGGAGCGTCAGGTTTCAGGCGCGCCGCACAGTACCGTGATGCCGTCCGTTGCGGTTCGAAGAATGTCAGCATGCGCGGCGGGTCGAATGCGGATCTGCCTGAACTCGGGCTGGTTCACGAAACACCGATCCCGGGCCGCTTCAACCAGTCGCCAGCCGTCATTGACCCGGCGCAGTTTCACCCGCGTCGTGATATTTGCACTTGCCATTCTCGCATACCGGTTGGAGGCCTGTTTCCCACCGGGGCGGAATTCAATCTCGGTGCCTGCCCGGTTTTTCTGTTTCACACCTTTTTGGTTGAGAACATCCTCTGCCTCTTCTGCGAGCAGTATTATGTCTACCGCCCTCAGCGTGTAGGTTGCGGCCTTTCCATTAACGCGATCCAGGCATTCGGCCAGTGGCTGAAGGAGTGTGTTTTCCAGACTGGCCTGTTCTGAACGGTATTGTTTTAGGCTGGCTTCGATGTCCAGGAGCTCTGCCCGAACACCGCCAATCTTGTCTTGAATGGCATCTGGTTGATCCGTGTTGCATTGGTCAAAGGTTCGCCGTTGTTCCTCCAAACGGCTGATCTCTGCCATGGTTTTTGACCGTCTCTGCAACAATTGTTCTATGCTTGCCGTCAAGCCTGCCAGCTGCGCGTCTGTTGCTTTCGTTGTTATTTTCAACTGCCTCATGGGCTGCTCCTTTTCTTGGCACCATCGGGTGGCGCGGGTTGGTTTTGAGGGTGCCATTCTTCTCGATGAGCACCGCTCAAGGACCGAATACCCGGGCATGATTCATCGGATCAAGAAAAAAATCGTTCTACAACAATAGGTTGACTAGTGCTTTGTCTGTCTGGGGGTCAAACGTAAATTAATACCCCTGGAAGCCGTTTGTGAGCCTCTGGAGCAGCAATCTCATCCTTCGGGGTGCAATCTGTCATCGGACCCCGGAAATTGGCTCAATTTGCTTCTATGGCCCTTCAGAGGCCTGTCACTTTTTTTGAAAATTTTTACTTAACCAGTCATCCGAAGCGCCCCACTCCATCCAAAACACCCCGTGCCGTGGGAGAGATAGCCCTCTGAGGCACAGAAAATCGAATCGGATCGAAGTATTTTTGCTGGGGTTTAACTCGGGACTACGCAGTCGTCTTTGCTTCGCTTGGGACACCTTGTGCAATACGGTTCGGTCACCGACCTCCGTCGATTGGTTAGAAGGGCAGGGGGCTGGCCATGGCGTCTTCGATAAGCTGTAGGATCTCGCTTTTGGAGACGGATCGGATGCCCGCCGTGTTATCCCCCATCCGCTTGAGCTCTGGGTTGTTTCGCAGAAGCTTCAAAACACTGGCGTGCCGGGTTCGAAAGAAGAGCGTCGTGGAGGGGCTATGGTTCAGGCCATCAAGCAATTGCCCCGCGTTCCGACCAACACGGCGGATCGCATATTCGGCGTCTTCTGGACGCGTGAACTCGATCCATCGGGAAGACTTGACGGTTTGCGATGCGCGCAAAGACATTGATTTTCTCCAGATCTGAAAAACGCACGGCACATCATGTTCATGGCCATTGCTCAGAAAGGCGTTCCTTGGCAGGTCCAGTTCGAGTTCCAGATGAAACCGTCGGTCCAGCCGATCCTGTACGCTGACTTTCCGAAATGTTTTCGGCAAAATGAATGCGATCAGTTCAGCGGCATTGCTGGCCGCATGGTTGAAGAAGCGGACCGCCAGGTGCGATGCGTTGCCGAAGGGAGGATTGCCAACAAAGGCAGCCGGCTCGGAGTTGGCGAATTCGAAGAAGTCGGTTTGATCAACAGCCAGATGTGCAGGCGCGATGTCCAGCGCAATTAACGGCAGCCCGAGCGATCTTAATGGATCGAGGAAGGCACCAGATCCAGCCGACGGCTCAATGACCCGGTCAAAACTGCCCTCCAGGCTCTGCTCTTTGATATATGCGGCCAGCGCACCAACCAGGTCTTCTGCTATCTTGGCTTTGGTATAGTAGCAATCCAGACCACCCCGCCTGAAACGCTCGAAACTCACTGCATTCATTCAAGTCGACTTTCATTAATACAGTAGCCGTTATGCAGGAATGAGGTTTCGGAGAAATTTAGGGGGGGTGAAGAGCTTAACCGTTACGAAACTTTAAGAACCCGGGGGCGCGCACTTGGGCAGGCATATGTTGTGATCTGCGAATGACCGAGGATCCTCACGCAACAACCGCCAGCACTCGATATCCAGATGATTTTGAGCAGCTCCAGCCGAAACCATGTAGGACAGCTTGTTCAGCCTGGAAGGGCAGGGTAGTGGGAGCGCCTTCAGCTTAGTGGCAGATACACCGCAGCTGCCGGACAGGCATCTGATCAACTCGTCTGCTGCAGAGCTGTTGAGAAACGCTACAAGCACGTCCATTGGAACCCTTGGGGCGCCACCCTTTGAACGCAGCATGTTCAGGTGATTTTCAACGGCGACCGCACCACGTTCTTCTAGAAACCACGCCGGCATTTCAGCAGCTTTGGGCATTTCATGTAACTACGATTTCCTACAATGAGGGCGGAAAGCTGTCGTTCGCCGCGGTAGCAGCATGATTTGTCGCAGGTCCGACAAGAGGACATTTAGGATAGAAATTGCAGCTGGCTCGAACCGGCGATAACGCTGTGGCCTTTCATAAGAAAATGCTAATGGTCAAGTTTGAATACACACTCCGAAGAGAGGCTGACCGAATGATCAGATTAAGGTAGAAGTCGCTTATTCTTCGGCTGCCCTTAGAGTGATCTAAGTCGTTTGCAAGGCTGCTGTTTGCTCTACTTCCCAACCTTTGCTTGGAATGCCTCCGCATGGCTGGGGAATAGCGTTTGAAGGAAATTTAGTGTCTGTGTCAGCGCCCCTTCACGTGAGTAGATGTGTGGGAACAGATGCAGTTTCTGCCAATAACCGTCAGTCAGCGTATCGATCCAGCCGCCAGCTAAACTGGCCTTGTCAGGGTCTTCCGGCACCAGCTGATGGCAGATCTCGCTGAGCATCTTGGACCGTTTGTCCTCAAATTCGCGGTTAATTTCGGCATATTGTGGAACAAAATTCTGTTCCCCGAAGAAGGCAAACCAGATGGCGAGCGCATTGGAATTGCAGATCTTGGGGCTAAAATCCGCCTCGATGATTGTGCGCAACCGGGTCGCGGGGTCTTCTGGTGCCTTGCCCAAGGCCGCCACCCAGTGGGCCTCGTAGGTTTGGTACTGATCCCGCAGGGCTTCAGTTAAGATTCCGGTTTTTGACTTGAAATAGAAGACTGCCACACCCTGGGACAGCCCGGCTTCATTGGCGACGGTCGCCAGCGTAGTCTTGGCAAGCCCGTTAGTCACAATCGACTTAAGAGTCGCATCGAGAATCTGACGCCGTCGCATGTCGGCGTTTTCCTTGCGTTCCTTGCGCGGCTTCCTGCCGCTGCCCTTAGATGCCACCATGAGAAATCCAAACCAATCTTCAACTTTTTCCCTTGTTCCACAATTCGCTGTTCCTGTCAGCCCACTTATTTTTATTTGAGCGCTCAAAAAAACTTTACGAAAAATATCTTCTCCTCTACGCTCCGCCTGACAATGGTCGAGCCAGGAGAGATTCATGGGGCAGCACGACAGATATGATGCGATCGTCGCAGGGGCAGGGCACAATGGCCTGACTACAGCCTGCTACTTGGCTAAGGCAGGGCTGAGGGTTCTGGTTGTGGAAAAGAACGATTGGATCGGTGGCGCAGCTGTGAGCCGGTCGCTGCATGAAGGTTGGACCTACTCCAACTGCTCCTATGTCTGTTCGTTGCTTCGTCGCGAAATCGTTCGCGACCTGGAACTCCCAAAATATGGGTTGCAGGTAATCCCCTATGAAGGTGGTGCAAGCTTTAGCAGCGATGGCGGTTATTTCGCCTATATGTCGGACCATGACGCTCTGCGCCGGGAAATAAGTCGCCACAGTGCGCATGATGCAGATGCCTATGACCGGTTCAGCCAGACAGTGATCCGGCAATGCCGCTTCATTCGGCCTTTCCTGTTGCGAAACGCACCGGACCCCACATCGTTAAAGCCGCGCGACATCGGCGAGCTGCTGTTCCTGATCAAACAGGCGCATGGGCTAGGCAAGAAGGAGTTGGGCGAGACCCTGCGCTTTTGGTCGATGTCAATCGGCGACTTCCTAGACGAACATTTCGAGAATGACCTGATCAAGGCGCACATAGCCGGGGCAGGGATCATCGGTACTGGACTGGGCGTCTATTCGCCCGGCACAGCCTATGTTTTGCTACATCACTACATGGGCGACGTGGACGGCGCGATTGGGGCTTGGGGCTTTGCCCGTGGCGGCATGGGTGCAATCTCCAACGCGCTTGGAGCCTGTTTTGAGGAAGCAGGCGGCACTATCGTAACCGGCTCTGGCGTCGACCGCTTTTTGGTTTCCAATGGCAGGGTCACAGGGGTCGCGTTGGAAAACGGCGATGAATATCGCGCGCCCTTAGTAGCCTCCAATATGGATGTGAAGCGTACTTTTCTGGAACATACCGAGCAGCAGCACCTGCCCACCGATTTCCTGAAAGCAGTCAAAAGGTTCAAGATTCGTGGCTCCTCAGGCAAATTGAACATTGCACTGGACGCCTTGCCCGAGTTTCCTGCCGCGCCCAAGCGTGCGCCTTTCTTGCGCGGCGATTTGCATTGCGCCGAAAGTCTGAACGAACTGGAACGTGCCTATGACGATTGGAAAGAGGGGCGCTGGTCGCAAAACCCTTATTTCGACATGCTGATCCCAAGCCAGATCGACCCGACCATGGCCCCACCGGGCAAACACATGATGACCGTCTTTGTGCAATACGCGCCCTATGATCTTGAAGTGGGCGGCGTGCGCGCCGGAACCAACTGGAATGGCCAGACCCGCGGCGCCTTTGCCGATTGTGTCTTCGACAAACTGGAACAGGCCTGCCCCGACATCCGCAGCAAGACTCTACATGCTGAAATCCGCACCCCTTGGGATATCGAGCAAGAAGTCGGCCTTACCGAAGGCAACATTTTTCAGGGCGAGCTCACCTTTGATCAGCTGCTCTTTAACCGTCCGGTCCCCGGCTACGCGCAATACGATACGCCGATTGATGGCATGTATATCGTCGGTTCCTCAGCCCATCCGGGCGGTGGGGTGATGGCGGCGCCGGGTGCGAACGCGGCCAAAGAAATCCTGCGCAACATTGGCAAAAGCAACGCAATGACCGGCTACGCAGCCTGAGGAGTAAATGATGACGACACCTACCTATGATGCGATTGTCATTGGCGCGGGTCATAACGGGCTGGCTGCGGCCACGACGCTGGCCCGTAAGGGTAAATCGGTCTGCGTGATCGAAAAGAACGAGACTGCAGGCGGTATGGCGCGCAACACCACGCTTGCAGGAGGGATTCAGGTGCCGGAGATCGCGCATCTGCTTTACAACCTTCACCCTAAAGTGACTAAAGAGTTGGGCCTTGGGTCAGCACGTGCTCCCTTGGAATTGCGCAAGCTGGCTTCAGTGTCGCTATCAGAAGACGGTAACCATGCGATCATCCGTGATGGTAAGGCAGAAATGGTAGACGGCCGACCTCATCCCGAAGCTGCGCCTTTTGCCGAATTGATGCGCCGTTTGACTCTGTTTGCGGGTTTGCTGGGCCAGCATTCTACGAAATCCCCTCCGTCGTTTGAAGGCGGCTTGACCAGCCTGAATGCGCTCACCGAACTTGGCGGGTTGGCAAAGCTGGGGCTGGATCTAAAGCGGATAGGCAAAAAAGACATGCGCGAGTTTCTCCGCGTGCTCCTGTCCAACGCCTATGACTTGATATTGGACGATCTTGAGGACAGCCCGCTGGCCGGAGCGTTGGCAGCGGATGCGGTGCGCGGCGCTTATGCAGGTCCGCGCTCGCCAGGGACTGTTTTTACCTTGATGTACCGCATGGGGCAGGGCGGCGGTGCGCAGCTGCCAATGGGCGGGATGGGCGCAGTTTCTGCTGCGTTTGAGACTGCGGCTCGCGCCGCCGGGGCTGAAATCCTTACTGGCTACGGCGTGGCCCGGGTGTTGGTTGAAAACGATCATGCAGCAGGCGTGGTGCTCGAGGACGGTACCCGAATCTCTGCCCGGGCAGTATTGAGCAATACAGGCCCGATGCCCGCAATGATGCTGGCAGGCGCAAAACACTACGACGTCGAAGCCGTCCGGCGAATGCGCAACCAGCGCTGCAAAGGCTCGGCTGCAAAGGTCAATCTGGTGCTGAACGGCACGCCAGAGTTCACCGGCCACAATACCGACCTTGCGGCAAGCCGACTATTGATCGCCCCCAGTGCAACTTATGTGGAACGCGCCTTCAACCCGGCAAAATACGGAGAGATGCCGGAAAACCCAGTTATTGAGGCGATCATTCCTAGCCTGACAGACCCAACGCTGGTCAAAGACGGGCGGCATGTGATCTCCGCTGTGGTCACTTCTGTTCCCTACGGGCTGGAGGGCGGCTGGAATGATGCCGCGCGTGAAAGGCTTGCGGCGATCACAATTGCTACGCTGGAAAAGTACGCACCCGGCATTGGGGCATTGGTCATTGAGAAGCAGGTGCTTAGTCCCGCCTGTATCGAGGCGCGAACAGGCGCGCCCGGCGGGCATTGGCATCATGCTGAGATGGGCATCGACCAGATTCTAACGGTGCGGCCCGCCAACGGTATGGCGCATTACCGGTTTGGACCCGAAGGCTACTACCTCTGTGGTGCGGGCGCCCATCCGGGCGGAGACGTGACCGGTTTGGCCGGTCGTAACAGCGCAATGCAGCTATTGAAGGACGGGGTTCTCTGATGACCAAACATGTTCCCATTGGCCTGATTGAAACTCCGTTCCAGCCGCGGCTGGAGGCGCTTAGTACGGCCAAGAGCTGGACCAATTGGGCGGGTTATGTCTCGCCCGCCACATTGGACACGGTGGAATTCGAATATTTCGCCATCCGCAATCAGACAACCCTGTTCGACATTTCACCGATGCACAAATATCGCATTTCCGGGCCGGACGCATTGGAGGTCGTGAACCGGCTGGTGACCCGCGACGCCGCCAAGCTGCGCGACGGACGGGTCGGCTATGTTCTATGGTGCGACGAAGAGGGCATGGTGATCGACGATGGCACCATGTTCCGCTACTCCGAAACCGATTTCCGCCTTTGCTGCCAGGAGCCGATGTATACATGGCTTCTCGACACCGCCTGGGGATTTGACGCCGAAATCGCTGATGAGAGCCAGGACATCGCGGCGCTGTCTTTGCAGGGGCCGACCTCGTTCTCGCTGTTGCAGGATGCAGGGCTGGACGATGTCGCAGAGATGAAGCCCTTCGACTGGCGCGAGATCGAGCCCGATCTCTGGGTATCGCGCACTGGGTTCACTGGTGATCTCGGTTATGAGCTGTGGGTTCCGAACGGCAACGCGTTGGACTTGTGGGACCGGTTGTGGGCGTCAGGTAGTCACTGGGGATTGAAGGCGATCGGCTTCGAGGCGCTCAATATCTGCCGGATCGAAGCGGGGTTCGTCGCGGCTGGTTTCGACTTCCAACCTGTTCACACCGCCATGCGCCTGCGGCGCGGCCGCAGCCCGCTGGAGCTGGGCTTCGCTAAAATGGTGGATTTCACCAAGGGCCATTTCAACGGGCGCCGCGCATTACTGAAGCAACGGCAAACCGGCCTGCGGTATCACCTGCGTAAGATCGATATTGGCGGTTTCAAACCCGCTGATGGCGCTCTGATCTATCACAAGAAGAAGAACGAGGTGGGGCATGTGACCTCTGGCGTATGGTCCCCCACGACCAAGCGCAACATCGCGCTGGCCGAGTTCAAAGCTCCTTTCGGCGAGGGCATCACGGATGATCTCTGGGCAGAAGTTTATGTCAACGAAGAGGGTCAATGGGACAAGCGCCTTGTGCCGGTAACCATCGAAGACAAACCCTTTTTCATCAATAGCCGCGCGCGGGCAACTCCGCCACGCCCGTTCTAAATCGGATCAGGTACTCCTAATGACCAAAATGAAACCGAATACGTTTTCCAACGAACCGAGCCCGGATACCCTGCACGAGTGGGATCGCACCCATCAATTGCACCCCTGGATGGCAATGGACGACTGGCGCGGTTACGACAACATGCTGATGGAAACCGCCGAGGGGATTCACCTTTGGGACGCCTCCGGCAAGCGCTACATCGACGGACCCGGCGGTATGTGGTGCACCCAGATCGGCTATGGGCGTCACGAGATGGCCGATGCTATCGCCGCGCAGGTCATGAAACTGCCCTATACTTCTCCCTTTACCAACACCACTGAACCATCGGCGATGCTCGCCAAGAAGATTGCCGATATGGCACCCGGCGATTTGAACAACGTCTTCTTTACTACCGGTGGCTCGACGGCCGTGGATACGGCGTTGCGTACGATGCAGTACATGAACAACCGTCGTGGCAAACCGCAGAAGAAGAAGATCATCGCCCGAGAAAAGGGCTATCACGGCTCGACCTATCTGGCCCATTCGGTAACCGGCAAAGAGCGCGACCAAAGCCACTTCGACTTTGAGACGCGCCTGGTGCATTTCCTGCCCGACGTGAACCCCTATCACCGTCCTGCGGGCATGAGCGTCGAGGATTGGTGCGATAACAAAGTCGCCGACCTAGCTGCCGCCATTGCAGAGATTGGCGCGGAAAGCATTGGCGCTTTCATTGCCGAGCCGATCCTTTCCTCCGGAGGCGTCATTGTGCCTGCTCCCGGCTACCAGAAACGGACTTGGGAGCTCTGCCGCGCCAACGATATCTTGTACATCTCTGACGAGGTGGTGACCGGTTTCGGTCGGCTGGGTCATTGGTTTGCTTCCGAGGAAGTATTCGGTATTCAGCCCGACATGATCACCTGCGCAAAGGGTCTGACCTCTGGTTATTTGCCTTTGGGCGCATGCATCATTTCAGACCGGGTTATGGAACAGATGAGTCACTTGGGTACACCGTCTTCCTACACAAATGGGTACACCTATTCAGGTCATCCGGTCTCTTGCATCGCAGCGCTGAAGAATATCGAGATCATCGAGCGAGAAGGTATCCTGGAGCATGTCCGCACCGTCACCCCGCATTTTCAAGCACGCCTGTGCGAACTTATGAAGTTTGAAATCGTCGGCGATGCCCGCGGTGAAGGACTTTTGGGATGTATCGAATGCCGGGCGGAGGATCTGGAAGCCGAGCGCAAGCTTGGCGTGATGATCGATGCCGCCTGCGAAGAGATGGGCCTGATCGTGCGGCCGCTGATCAACATGGCTGTGTTCTCGCCGCCGCTGATCATCACTTTGGAGCAGATCGACGAAATGTTCGACATTCTTGAACGCGCCATTCAGCAGGTGGAATCTGCGTTAGCTAAGGGAGAGTGTCGCACTGCGCTCAATCAGAAATGACCTCAATTAAGCGTGACGCCCTCACAATTCGACCACTAACCGCCGCAGATGAAGTCGAATGGCGACGCCTTTGGACTAGCTATCTGGAGTTTTACGAAACAACTTTGCCAGAGGCGGTCTATGAGACAGCCTGGGCGCGGCTTCTGAAAGAGAGTGATCGTGAGTTCCAAGGGGTGGTAGCTGAATTGGATGGCCGTTTGGTCGGGTTGGCGCACTACCTGTTTCACCGAACGCTTTGGTCAACCAAGGACACGTGCTATCTTATGGATCTTTTTGCTGACCCGTTGGTACGGGGGCAAGGGGTGGGCGGCGCCTTGATCGAGGCGGTACGTCAGCGTGCGCTATTGGCTGGCATCCCTAGCCTTTACTGGATGACACAGGAGTTCAACTACACAGGAAGAATCCTCTATGACAAAGTAGCTGAGAAAACCCCCTTTATTGTCTATGAGATCAACAGCTGATCCGCTGATGGCGAGGTAACTCGCCCGATAGAGACCGGTTTGCCGGTTCACACCGTGTGTTCGCGGCGCCCGTATTTTCGGGCAAGATCAACTTCCTCTCCAAGGTCCATCGCGGCGCGGTAGCCGCTTTGCACGGCGGCGGCAATGATATGGGGGGCTTCGGCGTCGCCAATGCGGATTACTGATTTGATGCCGGACTCGTGCAATCCATCTCCCATACCCTTTAGACCATCATAGAGATCCAGCACCGGCAGGCGGCGGGTAAGCGGTATAATTGCATCGCAGGCATGAGTACTGCGGTTCTCTGAGAACATGCAGGATAGGACTGCCTCTCCCTTGTGGGCTGCCACCAACATCCGGTTGGGTACGACTGCAACGCCCGCCTCAATCAAGGCGGCATTGGATTGGTAGACCTCGGTCGTCCATTGGCCCCAATCGCAAGGGCGACCAGCGGGTGTCACCAGCGTGACCCGGTGCCCATCCTTGCGCAGCTTCAGGGCCAGAACTGAGCCGAGGTAGTAGTGATCGTCATCGTAGATCATCACATGATCCGCGTTGAGGGGTTCCCCAGTTAGCACAGTTTCCGCCGACACGACCATGCCGGGCGCTTCCTCCTCCAAGCCGGTATCCGAATGCCGCCCGATGGTATCCGTCGCCCAGACCGCCCCCGTGGCGGCGATCACATGGGAGGCGCCAAGATCCAGCACATCGGATGCTGTCAGAGGGCTTTCTGGGTAGATTTCCACGTTGGGCAGTTTTTCGATCTGCCCAACACGCCAGTCGCGTACGCGGGCCCACTCAATCATCCCTGGCAAACGGGACTCACGGGTGACGCGGCCTCCTAGTACGCGACTTGCTTCGGCCAGCATTACCGAATGGCCGCGCTCGCCCAGAACTCGGGCAGCTTCCAGCCCGGCGGGTCCTGCTCCGACAACCAGCACTTTTTCAGGTTTCTCGCTGCGCCCGGCTTTCTCGGGATGCCAGCCTTGGCGCCATTCCTCGCCCATGGTCGGGTTCTGGGTGCAGCGCAGTGGCACACCAAGCGAGTCATGTGCGTAGCAGATGTTGCAACCGATGCACTCGCGTATGTCTTCGCTGCGGCCTTCTTCAATTTTCTTTGGCAGGAACGGGTCAGCGATTGACGGGCGTGCAGCACCGATTAGATCCTGCCCGCCCTGGCGGATCACCTGCGCCATGGTGTCAGGTGAGGTGTAACGCCCCACCGCCACAACGGGTTTGGTGGTCAGTGATTTTGCCCGCGCGATACAATCCGTAAAAGACGCTTCTTTGACGAAACGGCTCGCCCCCATCTCAACCAGGTAGTCGGGCACCACCAGGTCCCACAAGTCTGGCAGGTCCGCCAGCATGGCGAAGGCATCATAGCTTTCGGCATCGTCCAGCCCAACACTGAAACGGGTGGCCACGGCGCATTTGTGACCAACGGCCTCTTTGGTTTCCTCGATGAGTTCGCGCACCAGCCGAACCCGGTTTCTCAGGCTGCCGCCGTATTCATCGGTGCGTGTGTTGTTCACCGGGTCGAGGAATTCCGAAAGCAGATAGCCGTGGGTGGCATAGACATAAACGATGTCAAATCCAGCTTCGACTGCACGCATGGCGGCGTCGCGATGCCATTTGCGGATGTTGCGGATGTCCTCGCGATCAATTTTGCGCGCCTGTCCCGGATGCAGCACGGTGGAATCTGTTTGAGGACGATTGCGCATTCCCAGTGGGGCAAGCCGGGTGCCGAAATTCGTAACCATACCGCCGCCTATCCACAGCTCCACCCCGGCCAGCGCGCCATGTTCATGTACGGCGTCGGTCATCAACTGGTTGGCCCGAATATCATCCTCGTCCCACAGCGCGGCATAGGGGTAGTAGTCGTTATCCGAAGTTGGGTGAATCGAGCAGAATTCAGTGTTCACAACCCCCCAGCCGCCTTCCGCCTTCATCCCCCGCATTGCCGCGACAGTGCGCGGGCGACGCCACCCCATGCCCGCGCAATGTGGCACTTGGTAAAAACGGTTCTTCGTCTCCACGGGGCCGATTTTCAGTGGCTGGAAGAGGATGTCATGGCGAGAATCGCGCATCAGTAGTTACCCTTCGATAGGCAGGTTTTGCGTCATAATTTGATTGAGCGCTCAAATAATTCTTGTGTCAAGTCAGATTCCCTTTTAACCTTTTTCTTACTACGCCCCTACCTGCGCCGGAGGAGGCAAAAGGCAGGAAATCAGGGCCGCAGCAACAGGGAGACTTTCATGAAAATTCTGAAAACAGCTACTGCGCTTGGCATGGCCTTGTCACTTCAGGCAGGTACTGGATTGGCCGACGATGCGGAACTGACCGTTTTTGACTGGGCCGGTTACGAAGACCCTGAGTTCTTCTCTGCTTACATCGAAAAACATGGGGACGGGCCGACCTTCGCTTTCTTCGGTGACGAGGAGGAAGCGTTCCAGAAATTGCGTTCCGGTTTCCACGCAGACGTCGCCCATCCCTGTTCACAGTCGGTTCCAAAGTGGATTGAGGCCGGGTTGCTTGCCCCACTGGATACTGCGCGCATTGAGCGCTGGGACGAGTTAGAGCCGAGTTTCCGCGACATTGAAGCCTACACCAAGGACGGCCAGAGCTATTTCGTTCCAGCGGATTGGGGTAACACTGCCGTCACCTATCACACTGAACATCTGAACGATGCGGATGTGACAACCCTACAGGCCTTTGCAGATCCCAAGCATCAGGGGCGGATCTCGATAGGCGACAATGTAGATGACGCCTATGCATTGGGTTTCCTCGCCACTGGAGTCACAGACTGGACCAATGCCACGGACGAACAGTTTCAGGCAGCATCTGATTTCCTGCGCGCGGTGCACCAGAATGTTCGCACCTACTGGTCCGATGGCGCATCGCTGGCACAGCTGATGCAAAGCGGTGAGGTCTATCTGGCCTGGGCCTGGAACGAGACTTATTCGACGATGACCTATGAAGGTCACCCAATCGCAATCAAGCGCGACACAGAAGAGGGTGCGTCCAGCTGGGTCTGTGGTTATGCGAAGCTAGCCAATGCGCCCGGCTCTGAAGACAAGTTCTATGACTTCATCAACGCTTGGTTGGAACCTAAAACCGCTAATTATCTTGTGTCCAGCTGGGGCTATGGCCACGGCAACGCAAAGGCCATGGCGGAAATGAACGCGGACGACCTCGCCGCAATGGGGCTGGAAAGCAGTGAAAGTCTGCGGGCCAAGACGTTGTGGCAAGCGCCGGTGCCTTCGGGCCTGCGCGAGAAGATGATCGCTGAATTCGAACTGATTAAAGCTGGTTTCTGAAGCCGCCTTGTATTTACGAAAGAAGAAACGCCCCACAAAATTGGTGGGGCGTTTCTTGTTTTCCACAACTTGATGCTATTCCGGGCGACCAACTAAGGCAGACAGGGTCACTGGAACAATACGATGGAGTCAGCGCCCCAGCCCACCGGAACCTCGCTGCCGGGAGGAACAATGGAACGGCCTGCGGTGTTACGCATAGAGATTGTCACGTCCGCGGTATGGCCGGGCAGGCGCACGCTGTAATAGGTCATGTCGCCATAATAGGCGGTTCCAGTTACCTGCCCCCTGGCCACCTGCTCGGTCGGTTCGCTGCCATCAAAGAGGATAGTCAGCATCTCCGGTCGGATGCCAATCGAATCCAGGTTCTGAGTGTCCATTCCTTCGGGGATCTGCGCCGTTGGTAACTCGATACTGCCAAGCGCCGGAATATCGAGCGCCAGATGGCCGTTCATACGCCCCGAGGCTTTGGCGTCGAGGAAATTCATTACTCCGATAAACGAAGCAACACGCTTGTCCACCGGGCGGCGGTACAACTCTTCCGGGCTGGCGAGCTGTGCAATCCTGCCTTCGAACATAACGGCGATCCGGTCGGACATGGTCAGTGCCTCTTCCTGGTCATGGGTCACCAGAATAAAAGTAATACCAAGCTTTTGCTGGAGTTGGCGCAGTTCCACCTGCATTTGGTCGCGCAGCTTTTTGTCGAGCGCGGACAAAGGCTCGTCCAACAACACAACCTTCGGCTTCATCACCAGTGCCCGGGCCAGAGCAACCCGTTGACGCTGACCGCCGGATAACTCGTGGGCAGCGCGATCGCCCAACCCGCCAAGATCCACCATTTTCAGCGCCTGCTCTACTTCGTGGGCGATTTCAGCCTTGGGCATCTTGCGGGTCTTCAAGCCATAACCGACGTTTTCTGCCACGCTGAGATGTGGGAAGATTGCATAGGATTGGAACACCATATTGGTGGGGCGGCGGTTGGCGGGAACGCCCTCCATATCTTGGCCTGCGATAACGATAGAGCCGCCCGTTGGCGTCTCAAACCCGGCGATCATGCGTAGCAGGGTGGTCTTGCCGCAGCCCGAAGGGCCCAGAAGAGAAAAGAACTCGCCCTCGTAGATGGTCGCATCAATGCCTTTTAGGGCTTGAAAGCTACCAAAATTTTTGGTGACGCCGGTGAGGTCGATGATGGGTTTTGGGGATGGGGTGGCCATATCAGGCAAATCCTCCGGTAGCTGAAGCTTCGATACCTTGTTTCCGGGCTGAACGGCGGCGGAACCACTCGGCAAGGATCAGGAGTAGGACGGACAGAGTCAGCAAGATAGTCCCGAGCGCCATCACAGACGGCAGCTTGGCAGGAAAACGCAGCTGGCTCCAGATATAGACGGGCAGGGTGACTTCTGTGCCGGTCAGGAAAAAGGCGATGATGAATTCATCCAGCGAAATGGTAAAAGTGATCAGCAGGCTGGACACGATGCCAGGCATGACCAATGGCAGAACCACGCGACGGAAGGTGCCCCAGCGGCTTTCACCCAAGTCGTACGAGGCTTCCTCCAAGCTTTGATCCAGCCCTTGAAATGCAGAGTTCAGAATGGCGATGGCGAAGGGCGTGCAGATCAGCACATGGCCCAGTACCACGGTTGCCAGCGACAACGGCATGCCCAGCTGAATCAGAAGAACCAACAGGGCCACTGCAACGATGATCTCCGGCAGCACAAGCGGCAGCATTATGAAGCTCATGATGCCGCGTTTGGCTGGGAACCGGTAGCGAGCTGCCGCCCGCGCTGCGCAGGCGCCGAGGATGGTGCTCAGCACCGCTGACGTGACGCCGACGACCAGCGAATTTCGTACTGCACCGTGCAGGGCATCAGTCTTCCACAGCACGTCGAACCACTGGGTGGTAAAGCCGGTCAGTGGAAATGAAATGATTGTGGCGTCGTTAAAAGCGAACATCGGCAACAGGATGACCGGTGCGTAGAGAAAAACCATGTAGGCAACGGCGTAGAAAACCAGCCATTTGGGGGAAAGCCCTTTACGTACCGAGTTCATTTCACTTTGCCTCCAAAACGTTTGCCAGCAAAGAAGATCACCGCGCTGATGCTAGCCACGATCAGCATCGAAGAGATTGCCAGAGCCGCTCCCAGCGGCGCGTTATTTGCCTTGCCGAATTGAATTTGGATCATGTTCGCGATCATCAACCCGTCGGTACCGCCAACCAATTTCGGAGTGATGAAATCTCCGATGGTTGGGATCAGTACGATTAGGGTAGAGGCTACCACCCCGGGCATTGCCAACGGCAGTGTGATCCGAAAGAACCTGCGCACCGGCCCGTCGCCCAAATCCTCGGCAGCTTCCAGCAGCGAGCGATCGATCTTCTCCAGCGCTACGAATATTGGCAGAATCGCGAAGGGTGCCCAGGCATGAGCCAGGGTCAGCACCACCGCATTGGCGTTGTACAACAGGAAAGTCAGCGGCTGGTCTATGATGCCCATCCCGGTGAGCGCGGTATTTAAAACGCCGTTGTATCCGAGGATCACTTTCCACAGAAACACCCGCAGCAGATAGCTGGTCCAGAAGGGTACGGTGATCAGAAACAACCACAGCGCCTTGCGGTGCTTGACGTGGAAGGACAGGTAGTACGCGATCGGAAACGCAAGGGTCACGGTTACCACTGTGACAATCAGCGAAATCTTTAGTGAGCGGAGCAGCAAGGTGCGGTAGATTGGTTTGCTCCAAGCTTCGCGGTAATTGTCCAGTGTTAAAGTCGTATCGAGCTCGAGGTAATTCTGAGTCCAGAAGCTGAAAGTCACGACCATCACCAGCGGAGCGGCCAGCAACAGTAGTGAATAGAGTATAGTCGGGCTTATCAATGCGAGGCCCTGACGCCTCTCTCCGGTTAACATTCCTGGCTCCTCCCGGCCGGTATTAAGAGCGCCGCCCTGTTCGTGGCGGCGCCCGTACTCATGTCTCGCCCAGCTGTGCAAGAAGCTCTGCATTCCGGGTCTTTAATTGTCCCGAGTCGGGTTCAGCATGTTCCAGAATCGGAAACAGCTTGCGCAACTCATCGTGGTAGCTGCGAACGCCGTGCTCCAGATCTGATAGGATCACGCCGTCATAACCACTGGAGAAGGCCGCCTCCCAGCACCATTCGATAAGCTGCTCATCTTCTTTCGAGGTGATCCTGTCAATTCGCCCACTGAGATAGCGCGCAGCGCGCAGTTTCCGATCCTCTGCCGGTCGTTTGTAACATGCGGCTCGCTGGATGGTGCGCCCGTTCTCCACCGGAAACTCGTGGTAGAAGATTACTGAGTCTGGGTAGATGCCAAACACCAGATTTGGGAAAAGCCCCAGATAGAGCCAAGCCGCCTGGTGTTCGTCATCTAACGCCTCCGCTCTCGGCAGCAACTTCTTGTAATTGCGCACGCTCCACATACGCCCGGAACCGGGGCGGAATCCACCAAAGGACCTGGCAGCGCCATTGCTGAACGGTTGATCTTCGTAGTTGGTCCCAAAGAGATCGTGCAAACCAGGGTGCGCTAGCGGCACATGATAGCCTTCGTTGTCGACATCACGGACGCATTTCCAGTTTGCAGCGATTTCCGTTACGCTGATCCCATTCCCGTCCGGTAGAAGCTCTGCCAGGCTGTAAGGAGCCAACTCTTCTGCAAACTGAGCCATCACCTCTGAAACCTTGGGTTGCGGGCCCGCCTTGAAGCGGACAAAGACAAAGCCGTGCCAAATGTCCATCTCGACCGGCTTCAATCCCCACTCCACCGGATCCAGATTCGGTAGTGTCTCGGGGCGTGCTGCGCCGCGCAGCGTTCCGTCCAGATTGAAGGCCCAGCCATGAAACGGGCAGATGATGGCGTTCTTGCAATGACCCTTGTTTTCAGCCACGACGCGGCTTCCGCGGTGGCGGCAAAGATTATGGAAGGCGCGAACTTCACCGTCCGCCCCCCGGACCACCAAGGCCCTTTCGCCAGTGAAATCCGCGGCCATGAAATCGCCGGGTTCGGGAACGTCATTCACGTGGCAAACAAGCTGCCAGTGTCGTCGGAACAGAAGCTCCTTTTCTTCTTCCAGAAGCTCTGGGTTGGTGTAGCTCCAGGCGGGCAGCCCGGTGCGTCCGGCTCTGGGATCAGAGTAAATCAGCACTTCGTCCTTCATAAGGATCTCCTTTCCTCTGAAGGGAATCACTATCAGTTTTTAATTGAGCGCTCAAATAAAAAAATTACAGCAGATGTGTTTTGATGACTAGACAAGACGATTGCAGTGCGCCAAGTTTGAGCAACTGCTCAAACTTTGAGGACGTGAGAAATGCGCCGAAACAGAAGCCGCAGAAGATCTCCATTGCCCACTGATGTCGTCGCCAACAAAGGTCCGCATTCCCTGACTACTCCAGCCTACACGCCGCTTACACAAGCCCAGGTTGATGAAATCGTTAACACAGCCATCGAGCTGCTTGCCACCTCAGGCGTAGTCTTTGAGGCAGGAGGTGAAGCTGACGGTCTGTTGCGGGGTGCCGGTTGTAATTTCTTAGATAATGGGATCGTGACTATCCCGGAATCCGTGACCCGCAGGGCGCTGGAAACCGCTGCCCGCATGACCACTTTATGGGACCGCAACGGAGAAAATCCCATTTCGATTGATTGCGATCACACTTGGTTCATGCCTGGCATGACCTGTATTGCAGTCTATGATGAGAATACCGGCGAGCCTCGACCTTCGACACGCGAGGACCTTGCCCTCATCACAAGAGTTGCGGACAAGCTTCCGCATGTTGATGCGGTCTGCATCGCTGTGAAGAACGTCGAAGAGTCGAACCAGTTCGGCGAAATCGACGAATTTGCATGCATGATGGAAAACACCATCAAACCGTTGGAATACCTTTGC
The DNA here is from genome assembly GCF_057220975.1 of Ruegeria sp. HKCCD9138. Lineage (NCBI taxonomy): Bacteria > Pseudomonadati > Pseudomonadota > Alphaproteobacteria > Rhodobacterales > Roseobacteraceae > Ruegeria > Ruegeria sp. HKCCD9138. The sequence continues at coordinate 48,846 of NZ_JBWVAZ010000014.1, read as the reverse complement.
GAACATCCTTCATCTCTGGAAGCGGTAATCGACATGGCCGCGGCCTTGCGCGGATCGCATGATGCACTTAAAGCCAAGCCGTATTTTTTGCATCTGATCACACCGCTGCCAGTCAATCTCGCGCGGATCCACTCGGACCAGATCATTACCGCTGCTCGGGCAGGTATTCCGGTTGGCGTCGGCACTCTGCCGATTGGCGGTGCCTCTTCACCAATCACCTTGGCCGGATGCATTACCCATGCTCTGATGACCGATTTCGCAGCCATCGTGCTTGGTCAGTTGGCTGCTAAAGGTAGTTTCTGCGTTGGGTGTTCGGATGTGAACTTCATGGAACCTGCTACAGGTGCCATTGGTAGTTTCTCTCAGACCTCGGTTGCCGACATGGCGATGTGCCAAGTGCGCCGCGCGCTGGGGTTCCCCTCGCTGACCGGCATCGGCGGCTGTTCGGTTGCCCGCCGTTTCAATCAGGATGCGGTCTGGGAAATTTCGTCAAACATGACACAGATGTTCTACAACCGTCCCGCTACAATCGACTACATGGGTTCGCTCGATCAGGGGCTGACCTATTCGCTGCACGCGCTTTTGTTGTGCGACGATTTGGCAGGGCTGCTGCGAAAGATGTGGCAGGGGTTGGAAATATCTTCCGACCAGATGGCCGTTGATCTCATTCGAGAAGTTGGCCCCACTGGAAACTTCCTCGCTCATCAGCACACGGTCGACAATTGCCGGACCCAGGTTTGGAATTCCCGGTATTTTGGCCCGAACATTCCGCTCAGCAATTCTGGGTTAGCAGATCAAGACTTGTTTGCGCGACTTGACGACGACCTCCGAGAGAAATTGGCGGAACTGCAGCGGCCTGAATTGCCTCTGGAAACCAAGGCAGCAGTGACCGCAATTTCGGAAAAATATCGCAACCTTTTAGTCTAGTCGGGTCGCAGTGCTGATCGCGTTGTAGCACGGGCGAATTTCCCGGAACACCAGAGGCAGCTGGCACCGGAAAATGCTGCAAGTGCACAAATGGCTGCTATTCGGAACGAAAATGGCATGGCAGGAATGTCTGCAACGGGCCGGCCGCGGCTGCTCACAATTCCAGCACGAATGCGTGCTTTGTCCGCTCTTCGGACCTCCGTCCTTTTTTCGGCTTCGCTCGCGTAGCGAATGTCTCCTTTGACGGGCCGCACCGCAGCGACGGTGATCAAGCTCGAGCGACCGCTATGGGCCGTCAGCGATTGTGTTTGAGAGGCTTCGAAACATGAATGCCGCGCCGCCTCTGAGGTCCGCTGAGAGCCCATATTGCCCAGTGTCTGGCATAAGCTTACATTTGCCCCAGTTCTTTTATTGGTGGCACATCATGTTCGAGCAAGCTCCTGCTTTTCACCTTGAAAGTTCATGGTAGACTGATGGAATTAGAGCAATACACCTATGTAAGGAAGTCTTCTTTGAAACGAATGGTTTCTGTGTTGAAAGAATTCTATGCATTCAACTCAGGCCCCTTGAGAGTGCTGCTCTGCGTGAGTCCAGCAATAGCGTGGAAGTTTATGTATCCAGATGCCTACTATTCGACCGGCTGGTCCGGGTATTCTGACTTCTGTATATTTGTATTAATCCCGGTGGCGCTGGTTTTGATGATCTGGGAGTTCCTCAAGCATAAGCGCAAGCAATCCCAATAGTGTTGAACGGCCTTTGAACCTGTCGTCTGGGCGAAAAACACGAATGACCGCATAGTCCGCTGAGCCGTCATTTATCCCCTCGGAATGCTGCACTTAATATCAACGTCCGCTTCCGGGATGCTGCGCTGCAGCGAGTTTATACCACTTGAACGGCGGCTTTGGGCCGAAATCTAACCCAAAAGAATCCAGTGACCAAATTACGGGGAAATTTGTGCGTCAAACTGAAAGTATTTTTAACATAATTTAGCTTATGGGGTTTGGACTTGAAGCCGGGGCACATTCTAAACTGGCTTGCGACAAATGCCCTATCTTGCTGAAAAGCAAGGAGAACGGAAATTGGCACATACGGAACTGGATCTGCGCGAGCGTCGCGCGATTGAAGACATGTTGAATGCGAAGTTACCTGTCAGCAAGATAGCTTCGAAGATCGGCCGGCATCGCTCAAGCGTGTATCGCGAGATCAAGCGCAACAAGTTTTCTGACCAAGAGCTGCCGCACTTGAACGGATACTATGGTGTGAATGCTCACCGCTGTGCAGTTCTCCGTCGTGCCCGCCGTCGCAAACTGATCCGATTGCCCGAATTGAGAGATGCCGTGATTGACCGGCTCAAGGAAGGCTGGTCCCCGGAACAGATTGCCGGGCGCCTACGCTTCGAAGGCCAATCTGTGACGGTGAGCCACGAGACGATCTATGCATATGTCTACAGCAAAGAAGGTCAATCCGAGGCGCTGGCCCGGCATCTGCCGGATCGGCGGAAGCAGAGAAAACCACGCTATGCCAGACGGCCAAGAGGCCTTGTTTTCCCGCCGGATCGCTCAATTCATGAACGGCCTGACTAAGTGAAAGATCGCGCCACATTCGGCGAATGGGAAGGCGATCTGATGATCTTTCGCAAGGAACACGGCAAGGCCAACGTGGCCTCGCTGATTGAACGCAAGACCCGATACGCCGTTCTGTTCCGCAACAATGACCGCAGTTCTCCGCACCTAATGAACCGTTTGATGAATGTGTTGGAACCCCTGCCCCGGCCAGCGCGCCGCTCAATCACTTTCGATCGTGGCATCGAGTTTTCCGGTTGGCGCAGATTGGAAACAGAGATCGGCACGGCGGCCTGGTTCTGTGATCCGCAAGCGCCCTGGCAGAAAGGATCGGTCGAAAACCTGAACAAACGCGCTCGGAGATACCTGCCACGGGACACGCCCGTGGCGGCGCTCTCAAATCGCAATATGAAAGCGATTTGCGACCGCCTGAACGGAACCCCAAGAAAGTGCCTCGGATGGCGAACTCCAACCGAAGCATTCAGAGAAGAGATAATGAAACTGAGATAGCGGACCCCGTCGCAACGACCCTTGAGATAACACGCAAAGTTAAAATGTCCCACATTATCAAAGTAGAAGTGTCACACTTCCCTGTCGAGCAGGCAGGATTGGAGTGTGACGGTGGGATTGGTTGTCATGAGCGAGCGCGAGCTTAATCGTATAGAAGTGCTGAGCCAGGTTTCCCAAGGCCGCATGACGGTGGTTTCCGCCGCAAATGTTCTGAACTTGAGCCGCAGACAAGTTCACCGTTTGCTCAGGGTTTTCCAGACTGATGGTCCAGCTGCGCTGCGTCACAAGGCGCGCGACCGTAGATCCAACAATCGTATTGATCCGGCCGTTAGAGAATTTGCCCTGGCACTCGTCCAAGAGCGATACGCTGATTTTGGCCCGACACTGGCAGCTGAGATGTTGTTGGAACATCATGATCTGAAAGTTTCGCGCGAGACGCTGCGCAAATGGATGCAGGCAGATGGAATCTGGTTGTCTCGCAAACAACGCAGGACGTTCCACCAGCCGCGCTTGCGCCGGGAATGCTTCGGCGAGCTCATCCAGATCGACGGATCTGACCACCGCTGGTTCGAAGATCGCGGCCCGCCCTGCACGCTGCTGGTCTTCATCGACGATGCGACCAGCACATTGATGCAGCTGCGGTTCGTGAAGTCGGAAAGCACCTTCAGCTATTTCGAAGCGCTTGAAGGCTACCTAGCTGATCACGGTCGCCCTGTTGCCTTCTATTCCGACAAGCACACCGTGTTTCGGGTAGTGCAGCAAGGCGCGAAGTCGGGCCATGGCATGACCCAGTTTGGCCGGGCTTTGAATGAGTTGAACATCGAGATCCTCTGCGCCAACAGCAGCCAGACCAAGGGCCGTGTTGAGCGTGCCAACCGCACGCTACAAGATCGGCTGGTGAAGGAATTGCGGCTCGCCGGGATCTCGGACATGGAAGCCGCAAACGCTTTCCTGCCGGGATTCATGCAACGTTACAACGCCAGGTTTGCCAAATCGCCGCGACGACCGGACAATCTGCACCGGGCCCTGAATGTCGAGCCCGACCGTCTGCGGGACATCCTGTGCTGGCGCGACGAGCGCTACGTCGACCGGAACCTCGTGCTGCGCTACGACCGCAAGCGGATAACGCTTGAAGAGAACGACCTCACCCGTGGCCTCGTTGGCAAATATGTGGACAGCTATGAATACCAGGACGGTACGCTGGAATTCCGGTCAAAGGGCGTTCCACTGCCCTACTCTGCTTACGACAAAGATCAACGTGTGAACCACGCGGCGATCATCGAGAACAACGCACGCATATCCTTGACAGCCAGAGCGTGGCGCACAGGCCCAAGCGCATCAACGAGCGCGCGGAGTTCGGCCATAATCTCTTCCAGACCCCGATACGACACTCTGTACCGCAGGTAGAAGTACACAGCGTACGAAATTGTATCCTTGGGGAAATGGCAGCCTTTCAATGAGATCATGTTGGAACCTATTCGAAAACTATTCGACGGGAACAAACGCCAAACTCCACTCGCCAGTCAATCGGGCTCCTGAGTTTGCGACGCGTCCCTAAAGACCTCGTCGCCACATCGAGCAAAGCAAGTACATTTTGCCAGTGCAAGTCACAACCTGTTCGAGATCGTGTGCCCTCCGGAAAGGTCTTCAATTAAAGCACTCAGAAGTTCGTTTTTGTTCGCAAATCCAGACTTTTGATAGATGCGTGCTGCTTGAGCCTTAACGGTTCCCTCCGCTGTTTCTCTCATACCGGCGATCTGCGCGTGCGTGCACCCCTTGAGGATCAGCATCAGCACATCTTGTTCCGCGGCGGACAGTTTCCAGTTCGTGGCGAAGGAGGCCACAGTAGACTTGAAGGCTGCTTGCGAGGACTCTAACTGCGCACCCATTGTGGAAATGGAATGACGCATCCTCCAGATTTCGCATCCCAGGATAACCGCTACTACAGCATTCAGATAACCCCAGGGAAGATACCAGAAATCCCAGGCAAAACCTTCCCAGATGCCGCCAATTTCGACCATGATCTCCGCCGAAAGCTCCGCCAATACATACAGTGCGAGATAGCTCGCCGAATACACAAAGCGTTTGCTGGTTTGCATCGATGCCAATCCCGTTCATTTTGCTGTCAGCTTACTAGCGACAAGCATAAACCATGGTCATAGGTGGCGTACACTTTGGTCGAATCACTTTCACTAGCGGGGATATAAAAAGCAACGTGAAGGCAATTAAAATACAATGCTTTCAATTTGTTAATTAGATTTGGACGGATTTAGTCACACAGGCATCTCGGTTTTGACAGGCGCTCACCACTTATGTTCTTCAGGTCTCATCATATCAAAGAGGCCTAATATGAATCGCCGTCAGTTTCTGTCCACCTCCGTCGCTGCGCTTGGTTGCGGGTTCAACGTGTCACCGTTGAACGCCAAGAGCTCCCGGGCGCCCGTGGGCTACATCCGGTCCAATTGGAGCCGTGATCCGTTCAGCTACGGGTCCTATTCATTCTTTGCAAAGGGTTCTGCGCGACGAGACGTCCATGCACTCGCGCAACCCATCGACAAACGTGTCTACTTCGCGGGAGAAGCAACACACCCGTTGTACAACAGCACCGTGCACGCGGCATATGAATCTGGCCTACTTGCAGCGGAAGACATCTCTAACACTGATGCCCGGAGCATTGCGGTGATCGGCGCTGGGATGAGTGGCTTGACTGCGGCCCACACGCTGGCTGGCGACGGTCACGATGTCGTTGTTCTGGAGGCTCGCCACCGGATCGGTGGGCGCATTTGGACGGATGATCAGCTTGGGCTACCACTCGATATCGGCGCAAGCTGGATCCATGGGAACGAGGGCAATCCTCTCATTGAAGAAGCCTCTCGTCTCGGTGTTGAAACAAAGCTGACTATCGACACGTACGTAGCCCGGGGAGGTAACGGCCGCGTTCTGGCAGAACACGAAGCCCCTAAGTGGTTGGACGAGGTTCTCAACATCCAGCACAGCGCGGGCGCCGGATCCGACGAGATCAACATGACTGCCTATTGGCGCGACAATGATTACGATGGCGGCGATTTTCTTTTTCCTGCCGGTTATGTTGAACTCTTGGAGGATAAGACCAACGGAATTGATCTGCGCCTGGGATGGCAGGCAACTCGTGCCGAAACTGGAGATCAAGGCGTGGTTATCCAAAGCGCAGCGGGTGAAAGCCTGAATTTTGATGCCGTCTTGATCACGGTTCCCCTTGGAGTCCTCAAAAGCGGACGCCTGATCTTTGATCCTCCGCTACCAGAAAAGAAGCAATCCGCCATCGACCGGCTGGGAATGGGCGTTCTGGACAAAGTCTACCTAAAATACCGAGAAGTTTTTTGGGACTCAGAAGCGACCTGGATCGCGACACCCGAAAACGGACTACCGCAAGGACAGTTCAACCAATGGCTGAACCTCTATCCCTACACTAGGCAACCGGTCATCATGGCATTCAACGGCGGTCAACCCGCCCGTGACCTGGCCGGACTCTCTGACCGCGTTATCATTGAACGCGCGGTTTCCACACTTGATCAAGCCTATCCTTGATACAAAGAGAGTAGACCCAACGTGGGATGCATGCGCAATCGAACTAATGAAGAGCAGGAAGCTCGGAATGAGTTGTCTGATCGCTCGGCCTAGATCCAGTTTTTTTGCACTTTGAAGATCGGTTGCCGATTGCATCGTTGTCTTTGCGGACGACATCGACCGCTGCATGATGGAGATTCGCGCGTGGAGCCTTTTAAGAGTAGAGGACGCTCTCAACTTATTCAGCGGCGCAACACCCTCAACGAGAAGCCTCTGCTCCTGGGTTCTGTTGCAAGATCCTCCGGCGGTACATTGTTACCGCCGGTATCATTTGTTGGACTAAGTCCTACGCGACATGCTGGCTGTCTGGCTGCCATTGCCTTGGAAATGTAGGCAGTACTGACGCGCCGTCAAGGCGGGAGGGGCGGTGATGTGAAGTTTTTAGGTCTCATATCCGAGCTAAGCGGGCCTGCCGACAAGATGCTGCTCAGCATCCAAAACGACTTCGAGCCCAAAGTAACCTACGCTGAGAGCTACGTCAGCAGCTGCTACGCACACTTAAGGGCCGGTTAGTTGGGCGGTCCGAAAGCTCGCAGAGCTCGAGAATTTGCACTCGCGGCGAATGCCTGGATCGACGGGCGCGTTGCAGTATTGCGAACGACTGATGGATGACGGCTTTCGGTCGACAAGAACCATAATGAAGTACCCTCCAATTTAACTGGAATATAAAGTACCCCACACCCGGCATTTGGTGTCTTCAAGAATCGAGCATTCGTTTAACGCAACTTACTTTGCGGTTGTTGCAGAACGATATATCCCGCCAAGACACAGGTATTTTATTTCAAGATAGTCCTCGACACCGTATTTGGACCCTTCGCGTCCTGTACCGGATTGTTTTTTGCCGCCGAACGGGGCGACCTCCGTAGAGATTAGGCCAGTGTTCACTCCGACCATTCCAGTCTCCAATGCCTCGGCAACGCGCCAGACGCGGTTTATGTCATTGGGAAAAAGTATGCGGCCAAACCGAACTCGCTGTCATTGGACATGGCAATGACTTCGGTCTCGGTGTCGAGCCGAAAGAGTGGCGCAACTGGGCCAAAAGTCTCTTCGACTGCGAAATGCATTTCAGATGTCACACCTATCACGACAGTCGGCTCGAAGAACGTGCCGTCTCGCCGATCCGTTGGCCGCCGGTGATGATTTTTGCGCCTCGCGCGCATGCGTCATCAAGATGGCGACGAACCTTAGTCATAGGTTCTGTGTTGATGAGAGGGCCGGTGGTAATGCTATTTCCAAAACCGTCACCCACCCGCAACTGCTTTGTGGCTTCAGCCAGTCTCGCTGCGAAGGCGTCGTAAATCCCGCTTTGCACGTAGATGCGGTTGGCGCAGACGCATGTCTGGCCGTTGTTGCGGAATTTTGCGATCATGGCACCTTCGACAGCGGCGTCGAGGTCTGCATCGTCAAAGACAATAAAAGGCGCATTTCCTCCAAGTTCCAGTGATAATTTTTTGACGGTATCAGCGCCCTGACGCATGAGAATTTTCCCAACGCGGGTTGAGCCCGTGAAGGTGATCTTGGCTACTTTGGGACTGCCACAAAGTGTGCGACCCGTTGAAGCGGCATCTTTAGTTGGGACCACATTGAAAACGCCTGCTGGAATACCAGCGCGTTCGCCCAAGACTGCCATCGCAAGGGCGGAAAGTGGTGTCAACTCTGACGGGTGTGCTAGAAAAGTGCATCCTACGGCCAAAGCAGGCGCGGCCTTTCGCGCGAGCATTGCGCTTGGAAAGTTCCAAGGCGTCATAGCACCGACCACGCCAACCGGCTGCTTTAAAATTAGTATTCGCTTATCGCGCTGATGACCTGGGATGATATCGCCGTAGACCCGTTTGGCTTCCTCGGCAAACCACTCAATAAAGGATGCGGCGTAGAGGATTTCACCTCGCGCCTCGCCCCAAGGTTTACCCATATCAACGGTCAGAATCGTCGCCAAATCGTCTGCGTTTTCGATCATCAAATCGAACCATGCGCGCAAAACCTGGGCGCGCTCCTTTCCAGTTTTGGCAGCCCATTCCGCCTTGGCAGCGTATGCCATGTCAATTGCACGGCATAGATCTTCATCAGTTAGGTTTGTTACATCGGCGATCCGTTCACCCGTCGACGGATTGAAAACAGGAAACGAATGTTTGGATGAAACCCACTCGCCGCCTATGTAGCCCTGTATTTGAAAAAGGCTGGAATCGTTTAACTGCAACATCTGCATGTCCTCTGTAAGCCGCGTTAGCAAGGGCTCCGAAATGATAAAGTGGGCTGGCAAGTACGCTGTTTGGGCGAGTTCAACCCCGGTCAGCATCAACAGTCGAAGTTGATTGCCAAACCTCGCCGACCAAATCTGTCGATCTTAACTCAAGCCGGGTTTTATTCTGTTTGATCAAGAGTTCTTGAGTAACGTGTTCGTCCGCAGCCGAGCCCATTAGCTCTAGTGCTTTGGACAGCTCATTTATTTGAACAGCCCTAGAGTTCTTTGCCATCCAATTAATAACCTTAATGCCCTCAGAAATGCCTGTTCGAAGTTGAAACTGATCGTGCATTGTTTGCGCATCAATGAACGTTGGCTTTGTTTTTTTGAGTGCGCATCATTATCGCGCCAGCGATCGCCACGCCCAAACCTACGATCAAGATCATTATTGTGGCCAGCGCGTTCACGTCGGGGCTGACGCCCAGGCGAACTTTCGAAAAGATGATCATGGGGAGCGTGGAACTGCCCGGACCTGAGACAAAGCTCGCAATTACCAAATCGTCCAACGATAGTGTGAATGCCAGAAGCCAACCCGATAGAATTGCTGGCGCTAGCGAGGGGAGCGTTACATCAAAAAAGACGCGGACAGGACGTGCACCAAGGTCGCGCGCTGCCTCCTCAATGGATTGGTCCATGTCAACCAGTCGCGATTCAACAACGACGGCGACAAAAGCAAGACAGAAGGTGGAGTGCGCAATCACAATAGTTGTTACGCCGCGTTCACCGGGCCAGCCCATTGAAGCTTCCATACTGATAAACAGTAAAAGTAGGGACAAACCGGTGATGACTTCGGGCATAACGAGCGGAGCCAACATCATGCCACTTAACAAGGACCGAAGCCGGAACCTTCCAAAGCGCACCATGACATAGGCGGCCAGCGTACCCAACGTCGTACCAATCAACGCCGAGTAAAGGGCAATCTTTAGGCTGATCCACGCGGCACCCAACACTTGTTTGTCGGACAATAGGACACCGTACCATTTGGTGGACCACCCGCCCCACACAGTGACCAGACGAGATTCATTGAAGCTGTAGATTACGAGTGACACGATCGGCGAGTACAGGAAAACGAAGCCGAAAACCGTGATGCAGATGAATACTGTTCGGACCATGCTACACGCTTTCGTTTTGAACAACTTGTTGACTGCGCAGCCACATGATCGGCGCGACAACAAAGACAAGCATGACGACTGCGACGGCTGACGCGACAGGCCAATCTCTGTTGCTGAAGAATTCGTTCCAGATTACCCGCCCAATCATCAGAGTATCTGATCCGCCGAGAAGAGTTGGGATAACATACTCGCCAACAGCCGGGATAAAGACCAGCATAGAGCCCGCCACAACGCCAGGCACAGACAGCGGAAGGGTGACGTTCACGAAGGTATGAAAGGGCTTAGCACCCAAATCTGCGGATGCTTCCAGCAGATCATTTTCAAGTTTCGTCAGCGTCGCATAAATGGGGAGAATCATGAAAGGAAGGTAGGAATAGACGATACCCACATAGACAGCGGCATCAGTTCGAAAAATCTCCAGTGGCTCGGTGATAATCCCGAGCGACAAAAGCACGTTGTTGATTACGCCATTGGTATTCAAAAAACCGATCCATGCGTACACACGTAATAGAAACGAAGTCCAGAAAGGCAGGATTATCAAGAGAAGCAGAACGTTTCTGCGGGAAGGATGTGCCCGCGCAATTACATAGGCCATCGGGTAGCCCAGAAGCAGTGCCAGACATGTTGAGATGGTTGCTATCTTCAGGGAAGACACAAAGGAATCGAAGTACAGACGGTCTTCCAATATCCACAGGTAGTTTGCGAAGTTCAATTTGGCCAACAAAGAGCCATCTCCAAAACTGAAAATCGGTAGATATGGTGGCTGCGCGATCACGGCTTCCGAGAAAGAAATTTTGAAAACAACTAAGAATGGCACTAGGAAAAACAGAAGCAGCCAAAAAATAGGGATAGCCCCCGCCAACCACCGGCCCAAAAACGAACGGCGTGGTGCGTACTGCATGTGATGTCCAACAATGCTCATTGTTGAAGCACCACGCCAGCGTTGTCGTCCCAACTCACGAAGACTTTGTCGCCGCTTGATAGCCCTTGGTTCACGCTGCGCACTGTATTGACCTGCATGACCTGCACTGTTTTGCCGTGCGAAAGGCTGACAATGATCTTGGATTGTCCGCCTACATATCCAATCTCTTGGACGGTTCCTGCGAACGAGTTGTTTGGTTGATCTGGCCTAGTTTGCGTCAATCGAAGTTTTTCTGGTCTAATGGCAAACCAAAGCCGCTGATTGGGCGTGCAACTGACGCCATGGTGAATGTGAATCGCTTCGTTGATTTCAGGTACATTCAGGGTGATATGATCCGGCCGGTCTTCGACTACGAAGCCTTCGAACAAATTCACTGAGCCAACGAATTCTGCGCTGAAACGGCTATTTGGAAACTCATAAACCTCTTGGGGATCGCCGAGCTGCACTATGTCTCCTTCGCGCATAATCCCGATGCGATCCGACAGTGTCATCGCTTCGTCTTGATCATGGGTCACCACTACGAACGTGATACCCAGTGTTTCCTGAACTTTGATGAGCTCAAATTGTGTTTCTTCGCGCAGTTTCTTGTCTAACGCTGCGAGTGGCTCATCCAAGAGAAGAAGTTTAGGGCGCTTGATCAGTGAGCGTGCCAGCGCGACGCGCTGTCTTTGTCCTCCGGACAATTGATGTGGTTTGCGGTGTCCCAAACCCGCCAGCTGGACAAGGTCAAGCATTTCGTCGACCCGCGAACGGATTTCTGATCGCATTACTCCTTCGCGGTGAAGTCCATAGGCGATGTTCTTGGCGACATTCATATGTGGGAAAAGCGCGTAGGATTGGAACATCATATTGGTAGGACGGGCAAATGTCGGAACATCCGTCATATCGACGCCATCAATTTCGACTGTACCGGATGTTGGAGTTTCTAAACCCGCCAGCATCCTCAAAAGGGTGCTCTTTCCGCTGCCGGACGCGCCCAGAAGGCTGAAGAGCTCGCCTTTATAAATATCCAAAGAGACTCCGTTCACAGCGACCACCGAACCGAATTGCTTTCGTACATCGCGGATGCGCACGTACGGTTCGGATACTACGTTTTGGAGATTGGTCGGTGCGGCAGATAGGATGAGGTTTCCATCATGCTTATTTGTGTTCAACATGACCAACCTTTCGGCGCAGAAATGGCCTTGGTTTCCAAGAAATCCTCGATGCCAAAAAGTCCGCCTTCTCGGCCATTGCCTGAAGTTTTGTATCCGCCGAATGGACTTCCGTAATCCAAATCAGTACCGTTTATATGCACCATGCCCGATTTAAGTTTTTGGGTTACACGGGCTGCGCGGTTCGGGCTGCCTGTTTGAACATAGGCCGCCAGTCCATACGGAGTATCATTCGCAATATCGATAGCGTCTTGCTCGGCGTCAAAGGGCAGTATGCAAAGAACGGGTCCAAAAACCTCTTCACGTGAAATCGCCATTTTGTTGTCGACGTCCGCAAAAACCGTCGGACGAACGAAATGCCCAGCATTCATGTGTTTTGGTCTGCCAACGCCTCCTACCAAAAGCCTTGCGCCTTCGTTGATACCCGTGTCGATTAACCTTTGAACGTGCTCAAATTGAGTTCTAGAGACCAACGGCCCAAGGTGATCTCCTGGTTCCTCTGGATTTCCCACTGAATGCGCTGAAGCGGCTTCCTTGGCGACGGCAATGGCTTGATCGTAGACGCTGCTTTGCACCAACAAGCGCGTCGGGGCGTTGCAGGATTGACCAGAATTCATAAAACACAGGTCTACGCACTCTTTGACCGCTTGGGGGACGTCTGAATCTTCGAAGACTATGTTTGGCGATTTGCCACCTAACTCTAAAGTGACGCGTTTGACGGTTGTAGATGCGCTTTTGGTTACTGCAACACCAGCGCGTGTCGAACCAGTAAATGATATCATCGCGATATCACGATGACGAGACAGAGCTTCCCCTACTTGAGGCCCTTCGCCATTGACCAGATTAAACACACCAGGTGGCACACCGGCCTCGTCAAGAATGTCGGCATAAAGCATTGCGCTAAGCGGTGTGATTTCACTGGGCTTAAGAACCATTGTACATCCCGCAGCTAGCGCTGCGAGAACCTTTAATGCGATCTGGTTGACCGGCCAGTTCCAAGGCGTGATAAGTCCGCACGGACCAATCGGCTCACGCAGTATCTGGTCTCCGTTAGGAAGGTCCTCTTTGAATTTGAGATGTTCCAAAGCTGCCAGAATTCCGTCCAAATGACCTAGCCCGACAGGAACTTGTGCACTCTTAGAAAGATCGATGGGCGCCCCGAGTTCTGCGGTAATCACACGCGCCATGTCTGGAGCACGTTTTTCGAATACGACTCTGATCTTCCTTAGAAGCGAAATCCGTTCCTGCACGGTCCAGTTCGAAAATTCTTCGAAAGCGGTGTTTGCAGATTCCACCGCATTATCAACGTCTTCCTCTGCTCCAAGCGAGATAGAGGTAATAGCGTCTTCGGTAGCAGGGTTTTCGACGACGAGACATTTTTTTCCATGGGGATCTACCCATTCGCCGCCAATGAAAAACTTGAGATCTCTATTTGTACGCATCACGCCATATCTCCGAAGACAAGATTTCTGGTTGTGGACCGATCGACTGACGCCCTTTTTCAAGTGAGCGCCAGCCAGCTTCAGACTACTTATTGGTTTTGATTTCAGTCCAAAGACGTGTCAGCAATCGATCGGTCTTCTTGTCTTTCACTTGGTTCGCCCAAAGCTTGGATTTGGCTTCTACGCTTGGGAAAATCCCGGTGTTTGAGAGGATATCCTTGTCAATAAGTGGGATCGCGGCCTCGTTGGCGTTCGCATACCAGATAGTGTTCGTGAAATCGGCTCCAACTTTCGGCTCTAGAACAAAATTGATGAAGGCATGTGCCGCTTCGGGATTGGGGGCGTCAGCCGGAATGGCCATCATATCCATCCATTGATAGGCACCCTCATTCGGAATAACATAGGAGATGTTCACGTCACTCCCGGCCTCTTCGGCGCGCGCTTGGGCAATGAATACGTCGCCGTTCCACCCGATTGCCGCGCAAATCTCACCAGATGCCAGATCGTTCAAGTACTGCGCGGAGTCGAACGCTCTTACGTGAGGTCGCACAGAACTCAAAAGATCGGCGGCGGCTTCCAAGTCCTCTTTGCTGGTGGAGTTGGGATTTAATCCCAGGTAATTGAGTGCAGTTGGCATCACATTGGTCGGAGAATCCAAGAACATGACGCCGCAATCAGCCAACTTTGCGATGATCTCCGGCTTGAAAACGAGATCCCACGAGTTCACGACATAGTCATCGCCCAGCCGCTCGCGCACCATATCAACATTGTAGCCAATGCCAGTTGTACCCCAAGCCCAAACAATCGCATGAGTGTTGCCTGGGTCATAGACAGCTGCAGAGTTCATAATGGTTTGATCTAGGTTTTCCCAATTTGGGATTTTGCTTTTGTCCAGTGGTTGAAAGATGCCGATAGCTGCCTGCCGCTGCAAGAAATCACCTGATGGAACAACGACGTCATATCCGGAACTTCCCGCCAACAACTTGGCTTCCAAGACCTCGTTGCTTTCATAGAAATCGTAGACTACGTCGATTCCGGTTTGATCAGTGAATTCTTGAACAGTAGTTTCGCCAATGTAATCCGACCAATTATAAACATGTAGCACTTGGCCTTCTGCGCTTGCCGATGCAGTGCTCAGGCAAAATGCGATGGCGCTCAGGTGGTAGACGGTTCGTTTCATTTTTTACTCCCTGCTTGGTTTGTTGACCTGTTTGTATTGGTCGCAACGCAAGCATTCGGTCGCTGTCGTTGCCTTGAATCCTTGCCGCCCGCCCAAAGCGGACGGTTGCTCCAAGCATCTATTGCCGAATAGGCCAGCAAAGCCGCGTTGATGGTGGAACGTCTTGGTCCATAGATACGAGGGGGCAGTTTTCGAACGATTTCTGGCAGGCGTAGTGCATCTTTTTCGGGATCGTCCGATGCCATGATACGGGCTTGTTCGATGCCCATCCAAGTAGCGTTGTTAAGCCCGCTTCCATGGCAACCTAGCGCGTAACCGATGCTTGGATCACTCGGAAGGCAACCCAGCGCCGGAACGCCGCGCCGCGTCACACAAACCAATCCATCCCATTGATATGACACATCGACATGTTTCCAGCAGGGGAACATCTTTCGAAACTGCGTGTTCAGCCAATCCGCCTTGCGCGCCCTTGCTGCCCGGCTACCGATTGTATCGCCACGCCCACCGATCAGAAAACGATTGTCTGGCAACAGTCGGTAGTAAAACAATTTGTTGTTGGACGTATAGACCGGCGTTGTAGATTTGAAACCTGCGCGCTCAAGCTCCGAGTGTTCCAGTGGTCTGGTAACAAGAATGCTTGATATCAACGGCAAGACTCGGCGGTTTAGCTCTGAGTTTAGGTGATCCGAAGTATACGCGTTTGTCGCGACAATTACGCGGTTCGCACTGATCGAACCTTCAGCGGTTCTTAGGACATGCTGTTTCCCAACCTTGCACCAATCCAGCACGCGCGAGTTGCAATACAGCTGTGCGCCATTGCGGGCTGCAGCTCTGGCCAAACCTACGGTGTACTTTAGCGGGTGAATGCCACCACCACCGTGAATATGGAGCCCCCCACAAACGAAATCGCCGCTGTGAATCCGAGATTTGAATTCAGCTTCGCTGAGATACTCGACCTCTTTTCCTGCAATTGCCTCATGGACCTTAGGTTGCATCTGAAGATCCAAAGCGGCGCGTTTGGAGGTCGCAGCAACGACAACGCCTTCACCAGTGGCTTCAATATCGATGCCTTCGTCGCGGGCGAGTTCGTAGATCAGTTCAGTCGCACGATATTGTTGATCAGCAAAATTTCTAGCGGCATCAATCCCATATTTTGTGCACATTCCCTCAAGCGACAGCTTGCTTGCCATGCCGGAATTGAAGCCTCCGGCGCGCCCCGATGCGCCCCATCCAACGCGGCCTGCCTCAAGTACGGCAACTTTCTTGCCATATTGCTTTGCGAGTTTGAGCGCAGAAACCAAGCCGGTTATTCCGCCGCCGATAATGGCTACGTCGGCCTCCAAATCTTCCTGGAGGTTGGGGAAATCTGGGATATGCGCCGTTGACCCCCAATAGCTGTCTGGTAGCTCCCCAAACTGGTAGGTATCTCTGTGATAGACGTCTTTGAGCTTATTCATTTCAAACCTCAAAGATACCAGTCGTATTCGCGTGCCGTAATTTCTGAGAAATAGGAGTCGAGTTCCGCCGATTTGATATCGGCATAAGCAGCCGGATAGTTCGCGCCAAAATACTCTTTCAAGAATTCTGAGCCGCGCATCCTTTCGAGTGCTGTCCACAGTCGTGTGGGCATCTGCGGGTCGACCTCCGCACCAGCATTTCCTGTTTGTTTGTCGGTCACGGACAGCTTCTGAGTGAGTCCTTGGTGAATGCCTGCTAGGATCGCCGCAACAACGAGGTAGGGGTTGGCATCAGCACCAGCGACGCGGTGTTCGATCCGACGCGCTGTATCCATTGAGTGGGGTACGCGGAAGGCAACAGATCTGTTATTGTGGTCCCAAGAATTATTGACGGGTACGAAATTGTCGGGCGTAAAGCGCCGATAGGCATTCACATTCGGAGCAAAAAACGCGAAGCACTCGTACATCGCCTGTTGGAGGCCGGCGATCGCGTGACCAAGGCTGTTTTGCCCTACTTCCTCAACACCGCCAAAAATGTTTCGACCAGACCCGTCCAGCACGCTGAGATGGATATGCATTCCATTGCCGGATTGGCCGATAAATGGGTAAGACATGAATGTCGCATCGTATCCATGTTGCTGTGCAACGCCGCGGACTGCTCTCCGCAGCAGTAGAGCCTGATCACAGGCAGATACAACGTCGTTTGTATGGGCTAAGTTGACTTCATATTGCCCGCGTCCATACTCGCTACTGGCGGCGCCAGCGGGAATGCCCTGAGCCTCGCAAACCGCGTCGACGTCCTGCAAAAAACTGCCAAATTCATCAAGTTTTTCAAAGCTCAGGACCCTGGGTGATTCGTTAACTCGCCCTGTTAATGGAGAACAGGGAGACTGAATTAATCCAGCGTCGTCACGTGAAGGAGCAATGAGATAAAACTCCAATTCACAGGCGATCACTGGCGTCAGATCAAGCTCGGCAAACCGCGCCAAGACCCGCTTGAGAATGGACCTTGGATCGAACCACCATCCCAAAGGATCCGCATCGTTCTTCATTTCGATGAGGCACTGGGCCAGGGCGTTGTCAGACCATGGTACTGGCTTGAGCGACCCAACGATCGGCATACAAACCGCATCTGGATCACCATCGGAAAACCCTATGCCGAAGACATCATGGCATTCACCTACTACATCCAGCATGGTTGCGCCCGCGCAGAACTGTGTGCCGCTTTTATAGAGGCTTTGAAGGTCTTTGATCGGATAGCGCTTGCCAATAGGTTTTCCAGCAAGAT
Organism: Ruegeria sp. HKCCD9138; assembly: GCF_057220975.1. NCBI lineage: Bacteria > Pseudomonadati > Pseudomonadota > Alphaproteobacteria > Rhodobacterales > Roseobacteraceae > Ruegeria > Ruegeria sp. HKCCD9138. Next base: position 31,444 of record NZ_JBWVAZ010000014.1, on the reverse strand, counting down.
CGAACAGAATAGCGTCCACGAACTGCACATCTGGATGCGCGTTCCGGAAGCTGTCTAACTCGCTGTTGTTCTCAGGTTTCGTTAACAATTGCGCCCCCTAGGTTGGCCGTTTTTTTCACGTTACGTGCCAACGTGAATTCAACAACTTGAGTTATTCTTCCGTTTTGGATACTTTTTGACTCCAATGAGAGAACCGAAACTTCCCCCTTTGAACGCCATCAAGGCCTTTGATGCAGCAGCGCGCCATGGTGGTTTTCGTGCAGCAGGAGAGGCGATGAACGTCTCTCATGGCGTTGTTGGACGGCATGTACGGCTACTTGAGCAGCGTATCGGCGTGGAGCTATTCGCAACCAAGAGTAGGGGTGTGGAGTTGACCGAAGAAGGTCGCTACTACCACGCTACGATTTCCAAAGCTCTCCGGATGATTAGCCGTGCTACTGCCGAGCTTGAGGCGGAAGGGCAGGCACGATTCGTCCGAATTGTTGCGGTACCGGGCCTTGCTTCGAAATGGCTAGGACCTCGGCTGCGAGAGCTCACAAGTGATCTGCCCAATGCGCGGATCGTGATTACTGCCGATGACAGTTTTGACGCCGTGTTGTCGGGGGAGGCAGATTTTGGAATAGGATATGGCTCGCGGGCCGAGTTCGCAGGCAGGCTTGAGCCTCTCGCTCATCCAAAGGTCTTTCCGGTCGCGTCACCAAAGTACATTCAAGAACACGGGCCGTTTGATGGTATCGAAGACCTCTATGGCGCGGACTGCTTGGATGAAGATTTTGGTGGCTGGTGGGATATGTTCTTTGAAGATCACGGGTTAGTCAGTCAGCGCGCGACACAGCTCGTTTTTTCGTCAGCGTCTCAGGTCGTGGATGCTGCCCTTGCCGATCAGGGGATAGCTTTGGTGAACCCGTTCCTGGTTGAACCTTATTTGAAGTCCTCTGCTCTTTTGCGCGTGACGGACCTGGAATACGATGGCGGAACCTATTGGATTATTCGCCCAAAAGGTAAGGTCACTAGCCATATCGCCGAAACCTGTATCGAGCGGATTGTGGACCAAGCAAAGAAAACTAACCTGTCGTAAGACATCCAAATTCCCAAAGCCTTCGACGATGTCATTCAACAAAGCGCACAGAACGTATAGGTGCCAAAAAGCTCCCGGTGTGGAGAGGTATTTGACATCGTTCTTTGGCCGAAGTGGCAGTAATGCTCAGAGATAAAGCTTATTGGGAGAGCATCGTGGTTCAGCTAGACCGAAGACAATTTCTTGCGGCTGCATCAGCTTTCGCGGCGACAGGTGCGACTGCAAATGCGGCATCAAACAATCCTGAGGTTGTGGTCATTGGTGCGGGTGCAGCTGGTATCGCAGCAGCACGAAAACTGATCGCAGGCGGGGTCGACGTCGTTGTTTTGGAAGCCAACCGTCGCATCGGAGGCAGGATTTACACCGATACGTCGTCATTCAACACACCTTACGATACCGGCGCACATTGGCTTCATAATGGGGCAAACAACCCATTTGTGCGCTACGGGAAGAAAAATGGCTTCTCGCTCTACAAGGCTCCAGACAATGAGGTCCTGTTTGTTGGAAACAGGCCGGCCAAACCTGAGGAACAGTCAGCATACGAAACAGCGTCAACCGCTCTTGTCTCCGCAATCGAAGCAGCGGGCGAGGCAGGCAAAGATGTCAGCGCAGCATCCGTTGCGCCAAAGACGGGCGAATGGGATCGCACGGCGCAGTTTCAGGCCGGTCCTTATGAGATGGGAAAGGACCTAAGAGAATTCTCGTGCTCGGACTGGTACACCGGTGAGGGCGGCGTCGACTGGTTTTGCAAAGAAGGCTTCGGCAGGCTCTGGCAGCACAGCGCGCGAGGAGTCCCTGTTCAGTTGCAAACGATGGCAAAGACCATTCGATGGGGAGGGAAGGGCGTCACAATCGATACGAACAGGGGTAGTATTCGTGCGAAGGCATGCATTGTAACAGTATCCACCGGCGTATTGGCAGCCAATGGAATCCGTTTCTTGCCCGCGCTCCCGGTGATCAAACAAGAAGCATTCGACGGAATCTCAATGGGTCTCTACAACCATGTAGCACTTGAGTTTAAGTCAAACATCTTTGGCGCCCAACCGGATACCTTTTTGACATATCAGATCGGAGCGGACGACCCTGGCGGGGTCGGTTTTTTGACCAACGTTTCAGGGTCAACGCTGACGCTAGCTGATTTCGGCGGGGACTTTGCTTGGGAAATTGAAAAACAAGGGGACCAAGCAGCCATTGACTTTGCCGTTTCTCGTTTGCGCGCAATGTATGGCTCAAAGGTCGGAAATGCGCTACAAAAGGCCAAGGCGACCAATTGGGGTAAAGACCCACTGACCCGTGGGTCCTACGCCTCTGCCAAGCCGGGCGCGCAGCATCTTCGGCGTGTTCTAAGGCAACCAGTCGGAGGCCGTATTTGGTTTGCTGGTGAGGCCTGCAGTCCAAGCGAATGGGCAACGGTCGCAGGAGCCCACAAAAGCGGTCAGAAAGAGGCTAAGAACGTCATTCACGCTCTTAAGAAGATTTAAAGATAACGGGATGTCCGATCCTTAGCCATCGGCGTCTCGGGTTTTTCGGCGTTTCCGCGGGTCTATCGGTCATGAAACGGCCATTTCAGGGAGTTTTTGAAACCTGCCGGCACTCAGAACATGCCATTGTCATGTTTACTGATCTTGGGAATGACTTGCAGCACATCCCAGTGCTCGACAATCTTGCCATTGTCATCCAACCGGAAAATATCGATCCCGGCATATTCAAGGGCATCAGGCCAGACTTGGTGACAGTGTAGTACTACCTTGTCACCCTCGGCCAGCGCGCATTTGATTTCAACGCGCTTGCCAGGATAATCACGCGCCATTTCCTCGAAATAGGAAATGAACCCCTCTTTCCCCGACACGACTTCTGGATTGTGCTGGATGTAGTCGTCACCCACATAAGTTTCGATTGCTTCACGTGGCTTGCAGTCATTGAACATCATTTCGTAGAATGCGGAGACGTTACGCTTGTTTTCTTCGAGATTTGCCATGGTAACTTCCTCAGAATGGGTAGTGCTGGTGCGGATCCTCAATGGTCACCCAGCGAATTGAGGTAAATGCGTCGATGGCAGCTTTGCCGCCAAACCGACCATAGCCGGAGTCCTTGACGCCCCCAAATGGCATCTGGGCCTCATCGCCCACGGTGGGACCATTGATGTGGCAGATACCACTTTCGATCCGATCCGCCACAGACATCGCGCGCTGGATGTTCGAGCTATATACTGAAGCCGACAAACCATAGGCGGTATCATTTGCCACCCGGATTGCTTCCTCGTCATCCTTCACGCGAATTATCGGCTTGACCGGACCAAAACTCTCTTCTGCATAAATGGTCATCTCGGGCGACACACCATCAATCAGCGTCGCCTCGACAATCGAACCATTCCGGCCGCCACCGGCGATGACTTTCCCGCCCTTGGCGGTTGCATCTGCAATGATCTCTTCCATTTTTTTGGCAGACTCAGGGGTGACAAGAGATCCCAAGACAACCTTTTCGCGCGGATCGCCGGCAGGCAGTGAATTTGCCTTTGCCGCGAACGCCTCAATGAACTTGTCCGCGATACCTTCGTGCACGATAACGCGCTCGGTCGACATGCAGATCTGGCCCTGGTTCATGAAGGCTCCGAAGGCTGCGCCGTTAACCGCACCTTCGATATTCGCGTCGTCCAACACAACCATTGGGGCCTTTCCACCCAGTTCCAGCAAAACCGGTTTCAGATTCTCGGCGGCCTTCTTAGCGATGATGCGGCCGACACCTGTCGATCCGGTGAAGTTGATGTGGCGAACTTCTGGTGTGGCGATCAACGCCGATACGACGTCCGCAGCATCTTCTGGAGCGTTTGTGATGACATTCAGCACACCATCCGGGAAACCCGCCTGCCGAAACACTTCACCGATTGCGAGATGAGTTGCCGGGCACATTTCGGATGCTTTCAAAATCGCCGTGTTGCCACAGGCTATTGCCATCGCGACCGAACGGGTCCCCAGAATAATCGGCGCATTCCAGGGGGCAATACCAAGGCACACACCCAAGGGTTTGCGTTGCGCCATCGAAAGGGTCCCGGGTTTATTGGCCGGAATGATCTCTCCGGTGATCTGTGTCGTCATCGAAGCCGCCTCGCGCAAAATGCTCGCCGCCAGCATGCAGTTGAACCCGGTCCAGGGCGCGGTTGCGCCGGTTTCCTTTGTCGCTGTGGCGACTATTTCAGATGTCAATCCTTCAAGAACATCCGCAGCCTTCAGCAATAATCCGCGACGCTCTGCCGGACTGGTTTTTGACCAGGTGGGAAAGGCTTCGCCTGCGGCCATAGCCGCAGCCTTCGCATCCGCAACTGACGCTGCCGGAGCAGTAGTTGCGATGTCACCTGTTACCGGATCAAGACGCTCGAAGACACGCCCATCCTGCGCGGCGGCGTCAACGCCGCCGATCAACATTGAAATTGCCATTTTGAATACTCCTGAAGTCTTACGAAATTCCGTTTGATGTCGCTTCGATATGGGCTCGCATGCCACCGTCAGATGCAATATTGATACCCCGCAGCCACACCGATCCGTCAGACAGCAAGAATGCGACGACGGGAGCGATGTCCTGAGGTGTCCCCGGGCGATCCATGATCTTCATATCTTCCTCGGCCCGTTCACCCAGAGTTTCGAGAAAGTCGCCAAGAATTGGAGTCTCGACAGGCCCTGGGCTGACCGAGTTCATGCGGATACCACGGTCGCGCCACGTCCAACGATTTTCATGTGTCCAGGCCACCAGAGCCTGTTTGCTGAAAAAATAGCTGTTCTCGGCAGTGATGCCATTGTTAGCGCAGAAATCGGCAACGCCTGCATGATCCAGATTGGCCACCGCCTGAATTTTTGCGATCTCGCCTTCCCAGCCAATTCCCGCCAGCGAGGCAAGATTCACGATCGAGGCGTTGTCAGCAAGGCTGTCAACCAAACCAAGCGTCAACCGTTTCAGAGCCACCAGATTGACGGCAATCACCACTTCAACCGGCGCGGTCGGTGGAACACCTGCGATGTTCGCCAACCCGTCCGCCTTCACACCCTTCAGCTCTTCGATCAGTGCATCGAGTGCTGCCTCATCAGTTAAATCTACCTGTTGAAACACGTCCACCTCAACACTTGGAGTGTTGCGGTCTACACCGATGACCATTGCCCCCTGGGCTTTTAGAACGCGGGCGGTTTCTTCACCAATGCCGGACGATACGCCTGTTACAATGATCTTTTTTCCTGCCAACATCAGGTTTTCTCCCGTTAGAATTTGCGATTGACAATATAGCCGGTGGGGATGGCCTCCCCCGGCAGACGAGGGCCAATCCAGCCCCAAAGTCCTTTGGGCAAGAATAGAGCGAACAACACCGCAATGGCCCCCAATCCGACAAGGTACCAGGCACCATAGGCTCCGAACCAAGTCTCGATCACGAAGAACAACACCGCGCCAATAAGGGCGCCTTCGATCCGACCCAATCCGCCGACGAGCACCATGAAGAGCATGTAAGCAGTCCAGTGCACGCCAAAGAACGCGCGCGGTTGAAAATTCGAGGCAGATGCCAGCCACAGCGCCCCAGCTGCTGCCGTGCCAGTGGCTGCCAGAACAAACACGATCCTTTTGGTACGCATCACGTTCACGCCAATGGAACGTGCGCCAAGCTCGTCATCCCGAATGGCGGTGATTGCAGCCCCCATGCGTGATCTCAGCAGCACTATCAGCGCGACAAATATGGCAATCGTCACGGCCAACGCCAGCCATAGCGTGATCGCTGATCGGGTCTGGATATCATAGACATTCATCTGGATCAGTGAGATCCCGGTTTCGCCCTGAATAAGCGGATCGAGGTTCACGCAAAGATGCGCCAGCGATGACAGAACCCACATACCGATTGCGAACTCGCCATCTTTTAGAGTGAGCATGAACAGCGATGTTACCCAGCCCAACCCAGCGCCAATCGCAATTGATGCCAGAATCGCCAGATACGGGTCCAAGCCTGCGTCCGACAGGCGAATGGTCGTATAAGCGGCAAGGCCGAAAAACAAGGTCTGCCCGATAGACACCAACCCGGCAAAACCAGCGAGCGCATTCCACATGACAGCAAGTAGAATGTAGACCAAAAGTGCCACGGCACGACCTGCGCCTCCGACGCCTAGTACGAAGGGGACGACAGCTATCACAATTGCCACGATAACGAGCAGTGCCATAGTCATGCGCGCCGTTGGGCCGCCGCGCGAAACAGTCAGACGCGCAGAAGTCATACCATTACTCCTTTTCGGTTCAGGCCCAACAGAGTTTTGAGGTTGAATGATCCTCCACGAAGTCGGATAAACACGGCCGCAAGAAACGCGAGGTGTCCGCCGATCAGGAAACCCTGCGGGTGGATCATGGCCGCCAGAGATTGCGCAAAGGCCAGTATCATGGCACCCGCCATGACGCGCCACAGCGACCCCAGGCCACCGATTACAACGGCTTCAAAGGCAAACAGCAATTGAGCTGACCCTCCATAGGGGCCCCAGGCACTGCGCAATCCCATTGCGGCGGCAGCTATCACACCTGTGGCGAGAGCGATGCCAGTCGCGATGGCAGCAGTCCGAGAAGTATCGATGCCCAGCAAGGATGCGGTCGCCCGATCCTGACTGACGGCCTGTATGCGATGGCCAAGCGTGGTGTGGCGCAGCATCCATTCCAGCCCGGCAACGACCACAAAGGCAGTAATCAGGATGTAGACGCTGAGTTTACCGATGAAGATAGAACCGGGAAGTTCAAAAGACGCCCAGCTCAGGTCTCCGACCAGCGGTGCCAGCGAAAGGCTGTCTGCACCGAACGTCTGAAACATCAGGTTTTCGAGAATGATAGACAATCCAAACGTTGCGAGGATCGGTAGAAGTTCGCCACCTCCCGAAGCGCGCGACAGCACACCACGGTGCATGATGATTCCGACACCGAACATGACTACCGCCATGACGACGATTCCGACAGGCAACGGCAGCCCAAAGCTATCGCCAAGAAGCCATAAACCGTAAGCCGCGAGTACGATCAACGCGCCATGGGCAAGGTTGATTATATTCATAACCGAGTACATAAAAGCCAACCCGGTGGCCAGAACGGCATAGTAACCACCCAGCAGGATGGCAGTGATCAATTGCGCAGTCATTGGCGCTCACCTTCTTCATGGCCAAAGCTGGCAGACGCGAGCTGTTCCAGATTGGTGTCCTTGGGTTTTGTTTTTAGGGTGACATGGCCCTCGCACACCACGACCAGTTCGTCGGCCAAAGACAGTGCCCTGTTCAGGTCCTGCTCGACAATCAGCAGGGCCAGCCCCATCTCGCGCAGCCTCAGCAATGTTTCATAGGCGAATTCAACGGCTGCTGGCGAAAGGCCCAACGACACTTCGTCCAGCATGATTGCAACCGGGTCTCCCAAGAGGGCGCGCCCTATGGCCACCGCTTGTTGCTCACCACCCGACAGTTTACCGGCCGGGGATCGGTCGAGCTTGGCAAGGTTGGGGAACGCTTCGTATATGGCCTCGATATTCCACGGCCCTTCCCGCGATGTGGAGGTGCCCAGCATCAGGTTTTCACGGACACTCATTTTCGGGAACAATCTACGTCCCTCGGGCACTAGCGAAAGGCCCGAACGGGCGCGATGATGGGCGGACAGATTCGACACATCCACTCCGGACAGGACCACACGGCCCGACGTTGCCTTGTGATCACCCGCGACCGAACGCAGAAACGTGGTCTTTCCAGCGCCATTGGCGCCAAGCAGGAACATCATTTCGCTGGGGCGCACTGAAAGCGACACGCCATGCACCGCTTTCAACTGTCCATGATGTGCGTGAATATCTTGTATTTCAAGGGTACTCATGCAGCGGCTCCGAAATAAGCAATCTGAACTTCCGGTGCGTTGACCACATCCTGCGGGTTGCCGTCGGCCAGCACCCGGCCTTCGGCCATGCAGACCAGCCGCGTGCAGGTTTCCAGAAGGAGACGCATGATGTGTTCGATCCACACGATGGTAACGCCACGCGCATGAATGGATTTGACCAAAGCGACCAATGCGTCTCCTTCAGTGTCGGTCAAACCCCCACCGATCTCATCCAGCAACAACACTTTGGGATCCGTCGCCAGAGCTCGGCTCAGCTCCAACCTTTTGCGATCCAGTAAACCAAGCGTTTCAGCGGGCCGATTGGCGACGTGAGCCAGCCCAGTTTCCTCAAGAACAGCCCAGGCTTCGTCAATCGGATCTTCGGCATGGGTTGTGCGGCCGTGGTTCACTGCCACCAGCACGTTTTCAAACACCGTCATATGACTGAAGGGCTTTGGAACCTGATGGGTTCGCGCCAGTCCGCGACGACAGCGTTCGGCGGTGTCAAGTTGGGTGACGTCCTCTCCCATCAAGTGCACACAACCACCCGTCGGCAGGAGAGCGCCCGTGAGCAGGTTCATGTACGTTGTCTTGCCCGCACCGTTCGGACCGAGAATTCCAACGATTTCACCTCCCGCCAGATCGAGTGAAATGTCCTGGAGCACTTTGTATTCGCCAAAGGACATAGCGATGCCCTCCGAGCGCAGAATCGAGGAAGAGGACGTCATACTGGGCCTCATGCGTTATAGGGACGCAGTTCGCCCGTTACCGGAACATTGGTGTCGGTGGCATTTTCGGTGATCACATAGTCAAAGCTGTGCTTCCCAATGTCAGAGGCCTGCCATTGTGTTCCGATGATCGGACCATTGGCGACGTTCTTCACCGGGCCAGAGTTGAAATCGACCACGCCACCAATGCTGTCGGCTTTGAGTGTCGGCAGCGCTTCTGCGACCGCCTCTTTGTCTTTAGGATTACCTGCGGCTGTCAGGGCTGCCATGGCCACGTCGATTGCCGACAGTGAGGCACCCAGTTGCTGGGTCCATTGCTTTCCTGTGGCAGCTTCATAGCCATCGCACAAATCCGCACCAGTCAGGCCAGTCGTCGGCGAGGTGTAGGGGAAATCTCGGTGCCAGTAACACGCCGAAGACATGTTGTTGCCCAATCCGCCAAGTGCTTCGATGTCCGAGGGAAACAGACCCGTCTTGGCGAGTTGCACAATCTTGACCTGACGGTGAAGGCCCTGCTGGGCAGCCTGCCTCCAGAATGCGGCAAAGTCCGGTGGGATCGGGAAGGTGTTAAAGATTTCTACGCCTTCTTCACGGAACAAACGGATTTGCTGCGAATAGTCCGTTGTACCCGTTTCATATGCACCCGGATCGATGATGGTGTAGCCCGCTTCGGCCAGTTTCGGGGCTAGAACCGCGCGAATGGCGTTACCGTCGGCATCGTTGGGATACATCACACCGACTTTTTTATTAGTTTCCACCAGATCCCATTGGGAAATATAGGCCTGATAAAACTCATCCACGCCGAAGCCGAAATGGTAGGAATACTTGAATGGCGAAGGCTCTCCTGGCTTCGCGCCGCGACCAAAATACCAGGCCTCCCAGGGCATCACGGTCGAGATGCAAGGCACGCCGGCTGCTTCGCAGGCATCTGAGACAGGGTTGATTGTCTCTGGTGTCGACACGGCGATCATGATGTCGACGCCATCGTTATTGATCAGGTCACGCGCCAGCTGACCGGCGCGGGCAGGGTCTGACTGAGTGTCGCGATCGAGGATTTCGACAGCGTAGCCTTGACCATTGATCGTTACGCCGCTGGTCAGAGCCTCGCGCGCCTGTTGCAAAACGTATCCGTCGGTCTGGCCAAAGCCTGCAAGAGGTCCGGAAATCGGGCTGATAAAGCCGACCTTCAGAGGTGTCGATGATTGCGCCAGTGCCTGGCCCCTGCCCAATGCAAAACTGCCCAAGGCGGCTCCTGCTCCCATAAGCAGGTTGCGACGTGATAGGTCAAAGGTCATTGTGTTATCTCCCGTTTCCATAGAGATTTTGTTTCAAGGTGAACTCTTGCTCGTGATCCAGCGGAGTTCGGTGAATTCATCCAGCGCCCAGCGACCACCAAAGCGGCCATAGCCGCTGGACTTTACGCCACCGAATGGAGCGTGGGGGTTGTCATCGATCGTGGGGCTGTTGATGTGGCAAATACCAGTATGAAGACGCCTGGCGATGCTTTCCGTGCGATTGATGTCGGTGCCAAATACTGCCGAAGACAGGCCATATTCACTGTCATTGGCGACGGTAACCGCCTCCAGATCGTTGCGGACACGCGTCACTGAAAGGATCGGGCCAAAAACCTCTTCCTGATAAAGCCGCATCTCGGGTTCGACATGATCTACAAGCGCAGGTTCGAAAAAGGCGCCACGCGCTTGCCCGCCGCCGATCAATGTTGCGCCTTTTCCGACTGCATCGCCTATCAGCCCCGAAAGCCGCTCGGCCGCTGCGATGCTGATCACCGGACCAACCTGAGTGGTCTCATCTGTCGGATTTCCCAGTTTGAGCGCCCGGCGCCCTTGCTCAATCATCTGAACCAACTCGTCCGCTACAGCCTCGTCAACGACAAGTCGTTCAGTGGACATGCAGACCTGCCCCTGATTGACATATGCACCCCAAAGCGCTGCCTCTGCTGCAGCATCCAGATCGGCATCGTCCAGAACGATCATCGCCGCCTGTCCGCCCAGTTCCAGTAAGGACCGCTTGAGGTGTTTTGCGCAGAGTTCGGCAACCCGCCGTCCAACCCGCGTCGAGCCCGTGAAGTTCACTCGCCGAACTACCGGTGACGCAATCAGTGCCTCGACAATCTCTTCACTGTCATCAGGGTGGGTCAGCACTACGCGCGCAACCTCCTGCGGAATACCGCCGTCCCGCAACGTGTCACCGAGCAGTCGAAACGTTCTTGGCGCAAACTCGCTGCCTTTCAGCAGAACTGTGTTGCCGCACAGCAAAGGAGCTGCGATTGCTCTGACACCAAGGATCAAGGGTGCATTCCAGGGCGCGATCCCCAGACACACGCCGCACGGCACTCTTTCAGCGCGGCTGGAATAACCTCTGTGGTCCGGAATAGGTTCCTGCTGGTTAAACCTGTCCTGATACGATGCAACTTCGCGCAGGATTTCGGCGGCGAATGCCACGTTATGGTGCGCCCATTCCGCCGGCATTCCCAGCTCCTCAGCCATCGCAACGCGAAAGAGCTCAACTTTTTCTTCGATTGCGCCGGCAACTGCTTTCAGCAATTGCGCGCGCGCCTGGATGGGCTGTGCCGACCAGGCCGGAAAGGCAGAGGCAGCCTGCCCTGCAAACCTGCGGCAATCGCTTGCGGTGACAGCCTGCTCGGCACTCAACGTCTGTCCCGTTGCCGGGTTGATGTGTTCAATTACCGGTCCGTCTTCGAGGTTGATTGTGGTTGTGTCTGTGGTCATTCAAGCGTTACCGGGCATGTCCCGGCCTCCCTTGCTATTCATTATGAACGAAGTATAATCTCATTAAATGTAAAATTCTGGGCATTTATTGTCCATTTCTGGCGAAAACTGATGAACGAACGATACGCTACCGTGCAGGAAGAGCCTGAGGCCCTTCATGACCGCATGATTCGCCGCCGATTCCCGGATAGCTGTAGTGCCCTGCTGTTTCTCGAGCGCGGACGGCTGAGTTTTGAAGAGACTGGCACCGAGGTTTCAGCACCCGCTCTTTGTTTCTGGCCGCAAAACGATCACACGGCGATCAATCTCGGCGCGGGTTCCCATGCATGGATTTTCGGGCTGAGTGACACCATCATTCTGGACGCAATCGGGGCAAGGTCGGAATCGGTTCACCTCAGAATGCTGATTGAAAAACCATTTCAGGCGGAACTGTCCGATGCACACATTTTGGGGCAGATTGTGGCGCTTTGCGAGTGGTTGGTGAGCGAAATCAACAACACCAAAAATCAGTCCCCGATGTCCATGGCCGCCTTTCTGAGGTTGATGCTCATCGGAGCCTTGCGGGTCCACAGCCCGCAATCACAAACCAACAAGGCTGAGCAAACCGATCTCTTGCGTCGGTTTCGGCATTTAGTCGAATTGCACTATCGCGATCATTGGCAGGTTGCGACTTATGCCGATGATCTCGGCATCGCATACGACCGGTTGCATCGTATCTGTAAACGCGAGACGGGCCGCAGTCCGGCTGAATTGGTGCATGAACGCCTGACCGCCGAAGCAAAGGCCCGACTGGAAAATTCAGGCTTTCCGCTGAAGAAGATTGCAGAGGATCTGGGTTTCCCGGATGCCAGTCGCTTTAGCCACTTTTTCAAGCGCCGCACGGATATGTCTCCTGGCGCCTACCGTGCGATTGTTTCTCGCCCTGATGGGGAAGATCTGGGTGAACTGCGCAGGGGCTTTGCGGATTGGCCCTGAAAGTGCCATTTCGGTTCAGGTTTCCAGCCCCATTCTGTCCAGGGCGCTATTGACCGCAATTCCGAAAACCTGCGCCTGAGGGGAAAGCACCTCGTCAGGCCGGTGCATCAACCCCACCGGGCCGCGTGTGATGGCCGTGTTAAAGGGCAATGCGACAAGTTTGCCATCGGCGATTTCATTGGCAACAACCCCAGCCGATATGATCCAGATAGCGTCAGAGCGACGGGTATAAACCCGGCCAAAAGCGCCCGACACCGTTTCGATGCGATTGTCGATGTTTCCAACACCGTGCGCTATCAGATACCTCTCTACTAAAGGTCGAATGGCCGATCCTTCGGAGGGGAAAATCACCTGCCATTCGCCAATTCGTTTTATGTCCGGAACGTCAAGCAGGGGATGTCCTGCGCGCACTACAAATTGCACGCGTTCTTCATAGAGTTGTGTAAACGATACGCCTTGCATTGTTTCCGGACGCCCCAATCGCCCAATCACCAAATCCAAGTCTCCAATACGAAGACGCTCCATCAAATACCCGTGCGGGCCATCCATAATACGCAGGGTCGTATTGGACGCCAACTCCGCGAAATCGGCGGCCACTACCGGCATCAGACGAGCGGCGACGGATGGTAAGGCACCCACCGAAAGCCGGGTCTTGCCTTGCACTCCGACCTGCTCAACTCCGGTCAAACCCTGTTGTAGCGCCGCGAGCGACATTTCTGCAAAATGCAGGAACACCTCACCCTGACGCGTCAGTCCGACGCCTGCACGATTGCGCGTTAACAGAGTCGTTCCCATGATGTCTTCAAGCTCCTTTAGCGTCTTGGATATGGCTGGTTGAGTCAGAAATAGCTTCTCAGCCGCAATCTTGAAGCTTCTCTCCCGGCAGATTTCGATGAAACACTGAATGTGACGGAACTTGATACGGCGGTCGATCATTTACTTTCCTTTTTTGGTAATTAAATTCGATTTTTCTTCATTTTACTTTGCAAATTCAATCATTCAATATGTTGCTAAGGAATTTCTCGGGGGAAACAATGCGTACTCAGGTCGCCATTATCGGCGGTGGCCCGTCCGGGCTTCTTCTTAGTCAGCTGCTACATCGCAAGGGTATCGATACGGTCGTTTTGGAGCGAAAAACCAAGGACTACGTTCTGGGTCGTATCCGTGCCGGTATTTTGGAAGTCGGCTTTGTTGATTTGATGCGCGAGGCCGACGTGGCAGAGCGTATGGACAAAGAGTGCTTTGTTCACGACGGCACTGTTATTTCTTATGGCGAGTCTCAGTTCAGCATTAACTTCAAGGAATTGACCGGCAGCCATGTCGTTGTTTATGGCCAAACCGAAGTCACGCGTGATCTGTACGAAGCGCGAGAGGCGATGGATGGAAAGATTGTTTTCGACACTGAGGACGTCCAGATTCATCAAGCCGACAGTGATGCACCCTATGTAACCTATGTGGTGGACGGAACCGAACACCGCGTCGACTGTGACTTTGTTGCCGGGTGCGACGGCTTCCACGGTGTGAGCCGTCAAGCCATTCCTCTGACCGTCCGAAAGGAGTACGAAAAACTCTACCCGTTCGGCTGGCTGGGCGTTCTGTCGGAAACACCTCCGGTTAATCATGAACTGATTTATTCCGGTTCGAACCGTGGCTTCGCACTGTGCTCAATGCGCAACGACAACCTCAGCAGGTATTACATCCAGTGCTCGCTGTCCGACGCGCCCGAGGATTGGACCGACGCCGCCTTTTGGGAGGAGCTCAAACGGCGAATACCAAATGAGTATGCGGAACAGCTCGTCACAGGTCCGTCGATCGAAAAATCCATCGCACCACTGCGCTCATTCGTGACCGAGCCGATGCGGTGGGGACGCCTGTTCCTTTGTGGTGACGCTGCCCATATCGTTCCGCCGACCGGGGCCAAAGGGTTGAATACCGCGGCAAGTGACATCCATTATCTCTACAATGGGCTTCTTCAGCATTACGAGGAAGGCGACAGCGAAGGCATTAATCGCTACTCGGAAAAGGCATTGGCGCGCATCTGGAAAGCCGAGCGTTTCAGTTGGTCGACCACCAACCTGCTGCACCGCTTCCCGAAGCAGAACGATTTTGACTTAAAAATGCAACAGGCTGACATCGACTTCCTGCGAGAAAACCGCGAGGCCCAATCGGTATTTGCCCAGAACTATGTCGGGCTGCCCTACTGATGCAGGTTGCGACGCTGGAAAAGGTGCGTCTGCACTGGCGTGAAGATGGTGATCCAGACGGGTTTCCTGTCGTGTTCGCCAACTCGCTCGGCACGGATCTTCGCCTTTGGGACAAAGTGATCCCGATGTTGCCTGCTGGTCATCGGCTCATAAGGTTTGACAAGCGCGGACACGGGCTCTCGTCATGTCCGCAAGCCCCTTATGCGATAGACAACCTGACCCAGGATTTAGAAGAACTGCTGGACAGCCTAGGCATCACATCCTGCATCTTTGTCGGTGTTTCTATCGGTGGCATGATTGGGCAATCTCTTGCCGCACGTCGACCCGACCTTGTCCGCGCAATGGTTCTGTCAAACACAGCGGTCCGGATGGGTGAGGCTGAGGTGTGGAAGGACCGAATTGCGGCTGTAATATCTGGTGGAGTCGCGTCGACGGCCGAATCCATCTTGGAACGCTGGTTTAGTGGAGCGTTTCGGGAAACTGAGGAGTTGGAGGCCTGGCGGAACATGCTGATCCGAACTCCTCTTGAGGGCTATGTCGGGTGTTGCTCGGCGATTGCGGGCACCGACCTGAGCAAAACATCGGCTGATCTTTCGATGCCAGTTTTGGTGATTGGCGGTTCAGAGGATCTTGCCAGCCCCCCCGCTCTTGTCAGTGAGACTGCCTCGCTCATCCCAGGAGCACGATACGAAGAGATTGTCGGCGCGGGACACCTGCCTTGCGTCGAGGCGCCGGTACAATTCGTCGCTCTGATCGGCAAGTTCATTGAGGAGATACTGAATGGTTGATCGCTTTCAACAAGGAATGAAAGTGCGGCGGTCGGTTCTGGGGGACGCTCACGTGGACCAGGCCGAAACTGCCAAGACCGCATTTGATGAACCCTTTCAAACGCTGATCACTGAAAGCGCTTGGGGAACTGTGTGGGCCTCGGATGGTCTAACAGATCGAGAACGTTCCATGCTGACGCTGGCCTTGCTGGCGGCTTTGGGAAACTTCGAGGAAATCCCCATGCACATCCGAGCCACGGCAAACACCGGTGCAAGCAAACAGGACGTTCTGGAAGCCTTTCAGCATGTGGCTATCTACGCGGGCGTTCCACGCGCCAACCAAGCGCTGAAACTGGCCAAGAAAACTTACGATGAAATGGAACAAGATTAACGAGGAAGCGCGCAGCATCCCAACGACTTAAAAGGAGTGATCCGACTATGTTGAACCCTGGTGAATTCTACCAACGCGACCGCGAGTGGCAGCCGCCCGCTTTGACGCCAGATTACAAAACTTCCGTTGCGCGTTCGCCGCAATATTCGTTGATCAGCCTGCAGAATTCAGCAAGCGAGATTACCGGCCCGGTGTTTGGCCACAATGATGTCGATCCGATCGACAATGATCTTATCCTGAATTACGCCAAGCCCGGTGAAGGCCCGATCGGCGAGCGGATCATCGTGCATGGCCGTGTGCTTGATGAAAACGGCCGCCCCGTCCCGAACACGCTCGTTGAGGCATGGCAAGCAAATGCCGGCGGGAGGTATCGTCACAAGAAAGATACCTACCTTGCTCCGATAGACCCGAATTTCGGAGGCTGCGGACGAACACTGACTGACGAAGACGGGTACTACTTTTTCAGAACAGTCAAACCCGGCGCCTATCCGTGGCGCAATTGGGTCAACAACTGGCGGCCCGCACATATCCACATGTCCATCTTCGGCACCGGATTTGCACAGCGACTGATCACACAATGTTATTTCGAAGGCGATCCGCTGATCGATAAATGCCCCATCGTCAACGTCATTCCGGATAAAGCGGCCCGGGACCAGTTGGTCGCCGCGCTGGATCTGAACGCGACCATTCCGCTGGATACGATCGCCTACAAGTTTGACATCGTATTGCGGGGACGCCGTTCAACACTCTTTGAAAATCGTCTGGAGGGGAACTGATCCATGGTCCAGAAACTTGACTATCTGAAAGAAACTCCGTCGCAGACAGCCGGTCCCTATGTGCATATCGGCCTCGCCCCCGGTGCCGCTGGATTTAAGATCTACGATCAGGAACTCGGCTGGGATATCGCCGGGCCTAACGCCAAAGGTGAACGCATCCGCGTCGAAGGCGTCGTGATCGACGGTACGGGATCACCAATCAAGGACGTGCTGATAGAGGCGTGGCAAGCAAATAGTGAAGGCGTTTTTGCCCACCCCGAGCATCCCGGTGAAACCGAGGAAGGATTTCGTGGGTGGGGACGCATAATCACCGATTTCGAAACCGGTGAATGGGGATTTGATACGATCAAGCCCGGTCAGGTCCCCGGACGATCGGGCACAGTCATGGCCCCGCATATCAATCTGTGGATCGTAGCACGTGGAATAAATGTTGGCCTAAATACGCGCCTCTATTTCAGCGACGAAGAAGAAGCGAACGCCAAAGATCCGGTCATCAACCTGATCGAGTGGGAAAATCGCCGACAAACCCTTGTTGCTCAGCGTAGTGAAAGGAACGGTCATACTGTTTATCGTTTTGATATTCGCCTGCAGGGCGAAAATGAGACGGTCTTTTTTGACGTCTGAGCACCCTGCCTGCCCCACCCTTCTCCTCCCGGGGCAGGCCGCCCAAACAGAATAGGTCAGATCCATGACTAAGCCCTGTATTATTTGCGTCGCAATCACCGGCTCGTTGCCCACCAAGGAAAACAATCCGGCCGTTCCGATTTCAATCTCCGAGCAGATCGAAAGCACGCAGGAGGCATTCGAAGCAGGTGCAAGCATAGTGCACGCTCATGTTCGCAATGATGACCAGACGCCCAGCAGCGACCCGAATAAATTCGCCCAGCTCAAAGAAGGGCTGGAAAAACATTGCCCGGGTATGATCATCCAGTTCTCAACCGGTGGGCGTTCAGGCGCAGGTCGGACACGCGGCGGAATGCTGTCTCTGCGCCCTGACATGGCTTCACTCTCAGTAGGGTCTAATAATTTCCCCACCCGCGTCTATGAGAATCCACCCGATCTGGTTGACTGGCTTGCGGATGAGATGTGTACATACAAGATTACGCCGGAAATCGAAGCGTTTGACCTTTCTCACATCCTCCAGGCCCTAAAAATGCATCAGGACGGCAAACTGTTCGGCAAACTATACGTTCAGTTCGTAATGGGTGTGAAAAACGCAATGCCGGCAGATAAGGCAGTATTCGACTTTTATCTAAAAACCCTGAAGGATCGAGCACCCCAAGCTGAATGGTGTGCCGCTGGAATTGGCCCGAACCAGATAGTTCTGAACGAGTGGGCCATAGCAGCAGGAGGCCATACGCGCACCGGCCTCGAAGACAATGTCCGCATTGACCGCAACACGCTGGCCCACTCCAACGCCGACCTGGTAAGGCGTGTCACCCAGTTGTGTGAAAAATACGAGCGGCCTGTCGCCACATGGCAGCAGGCGAGAGAGATATTGCGACTGTCAACACCCGGAGTGTGATCCGATGCGCACCAAAAACATCCTTTGCGCCTATAACGGAGCGGACACTGCTGTCAGTAGCCTGCGCTATGCGATCAGGATTGCCAAACATCACAATGGCTGGTTGACCGGAATAGTGCGACACGGACGACCCGTGTTGGAAACCCGATTTGGAGGCCAGTTCCCAAAAGAGGTCATCGACATCATGCATGAAAATGACGCCAAGCGGATCCGGCAAGTTGCAAAAAGCTTTGAACGAGAAACATCGGACGGCGGTATTTCAGAACGCTCGGAATTCATTGAAATCGAAGATGAAATGGATCTGGCTCTCGGAGAAGTCTCACGCACCTTTGACCTGATCGTTACAGGCGTCCCGGAACGCGAAATGACGGCGAACCACCTTGCTGCTCATCCCGACATGATTGCCTTGAGAAGTGGCAGACCGGTCCTGGTAGTTCCGGACGCTTATGCTCGAGAAGACCTGGCAGATCATGCATTGGTCGCCTGGGACGGCAAACGCTCGGCCGCTCGGGCGATAGGGGATGCAATGCCAATTCTCGAAGAAAAGGCCAAGGTCAGCATTCTGTGTGTGGGCAAATCAGCACCTGCAAACACCGAACAACTTTTGCGGAACCTCAGTCGCCACGGTATCCAATCGGAGTTACTGACCAGACCCAAAACTCATTCAGTTGGGCAAACCGTGCTGGACACAACACGGGAAGTCGGCGCACAGTTGATCGTGATGGGTGCTTATGAACACAGTAAATTCTCTCATGAACTGTTCGGCGGTGCGACCACGGATGTGTTGGCCAGCACGCACGTGCCAGTTTTCATGTCGCACTAAACAACCATGAGTGATGTGTTTTCGCACCCCTGGCTCGGCGGTTTGTTTGATGACCCGCAAACCCGGAAACTGCTGTCTGCTGAAGTGCAGTTCGGGCACATGCTGGAAACCGAAGCGGCATATACCAGTGCGCTCGGGCATGTCGGGTGGCTATCCCCAGACGTGGCGGAGCAAACGGCCAAACTTATCAGGGTGCAGCAGCCGGATTACTCGGTGCTACGCGATGAAACCGCACAGGACGGTGTTGTTGTACCGTCCCTAGTTCGCATGCTTCGGGCACAACTGCCGAAGGAATGCCAGGACGCCCTTCATCACGGCATGACTTCGCAGGATGTGATCGACACCGCGTTGGTCCTGACGTTCAAAGACATCTTTCCCCTGTTCGCCCGGCGTATTGCAGATCTGATTGAGGGCCTGAAATCACTGGAAGAAACACAAGGCGCAAACAGACTAATGGGCCGCACGAGGATGCAAGCCGCCTTGCCGATATCGGTGGCTGATCGCCTGCGCAGTTGGCGAAAACCTTTTGATGATCACCTGGAGCGGCTGAACCAAATGGAGCCGAGGGTTCTGAAGTTGCAACTGGGTGGGGCCGCAGGAGATCGCACAGCGTTGGGAGACGAGGCAGAGTCGATTTCCGCCCATATGGCTGCATCGCTCGGTCTGCAGAATTCTGGGGCATGCTGGCACAACCGTCGTGACAGTATCGCCGAGTTTGCAGGATGGCTGTCGCTGGTCACGGGAAGCTTTGGCAAGTTCGGTCAGGACGTTGCGCTGATGGCGCAACAGGGCTTGGACGAAGTGACATTGGAAGGCGGCGGCGGGTCATCGGCAATGCCGCACAAGCAGAATCCCGTAACAGCAGAGCTATTGGTTTCTCTTGCACGCTTCAATGCGGTTCAGCTTTCGGGTATCCACCAGGCACTTGTCCACGAGCAGGAGCGGTCAGGTGCGGCCTGGTCTCTCGAGTGGATGATCCTGCCGCAAATGATCATTTCCACTGGTCGCTCCCTAACGGCTGGAACTGCATTGGCTTCCCAGATATCGCGGCTTGGCAGCCAAAGCTGAGAAAATGAGTGCACGTGTGTTTCACCTTTCGCGCTCACATCACCTACACTGCCCGGACTACCCGGCCGGAAACACGCATCGTGTCTTTGCCCAATTATCGGGTAAAGCAACCGGAATTGAGTGGTCAACATTCGGCGACCGAGTTGAGGGAATTGAAGAAGAGGTACTATGACAACTAGCAGGAATCCATTTCACTTTCATCCTGAATTGAGGTCAGCAATAACTGACCCTAAGCAATCGTTTTTTCGATCCTTTTCTACTGAGGTTCTGGCCAAAAAATCTCAAGAGCTCGGACTGACACAATGGTGGTTCTCTGACGAAGTACGCGAAGCGAAACGCCTGGAATCCTTGGCTGGCCGAAGGGATGACGACCTTTGGGTCTTTGCATATGGATCGCTCATGTGGGACCCGGCGTTCGAATTCGCAGAAGTGCGAAGAGCATATTTACCAAACCACGAAAGGAAGTTTATTCTCAAGGACATTTACGGAGCGCGAGGCACAGTCGAGGCGCCTGGTTTGATGGCCGCTCTGGATAAAGGCTCGGGATGCAACGGCCTTTTGTTCCGAATTACCCGAGACAATCTTGATGAAGAAACCGCCGTAATATGGCGCCGCGAACAAGTCGGACCTGCGTATATTCCAACATTTGTCACCGCTCAAGTCGATGACATGGCGATCGAGGCGCTCACGTTTTTGGCAGATCGTGATGCAGAAGTGATAGAACCAAATATTTCCCGCGAAGATCAGGTTCGCTTTATGGCTACGGGAATGGGGTTTGCCGGATCGAGTATCGAATACCTAAGGGGAATTCAGAAGAAATTCGCGCTTCTTGGTATTTGCGACGAAGAAGTCGAATCCCTGCTTCGCGATGCTGAAGCTTATTTGTCTTTCGACTAAGACGGCTTGTCGAATCGAGGCAGGGTCATCACCCGAAACCACATCCTTCTCCACATAGGTTCCTAGGAGTTACTCCCACCCAAGTTCGCCCCTGAGCGTTCAGCACTCTAAAACCACTGGCGCAAAGGTCATGTCAAATCAACCCGAAAGTACACCCGGTAGCCAAAGGGTCAGTGCTGGAAACGCGATTAAAACACCTATTCGAAGAATTTCTGCACCGAAGAAAGGAAGCACACCAACAAAAGTATCACGCATCGGAACATCCGGGGATTGAGCAGAAATAATAAAGACATTCATCCCAACAGGTGGTGTAATTAATCCCAACTCAACCACGATCAGGGCGAGGATTCCGAACCAAATCTTCAAATCCTCGGTGTCCATTCCAAAAGGCGACGTTTCGGCTGTGGCATAGTCGCCGCCGTTGATCTCAACCAGCACCGGCCAGAAAAACGGAATGGCCAGCAGGATCATCGACAAGCTGTCCATCAAGCACCCCAACAGGATAAGAGCCAGCAACAGCAGCAGAAGGGTCAGCATCGGCGTCAGGGTGGAATTGGCCATCATTTCGGCCATGGCCTGCGGCACGCCCCCGCGCGACATGAAAATCTTGAGCAGCTCGGCCCCCAGCAGGATGAGATAGATCATTCCAGCAGTGCGGGCGGTTTCCAACAGCGCCTCCCGCCCGTCGTTGAGTGTAAACTGAGCACGCACCAATCCAAACAGCGTGACCATAACCACACCAACGGCCGCGGCCGGGGTCGGATTGAACAATCCCAGATAAATTCCGCCAATTACGACACCGAACACCAGACCCACCGGCAACACATTCAACGTTGCCGAGATCAATTCCTCGCGTGAGGCGGCATCACCTTTCGGACCTGCTTGGGGTTTGACCAAAACATAAATCAGAATTGTCAGAATGAAGAACGCAACCGCAATCAATCCCGGTATTAACGCCGCCATGAACATCGTGACCACGTTGGCCTCGACAATGATCGCATAGATGATCAACACGACCGAAGGTGGAATCAGGATGCCCAAAACCCCGCCGGCTGCGATGGTCCCGGTGCCCAGCGTCGAGGAATAGTTGTACTTCTTCAGTTCGGGCAGTGCGACGCGACCCATGGTTGATGCAGTGGCCAATGACGAGCCGCAAACCGCCCCGAATCCGGCGCAGGCGGCAATAGCGGACATGGCCACTCCCCCGCGCATCCATCCAAGCCAGGCATTTGCGGCACGAAACAAATCGGCACTCAAGCCCGACCGCGACGCGATTGCGCCCATCAGCACAAACAGAGGTACAACTGACAGGTCATAGATCGAGAATTGTCCGTAAGCGAGGTCCTTAAGCTGACTAAGAACGATCATGGGACCATTCAAAAGGGCAATTCCAACGCCACCAACAATGATCATTGCATAGGCGATTGGCATACGAATGGCTATTAGAAACACAAGCGTTCCGAGGCCCATCAGGCCAATAGTAATGCTGTCCATCGGTCAGACCTCGCTGCGAGTAAGCGTTCTCAGAGCTTCTCCCAGCGTGATCAACGCCGCCAGAAACAAAAGTGCCAAAGATACCAATGCAGGAAGGAACGCCCACCAAATTGGAATTTCCAGGATGCCGGTGAATTCCTCATACTCACGATAGTCCGAAAGCCCTGCGCTCATTCGCCAGATCAAAAGTGCAGCAAACAACAACGCTACGATTGCTGCCGCCGCCGACATCAGTGCAACCGACCGGGGACCTGCGCGCATCGAAAAAATGTCCGCCGACACGTTGGCACCAACCAATTGGCAATAAGGCAAGAAACAAAAGGCCGCTATTGCTGCTCCCATTTCGGTCAGTTCGAAATCCCCAGGGAAGGGCTTGTTGATTATCATCCCGGCAAGGATTGACCATGCGTTGACCAGAACCACCCCAACCAAAACCCCGCCTCCAATCAGCGCCCAGCCAGTGATCAGGTGGCGCGCAAGATCCACAGATCTTGCGACACCAGATGCTTGCGCCCCCGACACTGTTCAGTTCGAGGCCATGTTTTCGGACACAAGTGCAACCGCGCGGTTGTAAAGCGCCTGCCCGTCGATGCCTTTTTCATTCATTTCAGTGATCCAGCGTTCGACCACAGGTTCCATAGCGGTTTCGAACTCGGCCCATTCGGCGTCGCTTAGCTGGATATGTTCGTTGCCGGATTTGGTGGCAATTCCAATCCCGAATTCTTCGGCCCCGTCCCAGATGCGACCCACTTCGGCATGCCATTCCGGGCCTGAGGCATCTGTGAAAATCTGCTGGATATCGTCGGGCAAGCTCTCCCAGCGATCCTTGTTCATCACAACAGAAAAGGACGTCGTGCCCAGACGTTTCCCGTCCGGTCCTTCGATCTGGTACTGAGTTTGTTCCTGTACTTTCAAGGGCGGGATAATTTCAAACGGGATGAGAGCGCCATCAATCACCTTTTTCGACAATGCCACAGGAATTTCCCCAACCGATGTCTTGACCGGGCTCGCCCCCAATGATTCAAGAACCCATGCACCGGTTCTGGAAGGAATGCGGATTTTCTTGCCGGCCACATCCGCAGGCGTTCGCACTGGATCCGTTGCCATGTGCAAAGCGTTACCGCCGTGTACATGCTGGAACAAGGCGTGAAGGCCTTTGAAATCCTTGCTGAGTTCGTCTGTGTACATTACTTGCATTGCCCTGTTAACCGCGGCGCTGTCCCCCTGGTGGACACCCGGCAGTTCAAAGACCTCGGTGCGCGGAAACGAACCGGCGGCGTAGGCGTTGACCATCCAAACCATATCCACAACCCCATCACGCGCTTGACGAGGAAGCTGCGGTGGCTTGCCACCAAGGGTCATTGAGGGGAAAATCTCGATTTTTATGCGCCCGTCGGACGCCTCCATGATGCGTTTGGCCCACGGTTCCAGCATTTGCGAATGCGCTGGAGCTTTTGGGCTCAGAAAATGATGCAATTTGAACTCAAACTCTTCGGCAAAGCTCACTTGTGCTCCGGCGAATGCAACAAACATTCCAGTTGCGGCGCCTTTAACAAACCCTGCGAATCTCATTGGACCTCCTCCGTCAAAACTCCATGAATTGGATCAGCCTGGAACTTGCCGGAGAGTTTAGTTACTGATTGTTTACATTTAAAATGAAATCTACGGCTTTTTAGTTTCCGTAGTTAGCATGTTTGAGCAGTTTCCCTGCAGTCAATCTGGTCCGTCGACAGGGATATTTGGACAAGTGGCAGTGGATATTAAGAAGTTGCAGCCAATATGTCAGACAAGGCGACATCTGCATCAGTTGGCAGCGATAGCGCGCCTGCCGGCACCTCGGGATAATCGAGATTGATGCGAATGAGCCGGGCGTTTTGAAAATGAGTTCCTATCCTCTCCATTGGCCACCGAATAACGCTGGGTGTATTGAAACCTGCACCGATTTCAAGCACCGCCAGCCTCTGGCCATTGACACACTGGAGCCAAGTCGCAAAGGCCTTTGATTGCGAAACGTAAGGGGTCTCTATAAACCATCCACCCCCTCGCACATTCATGAACACTGGCCCGCCGCAATTGGGACATACCGCGAGAGACGATTTGTCCTCAACCTTTTGATTTTGTCGGTTGACGGATGGCAGCATCGCGTCGACCAGAGGGATCCCATCCCAGGTTTGGTCTGTGCACGGCGTCAGACATTGGAACAATTCATAATCGCCCTGGGGTGTATAGATGCGCGTAGGATCAAATCCATTTTTATAGAAATACCGGTCGACATTTGAAGTCACGACAAAATAGTCCTTGTCGCCAACCAGCTTAAGTAAATCCTGATACACTTTTGTCTGGCGCGCCCTGTAAACGTGGTCCAGAGCAACCGACAGGTAACCCCATTTGAGTGCCTCGTCTTTGAAGGGGAAACCCATCATTTGATACTGATTGCGGGCACCGTACTGCAGCATTCCGGGGAACCTGTTAGCAAACGCAACTTCGTCGGCGTAGTCCAGCCCGGCCGCAACAGACATCCCCGCGCCGGCTCCGATCAGTACTGCATCGGAGTCTCTTATCGTTTGCGCGACCATTTCTACGGTATTCAAAGCAGTTCCCATTGCCTCGCTTCCTGCTCATAAATTCTTGTGGCAGCGTCGCCAAAAGTATTGAAAATCACGTGACTTAGACCTTTGGGGTTCCTGCCGAGCCAATCAATCACTGTTGCAAGTGCAATCTTCGCAGCGGCTTGCGCAGGGTATCCGAATACACCAGTCGAAATTCCGCACAGGGCCACCGAACGGGCCCCGGCCTCGTAGGCCAAGGAAAGACTGGACTGATAACAATCCGCCAATTGAGTTTCTTGTCTCGTCGTTGGTCGCGACCCGGATTGGACAATGGGACCCACTGTATGCAGGACGTATCGGGACGGCAGATTGTACGCGCGCGTTATTTTGGCGGCACCGGTCACCTCACCATGCCCCTGCAATTGCATTATCTGATGGCAATCTTCCCTCAGCTGCGGGCCAGCCGCACAATTGATCACATTGTCGATACAGGCATGGAACGGCTGAAAGCATCCAAGCAATTCTGAATTGGCAGCATTGGTGATGGCATCGACACGAAGCGTTGTTGTGTCACCGTCCCAAATGCTGATCCGCCCGCTGACATTGGAACCTCCGTTCAATCGCTGCAACGCTTTTGAGTCTGTTATTGCTTTTTTTGACAGTTCGTGTTGAAGCAACCGGTCGGTCGCATCGAGCAAGTTTGACGGCAAGTTTCCAGGGCTGCGAACAGTCAACGCTGCCTGAACCCACCTTCGCCGTTCCTCAGCGGACTGAGGAACGGCATATCGCTCAATAAATCGCGCGGATTGGCTATCGTAATTAAGGGCATGCACGACATCGTCTAACGCATCAAGAGGATTCCCGGTTGCAGGAACAAACGCTTCGTACAGGCGTATCTCTTGCTCATAAGCTGACAGTTGCACTACAAAACCCCGAGTGATTATTAAGGTGATCTCAGCAGGCCAATCTACCTGCTGAGACTGAGTCAGGCGCTCAGAACTTGCCGTTTTCGTGTGCCATCTCAGACGGAATGTCGGAAATGACATCCCAGTGTTCGACGATTTTGCCGTCTTCAACGCGGAAAAGATCAAAAAAAGCCGTGGGATTTCCGGCTAGGGTGCCTTCGGAGGCGGTAAAGACAAAGTTGCCTTCGGCTACGACCAGATGTGTTTCATTGTATTTCATAGTGACGCCCTTTTCGGCCCAAGCCGTCAGAGCTGCACCCAGACCGTCCAACCCATCGGCAATCTGGCTGTTGTGCTGGATGTAGGTTTCGGTCGAGATGAACTCTGTGATTTGATCACCTTTTCCGTCACGCAGGATCGTATCGACAAACCTGGTTACTAACTCTTTGTTTACTTTTGTCTTATCCAGATCGACGATCTCGACTTCACCATCGGTTTGCGTGCGCCCCGACGGGTTCGGCTCGGCAACCGCTGTTAGATTGTCCCAATGCTCGGCCACTTTCCCGTCCTCAACACGAAACACGTCAAATCCGACCAAAGCATCGGCACCAAAAGCTTGCGCATTGGTATAGGTGTTGTGCAGGACGACCAAATTACCCTCTTCCAAAACGCGATGCGTGGTTACCTCTAAACCGCTTTCCTTTAGACTGGGGATAAAGCCAACAATAGGTGCAGCACCGGTCGGAACAGCTGGATTGTGCTGAATATACCCAGGAGCCAGCAGCTGTTTGGCAGCTTCTGGGTCGAAGTTGGTGAAAATGGCAGTAACGGCGTTCAGGACAATTTCTTTGGGAGTCATTTCCGTTTCCTTTGATTTTGGTTGTGTTGCTGTGCGCAACTGGTATCATAACTATACCAAGTATCAATTACGCACTTTATAGGAACCAGGTATGCTCCAAGTAACCGCGACAACCGATGAAGAAAGCAAACTGTGCCCGGTCCGTAACGTGCTCGCCAATGTAACAAAAAAATGGCAAACGTTGTTGCTTCTGGCGCTTGAAGATGGCCCGATGCGGTTTGGCGCGCTAAAACGGATAATCGGGGACATCACCCAGAGAGTGCTAACCGAAAACCTGCGTTCAATGGAGCGCGACGGATATGTTACACGCACGGTACATTCCGGACCACCACTGGCAGTCACATACGAGCTGACGGAAATGGGCAAAGATCTTGTGGAGGTCATCAAACCCCTCGTGATATGGGCGCAGAATCATTTCGACAAGGTTGAGGAAGCTCGCGCCAGATATGATGGTTGATACTCACGTCGTTAGTAGAAGACGAAACTACGCATAGATATGCTTCCGATATCGATTGTCTCGTTGGTGAACATCAGTTGATCTTTAACATCCGCGGCCCCGGCGATTGTCAGGGCCGGGATGTAATGGTCCAAGGTTGGATGCGCGCGGAACAATTGGGCACCCAGCGCATTTCGGTCTGTCATGGCCCGGAAGTTTCTGTTTTTCAGAAACGTGGCGATACGCGTGTCGAACTCAGTCGCCCACTCATAAGGAGTGGCCCCCAGACGTAAGTTGCGTAGGTTGTGCACGATATTTCCGCTGCCTAAGATTAGCACCCCCCGGTGACGCAACTCCGCAAGCGCCTGCCCAACCGACAAATGCCAATCCAAGTCTTGCGTCATGTCGATCGACAACTGAAAAACAGGCACGTCTGCGCTCGGGTACATCCAGTTCAGAACCGACCAGGCTCCGTGATCCAGACCCCAAGTTGCGTCGGCCTTTGCATGGTGGCTGGCCAGCAAGGAGATTACTTCGGCCGCCATCTTCGGGTTACCACATGCCGGGTAGTCCTGCTCGTACAATTCTTTTGGGAACCCATAAAAGTCATGGATCGTGCGTGGCGTCGTTGACACGTCTACCAGGGTTGAGCCCCGTGTCATCCAGTGCGCCGAGACCACCAGGATCGCTTGAGGCTGTGGCAGGGATTGACCAAGGGCGGCCCATTCGCGTGAATGAGAAGTTTCTACGATTGCATTCATTGGACTTCCGTGCCCCAGAAATACAACCGGCATTCGGTCTGTCGCCGTCAGAGCATCTTTTAGCTTCCTCACGTTCTGATCGACGCTCATGCTGGAATACTCCCAAATACAGTAGGCGTAGCCGAAAAAAATCGGCGAGCCATCAATTGGGACGGCACGCCGATGGGTTTATTCTGCTACTCTATAACGAGTCATGGTCATTGAATCTGCATCCAGCTTAGAGACAAATTTTGCTGCCGCAGCTGCATCCATGAAGGTTGCCATGGACGCGTCGGCCGCATCGGGGCTTTCCCAATAGACGACGACTAGCCACGCACCATTATCGCCTTTTGCGGACTGGCGGGCCACAAAACCAGGCTGTTTCGAAACGTGCTGTTCCTGCACAGCACGGTCAAGTTCGGAAAACTCCTCGTAAGTAACACCTTCCTTGAGATTGAAGTTCACAATCTCAATTACTTTGGCGTCCTCCAGATTCTGCGCGTCGACCCGTGTCACGGTTAGCAGGGGCAAGGCTGAAAGCGCGGCTAAAAAAAATACTTGCCAAAATTTTTTCCCGATTGCTGACTTATTGATGATCATGGCCGTTTCCTTTCATTCTGACCAATTGTTTTCGAGTTGCCGAATTATTGGGTGTGCTCAACCGGCCCTCTCCAGCTTACCTGGCACCAGCTAACTCTGCTTCGCAGACATGACGGATCGCTCCAGATCTTCGGGTCCTTTGGGAACAATTCCGCCTGGGTTGAGCGCAGAGAGCGAATAGTAACCGCTTTTGATATGATCAAGGTGAACTGTCTCAGCCACGCCTTGTACGTTCAAAACCCGTTGCATGTGCCCGTGCAGATTCTGATAATCCACTAATCGCTTCTTGTTGCATTTGAATAGCCCATGATATGCAGCGTCGAACCGGATCGACGTGACAAAAACCCAAATGTCTGTTTCTGTCAGGCGATCGCCAAAAAGAAATCTGCGACCGTCCGACAACAGTTCATCGAGCTTGTCCATTTCGCTGAAGAGCTGGTCATAGGCTTCTTGATAGGCCTTCTGGGACGAGGCGAAGCCACATTGATAGACTCCATTATTGTAGTGCCTGTAGACCCGAGAATTTAGGGCATCAATGTCTACTGCCAGATCTGAAGGGTACAGGTCAGGAGTACCAGGGACAAATTCCGCGAATGCACTGTTGAACATCCGCACGATATCTGCGCTTTCATTGTTCACAGCTTGTCCGGTTTTTGTGTCCCACAACAGTGGAACGGTCGCGCGTCCGGTGAATCCGGCATCAGCGCGCGTATATGTTTCGTGCAGGTACTTTGAGCCAAACAAGTGATCGTCAGTTGCACCAGGGAACGCACTGAACGCCCAGCCTTCGTCAGTCATTTGGGGCGAAACGACGGAAACTGATACCAACGGCTCCAACATTTTCAGTCTTCGCGCGATTAATGCGCGTGATGCCCAAGGGCAGATATAGCCAACGTACAGATGATATCTTCCTGTTTCTGCTTTGAAGCCGGCGTTGCCTGTTGGACCGGCGCTACCATCCGGAGTAATCCAGTTCCTAAATGACGAAGTCTGACGAACAAAGCGCCCGACCTCGTCCGCGTTTTGGACGGGATCCCAAGTTTTTACCCATTTTCCGCTGATCATCATGACTGCACTCCGTGGGTGAGGAAAGCCGATGCAAGCTGTTAACCTAATCAGTGCATCTAGGAGCTTCTTACGAGTCGAGGTGTTAGCACGTACTTCCCTTCATCAAGCAGGGCTACTGCCAGCATGACCACCGCCCAGAAAACGGGAAACTCCCAACCGCCGCCATCATTTGCAAACATCCAACCGTTTGTGCCATGTGCAGTAACAGCAGCACCTAACAACACAGGTATCGTAACCAGCGCAGCGATCCTTGAATAAACGCCCAGTATCAGTGCGGCCGCTGCACCCAGTTCAACCATAATTACCACATACCCAAGACCCCCGGGCAGTCCAAGAGAAGTAAAATAGCCTGCCGTACCCGCTGGTGTGAACACCAATACCTTCAGCAGTCCATGCGCCAAAAAAAGAACACCAGTGCTCAAGCGCAATAGAAGTGCCGCGAGATCGGTTCCGTTTTCGAGTTTCATTTTCGTCTCCTATTCAATCGATCACTTCGCCGGTTCTTGGTTGGCGGTTCACTGGCATGAAGCGGCTGAATCAACCGGCGCCAAATTTAGTCGGCTAAGAACTAGCCCGGCGTTATTCGCCGATAAAGGTTAGTATTGGCGAAAAACTGTCGTCGTAGTATTCACAATCATGGACTTGATTGATGGCATGAGAACTTTTGTTGCGACTGTGGAATGCGGGTCGTTTACAGCGGGCGCAAATCGGGTTGGAATCTCCAAGAAACTGGCAAGCAAATACGTGGCTGAGTTGGAAGAACACATTGGTGTAAGACTGCTGAACAGAACCACCCGAAGTTTGTCGCTAACGGATCTGGGGCAGCAGTACTATTCGGGATGCATCAATCTACTCACGTCTTTGGAGAGCTTGGAGAATGATCTCAAAACCGAAAGTGACGCACTGACGGGCAAATTGCGCATCGCTGTACCTTTGGATTTTGGACGCGCTGTCATAGTTCCGATCGTAAATGAATTCAGCGACCAAAATCCCAACGTCGTCGTCGAGATCAACATGAGTGATCGCTTTGTCGACATCGTTAACGAGGGCTACGATCTCGCTATTCGGGCAGGAATTCACCAAGATTCCTCGCAGGTGTCCCGACTGTTGGGAAAGATGGACATCTGGTTGGTCGGTGCGCCATCCTTGTTTGAAGACAAGCCGGTTCCAGTTGCCCCCACGGACCTAAGTCAGTTCGCTACTTTGCAGGATTTAAACTTTCGATCCGGAGGCTTGTGGCGATTTCGCAAAGGCAAAAATATTACGAAAATTGCGCCTAATCCCAATATCCAGGTCAACAGCGCCCAGTCGATCCGAGACTTGGCATTATCTGGCCGGGGTCTCGCATGTTGTCCGGATATCTTTGTTGCCTGCGACGTAGAAAAGGGGCGGTTGATACGTCTTTTGCCTGACTACAAGCTTCAGACAAGCGAAATCAGAATTATCTTTGCCAGCGCCCAGCAAATTCAAAGAAAAACGCGTGTTTTTGTTGATTTTCTGGTTCAGAAATTTCGAGATGGACAATACGACAATAGTTGATTGAAAGCGCAATTGCTGACGTCTGGCACTCAACCGCACCCCTCACACTGCTGCGGCCCAGAAGCGGTATCTGCCCTGTCCGGTGAATTCGCGGGCCGGGCCGCGTTGAGTGAACAAGTTGAGGTTGCGGCGAGCGTACATCGACGAACAGCGCGCCTGCCGGGTCACAAGTTCGGCAGACACGAGCGGGTAGCGGGTCAGGATGTCGATCAGCAGCGGCGGTGTGCGTCCGGACAAATCCCGGGTCTGCGCTTGCGCGCGATCCAGCCAGGTTGACAGCCGGTCCAGTTCCATCAGCGCCGCCAGGGCCCCCTGCCCCGGCCTTCATCGCCGCCACCACCGGTTCCAATATTTCGCCCCAGGGAGTGAGCCCTTCCCGGCGCCAGAAGGCCAGATCGCAGGCGGCGCGTGTCATCGCGT
>NZ_JBWVAZ010000013.1:0-120911 GCF_057220975.1 Ruegeria sp. HKCCD9138 | reverse complement strand
CTCGTCAGGCTCATAACCTGAAGGTCAGAGGTTCAAATCCTCTCCCCGCAACCAAAAATACCTACATGATTACAACGCACTAACGCCCCAAGGGCCGCTTTTTGCATTTGGCGTGTTGGAGCGTGGTGCTACAGCGGTGCTACACTACAGAGCAAACTACGGCTACGTGTCACTTACGAAACGGAGGCTGATTCTTTCTCCTAATGAAAACCAACGCGCCTTCACCGTCAGTGCTGTCAGCACCGTCAGCCAAGTGAAACTGCATTGCCCCTAGTCGTATGCAAAGGGATTTTCTCCCTACCCGGGGTATACGCGGGGCCGGGTATGCCCCGGGTAGGGAAATACCATGCTTCAAGCCGAAGTCACGAATGACGGCTTTGAGCCCAAAGCGACTACGTAAGTTGGCGCAAAACGGTGCTCAACTCTGACAATGAATGTATCTCGGCGTCGGTTTCTTTGAGCAGATCGTCCGGCCACGTCGCACCGTTTGGAAACCAAACGGATTTCATTCCAGCTCTTCTGGAAGCAACGACATCCGCCGTCGGTGAGTCACCAACAAATACACAGCTTTCTGGACGCACTGACAAATTTTGCGCTGCTAGGTGAAAGATTCTTGGATCGGGCTTTCTGAGATTTACCGCCTCAGAGATCACGTAATCGTCCACCAATCGATCCAAGTTCAGAGCCAACAAAGATCGAAGCTGAATGTGAGTTTGTCCATTTGTGACAATCCCAATTTTGAACCCTAACTCTCTGATATCCTTAAGTGCATCCGACATGCCGTCGAAGCCTGAGGCAAACCTCCACGCGTTCGCCTCGTAGTGCTCGAACAGTTCAGCAGCAAGCGCCTCATCATCTCTGCCTAACTCTGCCAAAAGTGCGCGGTAAACTTCATCTTTTGGTTTCGTTCCCCGGCTATCGAGTTCCAAAAAGCGACCAATAGTCATTTCCACATTCGGAAATATGTCAGGGTACTGACTTCTAATCTGGTCTTCGATGAACTGCCTCAGGGAGGCAGTGCGAGCAAAGAGGGTTTCGTCAAGATCGAAGAGGACAGCAGAAATCACAAATCATATTAGATCATGCTGTTTTGAATTCGGCAACGTTAGCTTTGTCCCGCATAGCGGACAAAGGCTCTGTGCAAAACATCCGAAGGAATAGAACAAAGGTAGAAGCGCCCGACAGTTCAGGTCGAGCGCTTGAGCATTCGTTGCGGCGTGGATTCTCAACGGTTTGTCAATTCAATCACCCGCATCCCGGCTTTGCCTTCCCGACTGAACGCGATGTTCACGCCCTGACGCCGCAACACGGGCTGAACCCTGCGTAGCGCCGCACCAAACCGCGCCTCAGATCGGGGAAAGCTGTGGCTGTCTTCTGTCAGCGCAGGGAAACGGTCCCGCAGAACCTGCTTCAACTCGGTTGCCGTGCCGCTCCAAAGTTGCCGCCCATCCATCAGCGACAGAATTGCCAGCGCGACCGGGTTGGCTTCGACAGCGGCTTGATCGCTGCGGGCGCGATTGGCCGCGTAGGAGTCCAGAAACGCGCCCTGAGGCCATCCAAGGGCATCTTCGGCGGCAACCACCCATTTTGCGAAATCCGCCATCCTAGGGGCTTCTGATAGGCTCACAGAGTCAATTCGACCCAAGGCACAGGAAACCGCGTCCAGAAGCGCGCCCAGTATGTAAGGCTTGGCCTTCGCAAAGTCGCGGTTGAACGCACCCAAGGTTTTGCGCTTGCCGGGTGGGATCACCGGCAAATGAATGCCTATCGCGCGATCCGCCAGATCAGGCCGCGCCGCCAAATCGGGAATGCCGTTCAACAGGCAGGGCCGGGTGGCGTTGAACAATATTTCGTCGCTGTCGGTGTGCAGTTTGCGGGTGCCAAAGCCGCCGCCGGTGGCGATCCGGCAGAAGGCGTCCGCCATCATCGGGCGAATGGTTGAGAGATTGTCAAAGCTCAGAACATGGTTGTGCATGGCGGCAATCACCAAATCCTGCTCGGATGTGGGCGTGCTGCGGGTACTCGGCTGGGCCGGGTCGATCAGATCGCGCAGGGTTTGCGCGGTGGTGCTTTTGGCGCTGCCCTGCTCGCCTGACAGGATCAGGATGGGGTAGGGGCCTTTGGAGTGGAAACATCCCAGAACCCATGCCACCAGCATTCGGAAATCATCTTCGCTGTCCACATTCAGGAAATCACGCAACAGGTCGATGCCGTGTTCATGCCGTTCCGGTGCTGGCAGCGCCTGCATGGCTGGTGAGCGGCGAAACCGCGCGGGCGGGTGGCTGACCACCTGCCAGCCCTCAGAAGTGATCGCCACAGCCTGCCAATCTGTGTCGCCGAGGTCGAGATAGACCGTGCGCCCAATAGAGGCGATGCGGCTGGACACGGGGTAAGTCTCGCCTTCAAACCGCGCCACCCCTTCGAGCATCCGGCGCTTGTCATCCAGCGCGGCATTGGAGGGGGCTTTGCCTTCGGCCCTGTAATGGGCGTACGCCAGATAGTTGCGGAAGGTCGACGATCCGACCGGCCAATGCTCGAAGTGACCCTTGGCCGGTATCGTTACATAGGGCTCACCTTGCGGCGTGTTCCAAAGTTCCAGCCCGTCCACCAGTGCGGCATTGTCATTGTTACGTATAGGTGCAGGCTCGTCCCTACGTATAGGTATCGTATACGGATCGGGGTTGTTCCTACGATACATAGGGGAATGCGGGTCATTTGCGGCAGGCTGAACCTTACTCGTCAGGTAAGCGGCAGTTGCATCCGGCAGATCACACGCCACGCTGTTTATCAGGGCATCTAGCTCACCGTTCCCCCAGCCTGCGGTAATGGCGTCAGCCACGTCCCAGCCCTTACGTATAGGTATATGGATCAGGCCCATTGAATCATGTGCGCGAACCAGTTCGTCATTGATCGGCAGGATCAACGGCGTTGCCCTATGTACCGTAACGAGCTCTTCGGCCAACTTGGCGGCATAGCTCTGTCCCGGTTCATCATGATCAGGCCAGATAATGACAGTGCGGCCTGCCAGCGGGGAGAGGTCAGTTTTTGCCAACGCCTTGCTGCCGCCAAAACTGGTGGAGGCCAGATAGCCCAAGGCGGTCAGAGCGTCGGCGCATTTCTCGCCCTCAACCCAGATCACCGGCTGATCGGGGTCTGCCTGGGTGATCCGGTCCAGTTGATAAATCGGGCGTGATTGAGGCGCTTTCCACGCTTCCTTGCTCACGTCATAGGGCAGAAAGAACTTACCCTTTCCGTAGCCTTCATAACGATTGGCGACGAGCACAGGTGCTCCCGTTTTGCTGCGGTAAACATGCTGGGCGTCAGCGACACCGGCTGTCGGATGGCTAAGGTCAAGTAGCGCGTTCATGCCTGCACCCCCAGACGGTGGGCCAGCGCACGTGCGGCCTGTCCTTGCTGGACCCCGTTCAGATAGGCAAAGAGGCTAATGGCATCGCCGCCTTTGTCATCTGTGGCGAAGTCTGCCCAAAGCCCGCTATCGAGATTGATCCGAAACGAACCGCGTGACCGATCTGCGCGGGTCGGGTTCAGCGCAACCCATTCGCGGCCAATGATCCGGCCATCAGGCAACCATTCCGCCAGAAGACTTTGCAAGTTGATCCGGGCCAGTTCCGCAATTGCCGCGAATTCGATGGGTTTCCAGTTACCAGTCATTTGCAACCACCTCCTGAAGACGCGCG
Organism: Ruegeria sp. HKCCD9138; assembly: GCF_057220975.1. Classification (NCBI taxonomy): domain Bacteria; kingdom Pseudomonadati; phylum Pseudomonadota; class Alphaproteobacteria; order Rhodobacterales; family Roseobacteraceae; genus Ruegeria; species Ruegeria sp. HKCCD9138. Next base: position 117,213 of record NZ_JBWVAZ010000013.1, on the reverse strand, counting down.
ATCTCGAAGGCTTCCACATCTCCGGCGCGATATCGGACCAAACGGCCAACTTTGACATAAGCCAGCGGGTAGCGCTTGGTGCAGCGCCACGTGGCAAGGGTAGTTGTGGACACGCCGAGACGTTCGGCAACTTGCTCGGGTTTAAGCAGGGTGTTTGCCTGTTTTGCGATCATGATAACCTCCATCAGTTTAGATCGATGAAGAGAAACCTAGAGCGCGATTGGCCACGCTTAAACGCGTGAAGCAGGCAACATAATGCAGTTCCTGCGTAGGAAAAGGGGTAGGTTAATTGCCACGCAATGTGGCAAAAATATGTCTAAATCACCCGCATCACGGTGACAACGCGGGTGCGCGTCAGGCCCGGGTCGAGTTTCCGAGCAATCAAATGAATCGCGTCAACGGCGGGCGCTTTGTTCTGTTTGGTGGCTGGATCGTAGCGACCTGCATTGAAGGGGCGCATGGCGTTGCGTTGCCAAAAGGGACGGAAAGCACGGGCCAAGGCCGCAACCGGCTGGCTGTCGGTTTTCTTTGGCCTGCGAGACCAGCGGTCCAGATCGGCACCGTAGTAGCTGCTTGGGCTGTCATTCTCGCTCAGAGCAACCGTTTGCGCAGCGGCCTTTTGCAACAGGTCCAGAAACGCCGCGATGTGACCGACAGGATCACCGGGACCAAATGCGCCGTCGATCAGGTTCACTATTCCGGCAGCGCTTGGGTCGGCTGATAGGGCCTGCGATTCCAGCGCATCGGCCAGCTTTACGGAACAGTTGGGCGATCCTTGCACCCGGGCAAGGTCCACCGAAACCGCCTCAAGCTTTGCAGATAATGCGGACAGGCGGCGGTATTCCATCGCCCCCGGTTTGCGGCGGCGCATCTTGCGACGTTCGCGGATGTAAGCCCGCGCCGCGGCCTCAACCCCTTTGCGCAGGTCGTCAACATTGGCTTTGGGGCCAATCAACAACTCAAGTTCGAGCATAAACCGGGCGTCATAAAGGCGGTGTAGCTCTGATAGAAAGCCGTGGCCTGCCATTAAACGTTGCCATGGATCGAGCGGCGTCGCTTCGGTGTCGGGGAGTGTGTTGTTAGCCTGTTCCATGACGCCGCTTGTTCAGGAAAAGCCAGCAAAACGCCAGTGGCTGACAGCGCTGACAGTGCAGACGGTGAAACTCGGTTGGTCTGGCCGGAGACCATTCTAGTGATAGTAGGGATTTGGTAATAACTTACCTCCCAGCCTTAGTTGGCTCCAGCGGGAAGGCCACTGAGCTGCCCTTCGCAGCTAGTGCAAGACTGGGTCTCAGCGACGTCGGCAATGCATAGGAAGCGGACTTTTAATCAAAGATGCAGTGATTTTGAGCCGTGGACAGCGGCTATGCGGGACAATGCTGCCGTTCGTCGCTAAACGCAATATGAGTGGATTCTAACGTCGGTGCTTAGGCAAAGGCGGCCTAACAAATTAGCGTCAAGTTGCACAGACTGGAAAGCAACCGGCTGCATGACTACGATTGAATCAGTTCAATCGTCATCAAAGGCGCAATAGTGGATCGGAAGTCAGAGGAAACGGATCACCAAGAATTAAATGAAGAGCTTGCGCGTGCACGCGAACGCGCGAGCGCGTTGCGCGCAATTCTACATGTCATTTCCCGCTCCCGCGACGACGAAAAGCCTGTCTTTGATGTGATCCTCGAAAGCGCAGCGCGTTTGTGCAATGCGCCATTTGCATGTCTGTTCTTGGCTAACGAAGAGCGGACTCACTTGACTATCCCTGCCTATCATGGCGCACGGTCAGAGTTCGTAGAGCTGATAAACGCGAACCCGCTGCCGATGGACCCGGAACAGTCGCTGACAGTTCAAGCTATGATAGCTCGCGAACCATTGCAGATCGCCGATGCACGCGATCAAATTTACGATGCCGGGCAGCCGCACCGGGTTCACGCGGTCGAAGTAGAGGGCATACGCACACTTCTTACGGTTCCATTGTTGACGGCGGACTCGTCGCTCGGAGTGTTGTTTCTCTACCGGCGGGAAGTGGCGCCTTTCACCAAAGACGAGATAGCATTGGTGCAGACATTTGCTGATCAGGCCGAAATCGCCATTGAAAACGTTCGGCAGTTTAGAGCTCTCGAAACACTCAATGCCGAGCTCGGCGACCGTGTCAAAGAGCAGGTCGGCGAGATCGAGCGGATGGGCAAACTCAAGCGTTTTCTCCCGGCGGCCGTAGCGGACACTGTAGTTTCCAAAGGCTCCGAAAAGATGCTTTCGAGCCACAGGGCCCTTCTCGGCGTTCTCTTCTGCGACATTCGAGGTTTCACAGCATTCTGCGAAACCGCAGAACCGGAGGAAACCATCGAGATTCTTCAAACTTATCACCGGGAAATGGGACGCCTCATCAGCGAGCATAGTGCAGGTGTCGATCATCGGTCGGGCGACGGAATCATGGTGATATTCAACGACCCCATTCCTTGCGATGATCCGGCGGGTGATGCGGTGCGGCTCGCGCTCTCGATGCGCGCCCGGATGGCCAAGCTTTGCAAGAGCTGGAAGCGACTTGGGCACAGGTTGGGGTTCGGCGTCGGAGTTTCGCTCGGTTACGCGACGGTGGGGATGGTTGGCTACGAAGGTCGCTACGACTACACCGCGTCTGGCACCTCGGTAAACCTTGCTGCGAGGCTTTGTGATCAAGCCGAAGACGGGGAAATTTTGTTGTCACCGCGGGCGGCAATTGCAGTGGAAAACGATTTCATTGCCGCTTCCGCGGGTGAACTGACACTTAAAGGAATGCGAGAGCCGATTGAGGTTTTTAAGCTTTCTGGAAAAGTAAAAAACTGAACTGTCTGTTTGGGCTCAAACCGGTCATCTGATAGTTTTGGTTGGTCCATACAGCGCGAACAACTGCAGTGCGGACTAGAGCCGCCATTCAAATTAAACGTTACGCTAGCTGTCGTGGTCTTCACGAAGCATTACCGTGGGCAAAGGCTTGGAGCGTTTCCCTTTGTTTCGACCGCGTCGATATTTGCTCTGATATTCTCTGCGTTGCTTAGTTACTTCATAGAGAACAATGCCCGAGCTTGTACCTAGGTTTAGGCTTTCGATCATTCCGAACATTGGAACAGCGACACACATCTCGCTGCGTTCTACCGCGCTGTCTGTGATACCGCGTTTTTCGTTTCCGAACCATACAGCCAACTTGGTGTGTGTCGTGAAATCACCTTCGTGAAGAAAGACGTTTTTCTTTCCTTTCACGTGAGGTGATGTGACGACCGATATAAACCCTTGCTTTTCCAGATGGTTAAGACACTCGTCAGTGCTATCGAACCGCTTCACAAATGTCCATTTCACCGCCGACACAGAGGTCTTAGACAGCGACTTTCGCTCTCGCATCTCTTGCCAATTTTCCGGCAAGGCTTTGCGCGGATCGACGATATAGACCTTTTCAACGCCTAGTGCGTTTGCGTTGCGAATGACCGTTCCGATGTTCTTGATATCGACCGGATCTTCTATGACGGCAATCAAGTTCTTGCAGCGAAATGCCTTTATCGCATCTGCACGCTTGCGGACCGTCGCCTTGGACTTCTTGGGTTCTGTGTTTTCCATCTCAGACGAGTATCACGTAGCAGGCAAGTTTCAAGACACGTCCTTTAGTCCAGAAGCTGTCAAGCAGCATGCCCGCTCTGGGCTCAGAAGCAGTCATTGATGTCACTTACAGAGTTCAGGAATTGCCTTCACTTAAACTCTGTTCATAAACAGCATAGCGACCCGGGAACAACTCTTCGTATCGAGGGTGCGGAATTCCCAGAACATCAATACGGAGTTCTTTGTGTTCGCCAAAATCATACTCAAAAAGTACTGCGTCGGAGCACTCAATTGCGTTACAATCCTTGGATTGCACCGATAGACCAACCCAACGATTTATGGACGGATCATCGTCCGGTTGCGGCGCGATGCGTGCTCGGAAATCTGCGAAGCCTTCTTCGGCAACGAATACACCTTCCGCGCAACCCATTGGCGGGTCACCATCCTCCAGTGCCGAAGTTCCAATTAGCTTTTCGTGGTAATAGATTTGGAACATGGCAGAGCATTAGCTTGTGAGATTTGTGTACGCAAGAGGTGATAGCCGCGTCGTCGGTTTGGGCTCTTTCCGCCCTAGGTAGACTTTGAAAACATCAACTCTGTCGCCTTGTCCACACTCTCCCTGACCGGGTCTAGGTTTAACCTTGCGTAGATTGCTGTGGACTGTTGGGACCGATGCCCGAGAGACTTACCAATAATGTATCCATTGGCCCCCGTTGCCGCCTGATAGCTGCCCAAGGTGCGACGCAGGTCATGAATGCGCAGGTCTTCAATTCCTGCCTCTTTCAGGATTCGGCTCCAAGCTTTCTTGGGGTCGGCAAGGTGGCCGCTTTTGCCCGAGCCTTCGAAAACGTAGGGGCTGTCTGACTTGAGCTTTCGTTCGATTAGCAACTCAACTGCCTGTTGGGGGAGATGAACCGTCAACGGGTCTGCATTCTTGGTTTCTTCGATCCGCCATGTGGCCGATTTGAAGTTGATATCCTTCCACATCATTGCCAGCGTGTTTGACTTTCGCGCCCCTGTCAGCAGGGAAATCATAAAGAAATCTCGCGCGGCCTCGTTGGACTCATTGGCCAATGCCGCAAAGAAGTGAGGCAGTTCGTCTGGCTGCAAGAACCTGTCGCGACTTTGTTCCCGAAATTTCTTGATGCCGACAGCGGGGTTAACCCCCTTCCAGCCCCATTCAATCGCCTTGTTGAAGATGGAGCGAATGCGTTCCAGCAAACGATTGGCCTGATAGAGTCCGTTTTCCTTGCCGATCTTTGCGTGAAGCCTTTCTACTTCGGCTCGGTCAATGCTGGAAATCTTGCGGCGAAACCAATGGGACAGATACTTGTTCACTTCCCGTTCGTCATACTGCCAAGATTTCTTGTGAACTTTGGAATACTTGTCCATGTATTCGGCAAAAAGCGCGGAGAAAGTCATTTCATCCCGGACGGCCCTTTTTTCTTTCTGAGGGTTAGACCCTGACGCGATGCCGCCTTTGGCTTTTGCGGCTGCCTTGCGGGCTTGTTCCACGGTCATGTCAGGAAATTTGCCGAGCAACAGTCGCTCGGGTCTCCCCTCAATCCGTTTGTAGAGGTAAAAGCTTTTCGACCCTGCGCCCGTTACGGCCAATATGAGGCCCGCTTCCCGCTCGTCGTAGTAGTAATCCCGCGAACCTTTCTTTGCGGCTGGTGCTTTCAGAAGGGCGGCTTTGGTGAAGTTCAAACGGTGACTGGCCACGGTGTTTCCTTGAATTGCTTTGGTGCTACGAAAAGTTGATGGTGCTACACTGGTGCTACATCGGAGAGCAAAATTGGACAATCTGTAGGCATTGTAAGATTGAACGCACTTCGATTAAGATATTGAAAAATAAGCAAAGAAATATGTTCAGCAAACTAGGTCAATAATACAACCGTGAGGCTCATAACCTGAAGGTCAGAGGTTCAAATCCTCTCCCCGCAACCAACATCCAAACAGCCCGTTCGATCTACAAACAGTCCACTGGACTGTTTGCTTTACGATCTCACCTCGTCAGGCTCATAACCTGAAGGTCAGAGGTTCAAATCCTACTCCCGAAACCAAACTGAACGGTCGGAAAACAACTACTTAGCCTCGCAACCCGCAGGGCTTTTTGCGTTTAGGGTTAACGCGCCCAGTGTTACAACGGTGCTACGCTGGGCAGCAAAGAACAGCACCCTGAAAGTGCCCACGCTTAATCAGGACGTCATAGATGACGCCGTGAGACAAGCGTCTCTCGCGCGACAAACGCCGTCAGAATATAATCGAGACCTGTTGCTATGTCTGAAAAGATGCCGGTTGCCCATTGACCTATACGACATACTCGGACGGTCGCCCGGGAAGACAACGGCGAGGCCTGCTCGTCAACTTCATCCAGACTGTCGTGAAGATGATCCCCGACCGCCCGAAACTGCGCCATACGGACACTTGAAACTGCGACCGGGCCAGCCAGGCGCTTCACTGGTCGCTGCGCCGGCCTGCCCGGTCTACTTTGCCTCCGTGAGCAGCAGGGCAAAGGTAGCGAATTTCAGAGACCAAGAAGCGCTTTGACGGCAGCCTCGACCTCATCCGTCACGGGCTTATTGGCTGCATTTTCCAGCGCCTTGCGCTCGGTTGCCGCCTGGTCGTCGACGAGTTCTGCCAATTCCTCGACTTCGGAAACAGTTTCGTCGTATTCGACGGCAGTCTGCCGTTCCGCTTCAAGCTCTTCGGCTGAATCGATGGATTCCTGCAGGTCCGAATTGGCCTGATCGAGCTGTTCTTGAAGATCCGGATCGTCTCCTCCGGCATCGGCCAAAGCATCTTCAAGATCAGTCACACGATCTTGTTTTTCCTGAACATCTGTCAGCGCGGCCTCAAGATCGGTTTCGATTTCCGAAACCGACCTGTCGGGTGGCATCATGCCATCAAGAAGCGCTTCCTTCTCGTCCAGCGCCTCGCGTAATTCATTTCCGGCCAGAACCTCATCCCGATAGGCGGAGATACGACCGACCCGAGAATTGGGTGACGCATTTTTCAAGGCGTTCTCGCTTGCATTTGCAGCATTGAGAGCCCCCAGTTCCGACGGATGCGCCCCCAAAAGCGCTGCCATTTTGTTGCCTTTCGGCCGAACCTGAGGACGTACCGTTTCTTCCAAGTTTCGCGTTACGCGGATGGATTCCTTTTTTGTCTTAGTCGAATACGCGCGGGTTTTCCTGCCACCAAACAAATCCTTCAGCGAAAACCCATTCCCGTCGACGCTTTTGCTCCCCTTACCGTTGCGCGATACGCGTTTGCCGGCATTGCCTTTGGCATTTGAACTTTTTCGTCCGGGTTTCCCGGCGGCTTTTTCGCCGTCAGCCTTGGATGCGCCGTTTCCACCACCTTTACCGTTACCCCCGCCATTGTTTCCACCACCCTTGCCGCCTCCGTTTCCTTTGCCTTCCTTCGCAAATGCAACATCCGGAAACGCGACAGCCCCCAAAACAGCGGTCGAACCCAACAGGGCAATTGCAATGGCGGTGGCTTTCAACAAGCCTGGTTTACTTGTTTTCATCTCAATCCTCGTCAATCGCGCGCCAATTTCGGCAATCCTCTGGCGTGTGCCTTCTGATCCATGAAAATCAAGATGGGCACATTGGAATCAATAATCATTTCCCCTAGTTGACCCGATCTTGGTTGAACACTCTCGTAACTGGCTGTTCATTGTCAGTTCACATTGAAATTTGTAGAGTCTTCTTGCATTTGCGCCATTTAGAGTACCGAGGATGAAAAAGATCTTCGTAATCCTGTTTCTGTTTGCCCTGCTCCAACCGGAGGTGGGGTACACAGCAGCGCGCGAGATGAAGCAATCCGAGGTGCGCAAGGCAACCACGTCGGGAAATGCCATTCGACTGAAATCGGTTATCAAGGGTGTTGAGAGGGTTTTTGGAGGAACCCCTGTCGATGCCCGGGCGTTCCAGGCGGACAAAGTGTATTACCGCATCCTTGTCAAAAAACCTAATGGCAGGATCGTCAGTGTCATTGTCAACGCGCAAACTGGGGTCGTTGTTTCCAACAACTCCAGTGTTGGTCGCGAGATATCGGAAGCCGCGCGATCAAGTGCCGGCAAATCGGCCAATGCCAAATCGAATGGTAACTCCGCAAATAATAGCAATAACAGCAATAGGGGCGGTAATGGCAATGGCAATTCCGGCGGCAACGGTAACGGCAACGGCGGTGGTAATTCTGGCGGCAACGGCAACGGTGGTGGTAATTCTGGCGGCAACGGCAACGGTGGTGGAAATTCTGGCGGCAACGGCGGCGGAAACGGTGGTGGGAACGGAGGCGGAAACGGCAGTGGGAACGGCGGTGGGAACGGAGGCGGCAAAAAATAATAGCTGAATTGGCATCCGTGCGCCTATAACTTCTGAATATGAGAGTTTTACTGGCCGAAGATGAGCCGCATCTTTGTGAGCAGATCAAAAAACTGCTGAACGCCGAAGGACGCGTCGTGGACGTCGTTCACAGTGGCAATGATGCCCTGCACATGGGCTCGACCGAACCGTACGATATGATCATTCTCGACATTGGTTTACCGGAACGTGACGGTATTTCTGTGTTGCGGGAATGGCGCAGTGCAGGTGTCAAAACCCCGGTTCTGATCCTGACCGCCCGCGATGGCTGGAGCGAGCGAGTTGACGGGCTTGACGCCGGAGCAGATGACTACATGGCCAAACCGTTTCACATGCCCGAATTGGCAGCCCGGGTACGCGCAATTCTGCGCCGTCAAAGCGGCCAACTGAATCCGGTGATTGAGATGGGGAATGTCGTTTTGGACACCCGAAATGGGCGTGTTACTGCTGACGGTATACCGGTTGATCTGACGGCACAGGAAATCGCCGTCCTTACGTATCTGGCACATAATGCAGGGCGAATGATTTCCAGAACCGAATTGTCAGAGCACATCTATGAATACGACGGTGATCGGGATTCAAACACAATTGCCGTTTTCATAACCCGGCTGCGCAAGAAACTGGGTTCAGATCTTATCACTACGGTGCGCGGCCGCGGATACATGATAGATTCCGCCTGATGTTATCGTTGCGCCAAAGGGCTCTGCTGGCGGGGATGGCGACAGGTGCCTTGTCGGTCGGCGTGGGTACACTTGCAGTATTTTCATACATCAATTCCAGAGTGTCGGATCGTTTCGATACCACCTTGCTGGATCGGCATACCCAATTGGTTGTTGGGTTAAGCGTCACAACTGAAAACCCCGAAGCATTGCGCGATCTGATGTTCGATCCGACATACAGCACCCCTTATTCCGGGCGCTACTGGCAGGTCACTAACAGCGGCGGAGAAATATTTACGTCTTCATCATTGTTTGACGACACTATCCAAGAGCCCGAGGGATCTCCGGATGTTCCGACACTTTGGGACACGGTCGGGCCTGACAATGAAGCGGTGCGAAGTGCGTATCAGCAAATCACTTATGAAGATGGTACTGTCTGGGGGGTAAGTGTCGCTGAAAGTCGAGGGCAGCTCATCGCTGAACGGCAGGCAACTCAATTGAATCTGCTGCCGGTGTTTGGGCTGGTCGGGCTGATTGGCGTTGCCGGTTCTCTTCTTCTGATGTCGGTCATTCAGGGGCCGCTTCGGAGATTGCAGTCGGATGTCTCCCACCGCTGGGAGACGGACGAGGATCTCAAACCGTCGGATTACCCCGGAGAAGTTGCGCCCTTGGTCGAAGACCTGAACCAGCTTTTGCGCCGAAATCGGGACATTGTGTCTGGGTCTCGCAGGCAGGCGGCTGACTTGGCGCACGCCCTGAAAACGCCGTCATCCATCCTGAGGAATGAGCTGGACAGTTTGGCCGAGAGCGGCGCCAGGACGGACATTGCGCAAGAAGCTCTTGATCGGATTGACGCGCAACTGGGTCGTTCATTGGCAAGGATGCGAGCGATCAACGCTGCGGATCTGACGCATTCGCGGACAGATCTAACCAATTCCATTGAAAGGCTAGCGCGATTGTTTTCCGTCACGGCCGAGCGGGAACAAAAGTCCCTAAGGGTTTCGTGTGACCCCGATTTATGGGTTCGCATGGACGCGCAAGATATTGAAGAAGTCCTGGGAAACTTGCTGGATAATGCAGTCAAGTGGTGCCGGGAATCTGCTCAAATTTCTGCCAGGCGAAAAGAACGTTGCATAGAAATTCGAATTGAAGATGACGGGCCAGGGATTCCTCAGGAAGCACGTCGTGAAGCGCTACGGTCGGGTGGTCGTCTGGATACATCCGTCGCGGGCAGCGGATTGGGGCTGCCGATCTCGGTTGATTTGCTGAATGCCTATGACGCTAAACTGGAATTAGGTGCATCTCAGACGTTGGGCGGACTGGAAGTTTGTGTGGTGATACCGGCAAGACCCATGGGATTGTCCGCGCAAACCATTCCTTCTCAAGACGCCTAAGACCAAGCCGCCAGACCCAAGCCTGTTTTCCCTTACTTTGTTCCACCAGCAGTGCGCATGAACTTGGTTCCAGTTTCTGTCTTCCGGTTCAAAAGATGCAGAAGTTCGACTTGATTTGATGTACCCGTCTTGGAGAATATCGAACTTAGGTGCGAACGAACGGTAGCCGGCCCAACCGACAGAATTTCCGAAATCAGCTTTACGGTCATTCCCTCTTTCATCATCGCGCAAACGCGAAACTCGCATCTGCTGAGTGCGGCAGGGTTCTTAGGGTCAAGGATCGGGACATCACCGCCACTGCTTCCATTTATCGGGAAATGGTTTCGAACCTGCTCGGAGTGTGCGGAAACCGAGCCCGGCACGCGTTTACTCCACGCGGACGCAAGGGACGGAGCCAATACTATCAGCATATCCAGATCGTGGTTTTTCGGTCTGACGCTGAAGTGAAGTTCAATATGATCGACATGTCCTCCGTTAGATTCAAGAGGAACGACAATTACCTCTTCCAGACCGTTGGGCTTCCGATCCTGAAAACAGGTCGTCGCCGCGGCATCAGAAGCCATCATGTCCGCCAGCTTCCAAACTGATCCAGGTTTTGCGGTTGAAATGCAATTGCCGAATACCAATTCAGCCTGAGTTTGCGGTTGCGACGGCCAGATTTTTCCTTCCTGAACGCAACGACGTGCAATATGCCTAACTTTCCGATTCACCAAGAAAGTGCGGGCAATTAGTGCCGCGTCTGCGTTCGCTAATTGCATTAGCTGCCCGAGAACATTTGGAATGGCATTATTACCATTTAATGCCCGAGCCCATTCCATTGCGAAATTCAAACTGTCTTGCGCACGGGCGCCTTTTGAAAAACTTACACTCATTACTCTACTAAACAACCCGACTAAAAAACTGCAGTCGGGCCCCACGCTTCCCCGTTACATTCACAACTGTTGTTCAGATTATGTCAGGTCAGCAAACGGTTTCATGGCTTTAATCGTTGATGAAAGCAACTGAGCTCACAATTTCACAGTTTGTTATGGAATTGTTTTTTATGCATATTTCTCCTCTTTTGTTTCTTGCTGACTGTCTTTTCGCTTGTCCTGCCCAACGATCTTCACGGCCAATATATATGCTCTCAAATTCGCCACAATTTGACCTAAATTCCCGATATTGTTTCCTGATTTTGTGATTCGATTTAGTATTAATAGGCCGTTAATCTGCGGTTCACAAAAATCTCCATTTAGACGACGTTTTTCATAAGAAGGCATCCTCAGGTTGTATTTTTTTTATTTTTGGCGGAAGGCAGATATCATTGGCGCATCTATTCTAATTGATGAGCTACTGCAAATTTGCCTGGCTTGCGCTGCAATATCGCGCAGCGCCGATATCAATCTAACCTTTCGGGGGTAATATGACTAAATTCATGAAGAAGTTTGCAAAGAATGAAAGCGGCGCGGCAATTGTTGAATATGGCCTCGCTCTTTTGGTCGTCGCGTCGATTGCTGTTGGTGCGTTCACGTATCTGGGTACACAAACGAACACCAACGTGACCGGCGCCTGTGCCGCTTTGGGTAGCGCAACCTGCTGACCCGAACTTGTTCAGCATTGTGCAGAACCCAAAAGATTCTGCGCCGCATGACAGCTTCGCGGCGCAGAAATTCCCGCCGGGATTTTCGCGAAAACAGGATCACCGAAGTTCCGAATTTTGAGAGCGTAACTTTTGGAGACAGAGATGCGTATCAGACCGATCATTACTACACTCTTCGGAATTGCGATTGCTTCCGGTTCCGTTTACCTGGCGAAAGATCATATTCAGCTTAAGACCAGCACCGCCGGTGTGGCACCCAATGCCGAATTGGTGGAAATATACGTTGCCAAATCTGAAATTGCTTTCGGCCAGACCATCGAAAAGCACCACGTCACAATTCATCCATGGCCGCGCGAGGCACTTCCGGCCGGAGTCTTCACAGAAATTGACGTTCTGGTTCCGGACAATCGGCGACAGCTGCGCCGTGCAAAAGGCCGCTTCTACCCTGGCGAAGTGATGCTTCTTTCCAAAGTTTCGAACTTTGGCGAAAAGGTCACTCTGGTCCAAAAGCTAGGCGAAAATACGCGCGCCATGGCAATCGATGTCGACGCTGTCACCGCGGTGGGTGGGTTTGTTACCCCCGGTGACCACGTGGATATTGTTTTGACACAGGGTGCAAAACAGGAGTTGCGTGCAGTAACAATCCTGCAAAACATCCGCGTGATCGGTGTGGATCAGCAGTCGGAAGAGCTGAGCGATCAGCCAGAAGTTGCCCGGACGATCACGGTCGAAGTGACCCCGCAGCAGGGTCAGCGCCTCGCGTTGGCACAAAAGGCAGGCACGCTGAGCCTGACGTTGAGAACGCTGGACAACGTAGAAGACGAACCAATGGAAATGGTTCGCCTGCGCGATCTTCTGCAAGAGGAAGGTCCGGTGGAAAAGGTCGAAGCCCAGCCAACCGTAAGGTTGCGCCGAGGCACCGAGACCGAGGTTGTGACCATCCAGAGAAAGCGTCAAGAGACGGAGAAGGCGGCAGACTCTGATCCCGCAACTGAGCTGGAGCCTGACAATCAGACAGATGCGCAACTTGCTCCGGCGGTCGTGACACCAGAAGCCAAGCCCCGCATTCGTCCAATCGAAATCAGCCAGAAACCCGGACAGTAAGCCCCTGCCATGCGCGCAAAAGCGATCATATCCGCCTTCACCAGGGATGAGCATGGCACGGTTGCCATCCTTTGGGGCACGGCACTGGTTGCGTTTTTGGGCTTCTTTGCGATCACGCTGGATGTCGGCCGGTTGAACGCGACACATGCAGAGCTTCAGTCCTTTGCTGACAACGTGGCTTTGGCTGCAGCGGGAGAGTTGGACGGGCAACCCGATGCGATCACCCGCGCAACAAATGCTGCGGCCAATCTGATCAGTGACAGTCAGACGTTTGCCACCGGACCCACTGCGCTTTCGGGATCGTCGGATTACACGCTTTCCTTTCATTCTGCGCTGCCGGCATCGGATCTGACTCCGCTTGGCGCAGACCTTACGACAGACCCGAGGCAAGCTAAGTTCGCGCAAGTCGTGCTGACGCCCAAATCGCTCAGCATGAGTCTTGCGTCAGCCTTGGACAAAATGCTTGGCGGGGCCGGCTTTTCGGCAGCCAGCGTTTCGGCTGAGGCGGTCGCCGGGTACTCAAAAGCGGCCTGCGATATCTCGCCCCTGATGTTCTGCCTGCCACCCAACTGGGAGACGACGTTGACAGTAGGTGACCAGATCCTGTTACGCAGTGGCGGCAATGGCGCTGCCTGGGGGCCGGGCAATTTCGGCTTTATCGATCTGGCGAACTTTCAGGATACCTCGGGCGTGTGCGCAGATGAAGGCGGCAACAAGCTGGCCTGCCTCATCGCAGCACAGGATCAGATTACCCAATGCGTCCTGACAAATGGCCTGGACACGGAACCCGGCCAGAAAGTCGGCATTACAAATGCCGCGTTCAATGTGCGCTTTGACATTTACCGAGCCGTTCTCAATGGCGAAAAAAACAACCCCGACTTTGCGCCGGCTCCGAACGTTATCAAAGGGATCCAAAAAAAGGGGGGTGGCTTCTGCATCCAGGGCAACGAAGAGACCACGCCTGACACGACAGCTCTTGGCCGCGACCTCTGTTTGACCGCAGGAACCTGCGGCGGCAACAATCGGTTTGGCGATGGTACCTGGGATCGCGCCGGCTACCTCGATCGCAACCATGATTTGGCGGATGGTTTGGCAGACGGGTTTGGCAGTGATGCGCATCTTCCGCCGCTTTCCGGGTCGAACACTGTATTTGCCGGTACGCGATATGGGATGTACCTGCGTGAAATTGCGTACGGAAACACAAACCCGCATCCAGCACCAAACGCGAATGCCATTCTCGATCCTTTGCTTTCCGAAACCGGCCGCCCGATGTGTTCGAGCCATATGTCGAACAATCCGGCACGACGCGTTGTCACAGCTGCGGGGATCGACTGTGCGCAAAACCCGGTTTCAGGCTCAACGACCGGTGTTCCGGTTACGAAATTCGTCGCCGTGTTCCTGACGGAACCGGTGGGCGACGACGGTGGATCACCGCCGAGCTTTGACATTCACGGCGAGGTCGTGGGTTTCCCGGATGTCACCGGCGTTGGTAGCGGCGGTAATGGTTTCGGCGGCATCTTCCGCGACGTCGTACAGTTGTATCGGTAGGGGGAGCACAATGCCATGAAATTTCGCCTGATACCCCCACTCAAACGCTTTGCCAAAAATAACGACGGCGCAATTCTAGTGGAATTCGGCCTTGTCATGCCGGTCATGCTTTTACTGCTGGCCGTAACCTTGGAATCCGCGCGACTGATGTGGTCATACCAGTCGGTCATTGCCGGCGTCCGGGATGCCAGCCGATACCTGTCCAGAGTAACTCCGGCGGATGTCTGTACTTCTGGTGGCTCGGTCGCAGGCCTTTCCACAACGTTAAAGTCCATAGTGGAACAGGACATCAACGACAGCAACCTGTTCCCTACCAGCGTTACGGTCAATTCGGTGACGCCAAGCCTGTCCTGCGTAACTGGGACTTATCGAATAAACCCGGCTCCTGTTGGCCAGGTCAGTGCCAATATCACTATTCAGTTTCCGATGGGCGGCCTCTTGTCACTCTTTGGCAGCGGTGCATCATCAGTGACGACGGATGTTGCTGACACATCGCGGATTTTTGGGCAATGATGCGCTTGTTGCATATCCGCGCCCAATTGCGCCGCGCACGTAACAGCTTTCTGGGCAACCAGGACGGTGGGGTTCTTGTCGAATTCGCCCTGGTCGTTTCGCTGTTTTCCTTCCTTTTCCTGGCGCTTCTGGACTTTGGCCGACTTTCCTACAGCGGTGTGAACGCACAAAAAGCCGCGCAGCTGGCCGCCCGCATTGCCGTCGTTCGACCTGCGGCATGCGCTGGTGTTCCTCAAACTCATCAGAGGGGCACTTCGACCCTGGCACCGCGGTTCGGCACGTCCTGCAGCGCTTCGGCCGGAGTTTGCGCCAACGTCGGAACCCTTTCCTGCGCAGGTGCGGTCGCAAATACCACCGCGTCGGAAATCTGGGGTCGCATCAGTCCGCTTTTGCCGCCGGGCACCACAATCGATGTGATGCAGTTTTCATATACTTTCGACTCAAATCTGGGATTTCTGGGTGGTCCATACACACCCATGGTCACAGTCGAATTGAACCTGAACGATTTTCAGTTCGTCTCACCGCTGGCCGCGTTGGCAAATGCCGCGGGCGCGACAAGCAGCGCAATTTCTTCAACAGCCGGTTACTCCAACTTCAGCGTCTCGCTGCCTGCTGAAGACCTAGCACTAGGAGAGTCAGGATAATGGATAGAACAGTTTCCAATCTGAAATCACATTCGGTCATGCTTGTTTCCGAACAAGAGACCATTGCGCAGGTGGTTGCCGACGTCTTTCCTGCTGAAGAGGGAAACAAAGTCACCGAAAATGCGAGCTCATTCAAAGCGCTGAACGGGACTGCACTTCAGTTGGCGTTCAAGCATGATGTGGTGATCTTTGAAATCGATCCTGATGACTCTGCTGAGGTACAAGCCACAGAAGAGCTGCTGGCGCATCGCGATGATGACACCTTGTTCGTTGCGCTGACACAGAATGACCTTTCGATCACCAAAGCGCGCGAACTTCGAAAAATCGGCATTGATGAAGTTCTTCCCTTGTCGATCGATGGAGAAGAGCTGAAGGCAGTGGTCAGCGAGAAATTCAATGCGCGCAACGTTGCACAAGCTTTGATTTTGGACGGTCCTTCCGCGCTTGGCAAAGTGGTACCGGTCGCGAAATCTCGTGGTGGGATCGGGGCCTCGACCGTTGCGGTAAACCTGGCGTGTTCGCTGGTTGGCGGGAAAGGATCTTTCTTTCGCAAGACCGAAAAAAGCAGGGTCGCGTTATTGGATTTCGACTTGCAGTTCGGAAACGCAAATGTGTTTTTGGATTTGGAAGACAATGGCGGATGTCTTCAACTTATAGAAAACGCTGAAGAACCTGACGATCATTTTCTGTCTTCGATCCTTCAAAGTCACGTTTTGGGTGTTGATGTGTTGTGCGCGCCAGCTCCGATGGTTCCACTTCAATCAATGCGCCCCGGTCTGATCGAAGGTATGCTCGATCTGCTGCAGCGTCGCTACGACTATGTCGTGATTGATCTTCCCTGCGCCGTTGTCGAATGGGTCGAACCCATATTCAAGCGCGCCTCCCAGCTTGTCCTGGTCACCGACAC
Source organism: Ruegeria sp. HKCCD9138 (assembly GCF_057220975.1). Classification (NCBI taxonomy): domain Bacteria; kingdom Pseudomonadati; phylum Pseudomonadota; class Alphaproteobacteria; order Rhodobacterales; family Roseobacteraceae; genus Ruegeria; species Ruegeria sp. HKCCD9138. Next base: position 100,925 of record NZ_JBWVAZ010000013.1, on the reverse strand, counting down.
CACCGTGCCATGCGTTCGCCAGGCACGGCGCCTGATCGACTTTTACCGCGAGGCAAATGTCGGTCTACCGGTCGAGATCATCGTCAACCGCGAGCGGAACACTCTGATCAAACCAGCGCACGTCCGCGAAGCTGAGAAGGTACTGGAAACAAAGCTGAAACACTGGCTGCCGGACAATCCGAAGGTAGCCCGCAATTCGGTGGATCTTGGACGCCCGGTCGTAGACATGAAGCCGCAATCGGACCTTGGGAAAGCTTTGGCAAAATTGGCTGCCGCCGTGTCGGCTGACGTGCAGGCCGTGGCAACAAAGAACAATTAAAGGGAGATCACCGTGTTCAACGAATATAGATCACGCAAAGCAGCGTCCAAATCAAACGTACTTACGCTGGAGCGCCCGATTGAGACTCCGCTCAAAGCAAAAGTGGCACCGGAACCTGTTGACGCTGATCTTCAGGCTCATTTGGAGCTCAAGAGCCGCCTGCACAGCGAGCTTCTTGACCGGCTTAATCTGTCTGTCATCGACAAGGTCGAGCGATCAGAACTGAAGCGGCAGATCGCGTCCCTGGTCACTGGCCTGATCGAGGCCGAACGCTTGCACATGCGGTCCGAGTCTTTCACGGCGCTTGTCGAAGAGCTCATCCACGAAGTGATGGGGTTGGGGCCATTGGAGCCACTACTGGAAGATCCGACCATCAACGACATCCTCGTCAACTCGTATGACAAAGTCTATGTCGAACGCTTCGGGCTTCTGGAGCTTTCAACGGTTCGTTTTCGTGACGAGCGGCATCTTCTACGGATCATTGACAAGATCGTCAGCAAGGTTGGCCGACGTATCGATGAATCCCAACCTTGGGTCGATGCGCGCCTGGAGGATGGCAGCCGTGTAAACGCGATCATCCGGCCGTGCTCTGTCGATGGGCCAGCACTGTCGATCCGGAAGTTCTCGCGCAATCCTTTGACGATCGAAAAGCTCGTTCAACAGGAAAGCATGAACGAACAGGCGGCGATGCTCCTGGAGGCGCTGGTCGAAGCTCGGCTGAACATTTTGATCTCAGGCGGCACCGGTACCGGTAAAACAACCATGTTGAATGCCGTTTCGTCCTTTATCGATGGCAGGCAGCGTATCGTGACAATCGAGGACGCCGCCGAACTTCAACTGCAGCAGAGCCATGTGGTTCGATTGGAAACCCGCCCTCCCAACTCGGAAGGTCAGGGCGTTATCACCCAGCGCGATCTGGTCCGAAACGCACTGAGGATGCGACCCGACCGTATTATCGTTGGTGAGGTGCGCGGCGCCGAATGCTTCGACATGCTTCAGGCAATGAATACAGGGCATGACGGATCGATGACGACCGTTCACGCCAACTCGGCCCGCGATGCATTAAGCCGGGTTGAACAGATGGTGACAATGCTTGGCGCGGACTTGCCAATCAGAACAATCCGATCCCAGATCGCTTCGGCCATTCATGTTGTGCTCCAGCTCAGTCGCCTCAGCGATGGTACACGGCGGGTGGTTAGTATTTCGGAAATCACGGGCATGGAAGACGACACTATCACCGTGCAGGACATCTTTGTCTTCAAGCGCCGCGGCAAATCAGAAGACGGCGTCGTGTTGGGAGAGTTTCTGCCCACTGGCATACGACCGAAATGCTTCGACCAACTGGTTGCTGCCGGAATTGACGTTGATACCAACATGTTTGTTCGCGGGGCCATGTCATCATGATCGACTTACAGCCAAACACACTGAGCATCCTTATTTATATTTCGATTTTTCTGGGCATTTTGCTGGCATACGAGGGGCTTCACCAGCTTCTCCTGCGCAAGGAGACCCTCAGCGAAGCCAGAAACCGCCGTATGAAAATGATTCAAAGCGGAGCTACGGCCGATGAGGTTTTACAGTTACTCAGGGATCCTGCCATGCTGGCACCCGGCGAGAAGCCTGGGTTTATAGCCCGGTTTCGCCGCCTTATTGTTCAAGCTGGATTGGCAATTAGCCCAATCTGGTTCGTTTTTGCCGCAGCATTCCTTGCCGCGATGGTTTTCTTGGGCGCATCACGGTTCATCGCTTCGGAACTCGCCTTGGCCTTGGGTACCGTTTTGGGTACAGCCTTACCGTTGGTCGTGCTGATTGCCATGAAGGAAGCCCGTTCCAAGAAGCTGACGAAACAGTTGCCGGATGCATTGGATCTGATGGCACGTGGCCTGAAAGTTGGTCATCCCGTGGCAGTGACGGTTGGAAATGTGGCCACTGATCTGCCGGACCCGATTGGCTCGGAATTCGGCATTATTCAGGATCAGATCAACTATGGCGATGACGTTGCGACCGCGTTTCATGATTTTGCAAAACGCGTCGGAACCGAGGACGCGAACTATCTTGCCGTCAGCATCGGCATCCAGCACGGGACCGGCGGCAATCTGGCGCGTATTCTGGGAATTCTGTCTCAGGTGATCCGGGACCGACACACAATGCAGAAGAAAATCAAAGCCATCTCTGCCGAAGGACGCCTGAGTGGTCTCATCCTTACCATCCTGCCGATCGTCATCTACCTGTCGATCGAAATATCCACACCAACCTTCTATGGCGATGTCCGAAGTGACCCGTGGTTTCCGTTTTTTGTCTACGTCATCATCGGCCTGACGATTGCCCAAGGGCTGATCTTGAGACGGCTCGTAAAGTTCAAGTTTTAACGGGGAGCGGAGAAATGGACATGATTCAAGAAATTCTGAGCGACCAGAGCCTTCCTCCGCAGTATCTTCTGCTTGCAGGATTAGCAGTGAGCATCTTCTTTGTCGTATTGGGGCTTTCAGGAATGACGGCAAGCGACAACACTGCTGCACGTCGCATGCATGTAGGATCCCTTTCACGGGCGCACGGAGAGGATTTTGACCTCATTCAAGGTGACAACAGCGACCCGCATGGTTTGTTGAAAGCGTTTGTACCGTCATCAAAACGCGAACGTTCAAAAATCGGCAAACTTCTGAAACAGGCGGGTATTCAACGAAAACACGCCATTCGTTCGTTTTATGTCTTTCGTGCGGTCATGGGGTTTGTCCTGCCGTCGGTATTCGTCATTGCCATGGCCTTGCCGATTGAAACGCAGGTTCAACTTGGGATCGCCAATCTAATTCAAAGCATCTCATGGGTGAACGCATTACAGATTGTGACGGCCTTGATGGTCACTGGATTTTACGGCCCTGCATTGTGGTTGCGTTACCGGATAAAAAAACGCCGCCAGGCGATCGAGCACAGCCTGCCGAACGCGCTGGATCTGCTGCAAGTGGCGATTGAGGCCGGGCTGGGTTTTGATGCGGCGATGATCCGCGTCTCGCATGAAATGGCCCTTGCAGCGCCCGAGATTTCACAGGAATTCTCGATCCTTCAGCTGGAGTTGCAAGCTGGTAAGGAGCGTCAGACCGCCTTTCTGGACATGGCTGAGCGGGTCGGCATCGACGAGATGAACTCGTTCGCGAATGCGTTTTTGCAGTCCAATCAGTACGGGACCAGCATTTCCGCTTCATTGCGCAGGTTTGCGACCGACATGAGATTGGATCGCGAACTACGTGCCCAGGAAAAGGCTAACCGCCTACCGGTGCAGATGTCCGCTGTGATGGCAATGTGCATGATGCCAGTTCTATTGCTGATTTGCCTTGCACCAATGCTGATCCGTTGGATCAACATGTTCGGGTAAAGTGCGGCAGGACGAAATCGAAATTGCTAAGTTAACGCGCAGCTACGGCACTCGAAACACAATTTAGTTTTTGCGATACTAATTGGTGACTGAAAGCCGAAGTAGTTCGAAGTTTCGACGAGTTACATTTGTGGTATCGAAATTGCCTGCGATAGCAGATGTTTTGTGCGGCGTTGCGAATGAATTCTTTGATTGCCCGCAAAGCACTCGGGTCTCGCATGTCCGATTTGGGCTGCGACCAGTCACTGATGCAAAAGTATGAACGGCGACACCGAGCCAAAAACGGCGGTTCAATCCGATCTAAAATCGAACATTCTTTGGCCCGACTGGCCATGATAGTCGCCTGCGTGTACTCTTCCAGAGCTGGTGCAAAAAACTATGTCAGCCGTTCTTCTTGGGGAGGGGAACAATGATAGCAACACACACAGGTTACCTTCTGATTGCTGACATTACCGGATACACTCGGTTCCTGACATCTTCAGAAATGGATCATGCCAATCCCATCCTGCAATCTCTTCTGAGCGTTTTGCTTGAACAAATTGGAGACCCGCTTCACTTTTGGAAAACTGAAGGGGATGCCGTTTTGGCTTATTCGACACGTCAGGATTTTCCGTCAGGAGAGACGTTTCTCACCATCTGCGAAAACCTCTACAACGCATTCACCCTCAGGCGGCAGGACATAATCGCCAACACGACGTGCCCATGCCGAGCTTGCGCAAATGTTGGCAATCTGGATCTCAAAATCATTGCCCATCACGGTCAATTTGATGAAATGCATCTGGGTCCCACGAAGGACATTTCTGGCGCTGATGTCATTCTTGTTCATCGAATGACCAAGACAGATGTAGCTGAGAACACCAGTATTCGCAGCTATGCCCTGTTCAGCGAAGCGGCCGTGACCGCAATGGACATCAGCGACATAATGGAGCCTTTCTCGCAGGACATCGAGCATTTTGGTAAAGTCCGCATGATGGTCTACGATTTGGCCAAAGCATGGGAAAAAATGCGCGCACGCCGCCAACGCGAGTTCCTCGAAGAACAGGATGGCGTATGGACTTTGCGATATCAATTCGACGCTCCTATTGGGGTCGTTTGGGAATCTCTCGTCGCTCCCGAGCACAAACTGAAGTGGATGAATCGCGTCAGTGATATCAAGATGGAGAACCCCCTAGGACGCCTTGGTCAAGGGTCGGGTTATCATTGCGCGCACGAAATGGCCCGATTTTATTATCGTGTCACAGATTGGGAACCTTTTGAATATTTTTCGACGCGCATTCTGGACCCTGCGCGCCCGGACATCAGCTTCCCTGAGACCTACCATCTGACAGAAACACAAACGGGCACCGAGCTGCGCTATACAATGGGTATGGCGACCGATGCCAATGGCGCACGTTCGGAAATTTCCGAAATAGAATGTTCCGCGTTTTTGGCAGAGTTCTGGGCTGTGTCTTTTGCCGACATGAATGAACAACTCTGCCAATCCAAATAGCACTCTTCCACCCAAGGGTCGGTCGCCCCCTACATTGAAAAATGTGGGGTCAGTTTTGTCTGAGAAGTAGACGTGGCAAGAAACGATGCGGCGACTGGACTGCGCAGATTGTGATCAGGCCGCCTCGCTACACAAACGACCTTTAGTAGGCGCAACCTGTCAACGCAAAGCTGTTGGTACGACCGTCTGGCTGTTGCGTACAGTCTATGCGTCAAAGTTCCAGATGTCGCGCTGAACTTTCCAGCCGTTGTCGCCTTTGCGGAAGTAGAGAATGTACTTTCCAGCAAGTTTTTGTCCGCCCATGGTGCCCGTCAAGGTTCCCACAGTAACGCCAAAGTCTCCGCTGATATGGGCCTCGGTCAGATGGGCCACGACTTCACTCAGACCGCTGTCAATAGCTGCCTGCCAATACTCCCGAATGGCTGCATGACCTGACATTATCGGCGCTCCCGGCGGCATGGCCGCGCCGTCTTCGGCGTAGGGTGCTGTTGCCCTACTTGCGTCCTTTTCGTTGATCCCTTCAATGATGGCAGCGTCGAGCTCTTTTACAATATCAATATCAGACATCTTTTTCTCCTGAGTTTTTCCGATGTTGTCATCAGGCTATCACAGTAGTCCGAGTCGATACTCATCCGAGGTGGCCCAAAGAATTATTGGAAATGCCACAACGAATTGAGGTAGCTTTGGCCGTTATACCGTTGTTCGTCAGCCATGCGACGGATAGCAGCTTCGTCCGCAAAGCGCCCAAGGTCCATTCCGAGCCCAAAGTTCCACTATTCAGTGCGGAGTTGAAAAATCATTGGGCAGGAAATATTCCCGCTGTCGCAGTTGGCGGTAAGTTCGACCAACGCCCCCTCCAAGCGCTTAAGTTCGTCTATCTTTGCTCGCACGTTAAAGATATGGAGTTCGGCCAGTTGCTTGACAGATTGGCAATCCTCAACGTCGCCTTCGGACAGGTCGAGTAGCGTCTTTGCGTCCGAGAGCGAAAAGCCCAGGTCTCGGCACTTCTTTAGGAAGCGAAGCCTTCCGATATCCTGCGTGGAATATCTGCGGCGATTATTTGATGCCCGTGCTGGCTTCGGCACGATCTCTGCGCGTTCGTAGTAGCGGATAGTTTCTATGCCGACACCGCTTTGCCGGGATGCTTCCCCAATCGCGAACATGTGAGATTTCCCGCCTTGATCCTGTAGTGGCTACAGAAGCTATACGAGAGGGTGCCGCTGATACAACTCCGCACAAAAATGGCTGTCAGAAACGAAAATGCATAAGTACCTTGGCCTTAGTTACATAGGATCGCTGTCCGCGCTTGGCGTCGCGACTTGCTGTGTATTGCCCATGACGATGATGTTGCTGGGATTGAGCGGCAGTTGGATAGCAATCTTTGGGAAGATAGCAGCAGCAAGCTACTATGTGTTGGCGATTTCGACCGCGCTCGTCGCGGTATCTTGGCTGGTGTCTTATCGGCGCGATTCAATGCCAAAGTTGAAATGGTGGCTTTGGGGAACGACCGCGATGACCGGTTTAGCTTGGGTCGTCGTTTTCTATGAGGCTTGGATCAACGATTACCTGATTATGCAGATGTGAGACAATGACGGACCAAACTGTAGTGCTTGAAAGCACACTGACTTGCCCAAAGTGTGGGCACAGCGAATCCGAAGAAATGCCGACGGACGCCTGCCAGTGGTTCTACGAGTGCAAGTCGTGCAAAGCGGTTTTGAAGCCGTTGGACGGTGACTGTTGTGTATACTGCTCCTATGCCACCGTGCCCTGCCCACCAATCCAGCTAGGCGATAGTTGTTGCAGGTAAAGCGAACGCTCACTTTGTCTGCACAACAGCTGTTGCGCAATGGCCAATCCATTGTCAACTTTATATGAGTGCAAACGGATCTAATGTCTCTCCTTAGAGTTTTTGTACATTTTTTTCTTAGTTTCACAGTGGTTCGACAAAGGTCAAATCCTGCTCCCGCAACCAAAATCTGAACAGCCCGTTCGATCTGCAAACAGTCCACCGGACAATTAACGCTGCATCTGAGTCCTAAAAACACACGCAATCGGGTTGCGCCCAACCGTACGAAGTGAAAGCTCTTCGAAAGCCTGCGACGCGCGCCCCGAAAGGTTTCTGCACAAGCCTTCCTGCCTGCGCCGTGTCCAATGCAGGCTGCGGCCTCCGAGACTATTTCCGGTTTTCAATCGGATTAGGCCCTTGATAAGTCCAGCGATAGGCTGGTGGAGTCGGGCCTTTGTTCCGCCCGCCCTGGTTCATCTGTTCCCATGCGTGGGCGATGACGCCTACAGATCGCGACAGGCAAAAGAGACCGCGCGCAAGAGGGCCGGCAAAGCCCAACTCCGCATAGATTACGGCGGTCGCGCCATCGATGTTCATGGGAACCGGACTGCCTTTGCGGGTGTTGAGCGTGTGCTGAACCACGCGCCCGATTTCCGCGAAGCGCCCGCTGACTGTTCCGGTGCCGGCTGCTTTGTCGACGAGAGCCAGCAACCGGGGTGCACGGGGATCCTCGGGTTTGTGGAACCGGTGGCCAAAACCGGGGATGAACCTTGTTCGTTCTGCCTGCCAGCGGTCGATCATTAGGGCTGCGGCATCATCCAAAGCGAGCCCATTTTGAACCGCATCGTCGATCCACGTATAAAGCTCAACCGCCTGTTCTCCGGCGCCGCCGTGGATGTCGTCCAGCATGTTGACTGCTGAGGCCATGGCTCCATTCAAACCCAATCCGCAGGTCACGGACATCCGCGCCGCAGCGATGGACGGGGCCTGCGGACCATGGTCAACAGCGGAAACCAAGGCACATTCCAGTAAATCCGCTTGCGCCTTGGTGGGTAATTCACCGCGGGTCATAAGCCAGATCATTTGTGAAAATGACACGTTGCCGATCAGATCCTCTATGGGAATGCCGCGAATCCGGATTTGGCCGGGAGCCATGTCGATGATTTCGGTCGTCCACCAGTCGGATACGTCGTTTCCGTGGCCGCTCATATTGCTCCGTCCTTCTTCAGCTCTGCAATTTCGTCTAGAGATAGGCCAAGGTCGCACCAAATCTCTGCGTTATGTTCGCCAAGGGTTGGCGGAGGTGTTTCTACGGTCGCAGCTTGGCCATCCAGTTTGATCCCGGTGGTTGCGACCTGGATGTCGCGGCCTACGCCCGGAACACTTTCAAACCTGTGGAGAAAGCCGCGATCGGCGACTTGTGGCATTCTCAACACTTCCGGCACCGTCAATACGGCCCCTGATGGAACACCGATGCGATTCAGTTCCTTGGCCCAGTCGCGCGCCGGGCGGGTTTTGAGAACGATTTCCAGTTCACCCTTCAATGCCAATCGGTTGCGCTTTCGATCTTCCCGCGTTGCGAATTCACTCCGTTTTTGCAGGACGGCGAGGCCGAGGTGGTCGGTCAACAGCACCCATTGTTCGTCCTTGTTGGCGGCAATATTGATAAGACTGTCTTGGGCCTCAAAGGTGCCAGACGGCGCCGAAGTCGGGTTTTCGTTGCCTTTCGGTTCAGGTTCGACGCCTGCGATCAGATAGTTGGATACGACCCAACCCATTGTCGCAAGAACCGATTCCAACATGGAGACATCGATGAAACTTCCACGCGGATGACCATTCAGCGCCGCTGTGATCGCAAATGCGGCAGTGATCCCGCCCACCGTATCGGCCACCGGATATCCAACGCGCAGCGGCGCGCTTTCTGCGCCGCCGGTGATCGACATCACGCCCGACGCGCCCTGAACGATCTGGTCATAAGCCGGGCGGTGCACCCAGGGACCATCCTGTCCAAATCCCGAGATAGCGCAGTAGATCAGGCGCGGATTCATGCCCTGAAGTGTTTCGTAACCAACACCCAATCGGTCCATCACACCGGGTCGAAAATTCTCGACGACTACATCGGCGGTCTCGACAAGCTTGAGGAACAGCGCCTTGCCTCGAGGATGTTTCAGATTGACGGTTACGGATTTCTTGCCGGCATTCTGGGCCAGGAACGACACGCCCATTCCTGCCTTGTTCAACTCAGGATCAGCCCCCAGCTGGCGCGCCAGGTCGCCGCGCCCGGCTGCCTCGACCTTGATCACTTCGGCGCCCAGGTGGGCCAGGTGGTGGCAGCAGAACGGGCCAGCCAAAACGTTGGTCAGGTCCAGAACCCGAATTCCCTCAAGCGGTTTTGACATGTTGTGCACCTCTTCAAGTGTTGACCTGAGGATCGAGACGTCGATTTCCGAACATGCAAAATGCTATCGCACAAGCGGCTAAGCGACCAACCGGTTGGCGAAGTTTTTTTAGTATTCAAAAAAACAACGGCCCTGACCGTACCCTTTCGACGTGAGGGACCAAATCCACTGATTTGGTTGCTGCCAGACGGTAATCTGGTTCAACCTCCGGAACTTGAGAAACTAAGCTTCTTGCTGTCTTCACTGATCGGTGTAACCTGTCGATCAGTGAGCCCCGTTTGTCATTTCGATGAATAGAACCCGACAGGATCACCGAGCGTGCCCTCGTCAGGATGAACGCCGAGACCCGGAGCCTCTGGCAGGTGCAGGAACCCATTCATGTTACGCGGACCTCTTCCGCCGGCGATGTCCAGTGTCAGCATGTCCTGGCATGCCCACACCGCGTGGCAATTGGCATCCGGTATCGTTGCGGCCAGATGCAGCGCCTCGGTGTCGGCGAGGACAGAACCGCCGGTGGCCATCACGAACATGTCTATACCGTGCGCCAATGCGATATCGCGTATTCGGGCCGCCTTGGTGAGGCCGCCGACGCGATTGAGCTTGATGCCGAAGATTTCAGCCACTCCGTCCCGCGCAATTCGGGCAGCGTCCTGCAACGTGACAAGGCTTTCGTCTACGCTGACGGGTGAGGCGTGCTTGCCTGCCAGTGCTGCAATATCGTCCAGCGTCTCGCAGGGTTGCTCGAACAACACGTTCAGATGTTCAGTTGCTGACATCACGCGCAAAGCCTGCTGGCGGGTCCAGCCGCGGTTGACGTCGTAGAGTACGATTTCGCCGGGTTTTCGGATGGATTCAACGTCTTCGATGCGAGCAATGTCGCGTTCGACATCGCCACCTATTTTCACTGAATGCGCAATGTATCCGCGCTGTCTATACCGGTCGATCACGGCGCGCGTGTCCTCGATGGTCTTTGCTCCGACCGAGGACGCGATCGGGCGTGGCGTTCGGGATCCACCGCCCATGAGGTCAGCAATCGGCAAACCCGCCGCCTGGCCCGCAATATCCCAGCAGGCCATATCAATCGGACTCTTGGCGTAAAGGTGTCCCGGCAACGCAAGGTCCATCGCGCGTTCCACATCCAGAACGCGGCGCGGATCAAGACCGAAGATGAACGGAGCCATCGTCTCGATCCCCGCCCGGATACCGGGGCCGTGAGCCGGGACATAAGTATGGCCCCATGGCGTACCTTCGCCCCAGCCGGTCAGGCCTTCATCGGTTTCGACTTTGACGAATGTCGCATCCAATACCTCAAACTTCAGGCGACCGCCGGACAGCCAATAGGGATGCTCAAGCGGCAAATTCTTTTGAAAAACCGTTATTTGCGTGATCTTCATACCTGATACTCCGCTACCGGCTCGCCAAGGCTTTTGAAATCGGGCACTACGCCCAGCCCCGGCGTGTCCGGTGCATAAAGGTTGCCATTCTCTGCCCATGCACCGCCAATCCCAGTGGACCGTGTGTTGTAGTTCATCAGATCGGTGGTGTTCTGCAAAAATTCCGCCGGAGTGGACGCTGCGAAGTGGGCAACCAGCGTTGTCGTGATTTCGCCGCCCCAGGTATCCTCGCACACCACGGGCAAACGGTTCTCGATCAGGAAATCCCGGACGCGGCGCGCCTTGCTGATTCCGCCGAGGTTGGAAATTTTAAGGCAACAGATCTCGGCCCCTTTGTCCTGCACGATCCGTTGCGCGGCGGCCATACCGGTAATGCACTCGTCCAGCTTCATGGGGTGTTCGGCAACCCGCCGTACTTGTTGGCACTCATCATAAGTCCTGCAGGGTTGTTCCAGAATGTAATCAATGTCGCGTGTGGCTCGGGCCACGCGGATTGCATTGTCGACCCGCCATCCTTGATTGGCGTCTGCCATAGCCTTTTCGCCGGGTTCCAACAGTGCCACTCCGGCCATTATCCGGTCAATGTCTCCGGGCCAGTCGCCGCCGACCTTGATTTGAAACTGCCGGTAGCCATCGGCGCGGTAGCGTCGCATCTCGGCCAATGTCTCATCGGTCGCCTTTTGCGGTGCAACCCGATACATCGGCGCGCCATCGGTCAGTTTTCCGCCCATCAACATCCAGACTGGCTGGTCGCAGGATTGCCCCAGAATATCCCAGCACGCCGCGTCAAAGGGTGCTTTCGCATAGCCGTGACCTTGCACAAGGCCATCCATCAACTGCTCGATCCGCGCGACTTGTCTTGGGTCTTCACCCAGTAGCCTTGGCGCGACAAGCCGGGCCAGTGCTTCGACCCCTTCAGAATGCGCAACCATGTAGTTTTCACCGCAAGGCGTAAACTCTCCGCATCCCTGCAAACCAGCATCCGTGTCGATGACGACCACGCTGGCCGACGCGACCTCGATCGCGTTGCCGGCTCCCCAGACATAAGCTCCGCCGACGTAAGGAAGTGGTGTTTTGAAAACCCTGATCCGCGTGATTTTCATGGGACGACGACGATATTGCCTGTGTGTTTTTTGGCGATGAAGGCGGCCTGAGCCTCGCGCAGTTGCTCAAGGGGATAGGTTGCCGCAAGAGCGGGTTTGATTTCCCCGCTTTCAATGTATCGGACAAGGTTCGGCATGACCTCTTGCCCGATCACGGTCGATCCGGTGAAGGTCAGGTCCCGCAGGTAAAAGGTTCGCAGATCGAGTTCGACCATTGGACCGGCAATAGCACCCGAGCAGGTATAACGCCCGCCGCGCTCAAGAATGTCGATGAGTTTCGGCCAATACGGCCCGCCGGCGATATCCGCGACGACCGTGATCTTCTCTGCCCCCAAAGCAGCGCGTAGATCATCTGGCGCTCGCGGTAGGATCAGATCGGGTTTCAAGGTGGCAACTTCATCGTGCTTCGCTTCCGAGGCCAGCGCGACAACTCTTGCACCCCGCCGCTTAGCCAACTGGACCAGGGCGCCACCAACCCCGCCCGAAGCACCTGTCACCAGAACCGTGTCGCGTGCAGTCACATTGGCCCGCGACAGCATGCCCTCGGCGGTGGAGTAGGAACAGGAAAACGTCGCAAGCTCGGCATCGGAAAGGTCGGACTTGATTGCAAAGGCATTGCGTGACGGCGTTGTGGTGTACTCTGCAAATCCACCGTCTCGTTCCGAGCCGAAATAGCCTGTCTTGTTCATATCCTCAGGGTCTTCGGCATCACGCAACCAGCCATCCGTTATGACCCTCTCTCCGATGCGCGAGGCATCGACACCGTCGCCCACGGCGACGATCACGCCACAGACGTCCGCCCCCTGAATTCGGGGAAAGGTGATCGGGGCGCCGCCCCATGTGGGATCGTCCTCACCAACTTCTTCGAATGCACCGCCCGTCGTGGCCTCGGTTACGGTCTTGGAGTACCAGCCCGAGCGGGTGTTGACGTCCGTGTTGTTCAGACCACAGGCGCCGACCCGGATCAGGACTTCTCCGGCAGCAGGGGCGGGGCGAGGCCAATCCGCATGGAATTTCATCTGGTCCAGGTCGCCGTGGCCCATTGTGACCATGGCCTTCATAGTTGGGGCCAAATTCATGCTGCGTCCTTTCGTGAATTCAGGCTGTGGTGGTAGCAGTCGGCGAGTCGGGCCCTGCCGTAATCTCACTTTCGCTGGACAAGGTAAGTGGACAAATATACCATCGTCAACCAAAGATGGAACATATGTATCATTTTTGATTTTCGGCCAAACTCACCGGCATTTGCCGAGGCGTCAGGGGTCCAAACAGATACGATATTCCAAAAGAAAATGATGCACTTTTGACGTGCGATGCAGGAGGTCATTGATGGCTGAAACCCTGGCGATGCCCAGCCGCTGGACAGCAGAACAAAAGCTTTTTCCCCATCAGGTTGGATTCACCAGCCCGCCTTTTGACTTTGACGCCGCTCCGTCAGATTTCCTGCGCATGAGCCCCGATACAGTCGGAGTGCACGGCTGGATGCTGCATGTGCCGGACTATGTGCACGGGCTCGACCAGCGCAAACAGAACTTCAATATGCTCGAAGACTTCGTCCACTGCATGTCGCGTAATGGCGTCGATGTTTGCGGGCAGGTCGGTTCCAACTGGGTTCATGCCAGCGGATTGGGAGTCGAAGGCATCCGCCAGCATTGTGCTGATCTGTCCGAAAAATACGAAACCCGGTTCCATATGGCGGGTTATGCGATGGTCGAAGCCTTGCGGGCGATGAACGTCGAAAAAGTGGCGTTGAACGCGGCCTATCACTGGCCCGATTGGTGGCAAGGTACGGTTGGCTTTCTGGCAGAGGCCGGGTTCGATGTTGTTTGGGCGGGCAATTTCGTCGATCAGGGTTGGTTTCCCACGCAGGAGGCTACAAATGCCATGCGCTGGATTTTCGATGGTGATCTGTTCGAGAAGAGCTTTGCCTATGTCGCCGAACAAGCCCCCGAGGCCGATGCCTATTTGATCAACGGCATGTGCAACTTTCGCAGCGGCCCGGGCGGGTTGCCTCAGCGCCCGCTGCATCTGGCGCGCAGCATGGAGGCCGTTCTTGGCAAACCGATCATTGGCCACGATATCGCACTTTATTGGCGGATCATGAAAGACTTGGGGATCGCGCCCACGACACCGCAGGGCGTATTGTTGGAGAGCCTTCATGCATAAAATCATTGCCCTTTGGGCCGTACCCCGTTCGACGTCCACCGCGTTTGAATGGATGATGCGCCAGCGCGGCGATCTGGATTGCTTGCACGAGCCATTCGGCGAGGCATGGTATCAGGGGGAAGATCCGCTCTGGCCACGCTACAAGGACGGAGAAAAGACGACACCCGGTCTGACGATCGAGAGTACCTGGGGGGACATTCAGGCACGGGCCGAGAAAGGGCCGGTCTTCCTCAAGGATTTTCCGCATTACATCAATCACATGTGGACACCGGACTTTTTGGCGCACTTCACCCACGCTTTCCTGATCCGTGACCCCGGCAAGACAATTTCGTCCATGTACAACAAATGGCCGGATTTTGATGAGCTTGAGGTCGGGTTTCCCGAACAAAGGGCGCTGTTTGACCTTTTGACAGCATTGAACGGAAAAGCACCGCCGGTCATCGACAGCGACGATCTGCTTGAAGACCCCGAAACCATGGTCGAAGCGTTTTGCAAAGCCGTGGATATCCCTTTCATACCAGAAGCTTTAAGCTGGGAGCCCGGGGCGGATACCTCAGACTATAGCTGGTGGGACGGGGGCAGCTTTCATGCCAACTTGCGGGCATCGACAGGTTTAAAGCCTCAGGTTCGTCGCTACGTTGAACTTGAAGACTCTCCCGAACGCGTTCGCCGAGTGCACCGCCGAATGAAACCTCACTATGATCATTTGTTCCGGCACCGGATCAAAAGCGGTTGACGTTCGAGTTTGCGGGAGCGCGAAAATAGGCGCTTTCCTTGCGAAGCACGCTTCGAATGGAGGAGTTGTTGCCCGGTGCGCATCTTGTGGGCATATGCGCTCAGATCCAAAAGGTCTGGAAACCGCGAGTAGATCGGCGAAAAGTCGATTGCGGCTTCCATCATGGCCGGGACTGCGCCGACGCGGCAGCGAAACCGTCGTCGACACAGGAAGAAGGTTTCTGGACATCGGCTCCGCCGTGTGATTTTATAACATTCCGAGTGTCGAATGCGATATGAAGAACATGACTGAAGACTCCCAACCAGCACCAGCCGACAGATCGGGCCTGGTCGGTTTCCAGAAACATGACCATGCGCACTGCGTTGAATCCGCGTTGGCCGCAGCCGAAGCGCGGTGCCGCGAGGACGGTTTGCGCCTGACGCCAGTTCGGCGAAAAGTGTTGGAGATGCTGCTGCAGGAGCATCGGGCGCTCGGGGCATACGCGATTCTTGATCGCTTGCGCGAGGCGGGGTTCGGGTCACAGCCTCCGGTGGCTTATCGCGCGCTGGATTTTCTGGTCGAGAACGGGTTCGTGCACAAGATTGAGCGACTGAATGCCTTTGTCGCCTGCTCGCACCCAGGCGCGAACCATTCGCCTGCTTTCATGATTTGCAGGCTTTGTGACGCCGTGGCCGAGGCGCAATCCTCGCCCACGAAAGGCGCACTTGGCGCAGCGGCACGCGCCGCTGGGTTCGAGATTGAGCGAACCGTTGTGGAAGTCGAAGGCGTCTGCCCGGCCTGCAGTGAAAAGGCTTAGGCATGACATTGGTAACGGTTGATGACCTCAGCATCCGCTACGGCGCAAATACAGTTTTGCGTCACGTGGACATGAAGATCGAGCCGGGCGAGATCGTGACAATTGTCGGGCCAAATGGCTCGGGCAAGACCAGCCTGTTGCGGGCAATAATCGGTGCCACCAAACCTTCGGTCGGCCGGGTTGTTCGAAAGCCGGGTTTGAAAATCGGGTACGTGCCGCAGAAGCTGCACATCGACCCGACACTGCCGATCACTGTCGAACGGTTCATGCGCCTGACCAGTCCTGTATCGAGGCGAGATTGCGCAGAGGCGCTTGAATCGGCAGGAGTGCCGGATCTGCTGAAGCGTCAAATGTCGCAGCTTTCAGGCGGCCAGTTCCAACGTGTGCTGCTGGCTCGGGCCTTGATCAACCGGCCTGATATTTTGTTGTTGGACGAAGCGACACAGGGTCTCGACCAGCCCGGTTCGGCTGCGTTTTATCGTCAGATCGAAGCCGTCCGCCGCGACACCGGTTGCGCCATCGTGATGATCAGCCACGAACTGCATGTGGTCATGAGTGCATCCGATCGGGTTATTTGTCTCAACGGGCACGTCTGCTGTGAAGGTTCACCTGCGGTGGTTGCTTCAGCCCCGGAATATCGGGCTTTGTTCGGTACAGGCACGGGAGGCGCGCTCGCGCTGTATCGCCACGACCATGATCACGATCACGATCACGACCATGGCCCGAATTCTAAGGAAGCGGCAGAGTGATGCTGGACGATTTCATGACGCGGGCAACGCTCGCAGGTATTGGCGTGGCTTTTGCGGCAGCGCCGCTTGGGTGTTTCGTCGTCTGGCGCCGAATGGCCTATTTCGGTGATGCCACGGCGCATGCAGCGATCCTTGGCGTTGCGCTGTCGCTGACGTTCCAGATGTCGATCTTTGCTGGCGCTTTGGCGGTTGCGCTTGCGATGGCGCTGACAGTGACGCTGTTGGCGGGCCGTGGCTATGCCATGGACACTCTGCTGGGCGTCCTGGCGCATTCCGCATTGGCATTTGGCCTGGTTGCAGTCTCATTCCTGTCTGGCGTCCGTATTGATCTGATGGCCTATCTGTTCGGAGACATCCTTGCCGTGTCACGCGCCGATCTGGCGGTGATCTGGGGCGGTGCAGCGCTTGTCGTGGCGCTGATCGCGTGGCGCTGGTCTCAGCTGCTGACTGCAACCCTGAACGAAGAGTTGGCCTATGCCAGCGGGTTTGATCCCAAGCGCGAGCAATTGGTCCTGACCTTATCCCTGGCCGTCACGGTTGCGGTGGCGATCAAGGTCGTCGGTGTTCTATTGATTGCCGCGATGCTGATCATTCCGGCTGCGGCAGCGCGCAGCCTGGCGCGGTCGCCGGAATCGATGGCCGTGATTGCTGCGGCAATCGGAGCGATTTCTGCCGTTGCGGGCCTGCGCGCGGCCTATGTGTTCGATACGCCGGCTGGTCCGTCGATTGTCTGTGTGGCTGCAATTCTGTTTGCCTGCCTCAGCCTGATTGGTTGGCAGAGCCAGCGCAGAACCTCGTAATCAGGCATCATAGATCACAGCTTCCCGGTTCCGCCATTGGCTCTGCCGTAACCGGTTTCATGGTCGTCGGCCATGACTGCTTGCCGTGGCCGCGGCAGAAAATTCCGCAGAGAAATGGAATTTTGGAACATTCTTCTTCATTGAGTGGTGGTCAATCCTCGACAAACCCAATATCTAAGGCGTCACGAGTTCATCAGGCAGAAATCAGTCCCGTGTTCGACCTTCCGGCGCAGCGCGCGCATCTCTCCGAAAAATACGACCTTACCCCATCGCCCGAGCTGGCCGCCAGCATGAGCGATATCTACGACCGCATGTCACGCGTCGTGTCACCGGCCGACTGGGCGATCTATGCGCCTTATGTCAAAGCGATCAACGATCTCAAGGTCGACCGGAACGCCGTCATTCTGGGCCACAATTATATGACGCCCGAGATCTACCACGGCATTTCGGACTTCGGTGGCGACAGCCTGCAACTGGCCATCAAGGCAACCGAGGTCGAGGCGGATGTGATCGTTCAATGCGGCGTGCATTTCATGGCTGAGACGTCCAAGATCCTCAGCCCGGAAAAAACCGTGCTGATGCCGGATATGGAGGCTGGGTGTTCGCTGGCGGAATCGATCACCGCCGAGGGTATCGAGGAAATGCGGCGCCGCTATCCGGGCGCACCGGTGGTGTCCTACGTGAACACGACGGCCGAGGTCAAAGCGGCCTCGGACATTTGCTGCACTTCGTCCAACGCGGCCCAGATCGTCGCCGCGCAGGACAGCGACACGGTCATCATGACCCCGGACCAGTATCTGGCGCAGAACGTGGCCCGCGACGTCCCACAAAAGAACGTGGTCTGGTGGGAAGGCTCGTGCATCGTGCACGAACAATACAGCGCCAGCGACTTGCGCGACTTCCGCGAGTGGAACCCGGGCACGCGGCTTATTGCGCATCCCGAGTGCCCGCCCGACGTGGTGGCCGAGGCTGATTTCTCGGGCTCCACCAGCGGCATCATCAAATATGTCACTGATAATAAGCCGGAAAAGGCACTGCTTATCACCGAATGCTCGATGGCTTCGAACATCGCCGATGCGCTGCCCGAGGTTGATTTCGTTGGCCCCTGCAACATGTGCCCGTACATGAAAAAGATCACGTTGGAGAAGGTGCTCTTTTCGCTCGACACAATGACCGGTCAGGTTGAAGTTGACGCCGAGATTGCCGACAAGGCACGTCTTGCCGTTCAGCGCATGATCGATTTGTCGCGCCAGTTGGGGATCTGACGCACCCGATGCAAGTGGTCACCACCCCCCGAGTGGTCATCATAGGCGCTGGCCTGGCTGCGGTGTACGCAGCGTTGAAACTGGCGCCGCGCCCCGTAGTGATGATCTCGCCCGAAACACTGGGATCCGGCGCAAGCTCGGTCTGGGCGCAGGGTGGGGTAGCCGCTGCGATGGCACCAAGCGACAGTGCCGAGGCGCATGCCGATGACACGATGCGCGCAGGCGCCGGTTCGGTCCTGCGCGAAGTGGCCGAGTTTGTGACCCGCGCCGCTCGGGACCACGTCCTTGATCTGTCCGATCTTGGAACCGGTTTCGATCGCGCCGCGGACGGAGGGTTTATCCAGTCCCGGGAAGCAGCGCATTCTGCCGCCCGCGTGGTTCGGGTCAAAGGGGATCAGGCAGGGGCCGAGATCATGCGCGCGCTGATCGCCGAGCTGCGCCGGACACCAACAATCCAAGTGATCGAAGGTGCACAGGCAATTGGGCTGGAAAGCGATGGTTCACGCGTCACCGGCGGTTTTTTCACCAGTACCGAATCCCCCGAAGCAGAGCCGGTGCTGGTACGGGGCGCTGCCCATGTGTTGGCTACAGGTGGGTCAGCGGGGCTTTATGCTCTGACGACCAATCCCGCGCGCATCCGGGGGCAGGGGATCGGCATGGCGGCCCGTGCGGGGGCGAGGATTGCAGATGCCGAATTTGTTCAGTTTCATCCGACGGCCATCGATGTTGGCGAGGACCCTGCACCCTTGGCGACCGAGGCGCTGCGCGGCGATGGTGCCGTTTTGGTCGACAAAACCGGTGACCGATTCATGCAGGGCATCCATCCCGAGGGGGAATTGGCGCCGCGCGATATTGTCGCCCGCGCGGTCTATCTGCAAACCCAGGCCGGGCAACACCCGGCGCTCGACACGCGCTCGGCAATCGGGGCCGAAATCGTTTCTCAGTTTCCTGCGGTGACCGAAGCCTGCATTCGCAACGGTGTCGATCCGGTCACCCAACCGATCCCGGTCGCAGCGGCAGCACACTATCACATGGGCGGCGTGGCCACGGACATGACGGGCCGCAGTTCGTTGCAAGGTTTGTGGGTTTGTGGCGAAGCTGCCTCGACCGGTTTGCATGGCGCCAATCGGCTAGCGTCCAACGGATTGCTCGAAGCGCTGGTTTTTGCCCGTGCCTGTGCGCTGGATATTGCGGCAGTTGTGCCAGAGAGCAAGGCAACACTACTGGATCTTGAGTTCCGTTCAGGCCCTGCAGTCGAGCGAACCGATGCGATTCAGGCATTGCGGGATACAATGACCAACTTCGTGGGCGTTGTGCGGGACAGCGCCGGGCTGCGCCGGGCTTTGTTCGCCATTGCCAAACTCGAGGCCGACAACGCGACGTCTGCCTCTTTTCTCAATATGTCTGCGACCGCCACTTTGATCGCCGCCGCCGCACTTGTGCGCGAAGAAAGCCGTGGCGCGCATTATCGGTCGGATTTCCCGCAGGCTGCACCTGGCCCCGGCCAACGCTCGATCATGACGCTGAGCGAGGCTATGACGCTGCGCGACAGAATTTCAAAGGAATCCAAATGACCTTTCCCGCATTGCCCGACCTGATCCTGGAGCCTCTGGTCCGTTCTGCGCTGACGGAGGATTTGGGGGCCAATGGCGACATTACTTCGCTGACCGTAATTCCGGATGATGCAACCTATTCCGCGCGGCTGAATGCGCGCGAAAATGCGGTGGTGTCCGGGCTTCTGGTGGCCGATCTGGCGTTTCGACTGGTCGATCCGTCGCTTGAAATCACCATACATGTGCAGGATGGGCAGCGCTGCGCGAAAGGTGACACGTTGATGGAAATCAACGGAAAGGCGTCCTCGATCCTGTCGGGCGAGCGGGTCGCGCTGAACTTTGCCGGGCGGTTGAGCGGTGTTGCAACTTCGACAGCGGCTTTGGTGGCTGAAACCAAAGGCACCAGGGCACGCATCACCTGTACTCGCAAAACCACACCGGGGCTGCGCATTGTTGAGAAACAGGCGGTGCTGCATGGCGGCGGTTTCAACCACCGGTTCTCTTTGTCCGATGCGATTTTGATCAAGGACAACCACATTGCGGCAGCAGGCAGTGTGCGTGCAGTGCTGGAGGCCACGAAGGCCCGCGCCTCACATATGATGAAGGTTGAAATCGAGGTGGATCGGCTGGATCAACTGGCCGAAGTGCTGGCGGTTGGTGGCGCGGATGTGGTTTTGCTGGACAACATGTCAACTGACACGCTGGCCGAGGCGGTCTCGATGGTGGATGGCAGGCTGGTGACCGAGGCATCCGGCAATGTAAAGCGCGAAACGGTTGCGGCCATTGCTGCGACAGGTGTGGATTACATCTCGTCGGGGGCGTTGACGCATTCATACCGGACCATTGACCTGGGTTTGGATTTTTGAACCACCAGATTGCTCTGGTTGTCGCCGCAGTGATGCGCATGGATGTACCATAACCCGGCTACCGGTTTTTCAAGCCTCGTGCGGGGCTCTTTCAAAAGGACTTGGGCGCGCCGAAGGCGCTCAAGCTTGTCGCCGTACGCAATGCTTGAATGCGATTGGCATTTTTAGCCGCACTAAAATAAATTTTGATCTCCGCCCGGATATTCTGTTCAATGGGCGAACACCAAGTGACCAGCAGGAGGTTCTGCATGCAATCGCCCAACGAGCGCCCAAAACCGAAGTCCAAGGGGCATCCGACTGAATTGGGTCAAACGATCCGGCGCAGACGCAAGGCGATGGGCATGACCTTGGAGAAGGTTGCAACACAGGCGGACCTGACGACTGGCTTTCTGTCTCAGGTCGAACGGGGGTTAAGTTCTCCGTCGCTGACATCGTTGATGGCAATAGCGGCGGCACTGCAAACCAG
Organism: Ruegeria sp. HKCCD9138; assembly: GCF_057220975.1. Lineage (NCBI taxonomy): Bacteria > Pseudomonadati > Pseudomonadota > Alphaproteobacteria > Rhodobacterales > Roseobacteraceae > Ruegeria > Ruegeria sp. HKCCD9138. The sequence continues at coordinate 79,671 of NZ_JBWVAZ010000013.1, read as the reverse complement.
TGTCGAACAGCTGCTGAGCGTGCCGCAAGTGTTTTCGGAATATGTCGCGCATGACAGCCGACAAACTTATTCATTGGGCGTTCGTGGACGGTTCTACGAAAAGCTTGGGCCCGGTTTTTCAGGTGCCCTGTTTCACCCGCAGATCGTGCACCGCCCGCCTGGTCATGTTTCCGAAAAGATGTGCCACAAGGGCGAGGCGTTTTGTTACCTGCTGTCCGGTCAGCTGGAATATCACCTCGGTGGAAAGGTCTTTGTCATGTCGCCGGGTGATGTGATTCACCACGATACCTCGGTGCGTCACTATTCAGTCGTTCTTGGAGAAGAGGAGGCTGTTGAGCTTTGGGTTACAACTTCGCCAATGAGTGAAACGGGGCGGTAGGAAAAATCGCGGTAAAAAAATTTCTCTTATTACTAAAAAAAACTTTAGTATTGCTAAGAATCGCTTATTGTCTTGGCCCATAGGCAAATGAATTTTGCGGGAGGAGAAGAGGATGACGCTGAAAACGGTTCTGGGAATGACCGTTGCTTTGACGCTGGCGATGCCGGTGACAGCACAGGAAAGGGGCGGAACGCTGAACTTCGCCCGCTACGACGGATCGCGCCTGATTGACCCGATCTATGCCGATCGCAACCCGGACATCTGGATGGTTGGCAGTTTGTTCGACACGCTTCTGCGCGGCAGTGCCGATGGCAATTCGGTGGAACCCGGCCTGGCCGAGGAGTTTTCGGTTTCGGATGACGGCAAAACGGTTTCTCTGACCCTGCGTGAGGGTGTTTTGTTTGCTGACGGATCACCAATGAGTGGCGAGGACGTTGTTTTCTCGCTGGACCGGGCGCGCAATCCCGATCTTAGTCCCTGGGCTGGGTTGTTGGGGTCAATCGAAAACGTGTCGTCGGATGGAAATGCGATAACCATTGCGCTGAAAGACCCGGACCCAACGATCCTGTCCATGTTGGCTACCTTTAATACGGCAATCGTTTCGAAAGCTGCCTTTGACGCCGCTGCTGGGGACACCGATCAGGATAAATCAGCGGCGCTGTTTGCTGCCACTGCTGCCGGGGTTGGCTCCGGACCGTTCTACCTGTGTGGGTTCGAACAGGGCGCTTCGATGGATTTCTGCGCCAACGAACACTACTGGCGTATGGGTGCGGACGGCAAACCGCTGCCATATCTGGACGGCGTGCATTTCGAGATCATCCCGGATGACGCGACCCGTATTCTGAGCCTGCAAGCAGGTGAGGTGGACGCGGCCGAGTTCATTCCCTTTAGCCGCGTGGCCGAACTGGAGGCTGATCCGAACGTCAACATGCAGCTCTACCCGTCGACCCGGATCATTTATTCACCGATCAATACACGTGACTCCCGTGCCGACGGTTCACCAAATCCCCTGGCGGATCCGCGTGTCCGGCAGGCATTGAACTATGGCACCAACAAGGATGCCCTGATCGGCGTGGTTCTGCACGGCGCCGGTCAGCCGATGAGCTCTCCATTGATGGCCAAGGCCACGCAATATGCGTCGGATCTGAGTCCGCTCTACTCCTATGACCTGGACAAAGCCAAGTCGCTGATGTCCGAGGCCGGGGTGACGGATGGAACTCAGGTCACGTTGACGACACTGGCAGGTTCGGCTGACGATGCGACGATCTTTGCAGCGCTGCAACAGATGTGGGCGCCGCTGGGAATCGATCTGGTGGTCGAGCAGGTGGACGGTGCCACGCGCGGTGCAAAGAACCGTTCGGGCGAGTTCGACATACACACCTATGGCTGGGTCAATGACGTAAACGATCCAAGTCAGGTTGTCGGATGGCTGGGCTACACGCCAACCGCCAAGGCCGTCGGCACCGGTTGGGAAAACGCCGAATTCAACGCGCTGTTCGAAGAAGCCGCCAACGAAATGGACCCTGATGCCCGCAAGGCAAAGTTCGCGCGCATGCAAGAGCTTTATGCAGAGGCCGCTCCGCTTTTGTTCATGTACGAAACGCCCTTTGCAGTGGCGCTGAGTACAGCAGTCGAGGGCTATGTTCAGACGCCATTGGGCAATAACATCTTCGATGAAGCAACTGTCAGCCGCTAAAAGCTGATCCCCTGCCTCGCCGGAGCACACCGGCGGGGCCATTTGCAAAGCGTCAACAATGTCCAGCCTGACCTACATATTCAAACGCCTCCTGCTGATGATCCCGACCTTTTTTCTGGTTATGGTCATCATCTTTCTTTTGGTGCGTCTGTTGCCGGGCGACCCGGCCATTGCGATGGCGGGCGACCGGGCCTCGGACGCCGACATTCAGGCGATCCGCGAACGGCTGGGCCTGACCCAGCCCGTTCTGGTGCAATTCTGGCTGTTTCTCAGCAGCACGGTTCAGGGGGATCTGGGCCGGTCGATCCTGATGCGAACCGATGTAATGAATGTGATTGCCGATCGCCTGCCCATCACCGTATTTCTGACAATATACTCAGTTGTCCTGTCGCTGCTGATCGCGGGGCCACTGGCCTTTGTTGCGGCGCTCAATCGCGGCCGTTGGCCGGATACGGTGATCCGCACGGTGTTTCAGATCGGCCTGTCGATGCCGGTGTTCTACATCGGGCTGGTTCTGCTGACCTTTCTGGCCGCGCAGCTGCGGCTGTTTCCGGTCGGTGGTTATGGCGATACGTTCGGCGAGCGGCTGTATCACCTGTTTCTGCCGTCGGTCACCGTCGCGCTGTACACATCGGCCATCATCATGCGGAACCTGCGCAGCGCAATCATCGAAGTTCTGGATGCCGAATATGTTCAGTTCGCCCGCGCCAAGGGCCTGCCTCCGCGGCTGATCCTGGGGCGGCACGTGCTGCGCAATGCGCTGATCTCAACCGTGACCTTGTTGGGGCTATCCATTGGCAACCTGATGAGCGGAACGCTGGTCACGGAAACCGTGTTCGCGGTGCCGGGGATGGGGCGGCTGATGCTGGAAGCCATTTTTGCCCGTGACTATCCGCTGATACAGGGGCTGACTCTGACCTTTGCAGTGCTGGTCTCGGTGGTCTTCCTGATGACGGACCTGTTCCAGAGCCGCCTTGACCCGAGGATGCGTCTGCAATGAGTGATGTTCCCTTCAACGCCGAAACCCGTCGGCCGACCTTCCTTCAGGCGGCCCTGCGCAAGCCGGGGTTTCTGGCCGGATTGCTGATCATCGGATTTTCGGTTCTGCTGGCGATCTTTCCCGGCGCCTTCGCGCCCTACGATCCAAACGCAATAGACTATCTGGCTGTGCGACAGCCGCCATCCTGGGCGCATCCGTTCGGCACCGACCTACTGGGTCGGGACAGCCTGTCGCGTGTGATTTGGGCCTATCAGGTCAACATGCAAATGGCGATTTTCGGTACGGTCTTCGCGCTTGTGACCGGTGTCGTGGTGGGGGCTCTGGTCGGTTATTACCGAGGGATCGCCGACCTGATCTTTGGCCGTATCGTCGATGCAGTGATCACGTTCCCCTTTCTGGTTCTGGTCATCGCGGTTGTTGCGGTTCTGGGGCCCGGTCTGATCAACATGTATATTGCCATTTCGGTGGTCTACTGGGTCTATTACGCCCGTCTGATGCGGGCCGAAGTCATTGCGCAGATGGGCAATGACTATGCCGCGGCCGGTGTTGTGATGGGGTATTCCGACCGGCGTATCATTTTTCGACATCTGCTGCCCAATGCGATCACACCCGTCATCGTTTATTGGATGACCGATATGGCGCTGGTGATCCTGCTGGGGTCGTCGCTGGGTTATCTCGGTTTGGGTGCGCAGCCACCTCAGGCAGAATGGGGTGTCCTGATTGCCGAGGGGCGCAACTTTATCTCGACAGCTTGGTGGCTGAGCCTGATGCCCGGTATCGCCATCGTTCTGACGGGGCTTGGCTTTTCGCTGCTCGGCGACGGGCTGGCCGACCTGCTGAGACCGAGAGGATAAGGGATGGCAGACAAGACACCGATCCTCGAAGTTGACGGGTTGAACACCACGTTTCACCGTAACGGGCGCCCACTGCCGGCCCTGCGGGATGTCAGTTTCAGCGTTGCACGCGGCGAGGTGCTGGGACTGGTCGGTGAAAGTGGATCCGGCAAGAGCGTGACATTGCGTTCGATCATTGGTCTGGCGCGCCGATATGGCGATGTCAGCGGGCAGGTGAAGTGGCAGGGGCGCGATCTGGTGCAGCTTTCAGATCGGGCAATGCGACAGGTTCAGGGCAGCGAGATAGCAATGATCTTTCAAGAGCCGATGACGTCGCTGAACCCGTTGCTGACGGTCGGCCTTCAGCTTGAGGAAACACTGCGCGCCCACACAGATCTGTCCCGGGCCGCGCGCCGGGCTCGGGCAGTCGAGATGCTGGATCTGGTTGGCATCCCCTCGGCAGCAGAACGGCTGAAGGACTACCCGCATCAGTTCTCGGGCGGTATGCGCCAGCGGGTAATGATCGCTATCGCGCTTGCTGCGAACCCGAAACTGTTGCTGGCGGATGAGCCCACGACAGCGCTGGACGTCACCATTCAGGCGCAGATTCTGGATTTGATCCTGCGGCTTGCACAGGATTTGGACATGGGCGTGGTTCTGGTAACCCATGATCTGGGCGTGGTCGCGCAAACCTGCGACAAGGTTGCCGTCATGTATGCTGGCCGGATCGTAGAGCAGGGGCCAGTCCGCGATGTGCTGCGCGACCCACGTCACCCCTACACGGTCGGCCTGATGCGATCGGTTCCGGAAAACCTGCCACCCCGGACGCCGCTATATTCCGTGCCGGGCGTACCTCCAAGCTTGAATAACTTGCCTCTGGGGTGTGCGTTTGCCCCCCGCTGCGCAGCTTGCGTTGAACTTTGTTTGCAAGACCGGCCGCCCCTGACCCTGATTGCAGATGACAGACAAGTGGCCTGTTTCAACCCCGTGAAAAATGCCGAAGGAAACGCCGCATGACCGCCGTAATGCAAATCCGCGACCTTCATTTGCGGTTTCCTCTGGGGCGCGGGCTGGGAGATATCCTCTCGGGCCGGTCTGGTCGCGAGGTTCGGGCGCTCAATGGTATCGATCTGGATTTGATCCACGGTGAAACGCTGGGTGTCGTCGGGGAATCCGGTTGCGGGAAGTCGACCCTTGCGCGCTGCATCGTGCGCCTGCACGCCCCCAGCGAAGGAACGATCCGGTTCGAAGGTCACGATGTATTTGATGACGCAACCCGCGGGGACTGCAACTATAACCGGCGCGTCCAGATGATGTTTCAGGACCCTTATTCATCTCTCAACCCCCGCATGACAACTGGCCAGATCCTGACCGAGGCTCTGAGTGTCCACGACATGCGACCCGAAGCCGAGATTCCGGCGCGGGTCGCCGAATTGCTTGAACTTGTCCGTCTGCCTCAGGACGCTCAGGACAAGTTGCCCCACGAGTTTTCTGGCGGCCAGCGCCAGCGCATTGCGATTGCGCGGGCTCTGGCTGTCGAACCGGTTGTGTTGATTGCGGACGAGCTGGTTTCGGCTCTGGACGTCTCAGTTCAGGCTCAGGTGGTGAACCTGCTGCTCGACCTGCAGCGCGAACTGGGCCTGACCGTGTTGTTCGTGGCCCACGATCTGCGGCTGGTGCGCCATGTCTCGAACCGCGTCGCGGTGATCTATCTGGGCCGGATCGTTGAAATAGGCGACAGTGAAACGCTGTTCTCGGCTCCGGCGCACCCCTATAGTCAGGCGCTTCTGTCTGCCGCACCCTCCCTGAACCCGGACGAGCGTGGTCAAGCCACCCGACTGGAAGGCGAATTGCCATCGCCCCTGAACATGCCGTCCGGCTGCCCGTTCCACGTTCGTTGTCCCCATGCCAGCGCAATCTGCAAGGCAAACATGCCTGCTCTGATGCCGTTCGAAGGCCGGGGTGAAGTTGCCTGCCATCATGTTGAAGAGATCAATACCGATGCTTGACGCCCCGGAAACCGAATGCCGCCCAGCTGTTTCTGCCCTGCGAAAAGAGCTGGCGAGACGCGATCTGGATGCGTTCATTCTGCCGCGCTACGACGCACATCAGGCAGAGTATGTTGCCCCGCATGACGAGCGCCTGAAATACGTAACGGGTTTCACCGGATCTGCCGGTATGGCGATTGTCACGCGCGAGACCGTGGCGCTGTTTGTTGATGGGCGTTACGTGGTACAGGCGGCGAGCCAATGTTCGGCGCCGGTCTTCTCGCATCATCATCTCTTCGACGAACCGCCGGAACTCTGGCTGGCAACGGTCGCGCAAAGCAATTGGAAGATCGGGTTTGATGCGATGCATTTGCCACCGGTCTGGTACGACCGGTTTTCAAATGCGTTGGCAAAGCACAATGCCCAGCTTGTCGCTGTCGGCGATAACCCAGTTGACGCGATTTGGCCAGATCAGCCGTCGCCACCCCAAGGCAAAATCGAGCCGTTTCCGTTGCAGTTTGCCGGCAAGAGCAGCGTGGACAAAATTTCCGACCTTAAGGCCGACATGCGCGCGCGCGGCGCCGAATTTGTCGTCGAGACACAACCAGATAACATCGCTTGGCTGCTCAATATTCGTGGATCGGACGTGGCTTTCAATCCAATCCCGCACTCATTTCTACTGGTCGAGAAAGCGGGCCCTGCCTCGTGGTTTGTGTCGGATCAAAAAATAGACGTGGGTCTTAGGGATCATTTACCAGCCGACATGGAAATCCGACCCCTAGACTCATTTTTGTCGACTATTGAGAACCGCGTTTTGTCTGGGCAAGGTGTTGTTTTCGATCCGGAATTCTCCCCGGCTGCTGTGCGGTTTGCGTTGAAACGCGTGGGCGCGCGGGAACTGCCCGCCGGCAGCCCGGTCACCTTGGCAAAGGCACGAAAGAACCATGTTGAGCTGGAAGGGATGCGCGCCTGCCATATTCAGGACGGTGTGGCCTGGACCGAGTTTTGCGCCTGGCTTGCGACCGAAGTACCAGCACGCGCCACTCGGAACGAGTACGTGAGCGAATATGAGGCGGAAGAGAAAATCTTGTCATTCCGGCGCGCGCGACCCGGTTTCATCTATGAGAGTTTCCGCACGATTTCGGCAGCCGGTGCAAATGCCGCTATGTGCCATTACGCAACTCAACAGAATGGCAGCGCACCGATTCTCGGCGACAGCACTTATCTTTTGGATTCGGGCGGCCAATACGAGACCGGTACGACCGATGCGACCCGCAGCTTTGCATTTGGGGCGGAAACTCCGGATGGGTACGACCGGGCCTATACGGCTGTTTTCAAGGCTTTTCACGCAATCGCAACGCTGCGCTTTCCTCCCGGCACGCAAGGGCACCACATCGATGCAATTTGTCGCCGCCCCTTGTGGGATCTCGGGTTGGACTATGATCACGGAACCGGACACGGCATCGGTCATCGGCTTTCCGTACACGAGCACCCGCAACGTATCGGCAAACCCTACAATCCCATCGACCTTGTGCCGGGTATGGTTCTGTCCATCGAACCCGGTTTTTACCAGGCCGGTTCGTTTGGGATCCGTATCGAAAACCTGTTCGAGATTTCCGAGGCCGAGGATGGCTTCCTTGAGTTTGAAAACCTGACGTGGATTCCGATTCAGACACGCAGGATCCTGGTAGACGAATTGACTGTCGCTGAACGCAATTGGTTGAACACGTACCACGCCGCTTTATTGGAGCGGATCGGCCATTACCTGTCCGATCCCGCGTTGGCCTGGGCACAAACAGCCTGCGCGGCAATTGATTGACCGGTTCCAAGTCGGCGAAGTTCGTTTGACGCATTCGTGCTGCCGGGGTCGACCAACCTCAATGCTTTCAAAGTTGCCCTCGGGTCTTGCGGTGCCTGTCGTCCGGTATAGCCACGGCACCGGTGTAAATCAGATCGATTGAAGCTCTTCCTGATACCCAAATAGCGCCGGGAGGCCACCGGTGTGCAGCATTATGACTTTCTGGCCTTTCTCGATGACGCCTGCCTCAAGCAGTTCCAAAAGCCCAGCAAAGGTCTTGGCCGTGTAAACCGGGTCCAGAAAGATGCCCTCGGTGCGAGCCATCAATATCAGTGCCTCACGGGTACGTTCGCCGATCCGCCCGTAGCCGGGCGCAAGTGCACCATCCCAGACGTCGATACTGTCCAAAACCAGGCCCGGGGCGAATTTCATCATGTCTGAAAGATGTCCAAGTACCTTTTGCAAGCGCGCATGCTGCTGGTGTTGATTTCGTCGCACGCAGATACCGTATACCGGTGCGGTATGCCCGGCCAGCCGCAGGCCTGTCAGAAATCCGCCATGGGTCGCGCCGCTGCCCGACGGCACCACTGCCGCGTCGAACTCACTGACCTGCTCCAGCAGCTCTGCCGCGCCAAGAACGTAACCCAGCGCTCCAAGCGGTGGATGATCGATACCAAGGTGGATGATGTAGGGCCTTCGGCCTTCGGCTAGTAGCTGCTCCGCTCGTCTGTGCAGTGCGTCATCGGCGCCGGACTCATCCTCACCCAAGGGATAGCTCATGTGCTCGGCTCCTAGAATCCGGGCCAATAATACATTGCCTGACTGGTAGTATTGCTCTCCCATACCCGGCACGCGTTCTTCCAGTTGCAGAATTGAACCCATGCCCAATTGGGCAGCCGCCGCCGCCGCGGACCGGACAAAGTTGGATTGCACCGCGCCGGTGATCAGAACGGTGTCCGCCCCTTGCTGTTCGGCCTCGCCAAGGTAGAACTCGAGCTGGCGGGTCTTGTTGCCGCCAAAGCTCAGGCCGGTCAGATCGTCTCGCTTGATCCACAGTTCGATTCCAAGGCTGTCCGACAGGCGATCCAAACGTTCGACCGGAGTCGTGCCGGTCATCAGCTTCGCGCGGGGAAATTCTGCGAGCCCTTTGTCAATGTTCATTCGATTGACCATCTTTCGTCATCCAGCCAGATAGGCGCGCCGGAACAGGGCTACGCAGGCAAGAATTGAGATCACGCGGATCGCGTTCGAGATCGCTTTCTGCGGTAGGTGCGGGCCGGCCAGGCGCCCAAGCAGGCAGCCGAAGATCGTGGCGAGCGCAAACTGCCAAAGCCACGGGGCGTTGGCAAAAGCCGGCCAGTCCGACAGGCAATGCAGCGTGAATGCGGCGCCATAAGCAACCAAAGCCACCGGCTGAACCAGTTTCCGGGCTTCCTGAGGTGTCCTGCCTACCGCAAGCAGGCCCAGTACCATCAACGGGCCGGGAGTGGCCGCCCACACGGTGGCCAGCCCCGAGAGACCCGAGATCGCCTTGAAGCCCAATGGGCCAACGGTGTTGCCCTGCGGTATCATCGAAGTGGCGACTCCGATCAGGAGCAGCACTGCGGTCAGTGACAGAACCGTGCGTTCCGAGAGGTAAGGGTAAATCAGCAGTCCCAATACGATCCCTGCCAGGCATCCAAATACGGCCTTTCGGATCAGGGGTTTGTCACGAATCCAGACTTTTCGGTCTGTGGCCACGACAGATACAAGCGTGTTCAGCATCAGCAACACCGGCACTGCAGTGCCCGTTCCCAGCAGCACCATCATCACAGGTGCGACCACAATACTGAAGCCAACCCCGACCCCCACTTGAATCCCGGCGCCGACGGTAATGGCAAGCAACAGCACAATGAGTTCGACGGGCACGGTTTTTCCTTATCGCGGTTTATGCCCTGAAAACTAACACTGCGGTTGCTGGGCAAAAAATCATCTTGTTGAATTTTTTGATACTCAAATGTTATCAACTGCCATGCGCATCACCGCCCGCCAGATCGAACTGTTCCGAATGGCCTACCGCCATCGATCAACACGCAAAGCAGCGGATGCCTTGCACATCTCACAGCCCGCAATCAGCCGGGTCGTAGCTGAGCTAGAGACCGAAATGGGTGTGGCGCTGTTTGACCGGTCCGGGCGAAAATTCGAACCCACGGCTGCCGCTCATAGTCTTCAGCAAGCTGTCCAAAGACACTATCAGGGACTGGAACGCATACGCGAAACTGCCTTGCAGATTGCCTCGGGAACCGGTGGTCATCTGCGGGTGGCAACCGTGCCGGCGGTCGCGGATACCCGGGTTGCTGTGGCGGCAGGAAAGCTCATGGCAGCCCATTCTGCCTTGCGAGTGGATGTCGACGTTCTGAATGAAAAGAACGGCCTTGCAGCGCTGAGGGAGGGGCGCGTTGACTGCGCTGTCATTTCTTCCGACCCTGGTGACCCGAACCTCGCTTCTACCCGATTGGCGGACATACAACCGGTTGCCATTCTGCCGCTGAATGACCCAATGGCCGGAGCAAAAACCATTTCTGCGGCCGAACTGGCAGCGGTTCCACAGATAATGCTGACGCCGTCTAGCCCATTCCGTCGTGCAGTCGAATTCATGTTCGACCGGGAAGGCATATCGTTCCAAGTTCGGGCAGAGTCACAAACTCAAACCGCACTTGTCAGCATGGTTGCGCAAGGGGCTGGTCGCGCCATCGTCGACAAAGAAATCCTGGCCATAACCAGTAACCCCAAGGTTTCGGCCACTCCTTTGACGTCAGTCCTGAGTTGGCCAATCCGGTTGGTTGCTCTCTCGGCGTCACAAGACATTCCGGGCTTGCAGAACTTCACCAATGAATTGTTGAAAACCTAGTCGCGTGCGAATTCGCTGTTCAACAATCCTCGGACGTTCATTTGGCGCGACCGTGCCGCAACGCGGTCCAGGGCAATCAAACACTGAAACACTCACGGCGGGCGCCAGGCAGGTGCAGCAGGGTATTCCTTCGATGGGCAGTTAGGAATCCGCGATGCATTGATGTGAGATTTTTTCACCATCTACGCCGTTTTATTGAATTTTCAGACCAATCATTTTCTATTCTAATGACCCCATCGGGGAGTGAGAATGGCGCGACGCACGAGAAAGCGGCAGAACGAGGCAGGCGGCTCTGATCGAGGACGCGCGCCGGAATTCTATGCGGGCGGAAATCTGCGCCCTCTGTCAGAAGCGGAACTCGCAAAGATCGTGACCCATGCGTTTGACATTCTCGCAACCATTGGCATGGCCAATCTACCGGAAATGGCCGCCAATCGTGCGCTGGCGGCAGGCGCAAGACGGCGCGGCGATGGCCGACTGTGTTTTCCGAAAGACATGATCCTGTCGGCACTTGCGCGCGCGCCAAAACAGATTGCATTGCCCGGCTTTGTTCCTGAACGCGATTTGCGGATTGGTGGTGGGACGGTTCACATCGGCACTGGCGGTGCAGCGGTTCAGGTTTTGGACGCCGAAACCAACACTTATCGCGATAGTCACGTAGGCGATCTTTATGACCTGATGCGCGTTCTGGAGGCGTCGCAGAACATCCACTACGGATTACGTCCGGTCGTCGCCCGTAACCTTTCCGATCCGTTTGAACTGGACGTCAATTCGGCGTTCGCCTGTATGAAGGCGACCTCCAAACCCATCGGTATCAGCTTTTGCGACGCGGATCACATCGACCCGATCGTTGACATGTTCGACATGGCGCTCGGTCGCACCGGAGCCTTTCGTGATCGGCCGTTCTGCATGGCAGTCATAGTGCATGTGGTGCCCCCGCTGACATATGCCGCCGAAGGTATTCATATGCTTGAAAAGGCCGTGAATGCCGGCATGATCCCACAGATATGCTCTGCCGGGCAGGCTGGCGCAACAAGCCCTGTCACCTTGGCAGGGGCTCTTGCGCAGGGATTGGCTGAATGTCTTGCCGGACTGGTGGTGGTCGATGGAATCCAGAAAAGCGCGTCCTGCATCTATGCCTTGATGCCGTTCATTTCCGATCTGCGCACCGGCGCAATGAGTGGCGGTGGAGGTGAGGCCGCGATTGCAAATGCGGCCGCGGCTCAGGTTCTGGCGCATGTCGGTTTGCCATCAACCGTCTCGGCCGGAATGACGGATTCCAAACTCGTGGACGCGCAGGCTGGTTACGAGAAAGGATACACTGTCGCGCTGGCAGGTCATGCGGGCGCGGATATGATCAACCTTTCGGTTGGCATGTTGGGGTCAATCATGGTGGCCAGCCCCGAAGCGATGGTTATCGACGATGACATGTGCGGCGCGATCCTGCGGTCGATCAAGGGCATAGAAGTGTCAGATTCCACGCTGGATTTGGCAGCGGTTGAACGCGTGGTCACGCAGGACGGGCATTATCTGGGTGAGGCCGAGACCCTCAATCGGATGAAATCCGACTATTACTATCCCTCTCTTGCCGACCGGCAAAGCGTCGATGACTGGATTGATGCGGGCAAGCATTCCATCTGGGATCGGGCGCAGCTGCGGGTCGCTGAGATTCTGAAAGGCCCGCCTCCCACTCATTTAAGCGCCGAGGCCGAAGCCCGCATTCGCGCCCGCTTCCCCATCCGCCTTGAGCAATGAAAGGAACTCAGATGCACGTATTTCGCAGCATGATCATTGAGGCAGAGATCGACAGGGTTTGGGCCGCTGTGCGCGCCTTTGACGGTGTGGCAGCGTGGAACCCGGGCGTGGATAGGGCTGAGTTGGAAAACGGGGCGCCGACATCCACCGGAACAATCCGGGAGCTTCATATTCCGGATGGAACAATCTTTCGCGAAACTTTGCTGGCGCATTCCGATCACGATCATTTCTACACCTACGACATCCTTGAAAGCCCGCTTCCGGTGACCGGATACATTTCGACCCACCGGTTCATCCCGATCACCCAAACCCGCCAGACTTTGGGAATATGGGAGAGCCATTTTGATTGCACTGCGGAAGTCGCGTCCGAGATGGAGCGGATTGTTGGGGATGCCATCTACATTGGCGGCATGACCGGATTGAACACGTTTTTGAAGGGAGACTGAAAGTGGCCGATACACTTGCCCCCCGCGCCGTGATCGGCGTCATGACACCGGCAATGAATACCGTTGTCCAGCCGGAACTCGAACTGCTGCGCCCTGAAGGCGTGACAAATCAGATGCAGCGGTTTCGTCTGGGCGGAGACAAAGTCTCGGATGATTTGCCCGACGAGGCCGCCAAACTGATGGATTGTCGACCTGTGGCAATTGCCGTGGGCCTGACCACGGATGCGGGGCCGGGTGGTCCGGGCAAGCTGAAGGCTCGCTGTGACGAAATATCGGAACAAGTTGGTGTCCCGGTGTTGGCAGCGTCCGGCGCGGATTACGAGGCGCTACGGGTGCTGGGCGCGCAACGGGTTGGTATCGTGACGCCGTTTAACGCCGAAGTGGACGCAGTGGTCAAAACCAACACCGAAGCCGCAGGGTTCGAAGTGGTCGCGATAAAAGGCACCGAGGCGCCGACATTGCCTGAAATCTGCGAGACACCTTTAAGCGATATTCGCGAGGTCTTCGCTCAGGTGGCCGCATCCGATTGCGATGTCATTCTGCAGGTCGGAACGGCACTTCCCGTCGTGGCGCTGATTGCCGAGCTTGAACAAGCCCATGGCAAGCCAATCGTGGCTTGCAACGCGGCTGTTTACTGGCAAACGCTGCGAGCCATAGGGATCACCGATCCAGTTTCAGGCTTTGGGAAATTGTTGGAGCAACACTAGATGCGCACACACGCTCAGGTCGTTGTCATTGGCGGCGGGGCCGTCGGCGCGGCCATCCTGTATCACCTGGCCAAGGCAGGCATCACTGATACGGTTCTGATCGAAAAGAACGAACTGACAGCGGGGTCGACCTGGCACGCCGCGGGTAATATCCCGACTTATGCGAATTCGTGGCTTGGGATGCGCGCTGGAAATTATGCCTGGTCGCTCTACAAGGAACTTGCGAAAGACCCCGAGGCGCCGATTACCTATCGGCATACATCGGCCATCTGGCCAGCGCATACGCCTGAGCGCATGCAGCTTTTCCAACATCTCTGCGGCGTATCCCGCTCAGCCGGGTTTGAGTTGTCGATGCTCTCACCGACCGAGATCGAACGGATGCATCCCTACTGGCGGGCAGACAACACCGTTCTCGGAGGCATTCTGGACCCATATGAAGGTGACATCGATCCCAGCCAGCTGACGCAGGCGCTTGCCAAACACGCGCGCGCGCTTGGTGCCGAGGTGCGTCGTTTCACCCGTGTGACCGGCCTGAGCCAGCGACCAAATGGCGAATGGGACGTTGATACGCCCGATGGGGTGTTGGTGGCCGGGACGGTGATCAATGCGGCTGGGTCCAGCGGCGCGATGATTGCTGAAATGGCGGGACTGCACCTACCCGTCGTGACTCTTGAACATCAGTACATGGTGACGACGGCATTGCCGCAACTTGAGGAAGATGCAGCTCTTTTCCCCCTCATCCGCGACCCGGATATTCGGTTCTATTTGCGCCGCGAACGCAACGCCCTGTTGCTGGGTTCATACGCACATAAAGGCCGCCCGGTTTGGCAGGACGGTGTGCCTGCGGATTTTGACCACCAGCTGTTTGCCGATGATGTTGACGGAATGATGGAGGTGTTCGAGGCCGCCGCATCACACGTGCCACTGCTGGCTGAGGCGGGTGCGCAACGCTTTGTGAATGGTCCGATCCCCTACGCACCCGACGCGCTGCCGCTGGTTGGGCCTGCCGGAGGGGTACGCAATTTTTACCATGCGACGGGGGTTCAGATTGGCATCACGCATTCGGCCGCGATCGGCAAGGCCATGGCCGAATGGCTGACGGCGGGAGAGACCGAGTGGGACCTGTCGGCGTGGGATCCGCGCCGTTTCGGCAACTGGGCCACCCACGAGTATGCGGCAGCCCGTGCTTCTGAACACTATGACCTGCAATATGCAATTCCTTATCCGCACCGGATCATGTCGTCCGGGCGGCCGGTGAACCAAACCCCGCTTTACGAGCGCTTGCAGGAACAAGGCGCGGTGATGGGGCAGATCGGCGGGTGGGAGCGTGCGTTCTGGTTCCAACGCGATGGCATGACGAACACCGGGGAACTCAGCTTTGGGCAGGAACCCTGGCAGGATGCCGTTCGGCTAGAATGCGAAACCGTTCGTGATGCCGTTGGGATCATGGATCATGGCGGGTTCACGAAGTTCGTTCTGGAAGGGCCGGATGCCTTCGATGTTCTGAACCGGTTGGTTTGTGGCACGCTACCGCCCATAGGTCGGGTCCGCCTGTCCTACATGCTGACACCACAAGGCCGCATATGGTCCGAAGCGACGATTGCGCGATTGGCCGGGGATCGGTTTCTGCTCTGCGGTCCGACCTTGGCCGTGGACCGGGATTTTGACTGGATTTCCGACAGTATCGGCCCGGCAAATGTGACTTTGAGAAAAGGCCATGACCATGACGGCGCATTGTTGGTGATGGGGCCGCGCTCACGTGATCTGCTGCAGTCCCTGACATCCGCCGATCTGAATGCGCCTTGGATGAGTGTGGCCGAGATCGACGTTGCCGGGGTATCCGTCACGGCAATGCGCGTCAGTTATGTTGGCGAGTTAGGGTGGGAATTGCACGTTGCATCGCACGATCTGGTGGCACTCTACACCGCAATCTGGAAGGCCGGGGCGGAACATGGCATTTGCAACTTCGGTTCCTATGCGTTGAACGCCATGCGGATCGAAAAAGGGTATCACGGCTGGGGTGCGGATTTCGGCACAGAATACACTCTGTTCGATGCCGGGTTGGCGAAATTTGCCAACTTGGCGAAAGGGTCGTTTATTGGCCGAGAAGCCGTGGTGCAGCAGGCTCAATCCGATCCCGAATGGCAATTCATCGGGTTGGAGATCACGGACCCGGGGCCGGAACCGCTGCCTTCGGACCCGATCACCAATGAGGGCAAGGTCATCGGGTATCTCACTTCTGTTTCGATGGGGTATCGGACAGGTCATCTATTGGCTCTTGGTTATGTCGAAAATGGCGCGCTGGCGATTGGACAGACCTGCCACATCCAGGCTTTCGGGGACATGCGTGCGGCCATACGTCATAACCACCACGCCTACGATTCCGACAACAGCAAGTTGCGGGCCTAACCAAACCCGCCGTTCCGGACCGACCAATCGGCAAGCGCCTGACCAACCTCCAATATTGGTCCGGCGTCCTTGTCTTCTGACCGAATAAGGGCCTGCCACGAAACCTCGATACCATCTTCACCGACGCGCGTTCCGACAATGCGCCCCGCCAAGATCGCAGGGCGTACGGCCCAACCGGCCAACACGCTGGTGCCCTGACCAGCGGCAACAAGCTCAACAATGGCTTCGGGAAGTTCAACTGTTGCAGCCCAGCGCGGATAACTTTCCGAAGGGCGGAACAACCGCGCGAATTCTCGATCAGGTTCCGGCGTCAAGGCATAGGTGATGAACTCTTCGCCTTCGATATCGGAACCATCAACAAATGACTTTCCGGCCAGGGGATGATCCGGTGGCACGATGAACAACAACTCATCTGTGAACAGGGGCAATTGATACGTCCCGATTGGCTGCGCGTTGCCTGAGGTGACAATTAAATCAACATGCCGATTTGTTAGCGCCTGGATGGGGTCGCGCGCGACGTTTGCCATCACCTGTAACTCGACGCCGGGCAAATGGGCGCGCAGGTACGAGTTGAAACCAGGCAGCCAGTGATAGGAACTGTAGGCCTCAACGCCGATACGCACCACGTGCTCGACGCCGCGGTCCATCCGCCGAACATCGCGTTCTGCACGGTCCATTTCACTCAGAACGCGCTCGGCCATATCTGCCAGGTATTCGGCGGCCGGTGTCATGCGCAATCGCTTGTGCATCCGTGTGAACAGGACCAGATCCAGCCGCCGCTCTGCTTCTCTGATGCGATGGGACAAGGCTGAGGAAGTCACGCCCAGTGCCTCGGCAGCATCCGTTACACGTCCGTGTTTCGCTATGGCCTGTATCATTTTGAGGTGCCGAAGATCGAGAAAAGGGCCGTCGGCCATCACTTCACCTGAAGAAAATTCACAATAACTGCTAATTTTCTTAATTGCCTTTCAACTTTGGTCAAGACGAAACTCACCATGAAAGCGGAACAGGGGAAGCCGGATGACTCAGACCAATCTGGAACAGTGGCGTGCACGTGCAAATCGGGTTCTGCCCGCCGGAGGATTTGGGAACTACGACCCGAGCGTCGTTCTGAAAAAGGGGCAGGGGTCTCGTGTTTGGGATGAGGATGGCAAGGAATACATTGACTACCTGATTGGCTCGGGTCCAATGCTGGTGGGTCACAATCATCCCGAAGTCATGGAGGCCGTGCAAGCGCAACTTGCCGATGGCATGACGTTCTTCACATCCAACGCAGCCGGAATCGAACTGGCCGAGGTGATTTGCGATGCGGTGCCTTGCGCGGATCAGCTACGCTATGTCTCCACCGGTTCCGAGGCAGATATGTATGCCATGCGTCTGGCGCGTGCATATACCGGGCGAGACCTCATTCTGAAATTCGAAGGCGGCTATCACGGGATGTCCGGTGAAGCCCTGATGAGCATGTCCCCGCAGCACCTTTCGAACTTTCCCGAGCCCGTCCCCGATTCTGCTGGAATTCCGCAGGCGACGCAGGACGGTGTAATCATTGCGCCGTTCAACGATATCTCATTTGCCCGTCAGATTATTTCCGAATACGCTGAACAACTTGCCGGTATCATAGTCGAGCCGCTTCAACGCTTGATCCCGCCAGCGCCGGGATTTCTGGAGGCGTTGCGGGAAGAAACACACCGGCATGGCATCGTTCTTATCTTCGACGAAGTTGTCACCGGTTTCCGGCTGGCGCTGGGCGGTGGACAGGAATTGTACGGCGTCACGCCCGATCTTTGCACTTTGGGGAAGGTCATCGGTGGCGGGTTCCCAATGGCCGCCATTGCCGGGACAGCCGAGATCATGGCCCATTTCGACGTCGACAAAGTGGGCCAAAAGGGCTTCACGTTTCAGGTTGGAACCCTCAGCGGCAATCCGGTGGCCGCTGCGGCGGGGTTGAAAACCTTGGAAATACTCAAGCGCGACGGCGCCTATGAAGACCTCCGCAGATCCGGGAAGAGGTTGATGAAAGCATTGGAAGCAGCCGCCTCGAAGAGAGGTTTTTCTGCGACTGTCGTTGGTGATCCGGTTCTTTTCGACATCGTGTTCGCAGAAGGCCCTGTTGTGGACTATCGCGATACGCTGCGTGCCAACGCAGATCGCCAGAAACAGTTCAACGCATCCTTGCGGGCTGATGGTATTTTGAAAGCGCCCATGAAATTCTATGCTTCACTGGCTCTGACCGCGTCGGATCTTGAAGAAACCGAACACGCAATCGCCCGTGCCATGAACTCCTGCGCAGATCTCTGATCCGCCGTTGCCAATCAGGCATGAACACAAGGATCGAGGTGCGCGGATATGTGTGAAACCAAGGCTGCACGACGACAAACCCACCGCAGCAATAACGCATTTCCGCTAATTGGCCGCAGTCTCGGAGACCTCAATCGCAAAATATGCGTAGACAAGAACCAGCGCGGACACGGCTGCGCCCACCCAAAAGACGGCGGCCTGAGACGATGTCATCGCCAGTGTCGTGCTGCAGATGGTCATTCCCAGGGTGCCGCCGATTAGCTGGCTCGACAGGACCATACCCCCGGCCTGACCTTGCATCTGCGGTGGGACGGACATGGTCACCGCCCGCTGGGACGGGACGAACATAAGCGACACGGCGATCCCAAAACAAACGAAGCCGAAAAATACGAGGATCTGAACCTGAATCGTCATCCCCATTGCCATCGCAATCAAGCCACCGGTCGTCAAAACCAATCCCAATAACGCGGGCCACCGGGTTCCGCGGCTGTCAGACAAACGGCCTGCAACAGGCGCCATCAGAGTAGTAGGCACAACAGCCGGGAGCAGCGCAAGACCGGCCCATAATGGGCTCCACCCTTCAACCGTTTGAAAATACATGGCACCAAAGACGAAGGTCGCGATCTTGGCGTATTGCGCCATTCCAACAATCAGGTTTGACGCGGAAAACGTCGCGTTCCGGAACAAATCGATAGCAAGCAAAGGGTTGGTGAGGCGCAATTCCACGACCGCAAAAGCTATGAGCATGCCAGCCCCGAGGATAAGCGCAACGATTACACCGGTCTGTTGCCATCCTTCTTCCGGCCCTTGCATGATGCCAAATATCAAAAGCGACAGTCCGCAGATCAAAAGGATCATGCCGATCAGGTCAAAACTCTCTTCGGCCTGTCGCGGCGGATCGCGCCAGTATTTCCAGACAACAGCGGCAACGCAGATCACGACTATGGGATTGATCCAGAAGATCCATCGCCAGGACAAACCTTCTGTCAGTGCGCCGCCCACCAATGGCCCTGCTGCCAGAAAACTTGTTCCGATTGCACCGTAGGTGCCCAAGGCCATGCCGCGCTCGGAATCGTCAAAAGACAAGGCAATGAGTACAAGCGAAAGCGGGAAGATCATCGCGGCTCCCACACCCTGGACTCCACGTGCCAAAAGCAGAAAAAGGCCATTCGGCGCCAGCCCCGCAGCCGCCGAGGCTGCGCCGAATATCAGCAGGCCGATGGTCAGAAGAATCCGGGTGCCGATAATATCGCCGATGCGACCAGCCGCGCCTGCAAGAACCGCGAGGGTCAGCAGGTAAATGTTGACCACCCAATGCGACGAGAGTTCGGACATCCCCAGTTCATTGCGGATTGTTGGTAGGGCAACGCCAACCGCGGTTTCATCCAGAAGGATTACGCCGAGGATGCAGCCCATAGCGCCCAGAATCCACCAACGACTGTTATTGCCTGCGTCCAAAACCCGCAACTCCCCCGCCAGTTCATTATTTCGCGTCATTCGGCCGTGCAGCAACCGCTTGTGTCGGCACTTTATCCGACGCGTGCGCGGCGACCTGATAGCCGCAAACAGGTTTGTCCGGTTTTTCACGCTGATCAAGTGTTTTGAACCGCCCGAGGCGTCCACAGGACGACAGCGTTCGCCAGCAAGCTGAGGTTGACAGGACTTCACCGATCGGATCACGTCGACAGATCAGAAATTCGGAGGGGTCATGCAGATCGCCAACGACTTGCACCGGTCGAGGGAAAAATCGGGGCCACCTGAGCCTTTTTGTTTTGCGAGCAAAGCTCGCACCGCTGACCCCAATAACGACACAACAAGCCCGGCGTTCACGACATCCTGCAAAGAGGGCGATTATTCTTTGGCAGAGGAATGCTCTGGTAACGCACTGGTGATAAACCGTCAGGAATGCATTAAGTGTCACGATGCAGAGATTGCTGCATGAGGGGTTTCGCGCCGTCCGAGTTCCAAGCGCGTACCGAGCGCGCACAGACGTTGATGAACACAGCGGGCCTGTCCGCTCTGTTGCTTACGACGGAAACAGGCGTGCGTTACTTCACAGGGTATTTGACCCGGTTCTGGGAAAGCCCGACGCGTCCCTGGTATCTGATCGTCCCGGCCGCTGGAAAACCAGTGGCGATAATACCATCCATAGGTGCTGCGCTGATGGGGCAGACCTGGATCGAGGACATCCGAACCTGGAGTTCCCCGGACCTGAGGGACGATGGCGTCTCGCTCTTGGCTGATGCACTGGCTGCGCTGACACCGACAGACGGAAAAATCGGCATACCGGATGGTCACGAGACCCATGTGCGGATGCCGATGGCGAATTTGGATCGTTTGCGCAGTGAGATAGGAACACGCGCAATTACAGGCGACCACGGTATTCTGAGGCGGTTGCGCATTATCAAATCAGAGGCCGAGATCGACAAGATTGAAACTGCCTGTGACATCGCAGGCAAAGCTTTCGCACGTGTGCCCGAGATAGTTCGCGAGGGTGTTCCGCTGGACGAGGTGTTCCGCAAATTTCAAGTGCTTTGCCTGGAAGAGGGGGCCGATTGGGTTCCCTACCTGGCGGGCGGGGCAGAACAGGGCGGCTATACCGATGTGATTTCACCCGCATCGCCAACCCCCTTGGCGGTTGGTGACGTTCTGATGCTGGACACCGGGTTGGTCTGGGACGGATATTTTTCGGATTTCGACCGCAACTGGTCCATAGGCACCGCGCGGCCCGATGTGAAATCTGCTTATGCCCGGCTCATCGAAGCCTCGGATACTGCGTTTGAAATCGCTACCCCGGGCGCGACCGCTGCGGACTTGTTTCATGCTATGAACTCCGTGCTTACAAGGGACGCCGAGAGTACGGATGCGGGGCGCTTGGGGCATGGGCTGGGGATGTCGCTGACCGAATGGCCGTCTCTTATACCGACTGATCACACCGTATTGGAGCCGGGCATGGTATTGACGCTGGAACCGGGAATTTCCGTCGGTGGCAAGATCCTGGTGCACGAAGAAAATTTCGTGGTCACCGATGGAGCCCCACGTTTTATCAGCCCGCGCATCGGGCCGGAGATAATCGAGCTATGACCCTTATTCCGTACACTCTGGATGAAGACGATCCGCAAGCCTCGCCATTGGGTCTGATTGTGCTGCAGACCGACGAGACGCTTGAGCCGGAATTCAGTCAGTATTTCTCGGACCACCGATACCCGATCCACGTATCCCGCATTCCCAGCGGGATCGAGGTGACGACTGACAGCCTGGCTGAAATGGAGAGTGCATTGCCAGCGGCCGCCGGCTTATTGCCCAGTGCGCGCCCTTACCGCGTGGTGGGATATGGGTGCACGTCGGCGAGCTCGGTCATTGGTTCTGAACGTGTTGCGCACCTTGTCAAACAAGCCTGCAATACGGCCGAGGTCACAAATCCCCTACGTGCCGCCACGGCCTGCGCCGAAAACCTTGGAGTTTCGAAATTCGCGTTGCTTTCACCGTATATTGAAGAGGTCAACATCCCGCTGCGCCGCGCTTTTGCCGAAAGCGGAATAACAATGGATGTGTTTGGAACGTTCGGAGAAGCCGAAGAGGCCAAGGTCGTTCGGATTTCCGTTCGATCCGTGATTGATGCTGCCACGAAACTGGGGTCGGACCCGTCTGTCGAGGCGGTTTTCCTGAGTTGCACCAACCTTCGAACCCGCGAGGCCATTCCCGAGATTCGCGCCCGGATTGGAAAGCCTGTTCTTTCGAGTAATCAAAGCCTTGCATGGCATATGCGCCGTCTCAACACGGACAATTGACTTGTCAATCGCTCATCAAATTTGGCAAAATCTGCATTCATAGTTGCAATATGCACATCGCATGGTCTTAACTGATGCCTACTGATCAATGAAATCCGACGCTCTCGGATAATCATTTGACGCAACAGGGGGTCTTGTGACCGATACAACGAACGACGCCGCGTTTGTCGAATTTCAACGCGTTCAAAAGTCTTATGATGGCGAAAATCTCGTCGTTAAAGATCTCAATCTGGCAATGCCCAAAGGCGAATTCCTGACGATGCTTGGGCCGTCAGGGTCGGGTAAAACCACCTGCCTTATGATGCTCGCCGGGTTTGAAACTGCCACCCATGGGGAAATCCTGCTTGATGGCAAGCCCATCAACAACATTCCGCCACACAAGCGTGGAATCGGCATGGTTTTTCAGAATTACGCCCTTTTCCCGCATATGACGGTGGCCGAAAATCTCTCGTTCCCGTTGGAGGTTCGCAAACTGGGCAAGTCGGAACGGGAGGAAAAGGTCAAGCGTGCGCTGGACATGGTGCAGATGGGCGCCTTTGGCGGCCGGCGGCCGGCTCAGCTGTCCGGGGGACAGCAGCAGCGGATCGCCCTGGCCCGCGCCCTCGTGTTCGAACCCGAGCTTGTTTTGATGGACGAGCCATTGGGTGCCCTGGACAAGCAACTGCGCGAGCATATGCAGTTCGAAATCACGCGACTTGCGCATGATCTGGGGATCACCACCGTCTACGTGACCCATGACCAGACCGAAGCCCTGACCATGTCCGATCGTGTTGCCGTGTTCGACGATGGCCGCATCCAGCAGCTTGCGCCACCCGATCAGCTGTACGAAGAGCCTGAAAACAGTTTCGTCGCGCAATTCATCGGTGAGAACAACACTCTGGAAGGTGTCGTGAAGTCAATTGATGGCGACACGTGCCTCGTCCAATTGGACGATGGTTCCGAGATCGACGCGGTCCCGATCAATGTCCACGAAGCAGGTGCGCGAACCAAGGTTTCGATCCGACCCGAGCGTGTCGAATTCAACAAGGACCGCCTGCACGCCGATGCGCATACGCTCAAGGCAACCGTCAAAGAGTTCATTTACATGGGCGATGTATTTCGGTTCCGCATGTCGGTGGCCGGCAATGACGAGTTCATCGTCAAGACCCGGAACGCACCGGACGCCGTTCGGCTGAGCCCCGGTCAGGAGATCGAGATTGGCTGGCTGGCCCAGGATTGTCGTGCGCTCGACGCATAGACCAAGCTGCGCGGAACAAGCGCGGCTAAACTGAGGGACCGGCTGATGAATACCCGTGCATCAGCCGACCACACACATAAACGGGATGAACTGGGAGCAACACATGAAAACAACCACAACCCTACTTACGGCAGCAGCCCTTGCCACCGCTGCGAGCGGCGTTTCCGCCGAGGAGATGACCATCGTTTCCTGGGGCGGCGCCTATTCCAAATCGCAGCTGAAGGCTTATCACGAGCCCTATTCGGAAAAGACCGGTGTCACCATTTTGAATGACGACAGCTCGGCGGAAGCCGTTGCCAAGCTGCGCGCAATGAACGAAGCCGGCAACATCACTTGGGACGTGGTGGACGTTGTGGCGGCTGACGCAATCCGTCTTTGCGACGAAGGTCTGGCGCTGGAAATCGACCCGGATACAATGCTGGCCCCGGCGCCCGATGGCACACCTGCATCCGAAGACTTTGGTGACCTTCTGGTCAGCGACTGTTTTATTCCACAGATCGTGTATTCGACCACGTTCGGGTATCGGACTGACTTGGTGGGTGACACCCCGCCGACTGATGTCTGCGCGATCTTCGATCTGGAAACCTATCCCGGCAAGCGTTCGCTGGAGAAACGCCCGATCAACAACATGGAATGGGCCCTGTTGTGCGACGGTGTCGCCAAAGATGACGTTTATGACGTTCTCGCTACACCTGAAGGTCAAGACCAGGCACTGGCCAAACTCGACACCATCAAGGACAACGTTGTCTGGTGGTCCGCAGGGGCCGACACGCCGCAGCTTTTGGCTGACGGTGAAATCGTCATGGGGTCGACCTATAACGGTCGCCTGTTCAGCGTGATCGAAGAACAGAAACAGCCCGTTGCCATGCTGTGGGACGCGCAGGTGTTCGATCTGGACGGTTGGATCATTCCTGCCGGTCTGAGCGAAGAGCGTCAGCAGCGTGCACTGGACTACATCATGTTCGCAACCGATACGCAGCGTCTGGCGGATCAGGCCAAGTATATCTCGTACGGTCCGGCCCGCGCATCGTCTGCTCCGCTGGTTGGCCAGCACGCAGAGCTGGGCATCGACATGGCACCGCACATGCCGACCGATCCGGAAAACGCCAAGAACACGTTCCTCTACAACTACGAGTTCTGGGCTGATTATCGTGACGACATCGACGCCAAATTCCAGGCGTGGCTGGCACAATAAGCCGTTGCACGATTAACGACCATGTCAGGGGCGGTGCGCTGCCCCTGATCCAAGACAAGCCAAGGAACAACAATGACTGACGCAAGCCAAAACGTGGGACCGATGCTGGCAGCGGACGGAACACCGCTCAAGCAATCTCTGGCTCGTTCGCTACGACGGCAAAAACTACGCGCGTTGTTGTTGGTGGCCCCGCTTCTTCTGTTTGTTCTGTTCTCGTTTATTATTCCGATCGCATCGATGCTGTTCCGATCTGTTGAGAACAGCATTGTCGCGGACACGCTGCCGCAGACAGTTGCGGCGCTGAGCGAATGGGACGAACAAACTGGCGAACTGCCGGGCGAGGATGTGTATGACGCATTCGTCCGCGACATGATTGTTGCGATTGACAACAAAGAGCACACAAGGCTCGGCTCGCGTTTGAACTACGAAGAAACTGGCATGTCTTCGATGTTCCGCAGGTCCGGGCGACAGATCAATAAACTGGATCCCGAAACAGATGGTCCATTCAAGGAGCAGCTGATCGAAATCCATGACGGCTGGGGCGATCCGCAAACCTGGCGTGTCATCAAAACGCATTCGCCGCAGATCACCAACGGCTATTTCCTGAACGCGGTGGACATGCGCCGCACGCCAGAAGGGGCGCAGGCTCAGCCAGAGGACAAACAGATCCTCGTCAAGTTGTTCGGTCGTACGCTGTTCATGTCGCTTGTGATTACGGGCGCCTGTATTTTGCTTGCCTATCCGGTCAGTTACCTGTTGGCGACACTGCCGATGCGGGTCTCCAACCTGCTGATGATTCTCGTACTTTTACCCTTCTGGACGTCTTTGCTGGTGCGAACGTCCGCTTGGAAGGTCATGCTGCAACAGCAAGGGGTGATTAACGATACGCTGGTCTGGCTTGGGCTGGTAGCGGATGATGCCCGACTGATCATCATCAACAATCAAATCGGCACGATCGTAGCCATGACGCACATTTTGCTGCCTTTTATGATCCTGCCGATGTATTCGGTAATGCAGACGATCCCGCCGTCATATACCCGCGCAGCAAAGTCGATGGGCGCGACCAACTGGACCACCTTCTGGCGCATCTATTTCCCGCAATCCATACCTGGTATCGGCGCGGGCTCGATCCTCGTCTTCATTCTGGCGATTGGTTACTACATCACGCCCGAGATCGTGGGCGGCACCAAGGGTGTCTTCATCTCGAACCGGATTGCCTATCACATCTCGTCCTCGCTGAACTGGGGGCTTGCCGCGGCCTTGGGCACGATCCTTCTGGGTGTCGTGCTGCTGCTCTACTGGGTCTACGACAAGATCGTAGGCATCGATAACGTGAAGCTGGGATAATCAAGATGGCCGCACTGACACCGATATCCCGCAAGCCCATGTCCATGGTTCTGCCCAGTGTCGCATTGGCAGGTGCCTTTGCCGGCATTTTCGTCGGCGCCGGAAATGGCTCAGTCATCCTTGGAATTCTGGGCGGAGCCGTCCTGATTGCCGGGCTGGCTTGGGTCTATATCA
Organism: Ruegeria sp. HKCCD9138; assembly: GCF_057220975.1. Taxonomy (NCBI): domain Bacteria; kingdom Pseudomonadati; phylum Pseudomonadota; class Alphaproteobacteria; order Rhodobacterales; family Roseobacteraceae; genus Ruegeria; species Ruegeria sp. HKCCD9138. The sequence goes on along the minus strand of NZ_JBWVAZ010000013.1, from coordinate 53,728 downwards.
ACATCGTGAAAAATGAAAAGCTGGCCCGCTGGATCAACATCCTCGGCTTTGGCATCGTCGGATTTCTGGTTTCCGGTCTGATGGGTGGCGTTCTGGGCTTATTGGGCGGCTGGTTCTTCATCTGGTTCATCTACTGGCTGTACGAAGGTCGGTATCGGCGCAAGCTGCTGCCTTATCTGACGGCTCAGCAGGTGTTTTACCACTATCTGTTCCGCGTGATCTGCGGCGCGATCTTTGTTTTCCTGATCACGCCGATCCTTGTGGTGTTGCCACTTTCCTTCAATGCGCAGGACTTCTTTACATTCACCCCCGAGATGTTGCGACTGGACCCCGAAGGATACTCGCTAAAGCACTACCGCGATTTCTTTACCAACAATGAATGGCAGCGAAGCTTCAAGAACTCGCTGATCATCGCGCCGATTGCGACGGTAATTTCAGTCACCCTTGGAACACTGGCCGCCATCGGGCTCAGCCAGTCCCACGTTCCGGGACGCCGTGCGATCATGGGTATCCTGATCTCCCCGATGATCGTTCCGCTGATTATCTCGGCGACAGGCATGTTCTTTTTCTACAGTGATATCGGAAGGTTCCTTGAGGGCACGCTGGGCATGAACAAGAACTTCGTGGGCTATCTGAAGGTGGTCCTGGCCCATGCGGTTCTGGGTATTCCTTTCGTCATCATCACCGTTACGGCAACTTTGGTTGGCTTTGATCGGTCCCTGACGCGCGCCGCTGCAAACATGGGGGCAGGCCCGGTTCGCACGTTCTTCAAGATCCAGATGCCGTTGATCTTGCCGGGCGTGATCTCGGGTGGCCTGTTTGCCTTCATCACCTCCTTTGATGAAGTTGTGGTGGTCCTGTTTGTGGGCTCCGCCAGCCAAAAGACGTTGCCGTGGCAGATGTTCACCGGCCTGCGCGAACAGATCAGCCCGACCATTCTGGCGGTGGCCACGATCCTTGTGGTTCTGTCTATTGCCTTGCTAACCACGGTGGAATTGCTGCGGCGTCGTTCGGAACGGTTGCGGGGTCTGTCGCCCGCTTGACGCAGCGTTTCGTCTCATCTAACGATTTATCCGTTCATCCCCGCCGCGATGGCGTCGCGGCACCTTAGGGGATGATCGGCTCTCGGACCCCGAGACCGCCTGTCCTGAACGCCGGGACATGTGGCCGGGCTTTGCACACCCGGCAAAGATGAGAGACCAAAAATGACAGATACGTCAAACCGCCCCGAATTCTTTACCTGCCACAATGGCGAAAAAGCACCGCTGCCGTTCAGCAAGGCTGAGTATGATCGCCGCCTGGCGGCCCTGCGCGCGATAATGGCCAAACGAGACATCCCCGTTGTCCTGCTGACGTCGATGCAGAATATCGCCTATTACTCGGGCTTTCTGTATTGCGCCTTCGGCCGTCCTTATGGCTGCGTCGTGACCCAGGATAGCTGCACCACGGTTTCCGCCAACATCGACGCTGGGCAACCCTGGCGCCGGTCGGTTGAAGATAACGTGATCTACACTGACTGGAAGCGCGACAACTACTGGCGTGCCGTTGCCAACCTGATCGGGAATGCGAAACGGATTGGCATCGAAAGCGATCATATGACGCTGGCGGCTCGCGATACTGCGCTGAACATGCTGGGCAGTCCCGAACTGGTCGACATCGCACCTGACACAATGGCTGCTCGCATGGTCAAATCAGCGGAAGAGATCGATCTGATCAAAGGCGGCGCCCGCACGGCGGACGTTGGTGGCGCGGCCATTCACGCGGCAATCCGCGAAGGCGCAACCGAGATCGAGATTGCAATGGCGGGTCGCGACGCGATGGAAGAGGAAATCGCACGCGCCTATCCTGAAGCCGAATATCGCGACACGTGGGTCTGGTTTCAATCGGGTCTGAACACCGACGGCGCACATAACCCTGTCACCAAACGCCCGTTGCAAAAAGGCGATATCCTGTCGCTGAACACCTTCCCCATGATCTCGGGCTATTACACCGCGCTGGAGCGCACCCTGTTCCTTGGGGAACCGGACGCCGACAGCCTGCGCCTGTGGAAAGCCAACGTGGCCGCGCACGAGCTGGGCCTGAGCCTGATCAAGCCCGGAGCGACCTGTTCGGGCATAACCGCCGAGATAAACCGCTTCTTCTCGGACGAAGGGTTGCTGCAATACCGTTCCTTCGGCTACGGCCATTCCTTTGGCGTTCTCAGCCACTACTACGGTCGCGAGGCCGGGCTGGAATTGCGCGAGGACATCGACACAGTTTTGGAACCCGGCATGGTCGTGTCGATTGAGCCGATGCTGTGGATTCCCGAGGGTCAGCCCGGCGCGGGTGGCTATCGCGAACACGATATTCTTGTGGTCGGCGAAGACGGCGCCGAGAATATCACAGGTTTCCCGTACGGTCCTGGTCACAACATCATCGGGGCCTGACGTGAAGGGGTGGGGCGCACGCTCCACCCATTTTCATATGCGCCCGGCAATCGATGGCTCGGCAGCAAGAAACGTCTAAGTTCAAACAACAGAATATCGAAACGGATCACGTCAGTGAGGTTGGTCAGCAATCCGGTAGAATCGCTTTGCCGTGTTGCAGAACACATCTGACTGATGCTCGTCGGACACCAGCTGCTGGTATCGGGAAACGAGCTCATCATAAGTGGAAGACAGGCTGTCGACCGGAAAGTTGGAGCCAAACATGCAGCGATCGGCTCCGAACTGTGACAAGCAGGTTTCGACGATGGGACCGACACTTTCTGTGCTCCAGTCATGATCAAACATCCCGAGGCCCGAGAGTTTGCAGTGAACTTGTGGCAAGCTGGAGAGCGATTTGAGAGAAGTCTTCCATCTGACCAATCCCGCCTCGGATCGATCATGTGGCGATCCTGAATGGCACAGGGCAATCTGTGTGTGTGGGGCTTTCTCCAACACCGCGGCAGTCCGCTCCATCAGATCAGGCAGAAGTTGCAGGTCGAAGGACAAACCGCGTTCACCCAGTTTCTGCAGGCCGGCCAGAAATTCTGGGTTCTCGAGCAACGTGTTTGTGCCGGTTGCCATGTCTTCGCGGGGTGATCGACCAATGATCTGGCGCACACCCCGCACCGATGTCAGTGTCTGTAGCCGATCCAACTGGTCTGTCAGGTCCTCGGCAGTCAGATCGCAGAATGCGACCTGCACCAGAGGCCAGTCAGGGAATTGCTCGGCGACGGATTGCACCCATTGAGCTTCGGCCCAAGGGTCAGCTGAACCGACCTGTATGTGAACAGATGCCGTAAAACCGCTGGCCTCCGCGTCCCTGCGAAACTCAGGCAGTAGATAGTCTCGCTGAATTGGTGTCGGGTCGCCGAAGAAACGCTTGACACCCTTTTCCATCAACCATGGATAGAGTACGGCGTTCAGGTCCCAAAGGTGGTGGTGTGCATCGATCCTCATGTCGCATCAATTCCTGTTGTCCGCGCCAGGATATCAACGCCTTGCTGCTTCCAGAAATGGAGCAGATCGATAAAGATCCAGTTCTCGGCCAGTTTGTCCCCCTCGCGTCGGTAGATGTCGATCACCCGGAACTCACCGGCTTTGTCTGTGGCGGGCATTCCCATGAAACCGCCGGTGGGGCGTGCCGTGAAATTCGGCCACCCGAAAAAGCCCCCATAGTGCCCTTCGGCCATGCGGCAGACATGTCTGGTTTTCGAACGCTCGGTAAACGCGGCGCGGAACGGACCGGCATGCTGCTTTGCATAGCGTTCGATTGTGTAGGTGGCGCCGATACCAGTCGGACCCCACCAAATCATGTCCTCGCACCATGTGCGCCGTAACTCGTCCTCAAGGTTCAAGCCGCTATCCCAGCGGCCAAGATCGGAGATCATTGCATTGATAGCAGACAAGGTCTTGTCAGCTTCTTCGGCTGGTTGCGGGTCAAACATCAGGCCGTCATGGGTCAATGGTCCGGGCTGAACAAGCTGCGCCGCAGTCTGCGGCGGGAAGGGTCGCAAACCAGCCTGCATCATGAGATGCGGAATGTCGAAAAACATCGCAGTCTCGGTGATTTTCCCGTTCTCGACCCGGTTGAACTCGCAATACCGCAGAAAAGCCAACTTGCCGGTCGGGGCGATGCCCAGCCAGGTTTTGTCGAACAGTCCCATGAGATGACCCATGGAAACGACCCAGACTGAGGTGAACCCGTCGATTTCGTTGGTGCCCGCCATGAAAACGTCCATGCGACGTTGCATTCGTGTCAGGCTTTTCATGAGCGGATGCCAGAATTTCTGGGTCACTTCGTCGGTGCCGAACAGTTCATCAAACGGATGAAATCCACGCCAGAGATAGTCCTCTGCACAATACTCCGAGATCGTCTCGGCAATGGCCGATTCTTCAGCTCGACTCAGTGCTTCGTAAAGTTCGAGGACAATTGTCTTTTCGGATTCATAGGGCATATTGTTTTCTTTCAGTGCTTTAACCCAAGCGATGCAGTGCTCGGCGATATATGGACGGGCGATTTTGCATGCGCATGCAAAAAATTCTTGCCAGATGTTGCTGTTGATGTCTATGCTCTTGCAAACGTATGCACGATGCATTCGGCAGGGAGGACAGAATGGCCGAGATTCAACTTCGAAATGTTGGAAAGCGCTGGGGTTCGTTTATCGGGGTGGACAATTTCGACCTGACAATTTCCGACAAAGAGTTCCTGGTGCTTCTCGGCCCTTCCGGCTGCGGCAAAACTACGACGATGCGTATGATCGCGGGTCTGGAAGACGCGAGCGAGGGCGACATTCTGATCGATGGTACGCGCGTAAACGACATGGAGCCCAAGGATCGGGACGTCGCGATGGTGTTCCAGTCCTACGCTTTGTATCCGAACATGAACGTCTACGAAAACATCCGGTTTCCGCTGAAGGTTCGCGGTATCGACCCCTCGTCGCATGACGAAAAAGTGCGTCGTGCGTCGGCCATGGTTGAACTGGATGACTTTCTTCATCGCAAGCCAGCAGAGTTGTCGGGTGGTCAGCGTCAGCGTGTTGCTTTGGCCCGGGCAATTGTGCGCGAGCCGAACGTTTTCCTAATGGATGAGCCTCTGTCCAACCTCGACGCCAAATTACGTGTCTCGACTCGTGCCCAGATCAAGAACCTCAGCCACGAGCTTGCAGTAACCACAATCTATGTGACGCACGACCAGATCGAGGCGATGACACTGGCCGACCGTGTCGTGGTGATGAAACAGGGCGTGGTGCAGCAGGTTGGCAGTCCGACAGACATTTATGACACGCCCGCCAATACGTTTGTGGCCAGTTTCATTGGCAATCCGGCAATGAACCTGATGGATGGAGAAGTACGCGGCGGGACGTTTGCGGCCAAAAATGTTGAAATTCCCAATGTCAGCGCACCCGACGGCCCGCTGACTTTAGGCTTTCGCGCAGAAGATGCCTCGCTCGCGGCTGACGGCCAGGGGCAGATCAACGCGCCGATCTACACTCAGGAACTGCTCGGCGACGCGACGATGATCTCAGTGCGCGTGGGCGGGGCTTTGGTCTCTGTAAAGGCCGAAAAGAACTATCGCGCTGAAATTGACGACATGGTGTCAATCTCAGTTCCAAACGAGATTTGCCATTTGTTTGACGGTCAGACCGGGCAACGGATCTGACAATAGCCCCACTAAATCACCGGGGATGAGCCTCGGGGTCAAAACCACATGCGTGTAAGGGGCACGCATCCAAAACTCAAAGAAACAGGGAGACTGAGATGTTTCTGAGAAAGTTAGCTACCGTAACGACCTTTGTCGGTCTGATGGGCTCGGCCGCATATGCAGCGAATTGTGGTCCTGAAGGCCAGTCGGTCCGCATTCTGGCCAGTGATTTTCCGGCAATTCACGCCGTCGCAGGCACCGCCGAAGCCAATTGCGCGGCCAACGCGTCTGAATTCTCAACGAACCATACGACCGAGGCGCGCCAGATCATGAACGCGGCCCTGACACCGAACCCGTCTGAATACACTTCGGTCATTCTGGCCAATTCGACGCTGACTCAGCTGATGAATGACGGTCTGGTACGTCCGCTGAACGATCTGGTCGAAAAGTACGGCGAAAACATCTCTCCGAACTTGTTGATCACCATCGATGGCAATGTCATGGCGGTAGCCTTCATGGCCAACTCACAACACCTGTTTTCCCGCACGGATATTCTAGAGCAGGCAGGTTTTGACGGCGTTCCCGCCACCTACGAAGAAGTCCTTGAAGCGGCCGAAAAAATCCGTGCCGCCGGCATTATGGAGCATCCGATAGTGATGAACCTGAGCGCCGGGGACGGCGGCTGGAACCTCGCTGAGGTGTTCAACATGATCTATCTTGGACATGGTGGAGAGTTCTTTGAGCCGGGAACCGCCGAGCCTGCGATCAACAACGAAAAAGGCCTGGCCACACTTGAAACCATGAAGGCGCTTGCCGAATACGCGCATCCTGACCACCTGACACATGCATCAAACGAGACACAAGGTTTGTGGGAGGCCGGTCAGGCGGCGTTGGGCGTCATGTGGGGGTCGCGCGGTGCGCCGATCCTGGATGATGAGGGTTCATCCGAAGAGGTGACCTCGAACACGGTTCTTTCGGCGGCACCGACTGTTGGTGGCGGGTCGATCCCGGCCGCAACTTTGTGGTGGGACGGCATCTCGATCGCATCCAACGTGTCGGATGAAGAAGCAGAAGCCACTTTTGCAGCGTTGGTCAGCGCTCTGACACCGGAAATGGTTGCGGAAAACAACGATGATGCGGTCTGGCTGCTTGAAGGCTACAAACCTGGGCCTGCCGCTGCCGGTGTTTCTGAAACTGCGCGGGGTGGGGCAAAACCTTACCCAATGATCCCGCAGATCGGTCTCATGCATGCCGCACTTGGAAAAGAATTGTCCGATTTCCTGAAGGGCAACGAGAGTGCAGAACAAGCCCTTGCCGATGTCGAGGCGGCCTACAGGACTTCGGCCAAAGAGGCTGGTTTCCTCCAGTAAATCTCCCCGACTTGAGGGGGCTGTCACGGCCCCCTCTCTTTCTCGAATTTAGATCGGGACGCATGCTATGAAACACCGCACCTTCTTCTGGTTTGTTCTGCCGACGCTGTCCGCGATGATACTGTTCATCGCGCTGCCCATCGTGTCGGTGTTTATCCAGTCGCTATTCGTCGAACACGAGCAGGTCCTGATCGTCTCGGAAAGCTGCGGTCCGTTTGGATGTAACCCGACTACGACGGTCGATACGGAAGCGACCGAGAAGCTGCGGGAAGAACAGCCGCTGGGCCGGTTCAACGGTCTGGGCACGTATTTTGACCGGTCGCATTTGGCGCTTGCTGATATCGGTGAGGCCTGGGCAAGCTCGGATAGTCTGGGTGACTTCTGGTCGAAGGTTTACAACCTGCCATTCTACAACGCTCTGACCTTTACACTGGCCTACACATTTCTTGTGACGCCCCTTGTTTTGGTGCTGGGCCTTGCGATCGCGGTGGGCGTCAATAACCTGCCCCGTGCAATGAAGGGTTTGGCGATATTCATTTCCCTCTTGCCTTTCCTCGTGACCCCGCTGGTTGGTTCATTGATCCTGTTCTGGATGGTTGACGGTGACGGTGTTATCGGGGCGACAATTCAGAAACTGTTCAATGATCCTTCGCTGAGCCTGAAAGCGTCTACGCCGCTCATGTGGATTATGCTGATGGTCTATGGTGTCTGGCACACCCTCCCCTTCAGCTTCATCACATTCTACGCGGGTCTTCAGACGGTTCCGGAAGACACGATCGAGGCCGCACAGATCGATGGTGCGAACAAGTGGCAGAGCATGATCCACGTTGTCGTGCCGCACCTGATGCCGCTGGTCTCGTTTGTGACTCTGATGATGATCATGGACAACCTGCGTGTCTTTGAACCTATCGTCAGCTTCAAGGCCGAGGCTCATGCGCGCTCGCTTAGCTGGATTATCTTCAATGACCTGCGCGAAAGCGGCAACCCGCTCTATGCGTCGGCTGGCGCGACCTCGCTGATCACCATCTTCATCGTGGTCATTCTGATGATGCCGGTGCTGGTGCGCACATGGCGCGACTTCACCCGTAAATCTCACTGAGGACACGACATGGCGACCAAAGCACAATCCCGCATGACCCCGCTAAAACTGTTCTCTTACGGTTTTGTGTTGCTCTGGCTGATCATCGCGGCATTCCCGTTCTTCTGGACGTTCTGGGGCAGCTTCAAGGTGCAGGCCGACTTCTTGTCCAAGGCCGACTGGATGAACGCACTGCGCGGCACAAACACCATCGAACAAACCGGTAGCGCCTTTACTGGTGCAGGCTACTACGGCGCGTGGATCGAAGAAGACTTCTGGTTCAACTTCAAGAATACCGGCATCGTTGTGTTCTTTACCGTGGTCATCTCGCTGACCTTCGGAACGTTGGGTGGATACGCGCTGGCCCGGTCCGGATTCCGCTATGCGTTCTGGATTCTGATGGCCGCATTGGTGTTCCGCGCCATGCCGCACATCACGCTGGTCTCAGGCTACCTACTTTGGTTCTTTGAGTGGAATGTCTGGGGCATCCTGCCGACTACCATCATCGTGCTTGTCGCAATCAACCAGCCGTTTACCCTGTGGATGTTGCACTCGTTCTTCAAGAATATCCCAAAAGACATGGACGAGAGCGCAATGGTCGACGGTTGCACTCGCTTTCAGGCTTTCCGGCACGTGATTGTTCCTGTCATGTGGCCCGGTGTGATCACCACAGGTCTCTTCAGTTTCTTGTTGGCCTATAACGACTTTACCGTGGCCGTGATGCTTTTGAGTGAAGAGAATGAGACTATCATTCCGGCCATCAACAGCTTCATGGGTACCACTCAGGTGGAAGGCAAGGTCATGTACGCCGTTGCTGCGGTTGTGTCTGCGACAGCCCCGCTGTTCGTCCTGATCCTGTTCTTCCAGCGCCAGATCGTCAGCGGCCTGACAGCAGGAGCGGTAAAGGGCTGATCATGAGCACGGTTCACGATCAAAACAAGGCGCTTGTTGAACCGCTTCGTGCGGCATTCCGTTCAGGCGACCCTGATCGGATGCGACAGGAAGTTCAGCGGGTTTTTGCCCCGGATGCGAGGATCCGCCTGGGTTATCCCTTTAACCGGGTGGCAGGCCCTGAAGACCTGTGGAACCGGGTTTACAATCCGCTGATCGCAGCCATGCCTGATCTCGAGCGCCGCGATTTTATCGTCATGGCCGGTCCCCGTTGGGGCGGCGGGAAGGCCGGGGATTGGATTGGGCTGGGCGGTAATTTCGTCGGCACATTGTGCGCGCCATGGCTGGGTATTCCTGCGACCGGTCAGCCAATGTTCATGCGGTATCACGAGTACCTTCGCATTGAGGACGGCCAAATTGTCGAGATGGAAGGGTTGTGGGACATTCCGCAGGTGATGCTACAGGCCGGGGTCTGGCCCATGGCACCACAGTTGGGTGTGGAATGGATGTGCCCCGGTCCTGCAGACGGTCAAGGCATAGTAACGGCACCAAATGATCCAGAAATGACCGATGCTTCGGTCCGGTTGGTATGGGACATGCTGCACGATCTGAAGCAGGGCGATGCCAGTTTTCCGGGACGCGGGCTTGGCGGGTTCTGGAATGATTATGCCTATTGGTATGGCCCCACTGGATTGGGCACAGCGCGCGGTCATACGGGTATCCGCGACAATATTTTCAGCGGGTTCCGTACAGGGTTGTCGGACAATATGCGCCACCTTGAGAAGGGCGTGTTCTTCGGAGACCGGAACCTGGTGGCCTTCACGGGCTGGCCATCCGGCACAGCCACGCATTCCGGGGATGGGTTTCTTGGGCTTGCCCCGACAGGGCGGCGTATTACGCGGTGCAGCCTGGATTTCTGGCGCGTGGAAAACGGGCTCGTGCAGGAATGCTGGGTCATGGTCGATATAATCGACCTTTATCGCCAACTGGGCGTGGACGTGTTTGCCCGCGCCGCGGCCATGAGCAATTTGAAGGAAGTGGCATGAGTTCCGCCGCAAGACATAGCTTTATTGCGCGTCACCCGGCGCTCAACCGGATGCCAAGAGATTATCTGACGGACGACTAACACGGTCTGCCGCTTCGAAATCTCTCAGGCATCAATAAAAGGACAAGACACATGAAGGGCTCCCGCCCCGAACAGGCCGTGCTGACCAAGGACACGGACATGAGCAAAACCGAAAACACGAGGGCCGTAATCGAAGGGATGGTTGACGGGCTCAACGATCACCGCATTGACGATATTGGAGAGTTCTTCTCGCAGGGATTCCGCTGGATGGGCAACCAGGGTTGCGGAACCAAGACCGGCCTGAAGGAGTTTCAGGAAAATTGGCAGCGCCCGTTCCAGGCGGCGTTTTCGGATAAGACGTGTATCGATGAAGCGCGCCTCTACATGGGCGAATGGGCAGCCGCTTTTGGTCGGCAAGAAGCCACCCATTCCGGCGAGTTTCTTGGCATCGCACCGACCGGCAAACGGGTGGAAATCCGATACATGGACTTTTGGAAAGTCGTTGACGGCAAGATCGTCGACAACTGGGTGAATGTCGATTTCGCCCACGTCGCCGCGCAGCTGGGCGTGGACGTGTTCAACGGTGAAGGCTGGGAAGCATTTGACCGGGGTGAGAAAACACCGCCCCGGCCCGACAACTGAGGATTAGGACAATGGCAATCGAATATCTCAAACGCGGCAAGCCCGAGGCCGACAGGGCCGAGGACGATGCCAAGACGCGCGCCGTCGTCGAGGCAACACTGAAAGATATTGAGACACGTGGTGACGCTGCGGTGCGCGAACTGTCGGAGAAATTCGACAATTACTCGCCTGAGAGCTTCCGCCTCAGCCAGCAGCAAATCGACGACCTGATTGCATCACTGACGGATCGTGAACTGGCGGATATTAAGTTTGCGCAGGAGCAGGTCATGAACTTTGCTCAAGCTCAGCGTGACTCGATGCTGGACATCGAGGTTGAGACGCTGCCTGGTGTGATCCTTGGCCACAAGAATATCCCGGTGCAGTCGGTGGGCTGTTACGTTCCGGGTGGTAAATTCCCGATGGTTGCTTCGGCTCATATGTCGGTGGCGACGGCCAAGGTTGCAGGGGTTCCTCGTATCATCGCCTGCACTCCGCCATTCCAGGGCAAACCAAACGCGGCGGTGATCGCGGCCATGCATCTGGGCGGCGCGCATGAGATATATGTTATGGGCGGCATTCAGGCCGTCGGCGCGATGGCGATCGGTACAGAAACGATCGAGCCGGTTCACATGCTGGTCGGGCCCGGAAATGCCTTTGTGGCCGAAGCCAAGCGCCAGTTGTTTGGTCGTGTCGGCATCGACCTCTTTGCCGGACCAACCGAGACGATGGTGATTGCCGATGAAACGGCCGCTGATGCTGAGTTGTGTGCAACAGATCTGCTTGGACAAGCTGAGCACGGCTACAACAGCCCCTGTGTTCTTGTCACCAACTCACGCAAGCTGGCCGAAAATACCCTGAGCGAGATCGACCGCATTCTGGGCGTTCTTCCAACCGCCGGTACGGCCAAGGTTAGCTGGGAAGAATACGGCGAGATCATCGTCTGCGATTCCTACGACGAGATGCTGAAAGTTGCTGATGACATTGCGTCGGAACATGTGCAGGTCATGACCGACCGCGACGATTGGTTCCTTGAGAACATGTCCTGTTATGGCGCGCTGTTTCTCGGGCCACGCACCAATGTGGCCAATGGTGACAAGGTTATTGGTACAAACCATACCCTGCCGACCAAAAAGGCCGGGCGTTACACAGGTGGACTCTGGGTCGGCAAGTTCCTGAAAACTCACAGCTATCAGAAAGTTCTTACGGATGAGGCAGCGACCATGATCGGCGAATACGGTTCGCGCCTGTGTATGCTCGAAGGATTTGTCGGCCATGCCGAGCAGTGCAACATCCGTGTCCGGCGTTATGGCGGCATCAACATTCCCTATGGCGAAGGCGCCCCGTATCGAGAGGCGGCGGAATGAAGGACATCCATTCCACGAACAAGGCATTGATCGCCCCGCTCAGGGCCGCGATGTATGACTTCGACGAAGTGCGCGTTCGCGCGGCTTTGAACGGAGTGATTGCGTCGGACGCCGTCGTGCATATGCCGCATCCGTTTGGAGATCTGACCGGCCCGCAGGAACTTTACGACGCATGCTACGCGCCTTTGCTTAAGGCTTTGCCCGACCTTGAACGCCGGGACTGGATCGTTATGGGCGGCAGGACTGAGCATGGCGGCGACTGGATTGGTTGCGGTGGGCATTACATCGGCACGTTTGTCGCGCCCTGGCTGGACATACCACCGACTGGGCATCTGACTCATATGCGGTTCCACGAATTCTACCGCATCGAGGACGGCAAGGTCGTAGAAATTCAGACGCTTTGGGACATTCCCGAGGTGATGATGCAGGCAAATGCCTGGCCGATGGCGCCATCACTAGGGTTGGAATTCTGTATCCCAGGCCCCGCGACACTTGACGGTATTGTGCCCGGGCCATGGGACGAAACCAAATCGCAGGCGTCGTGCGATCACATCGTCGACATGTTGGAACATCTCAAGAAACACCCGAGCCGGGGCGGCCCGGAAGTGATGGAAATGGAGAAATTCTGGCACCCGCGCATGAACTGGTACGGCCCTGCGGGGATAGGTACTGGGCGTGGCATCGCGGGGTTCCGCAACTGGCACCAGATTCCGTTCCTGAACGGCATGCCGGACCGCGGAAAATACGTCGATGACATCACCTACCACTTCTTTGGCGATGCCGAATACATAGCAGTGACCGGTTGGCCCAACATGATCCAGACCGTAACCAACGACGGATGGATGGGTATTGCGCCTTCTGGCCAGCGTATTACTATGAAATCACTGGATTTTTGGCGGCTGGAAAACGGTCTGATCCGAGAGAACTGGGTGATGGTGGACTTGCTGGACGCGTACCGGCAACTGGGCGTAGATGTCTTTGCTCGTCTGCGCGAGTTCAACAAGGCGCGCGTGATGGGCGACATCCCATTCCCGGTCGGCGAGGTCTGATATGCCCGAATTTCCCAGCACCCCCAGTTTCAGTTTGAAAGGCAAACGCGCTTTGGTTGCCGGAGCCTCTTCAGGCATCGGCACGGCCTGCGCTGTGGCGCTTGCGGAACAGGGTGCTGAGGTGACATTGGCGGCGCGTCGGGCAGGCGCGCTGCACGAGATTTCGGCGCAAATGGTGTCCAAGGGATGGGCCGCAAATGTGCTTGAGATGGACATCTCCGACGTTGCGGCAACCGCGACGGCCGTGGCGCAAAACGGGCCATTCGACATTCTGTTGAACTCTGCCGGGCTCGCGCGTCACAGCAAGGCGGTCGATACGGTACCTGGCGACTTCGACGCTGTCATGGACGTCAATGTCCGGGGTGCCTATTTCCTGACGCAAGCCGTTGCCAAAGGTTTGCTCGAGGCCAATCAGCCCGGTTCTCTGATCAATGTCTCCAGCCAAATGGGCCATGTCGGTGGACGTGAACGCGCGGTGTATTGTGCATCGAAGTTCGCGGTCGAAGGGTTTACCAAGGCGATGGCGCTGGAATTCGGACCCTCCGGAATCCGGGTCAACACGATTTGCCCGACATTCATCCTGACTGATCTTACACGAGCGACTTTCGATGACCCGGACAAACGCGCTTGGATTCTGGACAAGATCAAACTGGGTCGTCCGGGCGAGATTGAAGATATCATGGGAGCAGTCGTTTATCTGGCCTCGGATGCCTCGGCACTGGTAACAGGTACGGCAATGATGATCGACGGGGGTTGGACAGCAGACTGATGGCGGCGCATAAGATTACATCTTTGGACGTTGCCCGATTGGCAGGGGTCAGCCAGTCCGCAGTGAGCCGTGTCTTTACGCCTGGGGCTTCGGCATCTAAGAAAACCATCGAAAAGGTACGCCGAGCAGCCGAGGAGCTGGGTTATCGGCCGAATGTGCTGGCCCGCGCAGTTGTGTCGGGCAAAAGCCGGATCATTGGCCTTGTGGTCGCCTACCTGAACAATCAGTTCTATCCCGAAGCTTTGGAAAAGCTGACAAACGCTCTGCAGGAACGTGGGTATCACGTGTTGATTTTCATGGCGTCTCAATCGGCTGGAAACATCGACAAGGTTGTCGAAGAAATCCTCGATTTTCAGGTGGATGGTATCATCGCAGCATCTGTAGCCTTGTCATCGGATTTGTCGGCCCGGTGCCGTGCGGCCGGTGTTCCAATGGTTCTGTTCAACCGCGCCCAGGACGATCCGACCATGTCCGCCGTGACATCGGACAATATAGCCGGTGGTCGCAAAGCGGCCGAATTCTTGCTGGCAGGAGGGCACAAGAAAATCGGCTACATCGCCGGGTGGGAGGGTGCATCAACCCAGCGTGATCGCGAGGCTGGCTTTGTGGCGGCATTGGGCGAAGCCGGTGTCGAGCTTCACGCACGCGAGGTCGGAAACTTTGTTACCGAACAGGCACAAGACGCAACAAGACGGATGTTTGCCTCTGACCCGCCGGATGCCGTCTTTGTTGCCAATGATCACATGGCGATTGCGGTCATGGATACGCTCAGGTTCGAGCTGGGCCTGAACATACCCGATGACGTTTCGGTCATTGGCTACGATGATGTCTTGGTCGCCTCGTGGCCGACTTACGATCTGACCACCGTGCGGCAGCCGGCCAACAGGATGGTCGCCGAAACCGTGGATATTCTGCTTAGAAAAATCGAAGGCCCGGACGTTGGTCCGCGCCGTTTGGAGATTGACGGGCCCCTGATCGTTCGCGGTTCGGCCCGCATACCTGAAGGATGGAAAACATGAAGGGATTCGACCCCAAATTCAAAGATTTTCCCGATTACATCATCGGGATCACCAAGGAGATTTGGGAGGATCGTGGCATTGCTACGCTGCATCACTACTATTCGCCGGATATTGTGGTGCGTTCGCCAGCTTCTGTTGTGGTCGGCAATCAAGGTGTCATTGCCGCCACAATGGCGACTTTGGCCGAATTCCCGGATCGCACGCTTTTGGGCGAGGACGTGATCTGGTCGGGAACACCCGAAGAAGGCATGTTGTCCTCGCACCGGCTGTTGTCCACAGCGACACATCTGGGCGACGGCGTCTATGGCAAAGCAACCGGGAAGAAGCTGGTCTATCGCATCCTCGCCGACTGTCATGCCATCAACAACCAGATCAACGATGAGTGGCTGATCCGGGATCAGAGCGCAATCGTGCAACAGATGGGTTGGGACCCCAAGGAATACGCCCGCGACCTGATTGCGCGCGAAGGAGGACCCGAAGCCTGTGTTCAGCCCTTTACGCCCGCAAATGATCAGCCCGGCCCATACAAGGGCAAAGGCAATGACAACGAGTGGGGCCAGAAATATGCGGGCATCCTCTCCCGTATCATGAGCGCCGACATGGGGGTGATCGAGGCCGAATATGATCGTGCCATACAGTCAGAGTATCCGGGCGGGTCAACCGGCCACGGTTGGGGACCCGTCGACCGGTTCTGGATGGGGCTGCGCGCGTCGTTCCCGAATGCCGAGTTCAAGATTCAGCATCAGATCGGTCGCGACGATCCCTTGATGCCGCCGCGTGCTGCGATCCGCTGGACGCTGCACGGCAAACACGACGGTTGGGGCGTCTTCGGTGTTCCGACCGGGGCCGACGTCCTGGTGCTGGGCATCAGTCATGCGGAATTCGGCCCCTGGGGATTGCGCCGCGAGTACACCTTGTTTGACGAAACGTCGATCTGGAAACAGATACTGCTCCAAACCGGCGACCTGTAGCATGCAGCACAGGTTCTCTGATCTGGATGCAGGGCAGGCGACAAGGCGGTTTCACGCACATCGCGCCAGCCTGCGCGCCCGACGGCTGAACAACCGCCCGCCGGGTCTTGGGGTTTGACCTATTCAAACCCCAATCAGAAGGAAAACAGATATGAGTACTATCCAAAGCCGCATTGTCCGTTATGGCGAACTGCGACCTTGCAAAACCGCCTTCATCGATGCCCATACACCGGGCAGCGACCAGAAAGAGAACTTCACGATTATTGGTGGCGGTGTGTCGGAGTCTCCGGACCAGCATGTCCACATCACCGACAAGATCGGTTTCAACATTGGCGCTGCGGGTCAGCCGCCGAAATGCCGCAACTCCCTGCACAGCCACACGACCGCCGAGGTTTTCTTCGTGGCCAAAGGCCGTTGGCGCTTCTTTTGGGGCCGTTACGGTACAGCGGGTGAATTCATTGCCGAGGAAGGTGACATCTTCAATATCCCTACCGGCATCTTCCGCGGCTTCGAAAATGTGGGGCAAGACTACGGCATGATCATGTCGATCCTGGGCGGTGATGATGCAGGCGGCGGTGTCACATGGGCCCCTCAGGTCATCGAAGACGCGCAGGCGCATGGTCTGATGCTGGGGGACAACGGGGTTCTTTATGACAGTAAGAAAGGCCAGGAACTGCCCCACAATGTGCGCCCGATGCCGCTGCTGACGGAAGAGCAGTTGAAAGACTACCCTGAGGTTCCGGTTGAGGATGTCGTTGGCAAATACGTCGCTCGGTATTGGGATCTGATGGCGTTGTCGTCCGGTAAACCCGCGCAGGTGATTGGTGAGAACGCCCTGATCAAGGACAGGCCGGGGTTCGAAGTCGACTTCCTCGGCCGAGGTTCATCCGTAAACGAACCGGTTGCCGCCGAAAAGCCGGTGGTTCTGATGCCTGCCAGCGGTCACTGGCGTATTTCAGTGGACGGGTATGAAACTACCCTGTCCACTGGCGATACGGCTTTGGTTATGCCCGGTGAATCCTATAGCGTTCAACCGTCGATGACCGGACAGGCAGGCCTGTATCGGATCACGGCGACCGAAGACCCGGCCGGAGCAACCTGGACAGGATGAACGCGGACCCCAAAGACACCCATGCCGTATACGAACGGCAAGCCACAGAGTACGACAAGCGTCGCTCAAAAGCTCTGTTCGAAGCGCGCTGGCTGGCGCGCTTCACGGCCAGCCTCAAGCCCGGCGACCACGTTTTGGATCTTGGTTGCGGCGCGGGTGATCCCATTGCGCGTTGGTTCATGGCCGAGGGTTTTGACGTCACCGGCGTCGACTTTTCCGAGGCGATGCTGGCTATTGCCCGGGACCGTTGGCCGGAAGGTGATTGGCGACACGCGGATATGCGGGATTTCGAGCTGACCCAGCAGTTTGATGGCATCATCGCGTGGAACAGTTTTTTCCATCTGACGGCGGACGAGCAGAAGGCCTGCATCGCCCGGATGGCGCGCCATTTGCGATCCGGTGGAATGCTGATGCTGACCGTCGGCCCGCGCGCAGGCGAAGAGAGCGGAACCGTAGGAGCGGAGTTGGTCTACCACGCTTCGCTGTCACCTGCCGGTTATGCGGTGTGTTTGGAGAATAACGGGCTGCGGTTGACCGGGTTTCTGGCCGAAGATCCTGATACCCAAAGCCATACAGTCCTGATGGCTCGAAAAATCTAAGGAGACCCTGATGACCGTCAAAACTACCCATGTTGGGTCTTTGCCCCGAACACAGGATGTTGTCGATTTCATCTTTGCGCGTGAAAACGAAGAAACGTTCGATGCCGCTGCGTTTGATGACTGCATGACCGATGCGGTCTCTGAGACCGTGCGCAAGCAGGTGGAGGCCGGCGTCGATATCGTCAGCGATGGTGAGACGTCCAAGATATCTTATGCCACTTATGTCAAAGATCGCTATACCGGCTTTTCCGGTGACAGCCCGCGTAATGCGCCAGCAGATTTGAAAATGTTCCCCAGTTTTCTGGAGCGGCTGGCCGATGACGGTGGCACACCGCAATATGCGCGTCCGATGTGTACTGGTGAGGTGCGCTCGAAGGGACAGGGTGAACTTGAAAAGGACATTGCCAATCTCAAGGCCGCAATGGCCAGGCATGGGGCTGAGCGCGGTTTCATGAATGCCGCGTCACCCGGTGTGATCTCGCTGTTTCTGCAGAACGATTTCTACCCCACGCGCGAGGCCTACCTGGCCGCGCTGGCCGATGCGATGAAGGAGGAATACGAAACCATCGTGGCCGCCGGTCTGGATCTGCAACTGGATTGCCCCGATCTGGCCTTGTCGCGCCACATGCTGTTCACCGACCTTTCGGACGACGCGTTCGTAAAGATTGCCAACATGCATGTCGAGGTTCTGAACCACGCGCTTCAGAACGTCCCGCAAGATCGCGTGCGGGTGCATATATGCTGGGGCAATTACGAAGGGCCACATTGCTGCGACATTGCGATGGATAAGGTCTTCAATACCCTGATGGCGACCAAGTCGCGCTATGTCTTGTTTGAAACTTCGAACCCGCGCCACGCTCATGAGTGGACGGTGTTCCGGGACCGCAAGGGTGAGATACCAGATGACAAGGTTCTGGTTCCCGGTGTGGTCGACACCACCACCAATTTTGTCGAGCACCCGGAGCTCGTCGCCCAGCGGATCGAGCGTTTCACGGGTATTGTCGGCGCGGACCGGGTGATCGCGGGCAGCGACTGCGGTTTTGGCACTTTTGCGGGCTTTGGTGCGGTCGACCCTCAGATTGCCTATGCCAAACTGGCGGCGTTGTCTGAAGGGGCCCAACTGGCTTCGGCATGAAACCCGTGATCCTGTTGCCGGGCATGATGTGCGATGCCCGCCTCTTTGGCCCGCAGATCGAGGTGTTGTCGGGCAGGGTGCCCGTGATGACCTTTCCGCTATGTCGGCACAAAAGTGTGCAGGACATGGCTGCGGATATCCTGGGCAATGCGCCACCCGTTTTCGCACTGGCGGGTCTGTCAATGGGCGGCATCGTGGCAATGGAAGTGTTGCGGCAAGCCCCGGAGCGCGTTTCGCGGTTGGCACTGCTCGACACCAATCCGCTGGCGGAAAAGCCCGAAATGAAGGCTCGACGCGCGCCGCAGATGGCCGCTGTACGCGAAGGGCGTCTGTGGAATGTCATGCGAGATGAAATGAAGCCCAACTATCTGGCCGACGGTCCCCGTCAAGGGGCAATTCTGGATCTTTGCATGACGATGGCAACCGACCTGGGACCGGATGTTTTCCTGCGCCAATCACAGGCGTTGATGGATCGCCCCGACCAACGCGCGACCCTGTCGGACTATTCCGGCAAAGCCTTGGTCCTGTGCGGAAGGGAAGACGAATTGTGCCCGGTCGAGCGCCACGAATTGATGCATGATTTGCTGCCCAACAGCACGCTTGAAATCATCGAAGGGGCAGGGCACCTGCCCACATTGGAACAACCGACTGCAACCACAGCGGCTCTGATCCGCTGGCTGGAGGACACATGACACCGTCTCTTCTATCCCTACTGCGCAAGGTCGACACGCCCACGGTCTGCAATGCCATCGAAGTGGCACAGGGCAAACGCGGGTTCGACAGGTTCACGCGCGGCACCATGATTTGCTCAGCCCCCAAAGAACCTGCGGTAGTTGGGTACGCCCGCACCGCCAGGATCGCGGCGGTTAATCCTCCGACTGAGCCGCCAGAGATCATCAAGACCCGGCGGATGGACTATTACAAATACATGGCGGAAGCACCCGCTCCGTCGGTCGCGGTGATCGAGGATGTGGATTATCCGGAATGCATTGGCGCCTATTGGGGCGAGATCAACACAACAATACACAAGGGTTTTGGTCTGTCCGGTGCCCTGACAAACGGCGTCATGCGTGACCTTGGCGATGTGCCCGAGGGGTTTCCGGTCATCGCTGGCTCGGTCGGGCCCAGTCACGGCTACGTCCATGTGCGCGAGATCGACACACCTGTTTCGGTATTTGGCCTTGCAGTTCATCCCGGAGAACTGATCCACGCGGACCGTCACGGCGCGCTCGTAGTGCCCGATGACGTGGTCGATCAATTGGAGTCGGCGATCCAGAAATTGTTGACGACAGAACGCATTGTTCTCGATGCCGCAAGCCAGTCAGGCTTTGATTTCGAAGCGTTTCAAGCTGCCTGGGCGGCGTTCGAGAAAGCTCGGGTCTGAATGGGCTCTGCACTTGTTCTGGGCATTCAATAACCAATCCTAGGGGCCTGATACCCACCAATTCAGGTGCGAACGATCCGGCGTTCGGTATCCAAAGCCGCCTATGCATAAGACCTGAGCGCATCTTTATGATGGGATGCTTCGAGGCCGTGGAATGAGATCCGAACCTATCTTCCAAAATCAAAGCAGAAATCGGACGAATGAGTTCAAGCTGTTCATTTCCGTATAATGGT
Organism: Ruegeria sp. HKCCD9138; assembly: GCF_057220975.1. Taxonomy (NCBI): domain Bacteria; kingdom Pseudomonadati; phylum Pseudomonadota; class Alphaproteobacteria; order Rhodobacterales; family Roseobacteraceae; genus Ruegeria; species Ruegeria sp. HKCCD9138. The sequence goes on along the minus strand of NZ_JBWVAZ010000013.1, from coordinate 33,461 downwards.
CACGGCTTTGCCGTCAGGTCAAAAAATGGAACAGGCACTTGTTCGATGACCGACCAAGTGTGCAATTGGCGGCACTGGTCGCCAATCCATTTGGCACCCTAATATTCCACTTTCAAACCAGCCTTCCGCAAGTTTGATGAACAGGCTGACAGGCTCTGCGAGCAGTTCCCCAAATTGTTTGATAGTTCGCTAAACCTGGCCGGATTTTGCGAATCCGACCTTCGCCAATAAGATGCCCAGAATGTTATTCTTTGATGGTTTGTAGTGGGGAAAAGGCATGTCGTCAGATAACTGGACCGTGGGATCCTATTTGGCAAAGCGATTGCAGGAAGCGGGGATTGCAGAATATTTTGTGGTTCCGGGCGACTATAATCTGGTGTTGTTGGACGAATTGCTCGGCAATCCGGAAATGCGAATGATCAGTTGTTGTAACGAGCTTAATGCCGGTTACGCTGCTGACGGGTATGCACGGGCTACCGGAGGGCCATCTGCGGCCGTCGTAACGTTTTCCGTCGGGGGTTTGAGCCTGCTGAATGCAGTTGCGGGTGCCTATGCCGAAGACCTTCCACTGATAGCAATTTCCGGCGGGCCAAACACCAATTCGGAGGCTGAATGGGAGTATCTGCACCACACGCTGGGCGAAGTTGACTATGGGTATCAGCGCGAAATGTTCGCGCGCGTAACCGCCGAAGCGGTCATGATTCATCATCCGTCCCTGGCGCCTGTGGCAATTGACAGGGCGATAGATACCGCGATGTTACGCCGCAAACCGGTCTATATCGAAATCGCCTCGAATATTGCCGGCGCCCCCACATCGGCGCCAATACCGCGCAGCTTTGCCCGGCAGCCGAACAGCGACCCAAATACTTTGGCTGCAGCGGTAGAGCAGGTTGCAGCTTTTTTGAATACAGCAGAACGCCCGGTATTGGTGGCAGGCAGCAAAACGCGTGCTGGTGGGGCGGAACGTGCATTGCGTGACATGGCAAAAGCCAGCGCGTACGCGCAGGCCGCCATGCCCAACGCCAAAAGCTTTCTGTCTGAAGCGGACAGGAACTTTATGGGAATCTACTGGGGGCCGGTCAGTACGCCGGGCTGCGGAGAAATCGTGGACGCGGCCGACGGTTTGCTGTTTGTCGGCCCTGTTTTTACCGACTACACTACCACTGGTCATCAGCTGGGTTTCGATCCCGACAAATCGGTCCTGGTGCATCCGACATCGGTTCAGCTGGGGGCTACCCATTTCAGCAATGTACGCATGGATGAGTTTCTGGACACGCTTTCCGACAAACTTACGCCCAACAACGGGGCAATCGCGGCTTTTGAACGGGTCAGAGTTAAAAAGAGCCTGCCTGACCCCGGTCCCGAGGAAACTCCGGTAACAGTTCGGCAGCTTTTTAGTCGTATCCAGAGGATGCTGGACCAGAACAGCACGCTGCTGGTGGAAACAGGCGATTCTTGGTTCAACGGCATGGAAATCGACTTGCCCGAAGGCACGCGGTTCGAGATCCAGATGCAGTATGGCTCTATCGGCTGGTCAGTCGGTGCTTCGCTGGGTTACGCGCTGGGTAGTGGCGGGCGGCGGTTGATCTCCTGTATCGGTGACGGGTCGTTTCAGTTAACCGCTCAGGAAATCTCGACCATGATCCGGTATGACGCAAAGCCGATCATCTTTCTGATCAACAATGGCGGCTACACGATCGAAGTGGAAATCCACGACGGCCCGTACAACACAATCAAGAACTGGGATTACGCTGGCCTGATTGACGTGTTCAGCGCTGGAGAAGGCAAGGCGTGGGGGTGCAAAGTCGCAACAGAAGGAGAGTTGGATGCGGCAATTGAAAGCGCACAAAAGCATGATGGCCTGTGTTTGATTGAGGTGCTGATCGACCGAGATGATTGCAACGTAAACCTTCTGAGGTGGGGCAATCAGGTGGCGCGCAACAACGGACGCGCAAACCGGTGTCGCTAGGAATTGCCTGGTGAAAATACTAACTGGCGGGCAAACCGGAGTCGACTTGGCGGCATTTGAGTTTGCGCTGACGAACGGAATTTCTTACGGCGGATGGGTTCCGAAAGGCCGGACAAATGAAGCTGGCTGCATCCCTGATCGATTTCACGGGCTGCGCGAAACGCGATCTCGGGACGTTAGCGAAAGAACAAAACTGAATGTCCGGGATAGCGACGCATTGCTCGTTTTTTTGGCCGGATCACCCAGCCCCGGCACAAATCTCACAATCGATTACGCCCAAGAGATTGGAAAACCACATTTGATCGTAGACGTGAGAGAGGGTGAAGAGTTCTGTGCCCGCCAGGTCCGATCTTGGATGGCTTCGCATGTTTCTGAAGTAATCAATGTCGCTGGTCCGCGAGAGTCAGAAGCGCCATTTATTGGCGCAAAGGTTTTTGACATTTTGAGTAGGGCTTTTGCCCCGAACGGACGGTCGACGTAGCTGGCTGAAGCGGGGCTTAAGCTCAGCCGAAGCGCTAACAACGGCTTTTGTCAGGCGTGATGATCCTGACAACAGGTATCTGACTGCTTCCAATAAAGAACTTGAAACAATACCGCACGAAGAAACCATGCAGTGCTTAGGGTAAACGCCCGCCAGCACCGGAAACCATCATCCCGATAGATTAGAGGACGATGTTGCACCATCAATCAATTTGGACCAGTCGGATGAGGCTGCTCAGCAGGTTGTAGGAGCCGATGTGCGGATATTGCGATCTTTAGGTTAAAGTGAAGAAAGTTCGGCCAGCCTGCCCGTGAACAATTCCTGTTCGACGAACAGCGCCTACGGGTGAACGTTGTTCCGTTCGCCGTTTTGGCCTAAAGTGCTTGGGTTGCAGCTCTCAACTGACGTCTGTGAGCTGTCCTCAGAGTGGTCCCGGCCCCGAAAACTGAAGTGCCCGTAGTATCTTTGCCATTTGTGGTGATCAGGAATCCCGGACTGCAGTTTCGAGCGTTCAACAGCGGAGGGTGGATCAGGCAGGTAGCTAATAATGCGGTCGACAGACAACACTGAAATAGCAAATGACCATAAAGTGGCGGCGCAACCGCGGCCTCTTGAATGGATCGAACATGCGGATGAGATTCACAAGAAAGTTGTTTTAGTAGACTGGATGCTTGGCAACCGTTGCAATTACTCATGCAGCTACTGTCCACCAGCACTTCATGACGGAACCAAAGGCTGGCAAAGCCTTGAAGACGTTGTCGGTATGATTGAAGCCCTGCAAGAACACTATCAGATCGGCTTGGGGCGACGTGTCTGGCTGCAGTTGACCGGGGGAGAGCCAACTCTTCACCCGAAAATCAAGGACATCCTGGGTGCAGCCCACTCCCACGAGATGAAGGTTAGCCTGATATCAAACGGGTCCCGAACCGAACGTTTCTGGCAGGCCATTCGGGATAAACTGGACTCTCTTATTCTGACTTTTCACCTCGAAGAAGCTGAATTTGCGCATGTCCACCGGGTCATCGAGATCTTGTCCGAAGTCATTCACGTTCAAGTCAACCTCACAATGCTGCCGGAACGGTTCGACGAGAGTTATGATGTTGCCCGCAAACTTGGCACTGATTTTCCCCATATCGGGATCGTTATGAAACCATTGCGGGTCGGTTTTGGACACGCTCTCTATCCTTACAGTGAAACTCAAATCGCCAAGATGCAGGAACGGATGTCCAGGCCACCTGCGGCGAACGGCCGGCTTCGGCACCCACGCGGCATCATGGCCCGTCATGGAGCTGACGGCACCCGAGAGGAACTTCGGGCCAATGCCTTCATTCTCAGGGCCGAGAATCGTTGGAAGGGCTGGACCTGCGAGGCGGGACTGGAATCCTTGCGGATAACCGGCGAGGGTTACGTACACCGCGCCGTGTGTGGTGTGGGCGGCCGTATAGGCGAAATCGGACGGGAGATTACATTACCCGAAGACCCGATAATCTGCACACGCGACACATGCTCCTGCGTGGCTGACATCCTTATTTCGCGCGCAAAGTGGGATTAGGGGTGACCAAGTAAGGCTTCCAGGGTGAATCGGTTTGCGGCATTGCTTTTCATACCAAGGTGCCAGAACGGCGAACAATTGCGCAAAGCCTGAAAGATTGTCTCGAACCAAAACGCATCGAGGGACAGTCAAACCACGCTCAAGACGTTGCGGCTGCAAAAACAAGAGGGGTTGCCAACGGCGGCTGTCAATCTGCCTGGATTCTACGGTATTTCGCCTATTCGGGCTGGGTCGCCCATGCTTCAGTCTACAATCCCTTCAACCGTAGGGAGCAGCCACTGCGCCGCGCTAAATTCTAAGGTTAACAGTGTCTGGTTCGTCGAGGCAGATTGAGTCTTCATAGACGTCGAAAAACAGTGATCTCGTTCCAGAAAAGAAACTACTGCATTCACCCGGCAGCGTTGGCTTACTTGTTTTCAGGCAGTCAATTTTTTATAATCAGTGGTCTATACTTAATAGATTTTTTGATGCCCAGGAGTGTACTCGGTTTGCCCGCACTGCAACGGCTTGAAACGTTTTTCTGCGGTCTGTTCAGGGGGAATTAATGACCAAGGCTAGCGACGAAAGAACGCTACCTGAAGTTGCCAAAAAAGGCGCCGATGAGGCGTCTGACGTCTACGATTTCATACGGTCGCCTGACTGGCAGGAGATGCTTGAAAACGCTCGTATACAGCGTGAGAAAAATCTTGCGGCTCGCAGCCGGGAAAACAATGAAACCCGGAAACCCAAGCAAGGCCGTCAAAAGGCAGATCACTCAACCACAAGAGAGAGATCCCCGGCGCCTAAGACCTGGCAAGACCGGGTCGAAGAAGCGCGTCAGCAAAGACAATCCGTGCTTGCGCGCCGCAAAGGTGAGTCGGGAGATTTGCCAAAAGGTGATTCTAATAGAAGCGGGGGTGACAACCGCAGCACCCAAGGGTCTGGAAAAAACGGCGAGGCGTTTGATGTCCGGACACAGGAAAAACGGTCGGCCGGCATAGGCGAGAAGATTCATGGAAACCTTAGGGTAGAACCAACAATAGCACCGCCCTCAACCGGGCAGGAAAACAAGAGTATCGGTCGGCAATCGCCGTCCCGAGATAATCTTGCCGAAGACAAAGAAAAATCAAATGTCAAAGAGGATAAGAAATACTCTGAGATAACTGCCGGACCATCCACTGAAGAGGCCGCCAATAGCCTTCGTAAAAGGCTTCTTCGAAGTCCAGCAAAGCAGCAGACTCGCAGAATAAGGCTGGACTCAGTTGCTGTCGGATGCGTGATCGGTGTGCTTGCTGCGTCTTCGGTTTACTTTGCTTTATACGAATGGGATTTGTTCGGGCCACGTCAAAATGTCGGTCGCGAATCCGTTGGTACCGAGTTGACCGGAACCGCCTCGTTACCCAGTGAAGAATTCGTGCAAACGAGCGCACCAATTCAGGACGTGCCGATTGCCGCGGAAGAACCAACCGAACTCACGCTCAATCCGCTCGGCGTGCTGCCAGAGCTGGCGTTGCCCGTCGCCAGTTTGGTGGAACCAAAGAATTTGGACAGCTTCGTTTCTCTGACACCGCCGGGAGCCGGGGCGGCGAAGGTTGTTGATGTCATTGGGCCCAGAATACGGCAAAACGCGCCCGAACTTCGATCAAGTGCGCCGGCAATAGATCAATCCCCATTGCCAAGAGAAGTGTTGGTCGTTCAACCGCTACAGGCGGCAAACCCGAGCTTTGTTCTTCACTTAATCTCACCAGAGACTTTCGGCTCGGCGATTGCGCTGTCCGATGAAGGCGTGACAAGAACTGACACTATCGGGTTGCTGGCGGACGCGAGCGCGGCTCTGCCGCGCCCACCCAACGCTTTGGTTGCGCCAGTGTCACTGGTGACCCCGACCACCCAGACGGCCGAAGTAGAATTCGGCCCGCTGCCACAGCCGCGCGGATTAGATTTCATCGCGGCAAGTTCGGAAAATCCCGGCGTATCGTCGCTGTCTGTCATTGGCCTTGCCGGTCAACAGGAAGTTCCCTTTTCCATCGATCCAATTGTCACGGGAATTAGGACGGTCTCATCGGATCCTTCGGTGCAGCCGGAGGACATTTCGCTCGATTCAGAGCGCGTGCAGCCCCGTGAAATGCGACTGCAGCCAATACCAGTTGAGCCAACTGGCAACGCAGCGCCAATTGAAGAAGTTACCGAGCCTCCGGCAACGGCCGTTCTGGGTGAAGGCGCGGAATTCCGGCTATTTGCACCAAATAGTCTTCCAGATGGCGCTGTTGGTGCTGTTGTCGCAAGCCTAAGCGCAACCGGTCACGAATTGAGTGGATCGGCACGTGTCGGGTTCGGGATTACGCAATCCAACGTTCGGTTTTACCATCGTCAGGATGCCAAGAGGGCAGCGGCCCTCGCGAAAGATGCGAACGCTTTGCTGCGGGATTTCACAGGGTCAGCGTCCAAGACGCCGGTTGGGGTAATAGAGTTGTGGTTGGCCGGAGAAGGCTCCGGCGGCGGTTCGGTTACGCCAACGCCCAGAAGAACCAGCCGCAGCGCTCCTGCCAGCAACCCTGTTGATCAACTAAGAAGCCAGGTTCTGCAAAAGCTGAAGACAGCGACGAACCAGTGACATTCCACACGACATTAACTGCGAAGGGCCGGAACAACGTGAAAAGTTAGAAATCAAACACCGGGTGTGCACCAATGACTGACAGCAAACTTATGGGTATTGTTACTGCCCTCCTTTTCTTAACGACCTCTCATAGTGCGGGCGCTGAGGTCACGCTCGAACACCTGCTGAACATCGATCAGTTCCTATCCAACAACGACACCCAATCGCTGTATTCCTATCTCGAGAGAAACCCGGATTTACTTGTGGGCGAAGACGAGCTGTCGCTGGAATTGCGCAGCTTTTACGAGGCAGCCTCGGTTGGCAATCTGGATTTCGGCTTTGCTACCGGAACGCCGACCAGCCCGGATGACACTGCGGCCGCAAACACGTTGCAGCACTGAATTCCATGTCCGTCGTGCCCGTCATCAGTTGCTCGGATCGACCGAAAGTTGCCTACATAATCGAGCCGCGCTTCTCTGGTGGAACATCTGCAGCGGTCGCCGCAGAGTTACGGGAGGCAGCGGAGCTCGGGCACGTGGTCGTGCATGCGGTAACGTCCAGAACATTCGGTGAAAGCCAATACGTTGCGCCAGTGTTGCGGAAGGTGCTTGACGAATTGCACATTCCGCTGATCTGGGATGCCCCTCGGATAAGTGCTGATTTTGTCATCCTGCACAACCCGTCCTTTCTGAAATTTCAGCAGCAATTGGAGGCGAGGATATTTGCTCGGGACCTCATTGTCGTGACGCACGAGAACTTCCTGCGTCCAGGTGGGGAAGAGGGGTTTGACGTTGCAATATGCCTCGATCAAATTGACATCGCGTCGCTTGCGCTGAGGAAGTCTCTCGCCCCGATTTCACCTTACAACCGAAAGACCGTGGCCAATTGGTTGGCCGATTCACGTGTGGCTCAACACTGGAATGTGCTCGAAACCGACTGGTTCAATATTTGCGCGACCGAAGTCCGCGAACCGTGCAAAAAACCCGAGGATCGCCGTGGAAGGCATTCACGGCCGGGGTTTGAAAAGCTTCCCAATATTGCCGACCTTGAATTGTGTTTTCCGGAGCATTCGCAATCCAATGTTATTCTCGGTGCGGACGCGTTGTTGGGTGCGGGCATTCTTCGCACGCATTGGACCCTGTTTCCCTTCGACGCCATTAGTGTGGACGAGTTTTTTGAGATGATAGATTTCTTCGTTTATTTCACAGCGCCGACCTGGCAGGAGAGTTTTGGGCGCGTCATTGCAGAGGCTCTGGCAGCCGGCAAGGTCGTCCTCACGGACACCAATACCGGCAAGACCTTTGGCGAAGCCGTCATCACCTGCCGACCCAGCGAAGTTGACGGGATCATCGCTGACCTTGTCGCCAAACCGCAGGAATACCATCAGCAGGTATCCAAGTCGCGCGCGATTCTTGAGCGCTATTCCGCTCAGAATTTCAGGGCGATGCTTTCAGGTATTCTGACCGCTGAAAGCGGGGTGCTGAAATGATCTATGTTGAGGCTGGCACGCGTTCGATACGGTCGTTTGATGCGCAATTGATATTTGCCGAGCAACTTGCCGCTCGGGGTTTCGATGTGTGCATCGGTGCCGAGTATTTGCCGAAGGATGCCGGGCGCGGCAGAGTTTATGAGGCGGCCAACTTCCTCGTCGACCCTGACGAGCAAGTGGCAGAAATCGTCTTTGTTCTGGGCGCCGAGGAAATTGACGATCTTCTGCTTGCGTCTTTGCGGCAAAAGCAACTCGGCGCGGACGTACCGGTGATCGCAACGGGTCGTTTCGTGACACAGCAAAGTTTCATCGCTGCAAAGGCACGCCTTGCCTATGCGATTGGACGCGAAGCCCGTGTCATCGACCTTGCAGACTTTCAGCCGCGACCGATGTTGCCCTCGGCCGTAAGCCCCTTGGTCGCAGAAGTTCGACCGGTTGGACGGCCGGCACAGGGGAAGCCGACGGTCACCGTCGTCCTAGGCGAAATGGAACTGGACAATGCCGAAACGCTTCCCTGCTTGTCCCGGATGAGTAATCAGGGTGGGTACAAGCTGAAGCTAGTCGTGAGCGGGGCGCAGAACGAGGCAATCAAGGCGTCGTCCTTTCACGATTTGCCCACGATCCTGTTCACGGATCTTTCACCGCTTACCTTGGCAAATTCGACAGATATTCTTGCCATGTTCGGGCACGGTATCGCCGGTGTTCGCATGGCGGCGCTGGCGGTCCAGTTGATTGCCGCCGGTGGTATTGCAATAGATTGCACCGAGGACGAAGTTCTTGTGTCGACGGGTGCACCGGCATTGCTTGGACCAAAAACTCTGTTTGCATTGGATGGGTATCTCACTGGAAAAATACTTGGAAGCATTCCACAGATCGCGGAACAGGTATCAAGATCTCAGTGGTTGAATTCGGTGGACATTTCCCGTCTGGAAACCGCAGCAGGTCTCAAGCCAGAAATTCACCGGCCCGAGCGGACGACACAAAGAACCCTGTTCTTACCCACGAACGGGGTAGGGTTAGGGCACGCGCAGCGTTGCGCAATCATTGCCAAAGCATTGCCGGACAACATGCCCGCAGTATTTGCCGCGTTTCCCAGTTGTGTGCCGTTGATCAGACGGGAAGGCATAGATTGCATTCCGCTGGTCGCGCGAACTGATTTGAACGATCATTCCAACGCCAATGACATCTTGACCTATCGCCGTCTGGGCGCCGCATTGCAGAAGAGCGACATGCTGGTGTTTGACGGCGGCTATGTATTCGATTCTGTCTACAGGATAATTCTTGAGAAAAAACTGTCGGCGGTTTGGATACGGCGGGGCTTGTGGCCCAAGGGTCGATCAAGGCTCGGCATGCTTCAGCGTGAAAGCGCATTCGATCGTGTTATCGTGCCGTCAGAGGCCTTTGACGAACTCAATGATGCATACAGCTATGGTGATCACGTGCATCGTGTCGGCCCTATTTTTCGCGATTTGGGTCAATCTGAAAAAGACCGCGAGCACCTCAGAGCCGGGCTGGCCAAGCGAATGGGGCATGATTTCAAGCAGCTGGTCGTCAGCATGCTGGGTGGGGGCGTAGCCTCAAAAAGATCCGCTCAATTGCAGGCAATTTCAGGGATCATAGAAGCCCGACCCGACTGCTTGCACCTGATCGTCACCTGGCCCGGAAGCAAGGTGCAGCCGTCAACGTTCAATTGGAAGAACACCAGAGTTGTTCAGACTTTAGAGGCCACAAAGCTCTGCGCGGCCGCAGACTTGGTCATATCGGCGGCGGGGTACAATTCGGTCAATGAGATTCTGTATCACAGTTTTCCGGCCATTCTGATCCCACAGTCGGCACCCTATCTGGACGATCAGGAACGACGCGCCAAGGCTTTGGCCGATCGCGAGCTTTCCGCTATGATCACCGAAAGAGAATTCATGAAGTTGGAGCGGGCAATGTCTGATTGTCTGGATTCCGGCGGTGTGGAAATCTATCGATCTGCATTGCAAAAAATAGAACTACCCGAAGCGGGGGCGTCGAAAGCCGCCAAAATTTTAGCTGAAATCAGTTGTTGTAGATGACAGAAAACCATTGGTTCAAAATTCTTAGTCGAACGTCACCGGAACGGCCGGTTTCCCTGGACGACTTGATGACCGATCACCGGAAATCCCGGCCGCACGGGAAAGTGGTGTTTCCCCAAATGAAACTGGTGCCGTCAACCGCCCTCTGGGAATGCGAAACGGTCAAGCGCACGCATATCGGTGTAAGGATACACGAACCTCCGAAATCTGTTTGCAAGATCGCACGACTACTTGCCGCTGCCGCAATTGAACGAAATGTGGTTCCAATCATTCTAAGCCGTGTTGATTTCTGCGGATTTGAGCAGTTCGGTTTCCGCATTGAACGCATCCCCGATGAGCAATCCGCAGCGCAGGTCGCAGAGGAGGAAATCCGGAAGTTCTGGGACCTTGCGATCATCATCGACGGGCATGAAATCGACCTTTTGAACTAACAAATCCATGCCGCGCCATTAAGGTTCACGAACGCCGTCAGCGACCTGGTGTAGGCGATTGGCGCCCTAACTTCTCATATTCGAGGTTTCATGCAGGGTTTGAACGGTCCTCTCACTTGTGATCTTGCACGATCTGCTTCCTTGGGGTTTTCTGCCGGCGACCCCAACCGCTAACAGGACCCCGATTTGGACTGGCGCGATCATGGCATCCTTCTGACCTCTCGCCGTCATGGCGAGACAGCGGCGATTATCGAGGTCTTCACCGAAACACACGGTCGACATGCCGGCGTCGTGCGGGGTGGGACCAGTCGCAAGATCGCGCCGGTCCTGCAACCCGGGGCGCAGTTGGACGTGCTTTGGCGCGCCCGGCTTGAGGAACATATCGGGACTTTTCAGGTGGAACCCCTGCGATCCCGCGCGGCAGCGGCGTTTTCGGGGCGGTTGGCACTGGCGGGGTTGAATGCCGTCGTGGCACTGCTGTCGTTTTGTCTGCCAGAGCGAGAGCCGCACCCCGCGATCTACAAACAGACCGAACAACTGATGGACCTTCTGGGTCAGGATGAAATCTGGCCGCTGGCCTACCTGCATTGGGAATTGGCCCTGCTGGAAGAGCTGGGCTTTGGCCTCGACCTGACTACATGTGCGGTGACCGGTGCGACCGAGGGTTTGGTCTATGTTTCCCCCAAGACCGGCCGTGCGGTCAGCGCGGACGGCGCAGGGGAATGGGCCGAGAAACTACTGCCTCTGCCGCCGTGTCTGCGTGGAAAAGGCGCTTCGCCGGATACGGAAATCGCCGAAGGTTTACAAACCACAGGCTACTTTCTTGAGCACCGTGTGGCGCCGGCTTTGGGCCACAACCCGCTACCCGAGGCACGTGGCCGGTTTGTGGAGCAATTCACTCGGCGGCTTTGAATACCATTTCATGCCCGTCCTCGTTGCGCAGGATCAGCACGTCACCGGACACTTCGGATTGAGTCATCGTCAGCAACGCCGCGAAATAAACACCCTCGGCTTCGAGGCCGGCACAGGCTGCACGGGTCGCCGAAAGATCCAAAATCTCGAACCACGGATAGGGCGCGTTCAGAGTGCCGTTGTAGCTGTTGCAAGGGGCGTTACCCTCGATACGGCCTTCTTCGGGAAATCGCAGAAGGGCGCTGGCCTGATAGGGTTGTCCGTCGATTTCCCGCAGGACCCAGGTCTGATCCGCCGCGCCGTAGGCCGCGACAGTCTCGTCTTTGTCACACTGGAAAAATGCCAGCAGGGGCAAGGTCAGGATCAGCCGAGTCATGACAAGGTCTTAGCCCATCGCGTATGTGGAAGGAACCGGTGTCAAAACGATAGCGTTCCGTTCAGTAGTTCCTCGCGCACTTCCAGCCGCGGCCGCCAATTGTACCTCGTGTCCTCGCGCGTTGCCGCCCAATGCAGCGCGCCGCTGTTTCGCCAGGGGTCGAGGATGATACCATCGTACATCGAGTCCCCCTTGGCACTGATGAGGGCCGAGTGGTGGATGATGCGAAACTGTGTTGGCGGAGAGGTGGCCCAATGCAGGTCCAACGTGCGGAAATTCTCTTGCCGCAGGCGTTTTGTCATCGCTTCCGCCCAGTCGTTGCACAGACCACGCTCGCGAAACCCGTTGGCGACTTTGGCATTGTGGATGATGGCAGGATCGGTGACTTCCCATTCTCGTGCCAAGCGTTGCGAGTAGGCATAGGAGATATTTGCGGCTTGCCGCGCCTCGGCGGGATCGACCCCGGGATCCAGGTTTTGGATGGCCTGTGCCAGCGCATCGATGTCACTCTGGCTGGCGGTGGGGTAGGTTGTTGCGCAGCCGCCTAAGGCTAGGGCTGCAAGCATCGCCCAAAGTGCTAGAAATCGTCTGGTCATCTTAGCTGCCAACTGCTCGGATACTGATTTGTTCCCGGCGTGCTCTACCCCTGTTCTGCCTCGGATCAAAGGGGAAGTTTCCGCGTCAGCGGATCACGACCGACCCTTGTGTACGTGCAGCCAAGTTCTCGTGCATTTCCGCCAACGCAAGAAAAAGACCCGGCGCAAGGGCCGGGTCAGTTGGGGAAACGGAGTTGCCGAAACGGTCACCCAAGCAGACGTCGTGCGATAACCTGTGCCTGGATTTCGGCAGCCCCTTCGAAAATGTTCAGAATGCGCGCGTCGCACAGGACACGGCTGATCTTGTATTCCAGTGCAAAACCGTTGCCGCCATGGATTTGAAGGCCATTATCCGCAGCAGCCCAGGCCACACGGGCCCCCAGCAGCTTGGCCATCCCTGCCTCAAGGTCGCAGCGCTGGCCGTGATCTTTTTCCCAGGCCGAGAAATAGGTCAACTGGCGCGCAATCATGATCTCAACCGCCATCATCGCCAGCTTGCCGGATACGCGCGGAAATTTGATCAGCGACTTGCCGAATTGCTTGCGGTCCTGTGCGTATTGCATGGCGATATCCAGCGCGCTTTGCGCCACCCCGATCGCGCGGGCCGCAGTCTGGATGCGGGCGGATTCGAAGGTCTCCATCAGTTGTTTAAAACCTTTGCCTTCTTCGCCGCCGAGAAGGTTTTCGCCTTTGACGTGGAAGCCATCAAAGCCCAGTTCATATTCCTTCATGCCGCGATAGCCCAGAACCTCGATCTCGCCGCCGGTCATGCCAGGGGTGGGGAAGGGGTCTTCATCTGTACCCGGTGTCTTTTCGGCTAGGAACATGGACAGGCCGCGGTGATCGGTAGTGTCGGGGTTCGTCCGTGCCAGCAGGGTCATCACATGGGTGCGGGCGGCATGGGTGATCCACGTCTTGTTGCCGGTGATCTTGTAGTCGCCGTTCTCGTCCTTGACCGCGCGGGTGCGCAGGCTGCCAAGGTCGGAGCCAGTGTTAGGTTCGGTAAACACCGCCGTGGGCAGGATTTCCGCACTCGCGATTTTGGGCAACCATTGTGCCTTTTGCGCGTCGGTGCCGCCCGCAATGATCAACTCGGCCGCGATCTCGGATCGGGTGCCCAGCGAGCCGACACCGATATAGCCACGCGACAGTTCCTCGGACACGACGCACATCGAGGCTTTGGACAGGCCGAAGCCGCCGAACTCTTCGGGAATCGTCAGTCCGAAGACGCCCATCTCGGCCAGTTCTTCGATGATCTCAATCGGGATCAGCTCATCCTTCAGGTGCCATTCATGCGCGTTTGGCTCGACCTTGTCCTGTGCATAGCGACGGAACTGGTCACGGATCATTTCAAGTTCTTCATCCAGCCCCGATGCGCCGAACATCGTGGCGCCTGCCTGATCCTGCATCAACTCGACCAGTCGGGTTCTTGCGGCCTGAGAGTTGGCCTGCGCCATGAGGGTCTGCACTTCGGCGCATTGGAAACCGGACAGAGCATCCCAGCCCAGACCCAGATCCTGCAGCCGGACAACCTCACCCTGATTCATCGGAATACCGCCGGCAACCTGATGCAGGTACTCTCCAAAGGCGATCTGATGCAGCAGCTGTTCCATCTCACCGAATTTACTGTCGGCATCCAATGCCTCAGCCCAGCGCTGCATCTGTTGCAGAGACTGGTTATACGTAGCCAGCCATGCCAGCCCGTGCGCAGCGGTCTGGTTCGCCTCGATCAGGGCACCCGAGATCCGGTCGCCGTCCGTCACCATTGCCCGCACCGACTCGCGTGCTTGTTCGAAAACAGAGTTGACCGCGGGCAAGGCTGCGCCTGTCAAAGTCAGGAGGTCAGATAAAACTGCTTGTGCGGTCATGTTGGTCACGTCCTGTCCGTCATGGGCCATGAATCACGTCCTTCTTTGGGTCGTCTGGTCATATCATGCTGCACGTGCAGCGCAACAAAAATACGAATAATGGTGCAAAAAAGTTCAAAAATTACTCAATCGTTTTTGCAGTGCAGAGAAATTTCAGGATGTTAAGAAGAGGGATGGCGCCGTTCGCAATGATGTCACCTCATGATCTGTATCTGGCTCTGGCTGTGGCGTTTCTGGCCGGGTGGGTCAAAGGCATGGTGGGATTTGCCATGCCAATGGTGCTGGTCTCGGGGCTCAGCATCATGTTGCCGCCGGATCTGGCTTTGGCCGGTCTTATTCTGCCTACATTGGTCACCAACGGAATACAGGCCCTGCGCGAAGGCGCTGCAGCCGCGCTGAAATCGATCCGTCAGTTCCGGGTTTTCCTGACTGTCGGGCTGGTCTTTCTGCTGGTCAGCGCTCAGATGGTCCGCTTGCTGTCGCCTCAGGTCTTCATGATGATGATCGGCATACCGGTGTCCTTCTTTGCATTGGTGCAGTTGCTGGGACTGAAGCTTGTATTGCAGCGCCCTTCCGCTCGGGTTGAGGCTGCCGCGGGCGCGATCGCCGGATTTGTTGGCGGAGTCTCCGGCGTCTGGGGGCCGCCGACTGTGGCTTATCTGACGGCGTTGAACACGGCCAAGAAAGATCAGATGCGCGTGCAGGGTGTCATTTATGGCCTGGGCGCGGTGGCTTTGGTCGCCGCACATATTGGTTCCGGTATCTTGCGATCCGAGACAGCCACGTTTTCGGCGCTGTTGATCCTGCCTGCCTTGGTGGGAATGTGGGGCGGTCTGTCTTTGCAGAACCGGATTGATCAGGCGCAGTTTCGAAAGCTGACACTGCTTGTATTGCTGATTGCCGGGCTGAACCTATTGCGGCGTGGGATAATGGGCTGACCAGTCAGGCGCGTCGATCGGCAAGACGAAAACTGAAATATAGCCCCAGCATCAAGAAGAACAGGCCGGAAATGTCACCGATCAGGTAGGCGAAGTATTCCACCGTGGCGCTGCCGAATGCCAGATTGGTCAATACGGCCACCAGAATGGACGTGATTACACCGATACCCATAACGCATGCCCAGCAAGGGCGACGGTCAGGTTTGGGAAACAGATCCCATCCCAGCCATTTGCAGGCATAGAAGACCGCAGGCACGGTCGTGACGGCAATTGCTATGGCCAGCAAGCGGCTGGGCAGGAACACATCCCAGCCTCCGACCATCGCGAACACAATGAAAACGCCCGGCAACAACGCAAAAATTGCGCGCCAGCCCAACAACCAGGCCGACAGAACCCGTACACCATGCGGCAGAAACAGCAGGCTGGCATGGCTGGGATATTCCGGGAAGAACATGTTCTGCAGTGGCATCAGGACCTCGAAGGTCAGAATCGACGCCGCCACATAGGCCAACGAAGCGAAGAACGTGTCCGAAATCCACCCGCGCACTGACGTCAGCCGTTTACTTGCCGTAAAGAAATGTCACCTGGGGGCATGGACGATGTACCGACCCCGGTTAGAACTGCCGCTTTGTGACAAATACCCCTTTTGAACCAACGATTTCAGGGCCCGGAAAAAAGTCGGGCGGGAAACGCTTTGAACCAGCGTGTGTTCGATCAGGCCGAATGTACGCACTTCCTGATTGGCTTTCGACAGTTCCTCGGCCGCGTAGTAGATGTCACGCTCGACCGGGGACAACTCCTCCAGCCCCAATGTGCGTTCCATGCTCTGCATCAGTTTGCGCAGTTCAGTGAGTTTCGAGATTTCGGTCATGATTTACCTGTTGCTTCCAGCGCCGAGCAAAGATGTTTTGAACAGGACACTGTTCTATTCAACCTCAGCCTGGCGCCCACCCCCAATTGGACTCTTTCACCATGTGATCGGGCAACTCACAACGCGGGTGTGAGTGTATTCGCAGGAGCTGCCCAAAGGTACCTGACAGACCCGGTCCGACCAAAAAAACCGAACAGGATCATCGTAATGACTAAGTTTGATACCCCATGTCTGCTGGTCGCGCAACTTAATTATAGCGACACACTCGACAATGTGACTGCGTGGATGTTCTCGGCGGCTCGAAAAGGGGCGCTGTGGCCCCTCTTTGCCTCTTACCCGATCGCGACAGCTTTGATGTCTTCGTCGATAAACGGCACGTATTGCTCAAAATTCTCGGCGAACATCTGAACCAGCTTCTCGGCCTGCTTGTCAAAGGCTGCCTGATCGTCCCATGTGCGACGCGGGTCCAGCAGAACTTCGGGAACACCGGGCACGGCAACCGGAACGTCAAAACCGAAATTGGCATCCTTTCGGTATTCGGCATCGGCCAGCGAGCCATCCAGCGCAGCGGTCAGAAGGGCACGGGTGGCCTTGATCGGCATCCGGCTTCCGACACCATATGCACCACCGGTCCAGCCGGTGTTAACCAGCCAGCATGTCGCGCCGTGCTGGGCGATCTTGTCCCGCAGCAGGTTGCCATACGCTTCGGGGCGACGCGGCATGAAAGGTGCACCGAAGCAGGTTGAGAATGTGGGCTGTGGCTCGGTCACGCCGCGCTCGGTGCCCGCAACCTTGGACGTGAAACCCGACAGGAAATGGTACATCGCTTGCGCAGGCGTCAGCCGAGCGATCGGAGGCAGAACCCCAAACGCATCGCATGTCAGCATGATGATGTTCTTTGGATGGCCCCCAAGCGCGGTCTTGGACGCGTTCGAGATGTATTCCAGCGGATAGGCGCACCGCATGTTCGCGGTCAGCGAGTCGTCGTCGAAATCCAGTTCCTTGGTTTCGGGATCGAAGACCATGTTCTCGATAACCGTTCCGAATTTCGAGGTTGTCGCATAAATCTCGGGTTCGGCCTCGGCGTTCAGGTTGATGGTCTTGGCATAGCAGCCGCCTTCGAAGTTGAATGTGCCGCGGTCCGACCAGCCGTGTTCGTCATCGCCGATCAACACACGTGACGGATCAGCCGACAACGTGGTTTTACCGGTGCCCGACAGTCCGAAGAATACGGCGGTATCGACCGGGTTGCCAACGGCGTGGTTGGCCGAGCAGTGCATCGGCATCACGCCTTTTTCAGGCAGCATGTAGTTCAGCAGGGTGAAAACGGACTTCTTGTTCTCACCCGCATACTCTGTGCCACCGATCAGGATCAGTTTGCGGTCGAAGTTCAGCGCGATCACGGTTTCGCTGCGACAGTTGTGCTTGGCTGGATCTGCCTTAAAGCTCGGGCAGTTGATGACGGTGAAATCGGCCACGAACTCGTCCAGATCCTCACGATCCGGGCGGCGCAGCAGGTGGCGGATGAAGAGGTTGTGCCAGGCCATTTCGGTGACCATGCGCACATTGATCGCATAAGCTGGATCGGCTCCGCCAACGAGATCCTGCACGAAATAGTCGCGACCCTTCATATGGGCCAGCATGTCTTCATAAAGCGCATCGAACCCTTCGGGGCTCATCTCTGCATTGTTTTCCCACCAAATGCTGTCGGCAACGCTATCTGTCTTGACGACGTGCTTGTCCTTGGGTGAACGACCGGTGAACTTGCCGGTGGTCACCAGAAAGGCACCACCATTGCCGAGCGTACCTTCGCCGCGCTTCAGCGCTTCTTCGATCAGCGCCGGTTCCATGAAGTTGTAATAGACATGTCCCAGACCCTCGATGCCCTGATCCTCGAGGCGGAATTGCGGGTTAACCCGTCCAGATGTCATGTGTGTCTTCTCCTGTGGCGGCGCGGCGGCAGTTGGGGCCGGGTGCGCTCTTGGGGCATTCATGCCGGAATGTCCGGCGGACAGGGCCTCTTATCACGGTCGTTTGGGGCATGAACAGGACGGTTTGGCGCAGTTAGCGCAACCAAGCTAAGGTTTAGCGCCACCAAGTTTTTCCTGCCGGAAAACCCGGCAGATTCTTGGGGGTATCAAGGCAAATTTGCCGCATACCTGCCCCAACAAAGGCACGATTCGCAGTTACGGATTGATTCGGCGTCTTAAAACCGCCAACAATGCCTTACAAAAAAGCGTATTATTGCGCGAGTGAGCAGGAATAGGGGTGAACCCGATGTCAAAGATTGCACTGGTGGACGACGACAGAAACATTCTGACGTCCGTGTCCATGACACTCGAAGCCGAAGGGTTTGAGGTCGAAACCTATAACGACGGGCAGGCCGCGCTGGACGCGTTCAACAAGAAGCTGCCGGACATGGCCGTGCTGGATATCAAGATGCCGCGCATGGATGGCATGGATCTGCTGCAGCGCCTGCGGCAGAAAACCCAGATGCCGGTCATTTTTCTGACGTCCAAGGACGATGAGATTGACGAAGTCCTGGGGCTGCGCATGGGCGCAGATGACTATGTCAAAAAGCCTTTCTCACAACGCTTGCTGGTCGAACGGATCCGCGCCCTGTTGCGGCGGCAGGAAGCCACCGAAGGCGATGTGGCGAATACCAACACAGGTGACGCAAAGGTGATGGAACGCGGCGAGCTGCGGATGGATCCCCTGCGACACGCGGTGAGCTGGAAAGGTGCTGATGTATCGCTGACGGTGACTGAATTCCTGCTATTGCAGGCGCTGGCACAACGTCCGGGTTTCGTCAAAAGCCGGGATCAGCTGATGGACGTGGCCTACGACGATCAGGTCTATGTGGATGACCGGACGATTGACAGCCACATCAAGCGCCTGCGCAAGAAAATGCGTGCCGCCGATCCGGAATTTTCGGCAATCGAGACTTTGTACGGTATCGGATATCGGTATAACGAAGAGTAGACGCGACCGTTTTTAAGGGGTGGTAGGGTCTCGTGCGCGATACCGAACAATCCAGCGAATTTCGCGACGGTGACGTCGTACTTGGGGATGACTGGGTCATTCCCCAGGATCCTGACTCTGCAGAACTGAATGCAAAGCGGTCAAGGCGCAATCTGTTCTCCCTGCGCAGATCGCCACTTGCCCGCAGGATCATCACGTTCAATCTGATCGCCTTGGTCATTCTGGTGGCCGGGCTGCTTTATCTGGATAATTCCCGCGAACAAAGGGTGCAGCAGACGGCACGCAATCTGATCGGCGATGCAAAACTGGTCAGCAACGTTTTTGAAACCCAGCTGCGTCAGCCGTTGGTTTCAGGTAGCGGCGAGGCTATCGCACTGGATGTACGTGACACGCTTTCGGGGCTCAGCTTGCCGGAAGGTGGCGAGGTGTTTGTCTATGATGGCACCGGTACTCTGATTGGCTGGACACGAGGGGCGACGCCCGCGTCCGAACTGCCTGTCCTGCTTCGTACGGATCGTAACGCGGCGACCGGAAGCACATTGATCAGCGATGCGCTGAATGCAGTCTGGATGGGCGTGCATACAATCTTTAGCCGTGCGCCGGAAGGCGAGGCTCCGACACTGGCACAGCGCGTACAGGAGATTATCCCCAAAACGCTTGCGGGGGACGTGCAGGTTCAGACAGTGCTGGATGACGCAGGCGATACCGTTATCGTGGCCGTCGCACCGATCTTGCTGGAAGGCGCACCCGTCGGTGCCGTCGCGATGGCGGGACCCGCCGGAGAGATCGATGCCCTGGCCCGGCAGGAGCAGGAGCGGATCCTGCAGATGTTTATCGTGGCGCTGCTTGTTTCTATCGGACTCAGTCTGGTTCTGGCATCTACCATTGCCAACCCGCTGGCAGATCTGGCCTCGGCAGCCGAGATCGGCAAGGATCGTGGTTCGAGCGTCAATCCGGGTCGCATTCGCATCCCGGATCTTAGTGCTCGTCCGGATGAAATCGGTCGCCTCAGCCGGGCTCTGCGCGGGATGGTGACTGCACTCTATAACCGGATCGATGCGAACGAACAGTTCGCTGCCGATGTGGCCCATGAAATCAAGAACCCGTTGGCCAGTCTGCAGTCCGCAGTTGGCACATTGCGCATGGTCAAACGTGATGATCAGCGCGAAAAACTGCTGGGTGTCATCGAGCACGATGTGCGCCGGCTGGATCGGCTTGTCAGCGATATTTCGAACGCTTCCCGTCTGGATGCGGAACTTGTCAAGGAAGAGGAGCAGCCGTTTGACCTGCTGAAACTCCTCGACAATATCGGTCAGTTCCTGGGCGAGGATGCACGCTCGAAAGGTATCGAATATATCACCGACCTGCCATCCGATCCCATCGTGATCAACGGGCTCGAGGCGCGGCTGGCGCAGGTCTTTGTAAACCTGATCACCAACGCAATCTCATTCTGCCAGGAAAACGATGCAATTCGCGTCTGGGTGCGCCAGCGTGACAAAAGGGTCTTGATCGTGGTCGAAGATACCGGACCCGGCATTCCCGATCAGGCGCTGACCAAAGTGTTCAAGCGGTTCTATTCGGAACGGCCCGAGGAGCATTTCGGCAATAACTCGGGCCTGGGCCTGGCTATCTCCAAACAGATTGTCGAGGCACATGGCGGTGTGATCTGGGCCGAGAACATCCGCCCGACCGAAGCGGACATCACGTCAGATCCGCTGGGCGCGCGGTTTGTCGTAGGACTTCCCGTGTAGGCTCATGGATGCGCAATCTCTGACAGAAACCACCGGTCAGGATAGGGCCTGTATTCACGCGACCTGCGTGTCCGTTCATGGGAATGGTGTGTTGATCGTGGGGCCGTCCGGCTCGGGCAAGTCCGGCTTGGCGCTGCAACTTATGGCGCTCGGGGCGCAGTTGGTTGGCGATGACCGGGTCGATCTGAGTATGCAGGCGGGCAAGGTCATGGCAGACGCAAAACAGCCGATCCGCGGCCTGATCGAGGCGCGCGGTATCGGGCTATTGCGCGCGGACCCGGCGGGGCCGGTTCCCTTGTCTTACGTCGTCGATCTGGGGCAAGCGGAACCCCGCCGTCTGCCCGAACCGACCCATGTTCACCTCCTGAGGCAAACTGTTCCCTTGCTTCGTGCTGCAGACACGCCCAATTTGGCTGCAGCGTTGGTTCAACTTGTGAAAATGGGGTGTGTGGACCCGCAATGGCCGAACACATGACATCGCAACGTCGCATCGTTTTGGTAACGGGACCATCCGGTGCGGGACGCTCGACAGCGATCCATGTCCTGGAAGACCTTGGTTTTGAAGCAATCGACAATTTGCCCATGGGTCTTTTGTCCCGATTGCTCGACGGCTCTGACGATGCCCGGCCCATGGCGTTGGGGATTGACGCGCGCAACCGGGACTTTTCGACCATCGGATTTATCGAACTGGCTGCACGGCTGGGGCGGATGGAGAATGTCGATCTGACCACGCTCTACTTGGACTGTAGCGACGAGGTATTGCTGCGGCGGTTTTCCGAAACCCGAAGGCGCCACCCGGTCGCCGCAAATGCCAGTCCGGAAACGGGCGTTCGGCAGGAAAAAGAACTGCTGCAACCGATCCGCGAAATTGCGGATACACTGATCGACACGAGTTCCCTGAACATTCACCAATTGCGCGAAGAGGTCGAGCATTGGTTTGCCCCCCGAGGCGGGCGTCATCTGGCCGTATCCATCGAGTCTTTTTCCTACAAGCGGGGCTTACCACGTGGGTTGGACATGGTTTTTGACTGCCGGTTTTTGGCCAATCCCTACTGGCGTCCGGAGTTGCGGGCAGAGGATGGTCGAAATCCGGATGTGGCGGGCTATGTTCAGTCCGATACGAACTATGCAGCGTTCTTTGACAGGGTCGTTGACCTGCTGATCCAGCTGCTGCCCGCCTTTCGGGCGGAAGGCAAGGCACACCTGTCCGTGGCTTTCGGTTGCACTGGCGGGCAGCACAGGTCAGTTGCAATGGCGGAAGCGGTTGCAAAGGCTCTTGCAGAACAGGGGCAGCAGGTGTCAATTAGGCACCGCGAAATGGAACGTCGATCGTTGAATGTGAGGCCGGGTTGATCGGGATCGTAATTGTAGCTCATGGCGGACTGGCGCAGGAGTATCTGGCCGCGACCCAGCACGTGGTTGGCATGCAACCCGGGCTGGTAGCCGTTCCGATCGAGGCCGATCACAATCGTGAGGAAAAACAGGAAGAGATCTGCAGCGCCGCTGACGAGGTCGACGTTGGCGACGGTGTCGTGGTGGTGACCGACCTTTATGGCGGCAGCCCATCCAACCTCAGTTTGCGGGCCTGCGCGCCGCAGGATCGGCGAATCCTTTACGGGGCGAACCTGCCCATGTTGATAAAATTGGCTAAAAGTCGCCACTTGCCGGTGGCGGAAGCCGTGCGTCTGGCCCTGGAATCTGGTCGCAAATACATCAATGCACAAAACGTGACGCTGGACTAAGACCGGGTTAATTGAAATGGCCAACCGAAGCTTGAAAATCATTAATGAAAAAGGACTTCACGCCCGCGCCTCAGCCAAGCTGGTCGAAGTGGTCGAAGGCTTTGACGCAAGGGCAGAGGTGTCCAGAGACGGACTTTCTGCCTCGGGCGACAGTATCATGGGTCTTTTGATGTTGGCAGCGTCGCGCGGAACCACTATTGACGTCGAGACGTCCGGCCCGGATGCTGAGGCGTTGGCAGAAGCTTTGGAAACTCTGGTGAACGACAAGTTCGGCGAAGGGTTCTGACCGCAGATCTGCCGCGGAAAATTGGACGGGAAGACCAGGAATTGGCGGAAACCACGCACGATACCAAGACAGGCCCGGTCGTGGATCAAAGCCCTGATCAAGGCGAAATCTACGATCGCAAAACCCTGACTTACGCAAACTCGTTTGACGACGCCTGGACTGCAACAGCCATTCGCGCCATCGAATGGTGTACCGGCAAGCTGACCATCCTGCGCATGGTCAACAAGTTCGAGAAGCAGAACGAGCATTACCGTGGTCAGAAGTTCTGGGGCGGTGCGCTCAAGACAATGGGGATCGACCTGACAACCCCGGCGGAGCAGATCGCCCGTATTCCCAGCGAAGGACCGGTCGTGGTTGTCGCCAATCACCCGCATGGCATGGTCGACGGAATGATCCTTGCGGAACTGATCGGCCGCGTTCGAAGTGATTATCGCATTCTGACCCGCTCGGTCCTGACCGGCCTCGACGAGGCGGCGACGTCATTCATGATTCCCGTTCCCTTTCCGCACGACCCCGAAGCCCAATCCAAGATGCTGGAAATGCGGGGCAAGGCGATGGACCATCTCAAGAACGGCGGTGTCGTCGCCCTGTTCCCGTCCGGTGTTGTCATGTCGTCCGACAACTGGTTCGGCCCGGCAATCGAGCGTGAGTGGAATGTGTTCACCGCCAAGATGATCCGCCGCTCCGGCGCGCGCGTCGTTCCGATCTTTTTCCCTGGCTGCAACTCGCGCTGGTACCAGATTGCCAACCGCCTGTCGCCGATCCTGCGTCAGGGACTGCTGCTGCACGAAATCGTCCGGTCTTGCAACAAGCCGCAATCCCCGGTCATCGGCGATCCTGTTTCGGACGAGGATATGGCCTTGCTGGAACGCGATCCACGGGGATTCATGGCCTGGCTCAGACAGCACACCCTGTCACTGGGCCAATCGACCAAAAACTGATCCGCTTCTTCATCTGGCCAAAAATATCCCGGGGGTGAGCCCGGATGAAATCCGGGCGAGGGGGCTGGCCCCTTATTAACGTGTCGGAACCGGCACTTCGCCACGATAGTCATAGAACCCGCGCTGCGTCTTGCGACCCAGCCACCCGGCCTCTACATATTTCGTCAGCAATGGGCAGGGGCGATACTTGGTGTCTGCCAACCCGTCATGCAGCACGTTCATGATCGCCAGGCAGGTGTCCAGTCCAATGAAATCCGCCAGCTCCAGCGGCCCCATAGGATGGTTTGCCCCCAGCTTCATTGATTGGTCGATGGACTGAACGCTGCCAACACCTTCGTAGAGCGTATAGACGGCCTCGTTTATCATCGGCATCAGGATACGATTTACGATGAAGGCTGGAAAATCTTCGGCACTTGCTGCGGTTTTGCCCAGCTTGTCCACTACGGCCTTGCAGGCATTAAACGTCGCCTCATCTGTGGCGATACCGCGAATCAATTCCACCAGCTGCATCACCGGCACAGGGTTCATGAAGTGAAATCCCATGAACCGCTCGGGCCGGTCCGTCCGGCTGGCGAGGCGGGTAATCGAGATCGAAGACGTGTTCGAGGTCAAGATCGTGTGCGGCAGCAGATGCGGCTGCAGGTCTTCAAAAATCGCCTGCTTGACGGTTTCCCGCTCGGTTGCGGCTTCGATCACCAGATCGGTCTTCCCCAGATCCGACAGATTCAGCGTAGTGGTAATGCGCCCCAGTGCCGATTGTACATCACTGTCGGTAATCTTGCCGCGCGATGCCTGGCGCGCCAGGTTCGCTTCGATTGTCGCCAAGGCGCTGTCCAGCGCCTCCTGGCTGATGTCGTTCAGCAGTACGTCGTATTCCGCCAATGCCAGGACATGAGCGATACCGTTGCCCATCTGGCCAGCGCCGATCACTCCGACTGTTTTTACGTCCATGTCCTGGTGCCCCTGTTCGCAGAATACGGCGACATTATCGGCAGTTCCGGCCCGGCGGCAAGGGGATCGGGACCGTGAAATTCGCTTCAAATGCGCGCATTAAGGAATCTGCAAGACATAAGGCTGCAAGATGGCAACCGGGTGATGAAAACTGGGTGATTGATATGAGCTACCAACCAATCGGTGCGGGTGGTCCCGCAGAATCCGCTTGTCATTATGGCGCCTCGCATTTGGCGTTTCGGGCACCGCAACGCTCGATCGAGCGTCCCTACATAGCCTGTATCGGCGGAGATGAGACGTTCGGCCGGTTTGTGGAGCAGCCTTTCCCCGCCATTCTCGAGCGTCAACTCGACATGCGTTGCATCAACTTCGGCAGTTTGTTTTGCGGAGCCGAAGCCCTTTGCCGGGATGCGGGCTTGCTTGAACTTGCAAACGCGGCCGAGCTTTGCGTGCTTCAGGTTCCCGGTGTTTTGGGGCAATCGAACCGGTACTATCGGGTGCATCCGCGGCGAAATGATCGTTTCCTGAAGCCCGCGCGAGACCTGGTTGAACTTTATCCCGAGATGGATTTTACCGACGTTCATTTTGTGCGGCATCTTGTAAATCGATTGAATAGCCACTCGGACGCTCGCTTCGACCTGGTTGCAGATGAACTTCGGCAAAGCTGGCGAACCAAGCTTACGTCGTTTCTAGGGAAAGTCTCGTCGCCCGTTATTCTGCTTTGGCTTGAGGTAACCGCCGGACATGCGGATTGCTTCATCGGCAAACCGACTGACAATCCAGTCACGGTTGATGCGTCGATGTTTCAATCTGTTGCGGCGTTATGTACGCAATCGGTCGCGCTTCAGGTTAACGTGTCCGGGGCGTCGGACGAACTGGAGGATATGCTGTTCGGTACTCTGCAGCAGCCGATGGCGGAGTGCATGATTGGGCCCGCTACGCATCGCAGGATTGCCGGGGCTTTGACAGGCACAATTCGGGATTTGATATGAAAAAGGCCCGCTGCTGGGCGGGCCTTGTCAGGATTTCTTTGAATCCTTGTATTGTCAGCCGAGTTTTTCGGTGAGTTCCGGCACGGCGTCGAACAGGTCGGCGACCAGACCGAAGTCCGCAACCTGGAAGATCGGGGCTTCTTCGTCCTTGTTGATCGCAACGATGACCTTGGAGTCCTTCATACCTGCCAGGTGCTGGATCGCACCTGAGATGCCGACGGCGACGTACAGATCCGGGGCAACAACCTTTCCGGTCTGACCCACCTGCCAGTCGTTCGGAGCGTAACCCGAGTCGACTGCGGCACGCGACGCGCCAACAGCCGCACCCAGCTTGTCCGCCAGGCCTTCGATCAGTTTGAAGTCCTCTTCCGAGCCTACGCCACGGCCGCCCGAGACAACTGCGCCGGCCGATGTCAGTTCGGGGCGGTCGCTCTCGGCCACCTTGTCCTCGACCCACTCGGACAGGCCCGGGTTGTCGCCGACCGAGATGGTCTCGACCGGGGCCGAGCCGCCTTCGCCCGCAGCGTCAAAGCTGGCGGTCCGGATGGTGACGACTTTCTTGGCGTCGTTCGATTTCACGGTCTGGATCGCGTTGCCCGCATAGATCGGACGCTCGAACGTCGAGCCGTCAACGACACCGGAGGCATCCGAAACAACCATTACGTCCAGTAGAGCTGCGACACGTGGCATCACGTTCTTGGCGTCGGTGGTGGCGGGTGCAACGATGTGCTCGTAACCGTCGGCCAGACCCACGATCAGCGCGGCAGTGGATTCCGCCAGACGGTGGCCCAGCGATGCGTCTTCGGCTACCAGAACCTTGGACACACCGTCGATCTTTGCTGCGGCCTCACCGGCTGCAGCAGCAGAACCGCCTGCGGCCAGAACGGTGATGTCGCCCAGCGATTTGACGGCAGAGACAGCCTTGGCGGTGGCGTCCACAGACAGCTCACCATTGTTGACTTCAGCAAGCAGAAGTACAGCCATTACACAGCCCCCGCTTCTTTGAGTTTCTCGACCAGCTCGTCGACCGAGCCCACAATGATGCCTGCGGCGCGCGCCGGCGGCTCTTCGGTCTTGACGACCTCGAGGCGCGGTGTGACGTCGACGCCGTAATCGGCGGCAGTTTTCTCATCCAGCGGCTTTTTCTTCGCCTTCATGATGTTGGGCAGCGACGCATAGCGCGGCTCGTTCAGGCGCAGGTCGACGGTCACGATGGTCGGCATCTTGACGCTGATGGTCTGCAGACCGCCATCCACCTCGCGGGTGATCTTGGCGCTGTCGCCTTCGATGTCCAGCTCGGACGCGAAGGTGCCTTGCGACCAGCCCAGCAGGGCCGACAACATCTGGCCGGTGGCGTTCATGTCATTGTCGATCGCCTGCTTGCCCGCCAAAACGATACCGGGCTGTTCTTCCTCGACCACTTTGGCCAGGATCTTGGCAACGGCCAGCGGCTCGATGTCCTGATGGACGTCATCGGCAGCGACAACCAGAATGGCGCGGTCGGCGCCCATGGCCAGTGCGGTGCGCAGGGTTTCCTGCGCCTGCTTCACGCCGATCGAAACGGCAACGACTTCGTCAGCCTTGCCCGCTTCTTTCAGGCGGATTGCTTCTTCCACGGCGATTTCGTCGAAGGGGTTCATCGACATTTTGACATTGGCGAGATCAACACCGCTCCCGTCCGCCTTCACGCGAACCTTCACGTTGTAGTCGATCACGCGCTTGACAGGCACAAGTACCTTCATTTTTGCGTATGCTCCTTACAAAAACGGCAAGCCGCGATGCGACTCCACCAATGCTCTCGCCGCGTTTGATAGCGGGTCATTGCGACTCGCAACAGGGCAAAATCGTCACGTCATGGCTCCGGGACGTCGCGTTTTGTCATTTTCTGTCTCGGGGACCGCCGGATAGGGCAGGATCAGCGGTTGGCGCCAGGGATCCACAACACGTCATCGCGCCCGCCGTTATTGGCGCAACGCGCGGCAACAAAGAACCAGTCGCTGAGACGGTTGAGGTATTTCACAGCAACTTCGTTCACCGGTTCCATATTGGTCAACTCGACGGCCAGTCGTTCCGCGCGGCGCGACACCGTGCGGCATACATGCAGATGTGCGGCCAATCGTGTTCCGCCGGGCAGGATGAAACTGCGCAGAGGCTCCAGCGATTCGTTCATGGCGTCGATTTCCGCCTCTAGCCGATCAATCTGGGCTGAAACGATGCGTAAGGGCGGGTAGTCAGCCTCGGCATCCTTTTCCATGTCAGGGCGGCAGAAATCCGCGCCGAGATCGAACAAGTCATTCTGAATGCGCGCCAAGGCCGCGTCGATATCGCCCTCGGCCTCGGTGCGGGCGACGCCGACAAAGGCGTTCAACTCGTCCACGGTGCCGTATGCGGTCACGCGACCCGAGTACTTGGCCACTCGTTCACCGTTGCCGAGGGCGGTTTTGCCGTCGTCGCCGGTGCGTGTGTAAATCTTGTTGAGAACGACCATCTACTGAACTCCCTGTCCGCGCAAATAGACGTAGAGCACGATCAGCACCACGGCAATGAATTGAAACAGGATACGCAAGCGCATCATCTTGTTGCTTTTCTTGGCAGCGGCCATGCCGCCCTTGCCGAAATTGGCAATGCCAAGGGCCAGAACGACGACGACCGCCGCCATGGCCAGAAGCAGTACGACCATCAGTAGGTCCACGATTACACCGTCCGCGTTGTTGTTTCTGTCGCACTCATCTAGACCCGTCGGGCCAAAAAGCGAACAAGTTATTTTGCCTCAGACAGCCGAGAGAATACGATCGATCGCACGTGTTGGCAGAATACGGCGCAAATAGCCGGCAATATAAGTCGGCGTTGTCACGTAATAGCGTTCGCGGGGACGTTTTGATTCAACCGCGTGGGCCAGTTTAAGAGTCACGGCCGAAGCTGGCAGTTCGAAGCGGTCGGGCCCAGAGGATTCGTAGAGGCGTTTCAGCAGCGATGACTCGTATTTCTGTCGCAACGCAGAGTTTTCCCAATCAATGAACCGCTCGAATATCGGGATCGCGTTTTCGCGGAGTTTTGTCTTAATGGGGCCGGGTTCGATCAGGATGACCTTGATGTCCGTGCCGCATAGTTCCAACCGCAATGTGTCGGTCAAACCTTCGACCGCGTATTTGGTGGCAACGTAGGCCCCGCGCCAGGGAAAGGCCACCAGACCCAGAACCGACGAATTCTGAACAATACGCCCGTGTCCTTGTGCCCGCATGACCGGAATGACCTGCCGGGTCAGTTCGTGCCAGCCAAAAACGTTGGTTTCAAAGATATGGCGAAGGCCGTCAGTCGGAACATCCTCCACCGCTCCGGGCAGTCCATGCGCGCCGTTGTTGAAAAGGGCGTCCAATGTTCCACCGGTGGCCTCCAGAACCTCGGCCAGACCTGACGCGATGCTTTCGGCGTTGGTGTAATCGATCAGCGGGCTGTCAAAGCCCTGCGCGCGCAACCGGTCGCAGTCGCCTTGTTGGCGGCACGAGGCAAAAACGCGCCAGCCCCGCGCACGCATCCCATGCGCTGCGTCCTGACCGATCCCGGATGAACAGCCTGTAATGAGAATGGATTTCTGCATGTCATTTCCGTACCTGAACTCAGCCATAGCTATGGTGAGCTTTGGGTCAGGGCAATGACGGCGGTCGTCAGTTTGTGGATTTGCTGACCAGAGACTCGGAAATCCATCCCACCTGTTGCGCAGGCAACACGCGCAAGCGCAACCAGCCGGTGCCCGATTCGCCAAGGACTTCGACCTTCTGGCCCAGTTGGACCTTGCCGATGATGGGGTAGATTGTGCCGGGCCCGTCGCGCACGTTTACGCGCGTGCCCGAAACTTCACGAATGTCTTGTTTGGGTTCTTCCGGTATCACCTCGGTCTGCGCGGGTTCATCGTCCGCCGTCGGTGCGACTTGTCGCAACCCCGCCACTCCGTCTTCCAGTGAGGCCAGCGTGAAGCTTGCGCCTTGATCGTCAAATGCCGAAATCTGGGAGAACCCATTGAGACTTGGTAGTTCTTCAACGACAACCTCGCCTGCAGCAGTAACAGTCGGTTCCGGTAGTGTTCGAACTGTGGCTGTCCGTGCGGCGACGTAGGTCACCAGATCTGTGGCCTGGGGTTCTACATCGCGCGTCGGGGTTTGTTTTTGCACTGTTGCCATGCGTACAGGTTGCTCGGCACGCATACCGCGCGGCTCAAAATCCGGTCCGCCGCTAATAACGTAAAAGCACCAGCCGAGCAGGGCAAAAGTAACGACAATAAGGCGCGTCATGGCGCATCCCCCGGGTAATCGAACATACAAATTCAGCAGCATTCCAATGGAGTAGAGGATACCATAATCCGGCCCATGTGTCGAAAAACCGGGGAAATCCGGGACTTGCCTCCCCCTGTTGCAAAAAGCGCGACTTGTCCCCAGCAAAATATGTGCTGCTTGCTTTACCAAGGCGCACTTGCGGCGTATCACATCATATATGAACGATACGATCGACGACCCCAACATGGAGGCCCCCGAGAACGGGGGCGAAGTAGCCGAGCCGCTGCGCCGCGCAATCGGCGAACGCTATTTGACCTATGCGCTCAGCACGATCATGCACCGTGCCCTTCCGGACGCGCGCGACGGGTTGAAGCCGGTTCACCGGCGAATCCTCTATGCAATGCGCGAACTGCGTCTGAGCGCAACAGGCGGGTTCCGTAAGTCGGCGAAGATCTCGGGCGACGTGATGGGTAACTATCACCCGCACGGGGACGCCGCGATCTATGATGCGATGGCGCGTCTGGCGCAGGACTTCAACGTCCGCTACCCGCTGGTCGACGGGCAGGGAAACTTTGGCAATATCGACGGTGATAACCCGGCGGCCTCACGATACACCGAGGCGCGGATGACCATCGTGGCCGAAGCGTTGCTTGAGGGGTTGAACGAGGACGCGGTCGATTTTCGCGACAACTATGATGGCACGTTGACCGAGCCGGTCGTGCTGCCTGCGCAGTTCCCGAATCTGCTGGCCAACGGCGCCAGCGGTATCGCGGTGGGCATGGCGACAAACATCCCGCCGCATAACATCTCGGAACTGTGCGACGCCTGTCTGCATCTGATCAAGACGCCGGATGCGCGCGACGACACTCTGTTGAATTATGTCCCCGGCCCGGATTTCCCGACCGGCGGCGTAATCGTCGAGCCGCCCGAGAACATCGCGCAGGCCTATCGCACCGGGCGCGGTTCGTTCCGCCTGCGCTGTAAGTATGAGGTCGAGGATCTGGGTCGTGGACAGTGGCAGATCATCGTCACCGAGATCCCGTATCAGGTTCAGAAATCCAAGCTGATCGAAAAGATCGCGGAACTGATTCAGACCAAGAAAATCCCGATCCTCGCCGATGTGCGCGACGAATCCGCTGATGACATCCGACTGATCCTCGAACCGCGTTCCAAGAACGTGGACCCCGAGGTGCTGATGGGCATGCTTTATCGCAACTCGGACCTCGAGGTGCGGTTCAGCCTGAACATGAACGTGCTGATCGACGGGGTGACGCCCAAGGTCTGCTCGATGAAGGAAGTGCTGCGCGCTTTCCTTGATCACCGGCAAGAGGTGCTGCTGCGTCGCTCGCGTCACCGCATGGCCAAGATCGACCATCGGCTGGAAGTGTTGGAGGGCTTTATCGTCGCCTTCCTCAACCTCGACCGTGTGATCGACATCATCCGTTATGACGACGATCCCAAGGCCGCGCTTATGCGCGAGGATTGGGGCATCGATCATATCCGCGCAACCAGCGAAGCCGACTATGTCTCGCCCAAGCCGGGTGAGGGCGAACTGTCCGAGGTTCAGGTCGACGCGATCCTGAACATGCGTCTGCGCAGCCTGCGTCGCCTGGAAGAGATGGAGTTGGTCCGCGAGCGAGATGAATTGATGCTTGAGCGGGCCAATCTCGAAGACTTGCTGGCCGATCCCGCCTTGCAGTGGGCGAAGATCGCCGAGCAATTAAAAGAGACCAAGAAAACCTTCGGTAAAGACTATGAAGGTGGCGCGCGGCGTACCCAGTTTGCCGAGGCAGGCAACGTCGAAGAAGTGCCGCTTGAGGCGATGATCGACAAGGAACCGATCACTGTCGTTTGCTCTCAGATGGGCTGGATTCGCGCCATGACCGGCCATATTGACCTGACCCGCGAACTGAAATTCAAGGACGGCGACGGCCCGCGTTTCATCTTTCATGCCGAAACTACCGACCGCCTGCTTGTCTTTGCCTCGAACGGGCGATTCTACACGGTCAGCGCCGCAAACCTGCCGGGCGGGCGCGGCATGGGTGAGCCCCTGCGCCTGATGGTCGACCTGCCGAACGAGGCGCAGATTGTCGACATTTTGATACACAAGGCGGGGCGCAAACTGCTGGTGGCCTCGGACGCGGGCAATGGGTTCATTGTCCCTGAGGATGAGGTTCTGGCGCAGACCCGGAACGGCAAGCAGGTGCTGAACGTCAAGACCGATGAGATGGCGATGATCTGCAAGCCTGTAGAGGGCGATCATGTGGCCGTTGTTTCTCAAAACGGAAAATTCCTGGTTTTTCCGATCTCCGAGCTGCCGGAAATGACACGCGGCAAAGGGGTGCGCCTGCAGAAATACAATATGGCGCGCGGACGGCAGGGGACCCTGGAGCTGGACGGTGGCTTGTCGGACATCACCACATTCGCTTGGGAAGAGGGCCTGAAATGGTCGATGGGTGGTGACAAGACACGCCACGAGGCCGACTTGACCCAATGGCTGGCCAAGCGTGCCGGAGTAGGCAAAAAGCCACCATATGGCTTCCCGCGAGACTATAAGTTTTCGTGATCTGGTTGCCACGGCTGTGAATTTCCGCCGATACGGCTTTGCACAGGCCGTATCGGTGCGCTACATCCAAAAAAAATCTGGCCTATCGAGACGAGACACATGTTGCGCATTCTGACCCTGATCACCGGACTTGCCCTGATGGGCGCATGCACACAGACGCAGGTTTATGAAGAGCCGGAGAGTCTTGGCGAATTCAAACTGCGCGTGAACTATGCGTTTGCTGAAAAAGCGAAAAAGGGTCCGGTGTCGCGGGATGCAACTTCCAAGGAGTGGGAGAATGCGATCCAGAACGCGGTCGATATTCGCCTGGGCCGCTACGAAGGCGCTCAGGAGTACGACATCGGTATCAGCCTGGAGGGCTACATGCTCGCGCCTCCTGGAATCCCGGTGATCTATAACCCCAAAAGCACCGCCATCGTCCTGGTGAACGTCTATGACGTGAACAAGAAAGAGTTCCTGGCCAAGGGCAAACAGTTCCAGGTCCTGGAAGATACGACCAGCGAAAGCGCTGTCGCGGGATCGGGCCATTCCCGAACAAAAGAAGAGCAGATGAGCGGGCTGGCATTGAAAGTCGCCGACCGTGTCGAGGAATGGCTGGCAGCTGAACACAAGGACAATGGCTGGTTCGACAGGCGCCCGGACCTGATCCAGCCGCTGGAATCCGACGAACTCACGCGAAATCCGGCGTCATAACCGGCTTTTCCCTCAGGATGTGCTTGATTTTCCCCTTTGAACCAAATATCTCGCGCGCGCAGATGTAACCACGGGACCAAGGGTCCCCCAAATCGCAAAAGGGCGCCTGAGGAATGGCAAAGGAAAAGTTTGAGCGTACAAAACCGCACGTCAACATCGGCACGATTG